>JAKSIK010000014.1 GCA_024398835.1 Fibrobacter sp.
GCATCGCAGATATGCCACACCTTGTCGCTGCCTAAACCGACAGTATCTTGGCGGAGGACCGTGCAGCCCCTCAAATTCAAAGAGCAGTCGCTGTTGTTGCCAGCACGCCATGCCTTGCCTTCAAACACATAGCAGTTCTTGCCATTTACACTTCCCCACTTGCTGTCGCCATCATTCCCTGCTTCCCATTTGTAAGTATCCTTCTCCAAATCCGTGGCAATACGCCAACCATTTTCTGCGCAGATAAAGTGATTTTCATAATAAGCACTCAATTCATTTGAGTTCTGCTTGATTTCCGATTGATTTTCTGCAGAGCAATCCCCCAATCCAAAATTCTGCCACCAGAAATTGTTCAGGTATTTTTCAAATGCCGGGACCTCATCGCCCAAGTTCCAAGAGTTGATATGAGTACGGATTTGCGCATAATTCTCATCAAATGTCCAATCAGCAATTTCAGTTTGCATTTTGCCATCATTCCATTCGCCATCTTCAATATCCTGTGCAAAATCAGCCAGACGTTCACTGAAGTTAGCCTCATTCAAATTCCCCTGCATCATCACTGATATTGCAAGCAGTGCGGCGTTTTCATCACCTACTCCAAAAATATTGAGATCTTCCGCATTCTTAAACTCGCCCTTTATCTTAAAGGCATTCATCACTTCCGTTTCAGCTTTTGCCTTGGCGTCCGCGACACTCATAGAATCATTTTCAACCAGATAAAGGGAACGTTCATATTCCAAATGGGTCAGGAGATTCACGTTCACTTCGCTCCGTTCACTCAAATCCGTAAGTGCATACAAGGTAACTTGACTGGAAGATTTTTCTCCCGTCACTTCATTGCGATAGAACCCCGTTGCCTTAAGGAGAACATATTGAGAAGCCAAGCTTTTTACGGAAACACTAAATTCACCCCTGTCATTCTTTATTTTTCCCTCAAAACTATTTCCCGTTTGGGATAATGTTTCCCCATCCAATTCTTGAACTGTAACGCTAGATCCATTCACAAAAGGTCCCTTTTGGCTCACGCCGCTCACGGTCTTATCCTTAATGGCGATGATTCCTTCCTCTTCGGCGCTGCCGCCGGCGACATCGTCCGAGGAATCGCCGCAAGCGGTCAAAGTAAATGACAGCATGCAAACGCCAAAAGCCAGGCTCAATACCTTCTGAAACCTGGCGAAAGTCCACTTGTCAAACACCTTATCCATGATTCCCTCTCTTCTTTTGAGGTTTGGCGGCACAACGCTTGTGCTCGCGTTTCTTGATACTCTTGTCACCCGCTGTTGGCAACGTCTCCGTCATGGGGAACAGTTGCATGTTCAGGCGGTAAACTCTTTCTGTTGCGCTTGAGTTCGTCGCGATGGCAACAACCCGATGGCGGAACGCGGCAAGTTCTTTCACAATCTGGCAATAAGCCTCCTGCGTGAGCCCAAGGGTCACGCCAGTAAAATTCCGCTCCGCGAGAGGGGCGCCCTCAATGGCCTCCAGGGCGAGCATTCCCATTTCGTGGTGAAGCCTGCGGACCGCCACAGGGGTCACATCCATAGGCCCCGTGGAGACGGATTTCGAGGTCTGCTTGTAATTCCCGAACTTGTCCTTTTTCAAAAGGCCCGTCTTTGTGAGGAAGGCGAGAGTTTCCGAGACCTCCGCCGCAGTGATTTTCGCCCGACACTTGCGGGCCATTTCCAGTGGTTTTGCCCCAGGCATGGCGGGTGCCAGTTCCCGAATCACGGGGTTCTTCCAGGAACTGAAAAACTTGAAGGCGTCGCCCTCCAGCACATTCACCTTGTGCTCTTTCGCCAAGGCGAGCATGGCATCAAAGGCCGCCTGCTTCGCCGCATCGTTCTTCGCGTGACTATAGGCAACCATGCTCTTGAAAAAATCCAGTTCAAAACCGGCAAGCCCCATGGCCACAGCCACTTGATCTGCCGCGGCAATGCTCAAATTCTTCTTCCCCTCGCAAACATACTTCAAATACACCGCCGAGGAAAAGCCCGCCGCAGCCGCAAAATCACGCCAGGTGAACGCCGATGAACGCTTCCGTTCGTCGTAATAGTCCTGGATGAACTTGCGATAGTCTCTGTATTCGATAATCGGGGTCACAAGAGCAAATATACACTAGTTTATACCCTTCGTCAAGCATTTAGAACACAAATTGTCAAATTTAGTTAATTTTTACACAATTTTTATAAATTTATAGAATTTTGTATTCCAAGCAAAAACAGAAGCGTTTCCCGTCAGACATCAATTCTGCATTCTTCATTCTGCATTCATAATTAACGTTCATGGATTGCCACGTCGCGTTCCACGCTCCTCGCAATGACGCCGAAAATAATTACAAATTACGAGTTATGAATTACGAATTATGAGATATATCTGGCGATGCATCTCGCCAGAGGCACCAATTTTGAATTGTGAATTTTGAATTTTGAATTGTAAAATTCCCGCATTTACTACATTCTCCACCATGAATAACATCATTTCCCCTGTTGGCATTTTAGGCTTTGGCGTTGAAGGCCAGAGCACTCTCCAGTATCTATTTCGCGAAGGCGTTAAAGAAATCGTCGTGATGGACAAGAACCCGGTAAACCTGCCGGAAGTCCCCGATGGCATAGATGTCAAAGTCTTCAGCGGCGACAACTACCTAGACGGTTTGAAGGATTGCGTCACCGTGGTCCGCTCCGCCGGTGTGTACCCCATGAGCAAGGAACTGTTCGCCTTCCAGATGAACGGCGGACTCCTCACCAGCCAAATCCAATTGTTCCTAGAACAGACTTCTTCCAAAAAAGTGGTTGGCGTTACAGGCACTCTCGGCAAGGGCAGCACCGTCAGCATGATTGCCCACATCCTGAGCGCAGCGGGCGAAGAGAACGCTATCGGAGGAAACTTCGGCGTGCCCGCGCTTGACCTCCTGAAGGATGAGCCCAGCAACCGCATCTCCATTCTGGAACTTTCCAGCTTCCAGCTCATGACGCTTTCCGTATCGCCCGACGTAGCCGTGGTGCTCCGCGTTTCTACCGAACATTTGGACTGGCACAAGAGCGTGGAGGAATACCGCGACGCCAAGGCCAATCTGGTCCGCTGGCAAAAACGCGGCGGTGCCTGCGTTTACCTAAAGGATGCTGCACCCACGGCAAAGATTGCAGAAGAAAGCCCAGCCGGAACAAAACTTTCCGTCAGCTATGAAAACGGCGACGCCATCATCGAAGGCGACACCCTTATGATTGGTCACGACGCCCTCAGCCTCGGCGAATGCAAGGTCCGCGGGATCTACCAGCTGGAGAACATGGCCGCCGCAACCCTCGCCTGCAAGGCCCTCGGCATTAGCGTCAGCGAATCCTTCGAGGCTCTAAAATCTTACGAGACCCTCCCCTTCCGCATGGAATTCAAGGGCGAAAAAAATGGCATTGAATTCTACAACGATAGTTACGCCACTCGCCCAGATGCCACTATTGCGGCAACCAAGAGCATGAAGCGGCCCTTCGCCCTCATTCTCGGCGGTTCCGAAAAGAACGCTGACTTCACTGAACTCTCCCAAATCCTCGTGAAGGAGCGTCCGAACCTGAAGCGCATCGCCCTCATCGGCGCTACTGCAGAACGGATGCTCGCTTCTTTGAAAGAGGCTGGGTTAGCCGAAGACGTCACGACCGCAAAAATCTTCCCCACTCTGGAAGAAGCCTTTGCCGATTGCCTAAACATCGGTGCCGGCGGGAGCGTCATCATGAGCCCTGCCTGCGCTAGCTTCGGGCTTTTCAAGAACTACAAAGTCCGCGGGCAAGTCTTCGACAAACTCGTTGCCGATTTATAGCGACAGCAAATTCTGTCTGAATTACCTCGCACAAATCATTTAAGAAATTCAATACAAAACGGCACCTGGTTTTCACCAGGTGCCGTTTGCATAAAGCCTAAGCTAAAGCTTATTCTGCAGCATCCATATCGGCTTCGTCGATTTCCGCATTGTGATAGACGTCTTGAACGTCATCATGGTCTTCGAACTTGTCGATAAGTTTGAGGAGCTTCACAGCATCATCGTGACCGAGCTTCACAGGATCGTTAGCCACATAGCTAAGTTCCGCGCTCATCATTTCAATGCCAGCAGTTTCAAGAGCCTTGGACACAGCATCAAATGCTTCTGGAGAAGTGGAGATTTCATGAACGCCGTCTTCCGTGCTCATGTCATCAGCGCCGGCTTCAATGACCAAGTCCATCACCTTGTCTTCCGGATACTTTTCAGCATCCACAATAATGACACCCTTATAGGTGAAAGCCCAAGTCACAGAGCCAGATTCACCCATGGAACCGCCATTCTTGTTGAAGATGTTGCGAATTTCAGCAACGGTACGGACCTTGTTGTCGGTCATGCATTGCACCATGATGGCAATGCCACCTGGGCCGCGTCCCTCGTACATCGGTTCTGTAACATCAGCACCGCCGTTAGCACCTGTACCCTTAGCAATTGCACTTTCGATATTCTTGGTCGGAAGGCTCTGGCTCTTGGATTTGAGGATAGCCGCGCGGAGACGGGGGTTAGCATCAGGGTTTCCACCACCGAGTTTAGCGGCAATGGAGATTTCCTTAATCAACTTGTTCCAAGCCTTGGCGCGAGCAACGTCTGTCTTGGCTTTCTTACGTTTGGTGGTGGCCCATTTTGAGTGACCGGACATAAAGTACCTCTATCAGGTTACAATTGATATTTGTGTTAAACTTTCAGGACTATTCGTCTTCATCTTCGTCGTAAGACTTTTTCTTCTTTTTCTTCTTGGACTTTTTCTTCTTTACGACGGGTTCTTCATCGTCTTCTTCCTCTTCCTCGACGACTTTCTTTTTCTTCTTTTTCTTCTTTACGACGGGCTGTTCGTCTTCTTCAGCGTCTTCTTCGACGACCTTCTTTTTCTTCTTTTTCTTCTTCACGACAGGAGCTTCTTCCTCGTCTTCTTCAACAGCCTTTTTCTTCTTTTTCTTCTTCTTGACTACCGGTTCTTCGGCTTCTTCCTCTTCTTCGGCAGCCTGCTTCTTACGCATCATGGCACGACGGCGTTTTTCCTTCACAGAAAGCTTAGAGCCATCGTCATCTGTTTCCTCATCTTCGGCAACCATCTTCTTAGCCACCGGTTCTTCTTCAGCAACCGGTTCCGGTTTTGGTTCCGGCTTGGGGCGGTTCATATCCTGAAGAGTCTTCTTATCTACAGGTGTTGCAGAGGCCGCTGTGATTTCATGTTCGTAATTGCCACCCCAGAGAGCTCCGAGAGCCTCGGCGCCGGCCATAGCATCCTTCAAGATGCCAGCAGCCCATTCGTCATCAGCCGGAGGAAGCAACTTAAACTTCACATTGCGAACAGAAACCTGTTCATCATCGTAATAAAGCATCAGGTCGAACACACCGGCATTGTATTCCTTGCCATCCTTGCCAGCAGCCTTGGAATCCGGAACGTAGGCAACGATTACATAAATGCTGCCTTCATAAAGGGCAGACACCAAAAGCTGAGGGTCGCCAGCAACAACGCGGGCTTCACCAATAGCCTGGAAAGCCCAAGGCGCAGCCTCTACCTTCAGAGAGAACTTGTGGAAGCCATCTTCAGCAGCTTTCATCTTCAAGAAGGAAGCTCCTTCGAAAGCCTGAAATGCAACCTTTGGACCTGGAGCCGCATCCTGAGCAAAGCCCAGAACAGAGAGCGCCATGATCAATACACTGAGTATCTTTTTCATCGTTTTACTCCTATTATTTAATCTCTAAAGAACAGCGCCTTTGCGGCCTCGAACATGGGATCCTTTTCATCTGGATCGCGGCATTCCGTGTAAATACGGACCTTTGGTTCCGTACCGGAGGGGCGCACCAACATCCAAGAGTCATCCTCAAATATGATTTTCACACCATCGAGAGTCAGGAGCTGTTTTACAGTTTTTTCATTTGTACCAACCTGGACCTTAGCCCCCGGTTTGGCAACTTCAGCGATGGCGTTCACCTTGGCAACAAGAGGAGCGCCCACCAAAGACTTGTCCACTTCGAAGCCTGCGCGGCTCGGATAGAAACGGCCGAATTCAGCATACAGGGAATCCAGGTATTCACCCAGGTTCTTACCCGTGGTAGCCATGATTTCAAGAGCCATAAGGAGGCCGAACTGGGCATCCTTTTCCAAAGTGTTATTGAGGCCAGAAATGCCATCGGATTCTTCGAAGGCCACCAAAGCCTTATCCTTTGCAGAACGGCTGAGCCAGGGGCGGAAGTTCTTGAAGCCCACCGGAGTCTCCATCACGGGTACGCCCAACTTTTCGGCAATGATGTTCACAAAGTTGGAGGTTGCCACGGACTTCGCCACAACGCCCTTTTCCTTACGGACTGTAGCCATGTAGTGGAAGGCGATAGCACCAAAGCTGTTCATGTCCACTTCGCGGGAACCATCATAGAAACGAATGCGGTCGCCATCGGGGTCAAAAATGCAGCCCAGGCGGAAGCGGGTCTGGCTAGCATCCAAGGCCTTCTTCACCTTCTCCAGGTTCTTGCTGGAAGGTTCCGGAGCAATGCCGCCAAAGAGGCTGTCATCTTCCGTACGGATGGTGGTGAGGCACTTGGGGTTGCCCAGCAGGAAGGGCGGACGGCGACGGGTAGAACCATGAACATGGTCGCAGACCAGAGTCAATTCGCCCTTATCCAAGAAATTCTTAATCACATCAAACTTGATGGTGCCCTGCTTGTGGAGGAACTCCCCATAAATCTTGAGAGCGTCAATCAGTTCCCAGTCAACCTTGCCCACCGGTTCAAACTTCCAGGTGGCCATCATTTCGTTACTGAGCTTGGTAATCACGTTGGTGATTTCCGGACCAGCGGGACCGCCATCAGCCGGATTGAACTTGATGCCGTTGTAGTGGCTCGGATTGTGGCTCGGAGTCATGTTGATGGAGCAGGCAGCACCCAACATTTCGATAGCGGCAGAAAATTCCGGAGTGGGCATTTCACCGCCATAATAAACCTTCACCCCAGCCTTGGCGAACTGGTCGGCCACGGCTTCGCAGAATTCATGGCCCAAAAGGCGGTTGTCATGTCCAACCACCACACCACGCTTCTGGAGTTCGGCAAAATCTTTTACTCCAAGAGCTTCAAAGAGTTCCGGAGTGGCTTCGCGATACAGGCGCACAATGGCGGCACCCACCACCTGGAGATTCCGGAGGGTGAACTCGGAGCCAATTTCGCCACGCCAACCAGAAGTGCCAAAGCTAACCTTAGCGGGCTCCTGGGAAGTAAGAGCGACTTGCTTGACCTGTTCCACCAAATTCATATCGGTTGCCGGATTGAATTCCGGTGCCTGAATCTTTTTCCAGATTTGAGTAATCGAATCCATGTTGGTTCCTGTATTTGTAGTTTAGGCTCAAAATATAACATTTCTTCCCTTTTTTGTTTTGATTTAATTATTTTTGCCACATGCAAATAACTAACGCTTCTCAACTCACTGGTGTTTTCCCCGCGTTGTTCACTCCCTTGAAGAACGACGATCCCAAGAACCTTCGCAATTCCATCGACTATAAGAAATTTGGTCAGATGATTGACGACGTCATTGCCGCTGGCGCAAGTGGCGTTTTGCCGGCCGTAACTACCGGACAAAGCGCAACTGTTTCTCCGCAGCAACACTTAGATATAATAAAGTTTACATTGGATTATGTGGACGGCCGCGTTCCCGTGATTGCAGGCGCTGGCAGCAACTGCACCCGCGAATCCATCGAGATGATTGAAAACGTCTTGAAGATTGCTCCCGTGGCAGTCCTCTGCGTTACAGGCTACTACAACAATCCTCCCCAGGAAGGCTTGCTGAACCACTACCGTACCCTCAGTAGCGAAACTGGCGCAAAGATTGTGATTTACAATGTGCCGGGCCGCACTTCCAGCTATGTTCATCCGGACACCTTGATTGCCCTTGCCGAAGACAAGAACATCATCGGCCTCAAGCAGGCAGTGGAATTCGGCTTTGGTGAAAAGTTCCACGAAGATACCGCCCGCGTCATTAAAGAGACCAAGGGTAAGGATTTCGCCGTCATGAGCGGTGAAGACGGACTCTTCGCAGACCTGCTTGAAATGGGTGGCACAGGCCTCGTCAGTGCCTCCGGTAACATTCCCGAAGCTTGCAAGACCTTCGTTGACCTGCACAAGGCATTCCTCGCCGGCGATAAGGACAAGGCACACGACTTGCAGAAGGCTGTGCGCGACTATGTGGACATCACCTTCTGCCGCAAGAACCCCATTCCTCTGGGAACGCTGTTCAACAGCCCGCTGTTCCAGCCCCTCGTAAGCGTGAAGGATACCGCCAACGGCAAGGATGCCGTGGACCGCATCATGAAACTCATCGAAGAGAAGGCCCAGAGTCTCAAGAAGTATCACGTATAAATCATAGGCAGGCTATAGGAGAATTAAAATGGCTAAAGAAAAGAAATCCATTACTGACATCATCTGCGACCACATCAAGAAGCAGCATTTTCTCCCCATCCCCGTGCAGACCCTGAACGAGGAAGCAGAATCCACCCGCTATTTTGGTGGTGATTTGAAGGAATTCCTGGCCTCCGCCAAGGCTCTTGGCGCGAAGGGCATCTTCGTTGAAACCCTCTACCTGGAAGAAGACGAATTCTTCTACGATAGCGGCATGGATGACGAAGAATACTTGGCAACCTACGGTGGCGACTGCGAATGCAACTGCGGCTGCGAATGCTGCAAGAACGGTACCTGCAACTGCGGAAAGGATTGCAAGTGTGGCTGTCAGGACGTGAAGAACTCCAAAAAGTCCAAGAAGGACGACGACACTCCCATCTGGCTCGCTCCCGAGGATTTGGACGGTCTGGACCTCTCCCTCCTGGAACCGGAAATGGCCAAGTTCCAAGACCGCATCGGAGAAGCCTGCGGCGTTCGCCTGACCATTCCTGGCGTGGATCATTTGGAAGTAGAAATCTTCGCCGATTGGTATGACAAGTTCGCCGAAATGGTGGACGAAGCCAGCGACATCATCGAGGAAGACCCCAACTACGCCCTGGAACAGATGGAAGCCTTCTTCAAGGCTGCAGACGCAAAAGCCAAGGAAGTGAAGAAGATTGCCGTTCATCCGCCCAAGAAGAGCGGAAAGAAGAAGAAATAATCCTCCACAAATTTGACGAAACCTCCAGTAGCGATACTGGAGGTTTTCTTTTTTGTTCGAAAAAAAAAGCAACCCGAAGGTTGCTCTTTTAATAAGGTTGTATAAGCGAGGATAACAGCACAGCATCGCGCAGATTAAACAAAAAATCTCGCTAAGTGGAACCTAGCGAGACTTTAAACAAAAAGACTTCTTTTTCAAGAAGTCTTTTCTCCAGATAAAGGAATTTGTCAAGAAGCTAGCGAGGCAAAGAACAGCGCGGCGTAGCGTACTACTTGTACGTGAGCGTCCGAGCAACGCTGAACAGCAAAAAAGCAGCCCGAAGGCTGCTCTTTAATAAGGTTGTATAAGCGAGGATAGCAAGGCCGCAGACCCCGAAGCCGTACACATTCGTACGGCGAGAGGGTCGAGAACGCCGCTAGCCGAAGCTTAGACGACCTTAGTCATGCCGGACATACGATCGCGGAGCCAAGCTCCCACTTCTTCGACCGGATGGTTACGGATGTTCTTGTTCACCTTGATGAGTTCTTCGTTATCGACGGCAGTGGACTGGCCTTCACCGAAGATAGCACCAACGTCACCCGGCTTGACTTCGTTCTTCATGAAGTCAGCGAGGAGAGGAACACACTTGTTGGCAAACAGGTAGCAACCGTATTCGGCGGTATCGGAAATCACGCGGTTCATTTCGAACAACTTCTTGCGAGCGATGAGGTTTGCAATGAGCGGTGTTTCGTGGAGGGATTCGTAGTAGGCGCTCATCGGCTTGATGCCAACGGAGCACATGGTTTCGAATGCGAGTTCCACACCGGCCTTGATCATAGCGGTCATGAGAACGCCACGGTCGAAGTATTCCTGTTCGGTGATGACCTTGTCAGTTGCGGCAACCTTTTCGAATTCCAGTTCGCCGGTTTCGCCACGCCACTTGAGCAAATCCTTGTCGCCAGCTTCCCAGTCCACCATCATGGTGCTAGAGAACTTGCCAGAGATGATGTTGTCCTGGTGTTCACAGTAGAGCGGCTTCATGATCTTCTTCATTTTCTCGGCGAGTTCCGTTGCGCGGATCTTGGCCGGATTGGAGAGACGGTCCATCATGTTGGTAATGCCACCATGCTTCAAAGCTTCAGAAATGGTTTCCCAACCATACTGGAGGAGCTTGACAGCGTATGCCGGTTCAACACCGAATTCCTTCACCATCTTATCGTAGCAGAGGATTGTGCCGGTCTGGAGCATACCGCAAAGGATGGTCTGTTCACCCATGAGGTCAGACTTCACTTCGGCGACGAAAGAGCTTTCGAGAACGCCCGGACGGTCGGCATGGAGGCCAGCGGCGTAAGCCTTGGCGTAATCCCAGCCCTTGCCTTCGGGGTCATTTTCCGGATGCACAGCGATGAGGCAAGGCATACCGAAACCGCGAACGTATTCGCTACGGACTTCGGAACCCGGACCCTTCGGGGCGCACATGATCACAGTGATGTCCTTGCGGATTTCCTGGCCTTCTTCAACGATATTGAAGCCATGGCTGTAAGAGAGGGCGGCGCCCTTCTTCATGAGCTTCATGATGGCAGGAATCACGTTGTGGTGCTGCTTATCCGGTGTGAGGTTGCAAACGAGGTCTGCATCCGGAATCATTTCTTCATAGGTACCGACCTTGAAGCCGTTTTCCGTAGCGTTCTTCCAGGACTGGCGCTTCTGTTCGATAGCTTCCTTACGAAGAGTATAGGAAACATCGAGGCCGCTATCACGGAGGTCAAGACCCTGATGAAGGCCCTGAGCACCGCAACCCACGAACACAATCTTCTTGCCCTTGAGGGCTTCAACACCGCGGCTGAATTCAGAATGTTCCATGAAACGGCAATGGCCAATTTCTTCCAACTGGCGACGCATAGGAATAGAATTGAAATAATTCATTATTTGAACCTCTTTAGAAAAATTGTTCCGAGGGGAAAATCTAGAAAAAAGCAGAATTTGGGCAACAGCAAATGCTATTTATCCATCACGTGACGGCGCCATTTGCCGGATTTCCAGCGAGCGAGGAACACGAAGGGCCAGATGGTATAGCCAGCAACTACCCACACCCAGGCGTAATGGGCGGGCAAGTCGAAAATATAAGCCGCCACATACAGAGAACCCGTCACAAACCAGTTCATGATGGCTGAGGTCACCATCACCCAGAAGGTATCCCCCGCCCCACGGAGAGCGCCAGCGTAGATGACCAGAAGAACTTCCGCCATGATGTAGAATACCGCCACTCGAAGCATAAAGAGAGACATGGGGCGGGCTTCGCTAAAGATTGCACTCGCCTCATCCGGGCTGAATATATCCACCAGCACTTCTGGCAGTAGCAAAAAGAGTACGGCTATCACAATAGAGTACATCCATCCGATATGAAGTCCCGAATAGGTAGAGCGCTTGGCTGCAGCGCCATCTTTTGCACCCACATACCGACCCACCAAACTTGTGGAAGCCACCTCCAGGCCCATCAGCGGAACATAGGCCACCATATCCCAGTTGAACATGACGGAAGCCGCTGTTGCAGAAATTGCCCCCAGGCCATGGAACAAGAAGAGTAGGCATTGGAACGCCAGCATGTTCAGGAAGAATTCAATACCGCAGGGAATACCCTTACGGCAAAGTTCCTTCATGATGGGCAGATCCCAGCCGAAAGTGGAGCCTGTAGCAAAACGCACGCGGTAAGTCTTCTGAAAATATTTGCAGGCAAGCATGACGACGGATACGAAGGTGCCAAGGAGGGTTCCGTAAGCGGCGCCCGCAACCCCTAACTGCGGGAATGGTCCATACCCGAAAATGAGGAAATAGTTGGCCACTACATTCACCACCATCGCCGCAAAAGCAGCCTGCATGATGATTTTCGTCTCGCCAATGCCAGAGAAAAAGTTGGCGAAGGCGTTGCGGGCAAGCATCAAGAAACTACCGAAGATGAGAATCTTGAAATAGAGTTTCTGAGGTTCCATCTGCTCGGGAACCAAATCCTGCAAACCAAACATCCAATAGCCCACAGGTATTGTAGCAAACACCAAGGGCATGCAAATCAGCGCAAAGTAAATGGACTGGATAAAGACCTTGGCGCAATCCCCGTTCTTCCCCGCCCCCATGCGCTGCGCCACCATAGCAGTCACATAGCTGATGACTCCAGAAAAGAGGTTTATCATCACAATCTGGGTGCCGCCACCACCGAGGGCAGCATTCATTTCGCAGGGGCCGAGTTTGGAAAGGAAGAGCCTATCCACAAAAGTCATCAGCGTGTCAAAAGACATGCTGAGAAGCATGGGGACAGCCACAATCAAAACATCATGGATGCCGCCATTCTTCTTAAAGCGCGGCTGTTGCAGAAAGGTGTTGAGAATCATCGGGGCGACAATCTAGAAATTTTCGGGATAAAAAAATCCCGCGGGCACTTTTGCACTCGCGGGATTTTAAATTCGCTTACTTTAGAAACTGATTACTCAATTTCATCCGGAGCTTCGTACTTGACTTCAACGGATTCAGCCTTGTTCATGTCAGCTCTGCCTTCACCATTGTACGGAAGCACAATGAAGGAGACCTTGGTGACCTTGGCGGAGAAACTAGAAGTACTGAAGGAATAGGACTCATCTAATTCGTCGGCATAGCCCCCTCTTTCAAAGTCAGCCATAAGGTTAGTCTTATAGAAGATAACATAGCCGCTGATGCCGCCCTTAGGAGCAGTCCAGGTAAGGTCAATGTATTCGTCATCCTGTTCAGCCTTCAGCTTGGAAACCTGACCGGGAACCTTGCCGCCCTTAGCTCCAACGGTAAAGGATTCGGCGAAGGATTCAGGTTTGCCAAATTCAGAATAAGCCGTTCCGCTCACGGAATAGCTCTCACCCTTTTCCCACTTTTTGGAGAACGGAGTAATCTTCACCGTCTTACCATCCACTACTTCAACCTTGATGGCAACTTCTGTTCCACCCTTAGTAACAGACCACTTGTTGAGCAAGGAGTCCTTGGCAACTGCTGCAGAGAAAGTAATCTGAAGGCTGGTCGTAGTGTCGATAGCATCGAAGTTATCCGTAATCATCTCAAACTGCGGAGTAACAGGAGCAAGATTGATAAAATCAGCATTATCAATGTCACCCGGACGAGCACCAGAAGCTTTCACAGTGCTACCAGAATAAAGGACATCGTTGATTTCCATCTGTCCAACAGAGATATTGCAATTCACTCCAGCAGGAAGGTTCTTAAATTCGTAGGCACCATCCTTGTCTGTTTCCGTAGTAACTTCTGCAGGAATGAACTGAAGGCCGCAATTTGCAATGACCTTGGCGCCTTCAACAGGGCCTCTCTTTCCAGTCTTTATATCGGTGTAAAGAACCGTACCGGAAGCATTCACACCACCCTTGAACATGAGAACTTCCTTATACACGTCAGCCACGCGAGCCACATCACCAGCACCACCTTCCGTTGCGCTCATTGTGATCTGGACAGTCTTGTAGCCCAATGTGTCAGCAGAGACGTAATAGAGATAATCACCAATAGCGTTCTTCTTCCACGTCACGATGCCGAGGGAGTCAGCTTCCTCGGTATCTTCGTCCATCACAGAATAAACCTGTGCACCAGGAATCACTTCACCGGTAATTCCGTCAATGACCTTCATAGTGAAGGTAGCCTTTTCCTTGGCCTCGTCATTGACATTGACAACCTCGTCGCTACAGGCGGCGAAAAGAGCAGCAGCAGAAAGAACTGCAGCAGTGGTCTTTAACTTCATATTTATCTCCTTGAAGACATGAATTGTTTGTAAACAAATATAATAATTATGTATGGTTTTTGCGCAAGCTCAAAAATCTGTACTTTGCATTCAAAGGTCAATGCGTGACAGAAATCACATGGTCATAAAGCTTTTGGGTAGTGACACCATAATGCTTATCCATGGCTTTATCCACCCCTAAAATCCTTATTTCTGCAATAAATTCGCGAATATGGGCAAATTTGGGACCGACCCCGGGTGACAGATCCCGCGCAAGGAGTTGTTCCACCATAGCCTGCGAGTACCAGTACAGCCGGATCGCATTTTCCGTTCGCTTTTCGTTCACAAAGGGTTCCGTCAAAGCCTCCAGGATGGGTGGTGCGCCCTCGGGTCTCGGGTTCCCTGTGCGGGAGCCATCCACCACCTGAGCAACGCCCTCATTCAGCCACAAGGGGACGCTATTACGGTTCATTGCCCGAACAAAAGCGTGGGTCAATTCATGAAAAAGAATAGGACGATAAAGTTCATAGTACTGCATGAGCCCAACAGGAACTCGCAGTTTTCCATCAAAAATCGCCCCCACCCAATCCGGCCTGGAGCCCATGCCTTGATATTCCGCTGTCTGGTAGAGCACCAAGTGCATCTTGTTTTCCGGATAGAACTGGAACAGCCGGCAGAGGGAATCGTAGGCAATCTCCAGAACGGTCAATGCCTCCAGGACATCCGCACGAGCGGGGCGGCCTTCAAACTCCACGCGGAAGTGGGCGGAGCGTTCCACCCCCAAGGTTTCCATTTCTTTTTTCAGTTGTTGCGACTTCTCTTTCAGATAAATTAAATCTTTGTTGCTAAAGGTCCGGGAATCCACATAGGCAACACATTCGTCGTAGCGTTCCTGTTCCAAGAGGATGTGTGCCAAATGGAGTTGCAAATTGGTGTCATTCGGCTCTGCTTTGAGAAGGGCGCGGACATTCCGCTCCGCACAAGCCCACTCCCCTGCCGAAAGGCATTCGTTAGTCTCCGCAATCATCTGCTCGTGAGCTTCAAATTCAGCACGAGTTTTAGAGAAATCTCCATAAGAGCGAATGATTCTCACCGCCGCAATGAGAAGAATTGCAACGCACACAACGATTATTACTGGATTTTTGGACTGAACCACATTCCAATTATAAAAAAATGGAATGAATGCGCTGTTTTTAACTAACTTTGGAACCGAAAATGAAAGACGCTCTTCTAGCGTAAAAATCGGAGACTATCATGGGTTTCAAATGTGGTATTGTCGGGCTCCCCAATGTAGGGAAAAGCACAATCTTCAACGCAATCACTAACGCCGGCGCCGAAGCCGCCAACTACCCCTTCTGCACCATCGAGCCCAATGTGGGCATGGTGAGCGTCCCCGATAGCCGTCTGGACGAACTTGTGAAAGTCTACAACCCAAAATCCATCGTTCCTGCCGTTACGGAATTTGTGGATATTGCAGGCCTCGTGAAGGGCGCCAGCAAGGGCGAAGGCCTCGGGAACCAGTTCCTCACCCACATCCGCGAATGCGAAGCCATCATGGAAGTGATTCGCTGCTTCGATGACGAGAACATCGTCCACGTGAGCGGTTCTGTGGACCCGGTCCGCGATGCAGAAGTCATCGAGATGGAACTGATGCTGAAGGACTTGGATACCGTAGAAAAACGCCTCGCCACCGAAACCAAGATGGCCCGCGTCGGTAGCGCCGAAGCCAAGGCACGCCTTGCCGCCTGCGAACTTCTCAAGAGCACTTTGGGCGAAGGCAAACCCGCCCGCACCGTGATGCATGATAGCGACGAAATGGAAGCCATTCTCAAGGATTTGGGACTACTCACCGCAAAACCCTTGTTCTACTGCGCCAATGTGAAGGAAGACGACATTCTCACAGGCAACGCCTATGTGGACCAGTTGAAGGCTTACGCCGAGAAGAACGGTCATGCCGTCATCGTCATCAGCGGAAAGATTGAAGAAGAACTCTCCGCCATGGAGCCTGCGGACAAGGTAGAATTCTTGAAGGAACTGGGCATGAAGGAATCCGGTTTGGATGCAGTGGTCCGCAAGGGCTATGAAATCCTCGGGCTCCGCACCTTCTTCACCGCCGGCGAAAAAGAATGCCGCGCCTGGACATTCCATGCAGGCTACAAAGCACCCCAATGCGCAGGTGTGATTCATACGGACTTTGAGCGTGGCTTCATTCGTGCAGAAACCCTCAGCTTCGAGGACTTCCGCAAGCACGGCAGCTGGAACGCTGCTAAGGAAGCAGGCCTTGTCCGCACCGAGGGCAAGGACTACTTGGTGCAGGATGGCGACATCATGTACTACTTGTTCAACGTGTAGAAGTCAATTTATAATTCAAAATTAATGACTTCGTCATTGTTGATAACTGGCTCGGAAGTGCCCAAGCAAGCTTGGTCGTTTCTCTCGCCTTAGTTATCAATTTACAATTCAAAATTCACAATTATCTCTGGAAATAACTTCGCCCGAGATTATCTCATAATTCATAATTCGTAATTCATGGATCGCCACGCCCTAAAGGGCTCGCGATGACGTTTCTAAATCAATTCACAATTCAAAATTCACAATTATCTCTGGAAATAACTTCGCCCGAGATTATCTCGTAATTCATACTTCATAATTAAAAAAACTACTTCGTAGATTTTTTTGCCTTCCATTCCACCAAGATGGGGCGGATGATTGCCGCCAGATTCATAGCGGTTCCCACCAAAATGAGGAAACTGGCGCAATAGAGCCCCGTGCCTGGCCCCACCTGCATCATGGGGAGCCCCAGGGACGAGCAGAGCTGCCCCATCTGACCTAAAAACGCCCACAGCGAGAACATGGACAACATTCCCATAGTGAGGGACGCCAGATTAGCAAACACACCAAGAAAGCCGAGCCACACAAAAATAGCAGCAAGAACGATGGCGCCCACAATTCCATAGAGGTGAGGAACCGGGTTCATCTTCGGAAATTCCGGCATGACAGTGCGAAACTTGTCCAACGCCTTGGGATTCCCAGTTTCCATTTTTTGAAGCATGCCTTTAGCGGGTTCCTTCAGTTCCTGACTCAGGTCGACACCTGTGGCCAGCTGGTAGAAGGAAGGTTCTGCGACGATGGTTTCCTCTGCGCAAGACACATTCATCAAAGGCATCAAGAGGCCAAGCAAAGCCAAGAGATACGGGACTGAAATAAATCTTCTGAAAAATTTGAAACGACGATCTGCAATTAATTCTTTTGAAGCGTTCTGCGCATTAACATTTTCTGACATTATTTACCTTGAGTTTTTTTCCCAGTAGACTCAAACTTGTTCCGAGGGAATACGCAACGGAAGCCGATGCCATCAGACCAATAGCGAGGATCTTCGTCATCTCGAGTAGAGAGGTTCAGCAGCTTCTCTTTATCCTTCCAAGAACCGCCCTTGTAGACTTTGCTGGAACCAAACAAAGCTCCCGTGGGATTTGACTTCCCTATATAGAAGGAGAACATGAAATAGCGGTCGCGAGTCCATTCTGCCACATTGCCGGAAACATCGTACAAGCCCCAGGCGTTAGGCTTTTTGGAACCCACCTTTTGAGGGCCGTATGCGGCATCGGTCTTTTTTGCCTTATAAGAGTTGTCGCGATAGATGGCGTAATCTCCGGCTGTTGCGGAATCACTAGTCCAGAGGAAGCCTTCATTGCTACCAGCACGAGCGGCAAATTCCCACTGGGCTTCGGTAGGCAAATCTCCATCCAGCATTTTGCACACCTCGCGGGCATCGTTCCAACTGATGTTGTGCACTGGCTTTTGGGCATCCTTGAATGAGGAGCGGTCATTGATACGTTTTGTAGTGTCTTCAATGGAGGCCATCAGTTGGATAAACAGATCCTGAGTCATTTCCTTCGTCATGATGGCAAAGGGAGACATGGTGACGACATTTCCATAATAGCGGAAACTTCCGGAATCAATCAAAGCCAGCTGGCCACGCATCTTGTCGTTCACAAGCTTCATTACAGGTTCCGGAGCCTTCACCTCTTCAGAGGAAGAGGAAACAGGAGCAACAACCTCAGAAGAGGAAGACAGCACTTCTACAGACGAAGAACTTTCCACTGGCTTTGGATTCAGCCACTCCTGAACTTCCTCCTGCTTAAAGATGTGTTCCGGCAAGACAAAGGCGCCCGTTGCCACATAAAGTTTCCCATTCACCTCCACTTCTAATTTTGTGTAGCGGTAATGATAGCGACGCGGAATCACATTATCCGTATAGACCCATACCGGTTTGTTGTTCTGCAAAGTGAAATAGACCTTCACACTGGAACTATTTTGGGAAAGCAATTCATAAAGAGTATCCATGGAAACTTCAGGAACCGTTCCATTCCACGTCACATCGTAACGTGCACCGGCCATTCCAAAGTACAAGCTCAAAGATTTTACCTTGGTGATGGGTGCTGGAGGCAATTGGGCAGAATCCGCATTTAACGAGGAATCCGCTGTAGCCGGGAGCGAGGACGCCGGCAGGAAATTGGAGGATGCCACCGCAGGGCTCTCGGTTTGTGTCGAATCCGGGACCGGCGCCAAAGTATCAAACTCAGCCGTTACAGATGTGGGCATAAGCATTCCACGGAAAGGGAGCTTCTGCAGACTATCCAATTTTGCCTTCAAAACGGAATCAATTTCCTGCACACCACCCATCTTGGATTCACGCCAAATAGCCAATGCATTTTGACGTTTAGATTCATATTGATCGCGATAGAAGGCATATGTTTCATCTTCTGGCTCTATACCCAATAACGCGGCATCTTTAGGCTGAGGATATAGGCCATTAAATTCCATTGTGTCGACCACATCAACAGCGCTCTGTAGTTCCAATATGTACGCATCGTGGAGGGCTTCCGTTTCTTCTAGAGTTTTCGCATTGACTACGGATTCCTTCGTCACCTTCAAATTCATCTGCTTTGCGGAAGATTTCTCCATAGGAAGAAGCGCAGGAGAAACAACAAGCACCTTGCCCATATTCAACACATCAATATCTACATACGGTAGATAATCCGGCGCGACAAAACTAAAGACATATGTACCCGGCGCCGCAACAAATGGGAGACGGATATCATTATCCACCTTTTCATTCAAAATGGTAGCTGCAGCATTTTTCTGCTTCATATCAAACTTGATTACGCCAGGAAGCGGGTCCTCATTCAATACCTGCCAGCGGCCATTTTTCATAAAGAATAGTTTGGGAACGCGAGAAGAATAGATGTAGTCCTTGTCAAAATAAATATCCGTTTCATCCTGGAAGGCACGAGCATTTTGCGTGGCATAAAAGCGGAGGTTTATCACTTCTAAAACTTTCAGGTGGTTCTTTTCCAAATTGAAGGCATGAAGCTTCTGAAAATTTGTGGTATTGATGATTCCGCCTACCCATTGGAATTCCTTGGGGCCAAGTTTATGGCGCAAATAGATTTTTCCAGGCTGCAAAGGGAGAAAAGGTTTTTGAGCGACAAGAGTAATTCCATCTGTAGCCAGAGCCATTCCTGGAACAGGAGCCACAGTCTCACCCACCTTGAACTGGTCGGGGTTCACCTTGAAATTGCGATCGGCATCAGCCATTGCCAAAATCGGCAACAGAATCAGTAGCGGCAACAATCGTAAAAAGGACATAAGACCTCCTGTCAGGGGACTTATAAAAGATATATAATTCTTGAGTTTTAATTTTTAGAGTTGGCCATTGGGGCCCATGTTCAGCAAATATCCACCCTTTGCGCCCCCCACAGGGCCAAGTTCAACCTTCCAATCGGCAAGGCGTATGATATCCGGATGGTGTTCGATGACAATGACGGTATCGCCACGGGCGGAAAGACGGCGAAGAAGGTTCCAAAGGGTTTGAATGTCCTTCAAATGAAGACCCGTAGTAGGTTCATCCAGCAGGAACACATTGTTGAACGCTTTATCCTTATTGGGGCGTTTCGCCAGTTCCGCAGCCAGTTTGAGGCGCTGATTTTCGCCACCGCTCATAGTAGTGACAGACTGGCCGAGCTTCACATAGGAAAGGCCTACGTCCCGCAGGATTTCCAGCTTGGGAAGAATCTTCGGTTGATCCTTGAAGAACTCGCAAGCTTCGGAGATGCGCATATCCAGCACCTCAGCGATGTTCTTCCCCTTGAATTTGACGGTAAGGGTTTCCTGATTATAGCGGCTGCCACCGCAGGCGTCACAGACTTCCCACACATCGCTGAGGAAGTGCATCTCCACAGAGATGGCTCCACGACCTTCGCAAACGGGGCAGCGGCCTCGGGCCAGATTGTAACTGAACCGCCCGTAGTCAAAGCCCTTGACCTTGGACTGTTCCAATTTGCTGAAGAGTTTGCGGATGTCGTCAAAGACGCCAGTATAACTTGCAGGCGTACTGCGAGGAGTGCCCGAAATAGGACTCTGGTCCACCAATTGCACCTGGCCTGACTGCTTTTTGCGACCGCGGGCCTGGAACTTTCGGGTAAGCGCCGGGAAGATTTCATCCATCACCAAGGAACTCTTGCCGGAACCCGAAACGCCACAGACTACGCTGATGGCACCCTTGGGGAATTTTACAGACAAATTCTTTAAGTTGTTCTTATTCAGATTTTTGAATTCGTAAAATTCCGTTGCATTGGGGCCATCTTCGCGAATAGGGATTGCAGCAATCTCGTTTGCCATGGGAATGGACTGGGTCAGATACTTGACGGTAACGCTATCCGGGAAACGCTGCATTGCATAAGGTTTGGAAAGTTCCTTGGGAGAGCCCTCCGCAACAACCTCGCCGCCAAATTCGCCAGCGGCAGGCCCCATATCAATGATGTGGTCTGCGGCACGCATCATATTCATGTCGTGTTCCACCACCACGAGAGTATTGCCCAAGTCACGCAGGCGGTAGAGAGAATCCAGAAGCTTGGCGGTATCACTTTCATGAAGGCCCACAGTGGGTTCATCCAGAACATAGAGGACGCCTTCCAGACCACTCCCGATTTGGGAAGCCAGACGAATGCGCTGGGCTTCCCCACCGCTCAAGGTATCGCCCGCGCGATCGAGCCCGATATAACCGAGGCCCACACTGCTGAGAAAATCCAAACGCCCGATGATTTCTTTGAGAAGAGGAGCGGCAACTTTCGCCTTGCCTTCCCCATTCTTTTCGCCCGCAAAGTCCAGATGCGCAAACCAATCCCGAGCCTCGTCGATACTCATGTGGTTCACGTCCATGATGTTCTTGCCATTGATGCGGACCGCCAGATATTCCGGCTTCAAGCGCTCCCCATGACAGTCGGGGCATTCCGTGCCGTCTTTGAAGTGGCCAAGCCCGAGACAGGTTTCGCAGGCGCCCCAATGGGTATTGAAACTGAACAGTTTTGGATTGAGAACGCTGTCCATGTACCAGCCGCACTTGGCACAACCCGGCTTTTGAGAACAAGCCAGACGTTCCCCGCTTTCCTGCTGGATATGGAGAATGCCGTTACCGTCCCGATAGGCGCGTTCAAAGGCTTCCACCAGGCGGGCGCGATTTTCTTCCTTCACGATGACCTGGTCCACGATGGCAAGCACTTGTTTTTCCCGCGTGGGAATTTTCGGTAGCGGAAGTTCCACCGGTTTGGCCCCGAAATAGGCTTTACGGTAGCCCTTCTCCGTCAGGATTTTTGAAAGCGTCACGACATTCTTTATTTCGAAGGGAGCGAGAATGGTGAGCATCTTTTTTGCAGAAGTGTCAAAGGCGTACTGCATGAGTTCGCCCACAGCATAGCTATTGACAGGCTTTCCGCAATGGAGGCAGTGTGCGGTACCTACGCGAGCCCAGAGGATGCGGAAGTAGTCGTAGATTTCTGTAAGAGTGGCGACGGTACTGCGAGGACTCTTACTGGCACTGCCCTGATCGATGGCAATGGCCGGAGCGAGGCCGGAGATAGAGTCGATGCTCCCGCGGTCCGGACGTCCGAGGAAACGCCGAGCGTAGGTGCTGAGGGTTTCCACAAAGCGGCGCTGGCCCTCACTGAAGAGGGTATGGAAAGCAAGGCTGGATTTTCCGGAACCGGAAACGCCTGTAATTACCGTTAGTTTGTGACGCGGGATAGTGACATCAATGTTTTTGAGATTGTGCTTTCGGGCCCCATGGACTTCAATATCCAGAGAATAATCCTTGCCCGGCTCCAAACTGCGGTCAAAATGTTTATTCTCACCGTGTTTCTTCGCAAGAATCGGTGCGAGATAGCGGCCCGTTTCGCTCTTTTTGCATTTGGCGATAACTTCCGGTGCACCGCAAGCTATAATCTGCCCGCCCTTCTCGCCAGCATCGGGCCCTAAATCGATAATCCAGTCCGCACACTTGATGACATCCAGGTTGTGCTCGATGACCACCACGCTGTTGCCTAGGCTACGCAGGCGGTTCAGGCACTCCAGCAATTTGCGGATATCTTCAAAGTGGAGACCCGTGGTAGGTTCGTCCAGCAGGTATAAGGTTTTACCTGTACCCGGGCGGCGAAGTTCCGCCGCAATCTTGACACGCTGTGCTTCGCCACCCGACAGCGTGGTGGACGGCTGACCAAGACGCAAGTATCCAAGCCCCACCTCTTTCAAGAGAGAAAGTGGCCCCGCAATCTTCGGGATGTTCTTGAAGAATTCGCAGGCTTCGTCAATGCTCATTTCCAGAACATCATGAATGTTCTTTCCGTTATAATAAACTTCACAAGTAGCGTCATTGAACCGCTTGCCATCGCAAACTTCGCAGGTCACCTGAACGCTGGGCAAGATGTGCATATCCACAATCTTCACACCCGCCCCTTCGCAAGCGTCACAGCGGCCACCCTTCACATTGAAACTGTAGCGGCTCTTGGTATAACCGCGAACTTTGCTTTCGGGGAGGCTCGCAAACAAATCGCGGATATCATCCCAAATCTTCGTGTAGGTTGCAGGATTGCTCCTCGGCGTGCGACCAATAGGCGTCTGGTCGATTTCGATGACCTTGTCCAGATTTTCCAGGCCTTCCAGATGGTCAAACTTCCCCGGGACTTCTTCTGCATTGAAGAAATAGCGGGCCAATTCGCGGCGCAGAATCTGATTCACTAGCGTACTTTTTCCGGAACCCGAAACTCCCGTCACAACCGTAAACGCTCCATCCAGCGGAATCGCCACATCAATGTTTTTCAGGTTGTTTTCCGCAGCGCCAAAAATTTTCAGCCAGTGGGAATCCTTTCCAATCTTTTTGCGCTCCCTGGGAATTTCGATGGACTTTCGACCGCTAAGGTAGGCGCCCGTCAATGAAGATTTGTTCTTCTCCAATTCCTCCACAGGGCCCGCGGCAATAACGCGACCGCCTTCCACACCAGCGCCCGGCCCCACATCCACCACGTAATCCGCATGGCGCATAGTGTCTTCGTCATGCTCCACAATGATGAGGCTGTTGCCCTGAGCGCGCAACTTCTCCAGCATTTCCAGGAGTTTATCATTATCACGAGGATGAAGACCGATGCTGGGTTCATCCATCACATACAACACGCCCTGAAGGCCCGCACCTACGGCACTTGCCAAGCGAATGCGTTGTGCCTCGCCGCCACTGAGCGTGGCCGCCTTGCGGCTGATATTCAAGTAGCCGAGGCCCACCGCCTGCAAAAATCCCAGACGGCCGCGAATCTCACGGAAAATTTCCCGACCAATCCGCTGTTCCCTATCACTCAACTGCAGTTTGTTGAAAAAATCCACCGATTTTTCAATGGACCAGTCCGTCACTTCGCAAATGTTGTGACCATGAAATTCTACGGCAGCCGCAATGCGATTGATGCGGGTTCCCTTGCACTCCGGGCAATCCCCAATCTGCATGAATCTGCGGAAGTGGTAGATGTGCCACATATCCCACAGCTCCTGCATCACCGTGATGGCGCCCTTCTCGGAACCGCTGGGAGTGCCATACAAAATGGCGTGCTGCTGAGCAGGTTTTAGTTTGTACCAAGGCGTATCCAGAGTGAAATGCATTTCATTCGCGATAGTGCACAAATTACGCCAACCAAAATCACTGAACAGCACATCACCCGTATCCTTCTTCTGGCAGGCAAGTGCGCCCTGCTTCAAGGAAAGACTCTTATCTGGGACCACCAGGTTTTCATCAAAAACACAATTCTCGCCAAGACCCTTACAGGCAGGGCAGCGGCCCTTGGGGTCGTTAAAACTGAAAAAGCGGGGCTCCAGTTCCGGAATGGAAATGCCGCATTTAGGACAAGCTAACAGCGTGCCTTGCAAACGATAATCGTTCTCGCCCAAAATGAAGGAAACCAACTTCCCTTCCGTGAGCTTCAAGGCACCTTCGATGGCCTCCCGAACGCGGGACATGTTCCGCCGCTCCAGACTGGTACGGTCAATCACCGCCTCGATGGTATGCTTTTCGTAGCGGACCAGCTGAGGGACTTCTTCAATGCGATAAATCGTCCCGTCCACGCGGGCGCGAGCGAAGCCATTCTCCTTCAGTTCCGCAAGTTCCTTGCGGTATTCGCCCTTGCGCTCCTGCACGATGGGCGCCATAATGATGATAGGCTTGTTCTCTTCGCTAGCGTAAAGGTTATCTACAATCTGGTCTACAGACTGGGCCTTGATAATTCGGCCACAATTGGGGCAGTGCGGCACACCCAAGCGGGCAAAAAGCAAACGGTAATGGTCTAGAATCTCCACCACCGTCCCCACCGTACTGCGCGGGTTCCGGTTCACCGTCTTCTGGTCAATGGAGATGGTTGGAGAAATACCGCGGACGCTCTCCACATCAGGGCGCTTCATGCGGCCGATGAACTGGCGTGCATAAGCGGAAAGAGACTCCACAAATCGACGCTGACCTTCCTGAAAAACCGTATCGAAGGCAAGGCTAGATTTGCCAGACCCAGACACACCCGTCACCACCACCAGAGAATCACGGGGAATGGTCAAATCCACATGGTTCAGGTTGTGCTCGTGTGCATCGCGGATGATGAGAGACTTCGTCATAGACTGCACAAATGTATAAACATTTGTAGAGTTCTGTCAAGCCAATCTGCACAGTAGACTAGAACGCTATGGGGCTAGTCCTTGAGGCAACGAACAGAGTTCGCGTGGTTCTTACGGCCGTAGTACAGGTCAACATTCTCGTAGTGGTAGTACAAATACATGGTGTAGGCGACGTCGCTACCGTCCTCGCTAGACGACCAGAAGTCGGCGCCGTAGCCGGCATTGAAGAAAAAGCCATCGAAGCTTCTGCTGCCTGCAGGGAGAGCGGATAAGCCGTAGTAGTCGATACCCTTGGTTGACTCGGGGTAATAGTTCCATCCTTCCTCCGACTTCAACATTCTACCAGCAACATTTTCTCCTCCAACGTTCGTGATCAAGGTGTCCCATTCTGCGTATGTCGGCAGGTGCCAGCCTTCAGGGCAAATACCCTGCACAACGGTCGGCAGAGTACAGGTCTCACCATAACCACAAGTCTGGAGGTCGTCAGCATCGTTTGCCAAGGCAACGGAGTCAATAGCTGCCGCCCAGGTGTACAGGCGGCCGTACTTGGAGCAGTTAGAAGCCGCGTCATCATAGCAGCCGCTCCAGGCATATTCGCCCATACTTGACACATTACCTGGGTCATAGTTCAGGTTCTGTGCCATCCAAGTCTGGGTGCCGATGGTCACCACCTTGTACACCTGGTCGTCGCGGGTGTCCAGGATTTCGCCATAGGTGATGCCGCTCTTCAGATATGTGGACGGGGCGGCATCCTTGCAAGTATGGCCCGCAGGGCAGTGATTCTCATAGTACCCCGCCGACATCACCCCTTCAGGGAATACAACCGAAGAACTGCTCTCTTCCTCGCTGGAGCTACTTTCCTCTTCACTGCTGGAGGAAACCTCGAAACTGCTACTAGATTGCTTCGCAGACGAGCTGCTCGCAATGACGCTGGAAGAAGAACTTTCCTCTTCACTACTGGAAGAAACTTCTTCGCTGCTACTGGATTCTTCCGCAGATGAACTGCTCGCAATGACGTTGGAAGAAGAACTTTCCTCTTCACTGGAACTACTCCCTTCAGCAGAAGATGAACCAATCTCAGCACTGCTGCTGGAGGCTTGAATAAGTTCATCCAAATCAATAGTTACCACAGAATTGACGCAGGTAATGGTCAGCACATTTCCTTCTCTTGAGACTTCACAGTTTTTTCCGTCACCACCGTCATTACCATCTTCACCATCCGCACCCGGTTCACCCTTTTCTCCATTCCAAATCGTACCGACAACTGTTTCGCCGCAGGTCACCTCAAGCCCTTCGAGGCCTGCGGAGTCCTTCACCGGCTTTGCCGTGCAACTTGAGCCGTCTTTACCGATACCGTCAGCGCCCTTGAGCGTCAGCCAGTTTTTTCCCTCGCAGACAAATACTTCGCTGGAATCTGTCACGAAGAGCATGTCACCCACATTCGTCGTGTCGCATTTTTGCTTCGAGAGTTCTAGGCCGGCATCAAGCACTGCCATGCCGTCTTGATGGATTTCCGTCACCTCGGTAACGTCGTCGCCACAGGCAGCGAGAAGTGCGAATGTCGCGGAAAAAACTGTAGCGAGAAGGAACTTTTTCATGACACAATCCCTTTTGTATGAATTTCGTAAGAAAATGTAGAAAATTCCCCAGAATGACTTGCGGACGGGACATCAGTTTAGCCTAGCAGAGCTATTTCCGATTTTTTGCTAGTATAACTTGAAAAAACTATATTCATTGTGGAGGTTCTCATGAATTTCAAAATTTTGGCCATTGCCACCCTCATTTTTCCATTACTCGCCTTTGCCGCCGACACCATCAAGTTCGACGCTCCCCCCGCAAAACTGGATAAAGACGTAATGCAAGCTTTCAACGTCCGCAAATCTGCCCAAGGTTTTACGGAGAAAGTGGTCTCCATGAAAGAAGTGGGCAACATTCTCTGGGCCGCGAACGGCATCAACCGTCCGGAAACTGGCGACCGCACGGCACCATCCGCCCTGAACAAACAGGATGTGGAGCTCTACGTTTTTGACAAGCAAAATGTCTACCACTATGACCACAAGGCTCACGCGCTGAACCTGGTGGTAAAAGGAGATCACCGCGACTTGTTCACCGAGCGGATGAAGACGCCCGTGATTATCCTTTTGGTGAGCGATGTTTCCAAATTCACTTACGGTTCTGCGGAAGACCAGAAGGTAACCGGAGCGCTTGATGCCGGAATCGTATCCGAGAACATCAGCCTCTACTGCGCAGGGGCAGGCATCGACACCCGCGTCCGTGCCTCCATGGATAAATCAGGACTTCAGAAGTTATTGAAATTGAACGACAAGCAGATTCCCATGCTGAATCATGCCATTGGGTACGAGAAGTAGTTATTCCCAGTGGTCCAGCAGGTTCCCGTTGTAATTGCGGGCGGCGTCCACATCCATGCCAATCTGGCGCACCAAATCTTCGATAGAAGGGAATTTCTGCTCACTGCGTAAAAAGGCGAACAAGTCCAAAGCCAGCGGCGAGCCGTAAATGTCCTCGTCAAAATCCAGCAAGTAGGCCTCAATGGCCAACTGATGATTTCCACCAGTAGAAGGCTGAGTTCCGATATTCACGATGGAGCGGAAAATGCGTTCTCCGCCTTTGCCGTCGGGCAAGCGGGCACTAGCCACATACACACCCATCCGCGGCAAAAACTTGAATTCTTCCACCTGCAAATTGGCCGTCGGAAACCCGAAGGTATGGCCCATGCGCTTCCCCACCACCACTTTTCCAGACAAACGATAGGGGCGGCCGAGATACGTCTGTGCGCGGGCAACGTCGCCATTCAAGAGGGCATTGCGCACCGCAGAGGAACTGACTCGCTCCCCCTTGTGAAGCACGATGGAAAGCATCTGTGTGCTGAGTTCCGGAAACGCCGCAGTAATTGTTTCGTAATTGCCCTTGCCGCCGGCGCCAAAGCAGTGGTCATGCCCAAAAAACATGGAGCACACATTCCGCTTTTCAATCAACTCCTGACGGACAAAGACATCGAAGGGAAGCTTCGCCACCTCAGGCGTAAAGGGCATCACCAGAAATTCGAGGCCAAGGCTTTCAATAAACTCTTTTTTCTCGGCGGTGGTCGTGAGGAGAAGCGGATCTCCTGGCCCGCGGAGAACGTAGTTGGAATGAGGTTCGAAGCTGATGACCGTAGGAACGAGGCCGTTCACTTCCGCCACAGCCTTCATGGTGCGGAAAAGGGCCTGATGGCCCAAATGACAGCCATCAAAATTGCCCATGGTCACTGCGCGTTTTACCATAGCCGTCATTCCTGATCCTCCGCCAAAAACACCTTGGGCCAGATGCGACCAGGCTCATAGCGACAAAAACTTAAAACTTCCCCTTCTTTATTAGCTGCGAAAATCAGCGGTTCATCGCCCAGCCCCTCTATTGGCGTGCGCCAGGGAATCCAATTCCCGTTGCGAATGGCAGCCATCTGCTCGTCATTCAGCTGCACTACCGGAAATTCCAGGACTTCGTTGACCGGCACCAAATTTGCGGTAGTGAGGGCGGCAGCAGTTACGGAGCGTTCCAAAGTGACGTGACCAATGCGATGACGGCGAATTTTGGAAACACAACCGAAAGTCCCCAAAGCGTGGGCAATATCACGGCCTAGCGCACGGATGTAGGTGCCCTTACTGCATTCACATTCCAAATCAAAGGTGGCAAAAGCCTCCCCCGTGCAGCCCTCCGTCGCTCCACCTTCGCCAACAATTTTCAGGCTGGCAATATGAATGGGACGAGCCGTAAGCTCCACTTCTTTACCACGTTCCGCCCAGTCGCTGGCACGGTGTCCATCCACCTTTACGGCGCAATATTTTGGAGGAACTTGATTGATATTGCCGATAAATTTCGGGAGGATAGATTCTAGGGCCACGCGGATTTCTGCAAGATTGCCGCATCGTGCTTCGCACTCCTCGCAATGACGTTCTTTTTGAGCGCCGCCAGAGCCGGCCACGCCATCGGTAGCCACCACATCCCCATCCCACTCCAAGGTATCCGTTTCATACCCCAGATGCAAGCGGAACGTGTAGCATTTGTCCTTCGCTTCCACATAAGGCAAAAGCCGCGTTGCACGGCCAGTCGCAGCAATAATGAGACCCGAGGCCCGCAAATCCAGCGTGCCCGCATGCCCCACCCGCTTGGTGGAAAAAACTTTCTTTAGAGGAAACAGGGCCTTGAAAGAGGTTTCTCCCGGGGCTTTATCCAACAGAACAAAACCCGAGACCGCCAATTACAATTCCCCTTTCTGCTTCAACTCTGCAAGGATGTCCTCGATGTGCATGGCATGTTCCAGATTTTCATCCAGTACAAAGTTCATCTCCGGAATCTTGCGAATCTTGAGAGCCTTGCCCAGCACACCGCGGATAAAGCCTGCGGAATTGTTGAGGCCAATGAGAGAGTCCCGCTTCTCCTTATCGCTACCCATGACGGACACCATGACCTTTGCATAGCTCAGGTCATCGGTGATGTCCACGCGGGTAATGCTGGAAAGCGTGCTCACACGGGGGTCCTTCAAACCCTTCTGAATGAGCTTGGAAATTTCTTCCCTGAACTGTTCACCCAGTCTGTCCGTGCGACGACTCATTACTTCTCCTCAGCCTTTTTCTTCTTTTCTTCAGCTTCTTCGCGAGCCACGTCTTCCAAGGTACGGGCAACCTTCACTTCCTTGAAGAAGATGAGGCTGTCGCCTTCCTTGATATCGTCGTAACCCTTGAGGCCGATACCGCACTCGAAGCCGCGGGCAACGCTCTTCACGTCGTCCTTCATGCGCTTCAGAGACTGAACCTCGGTAGAGCCAAGTTCCACGCCATTGCGGTATACGCGCACATGGCTCGTGCGGTCCACTTCGCCGTCGGTAACCATACAGCCGGCGATGAGGCCAACCTTCGGCACCTTGAACACCTGGCGGATTTCAGCTTCACCGGTGAGTTCCTCACGCATGATAGGCTTGAGAAGGCCTTCCACAACATTCTTGATGTCTTCGATGCAGTCGTAAATCACGCGGTAGTTGCGGATTTCAATACCTTCCTTCTCAGCCATTTCACGGACAGAGAGAGAGGGCATCAAGTGGAAGGAGACGATAATGGCCTGAGCCGTTGTCGCAAACAGGATATCGGAATCCGTAATGGCACCCACGCCCTTGCGGATGATGTTGACCTTGACTTCCTTGTTGCTGAGTTTTTCAAGGGAGGCGGCCAAAGCTTCTGCGGAACCACCCACGTCTGCCTTGACGATGAGGTTGAGTTCGGAGAGTTTGCCTTCCTTGCCTTCGTTGAACGCATTTTCCAAGGAAACAGTCTTACGAGCGCGGAGGTCGCGTTCACGGGCGGCCATACGGCGCTTACTTGCAATTTCACGTGCGGACTTTTCATCTTCCACCACAACCAAGTCGTCACCGGCCTGAGGCGTACCATCAAAGCCAAGCACCTGGCAAGGAGCAGAAGGAGGAGCCACCTTAATCTGTTCACCACGTTCATTGAACATGGCACGAACACGACCAGCGTAGATACCGCAAACAAACGGGTCACCTACGTGGAGAGTACCATTCTGCACGAGAATCGTTGCCATGGAGCCCTTACCCACGTCGAGCTTGGATTCCACCACGGCACCGCGAGCGCGAGCGTCGGGATTGGCCTTGAGTTCCAGCACTTCAGCTTCCAAAGCCAAAATTTCAAGGAGTTCATCCATACCCTGACCTGTGCGAGCAGAAACTTCCACGCAACTGGTCTGACCACCCCACTGTTCCACTTCCACACCGCGTTCAGCAAGCTGGGCGCGAATCTTGTCGGGGTTGGCTGTCGGCAAGTCAATCTTCGTAATGGCAACCACCATGGGCACGTTTTCGCGCTTGGCGAGGTCGATGGATTCCACCGTCTGAGGCATCACCATGGAGTCGGCAGCCACCACCAGAACGATAACGTCTGTAACCTGAGAACCGCGAGCACGCATTGCAGAGAAGGCCTCGTGACCCGGAGTATCCAGGAAGGTCACCTTGCCCTGCTTGGTCGTGACTTCGTAAGCACCGATGTGCTGGGTAATACCACCCGATTCACCGGACACCACATGGGTTTTGCGAATCCAGTCGAGGAGTGAAGTCTTACCATGGTCCACATGGCCCATCACGGTCACCACCGGATGACGAGGCTGAAGGTTTTCTGTGCTTTCCTCAGCTACGCCCAAAACCTGCTCTTCGTATTCTTCCATCAACTGAGCTTCATAACCGAATTCATCGGCCAGAATCTGGATGGTTTCGAAATCCAGGCGAGCATTGATGGTCACCATCATGCCCATTTCCATGCACTTTGCGATAACGCGTGCAGGCATGGTATCCATAAGGCCAGCGAGTTCGCCAACAGTAATGAAGTCGGAAGTCTTGAGAATCTTCTTGTCTTCACCGTTACCGTTGTCGGAGTGGTCCTTATGATAAACTTTCTTCACCGGTTTCTTGGAGAGGTCAGCCATGACGCGGGAAACATTCTGACGAACCATTTCCTGCTGTTGTTCACGCTGCTGCTCCATACGGTCGCGGTTACTGGTGTTGCTGTGACGGTTCTTGTCGTTGCCATGACGGCCGTTCTGGCCCTTGGCATTCTGACCGCCCTTACCACCTTGATTAAAGCCCATGCCGCCTTGACTGGCATTGAAGGCTTCTTGCATGGAACCACTGGAGAATCCACCGTTGCGATTACCGGAATAGCCACCGCGATTTCCGCCAGGGCCACCTTGACCCGGACGATGATTTCCGCGGTTGTCCCCAGAGCCACCGTTGCGGGGGCCAAAGGTTCCCGTATAACCCTGAGCATTGCTCGGACCACGGCCAGGGCCACCAGGACGGCGATTCCCCATACCCGGGCGACCACCCTGCTGTTGCTGTTGAGACTTGGCAATACGGGCGAGAATTGCGGCATCGGGCTTGAAGACTTGAGCCTTCATAGCCGGCTGCTTCAACTCCGTAGAGGACGACATCATGGTGGGAGCGGCGGGCTTTGCCGGAGCGGCTGCAACAGGCTTTTCTGCAGGAGCGCTCGGCTTTTCCGCAACAGGCTTCACAATGGGCTTCGGATCCGTAGCGGGCTTTGCAGCCGGTGCCGCTGGTTTCGGAGCGGGAGCAGCAGGAGCCGCAGCAGTTGCAGGTGCGGACGCGGCAGTAGCGGGCGCAGTTGCCGCGGGCGTTTCCGCCTTAGGCGCCACGATGTCCTTTTTCACTTCAGCCGCAGGCTTCGGGGCCGCGGGCTTAGCAGCGGGCTTTGTAGCAGCCTTGGACTTAGCTTCGCCTTCCTTCTTTGCGGGAGCCTTCTTCAGGCTGACCTTAATACCCAACTTGTTAGCCGTCTCACTGGCGGACTTCTTCTTTTCGGAACCTGCGCTCTGGGAATCAGACGTTGCAGTCTTCTTCAGATTCTTGGACCTGGAATCCTGCTTCTGCTTTTCGGCAGCAGCGGCATCTTCGATTTTCGCATAGTCACTGGCATCCAACTTTGACATGTGGGTGCGCACCGTAACACCTGCGTCACGAAGCAGTTTCATCACCACGTCTACCTTGAGACCGTGGGTGTTGGCCCAATCCATTGGTTTGATTTGTTCGTCCATACTCATTAATAAGCCTGTTTATTAATCCTTGAATTTACGTCCTACTCCAAGACTCTCAATTATGCTTCGGGCTCCTGGGCGGCATCTGCATTTGCTCCGGAGAACAGAGACTCGGCTCTATTACGAGCAAAGCGCTGGAGTTCCTGTTCGCGAGGTTTGAGCACCTGGGCCTTTTCCTCTTCGTTCTTGGCAGACCATTCATTTTCACCAAACACATCCAGATCGCGACCCACCAAGGTAGCAGCCAGCTTCACATTCTGGCCGTTCTTACCGATGGCCTGAGCCAGGTTTTCATCATTGATGACAACCACAGTGCGGTTGGTGCCCGGAACGTCAGTCAGTTTCACGATGTTTGCCGGAGCGAGAGCGCGGGTGATAAACACATCCTGGTCCGGATTCCAATGCACAATGTCAATGCGTTCGTTGCCCAGTTCGCGGACGATGGTCTGCACACGGGCACCCTTCATACCGACGCAAGCGCCAACGGGGTCAATCTTCTCGTCGCGAGAGTAAACGGCAATCTTGGCACGGAAGCCAGGATCGCGAGCAACACCCTTGATTTCCACAGAGCCTTCATAGATTTCGGGAACTTCCTGACGGAAGAGTTCCTTGAGGAAGTCGCCGCTAGCGCGGGAGAGAATCACCTGAGCGCCATTCTTTGCAGATTCTTCCACGCGGGCAATAACAGCCTTCACAGACTGACCCTGGACCAAGCGTTCGTGGCTAATTTGTTCCTTGTGAGGAATCATGGCCTCGGTCTGCTTACCGAGGGAGACGATGACGTTACGGCCTTCCAGGCGGAGCACTTCACCGCTAATCATGGTACCCACGCGGTCGCGATAGGTATCCGTAATCTTCTGGCGTTCGGCATCGCGAATCTGCTGTGTCAAGAGTTGCTTTGCAGTCTGAATGGCCTGACGACCAAAGGTGGTGGTAGGAACTTCGATTTCCAGGAAGTCGCCCGGCTGAGCCTCCTCGTTGAATTCCTGAGCCTCAGCAACCAGCATGTAGCCTTCGTCCAACTTTTCCACTTCGTCAGCGGTCATCTCCGGATCGTAGTCCGGATAGTCGTCCACCACTTCCACGCGGAGGAAGACGTGGATTTCGTTCGTTTCCTTGTCGATTTCCACTTCAATCTTCTTCTCGATGTGCAGATACTTGCGGGCAGCAGAAATCAGAGCCTGCTTCAAAGCACCCTCGATGATGGTGTCGTCCATGTTCTTGGCATCCATGACTTCCTTGAGCACTTCAACCAAATTGACCTTGGGTTCATTCTTTTTAGCCATTTTAGACCTTCCTATTATATTTGTACATCCACTTTCGCCACCAGCACATCTGCACGAGGAATCGTCACATTCCCGGCATTGCCTTTCACGGTGAGCGTCAAACTGTTTTCGTCCGCTTCCAGGAGTTTACCTGTCACGGGTTTGCCAGAAGCTCGGGTCACGCGGATAAAGCGGCCCTTGTTCCGAATAAAATCAGCAACCGACTTCAACGGGCGGTCAAGCCCCGGAGAAGAAACCTCGAGAGTGTACGCCCCGGCAATCAAATCCGGCTCTGCATCCAGAGCATCGGAAAGCGCATGGCTCACATTGGAGCAATCATCGATGGTAACGCCTTCCGGCTTGTCGATATAAATGCGGAGGGTTTTGCGCTTCCCGGCCTGGAACATGTCGCATTCCACCAAGGAAACTCCTGCACCCTTGCAGGCCTCATTAATGAGGGCATTCAACTTCTCTTGAACTACCAAATAAACCTCGTAGTATTAAAATAGGCGTTCGCTAACGGATGATTCTACCGCGTTTCCCATTGAAATCGCAGTGGAAAAATCCACGAACGGCCTAAACCATGCCCAAATAGAGAAAATTTTATGCGGTCTTTCAACTAAAATTCACCCGATTGTGGGGATTTCAGCCCCAAATCGACCTTTCCCTTGGGTTTTGGAACGAAAATAGTTATCTTATGGCCCGTTATGGCAACCCTACTCCTCATTATCGCAAGTCTCGCCGGCATCGCCGTCTCTGTGCTGTACCTGCGCAAGAACATCATCCGCATCAAAGCAAAGAATGCAAATGAGCCAAAGGCTTATAAGAGGGGTTTGAATTATGTGCTCACGGGACTCTGGTACGGATACCTGCTGGTATTTTTCGTGGGACTAACCGTCAACAACCTGATATTTTAATTATGAATTAAGAATGCTGAATGATGAATTATGTCGGACGAGGTACCGCGCCTGAGACTAATTCTGCATTCTTAGATTGCCACGCCCTGAAGGGCTCGCAATGACGTAATGCATGGAATTTCCTGCGATTAATTCTGCATTCCGCATTCTGCATTCTACATTCTTAATTCTGCATTCAGCATTCTACATTCCGCATTCTGCATTCTTAATTCTGCATTCAGCATTCTGCATTCAGCATTCTGCATTATATTTTGCCCAGCGTTCGTACAGGAACAGGGCTATCAGATTTTTTCCATCAATAAACTTGTGGGCAGCTTCTTCGTAAGGCAATACTTCCGTGCGAATCCACTCGTTTTCATCCACATAAGTCTGGTTCTTTCCATCCATAGCTTTCAACTGTTCTGGAGTCACATCCCGCTCAATTGCATACAAACGAATGCGTTCATCCAGAAGGCCGCAGCTTCCAGCAAAGCCCTTCACATCATCCTTCCACCAAAAGTCCGTCAGGTCAATAAGTTCAGAATCCTCGGCCACAATCTGCGCTTCTTCTTCCAACTCTGAAAGGGCCACCTTGCGGTAATCGCCGGTCCAGTCTAGAATGCCTGCGGGAATTTCAAGCGATGCTGTTTCGGATATGGGGAACCGGGGCTGCCGCACCAGAAGGAGATACTTCTTTCCTTCGCAGCGAAGCACCACCAGCACGCCCACCGCATTACCGCGGACAAGGACAATCCCATGCACCGGGCGGCCATCGGGAAGCGTTGCCGTAGCCTCCAATTTGATAAACAGCGGGCGGCGCTCCTTTCGCAAGAAATCTACAGAAGCAAAATGGATTTTCGTAACCTTAAACTTTTCCTTCCCCGCGGCAAGCCATTCCTTGAAAATACGGCTTTCTAGAATATTTGCGTAATCTTCTTTTGCGATTTCACTAGCAAAGGTGTATTCAATATTTTCCATACGATTCAATGCTTTACTTCGTAGTAGTCTTTGCAGGAGCCTTTGTAGCACCCACCGGTGCAGATTTCCAAATTTCGAACAAACTATCCACGTCTACAGTATCCGGAACCATATAATTTCGACCCAAATCATACACAAACAACTCCTCTTTTGTAGAAGGACCACAGAAAGTTTCCGTGGGCCAAGGAGAATATAGTTCTCGTACAATCTTCGTTGATCTTCCCGTAATAATAGGCCCTGGTATAAAACGATTCATCGCCCCACATGCTGGAATCGGTTCTATGTAATAGGTGCTAGTATGCCAAACAGTATCCGGCCGTTCTACCACATTTCCCAAAGCCGTGGAATCATCCTCCCAACGAGAGCGAATGCAATAGACTTCGTCTGTATCGGCACAAGCCAATCGAATGGGAACAAGTGCTGTATCCCATAGGCTCCAATACTCTGGGAAAATCGTATCTGGAACCGTTTTCTCGCAATTATCCACACGATGGGTGCAAGTAGACTTCATAGGTCTCCAATAGAACACCTGAGGTGTCAGGGAATCTAAAACCTTGAAAATTGACGGAGAATCTTTTGTACGACGGGGCAAACTCGGAATGGAATCAAAAAGGGAATCCACAAAAATTTCAAAAGTGTCTAATGAGAAGTCTCCTCGACGAATGAGAATGGAATCCATCAGGGAATCTTCATCGTTAATTACTTTGAGCACACTTATGTTTTTAAGAATATTCCGTCCTAACAAAATCCGAATGGTCGTGTCTGGATGGAGGTAGGGAGCGGCGCAATCTTCAAGGCTCGTTTCGTAAATTATGGTCGGGAACAAGGTAAAGACGGAGTCCTCTGTCAAGGTATCCAAATTAATCTGTTTAAGGGCGCAGTTGGAGAAAGACCAGATGCTATCCAAATGAAGATAAAGCGTATCCTTTGTCAAATGAATAAATTTTCCGGAATCCAACTCAGCAAAACGAAAAAAGCCCTCTCCCGAATAAGTAGTATCATCTAGATAAAGAGGTATGGTTCCATCGCCATCCTGGGTACAGGCAACCACGCCCAAAAAGGCAAGCACCAAACCCAGCCAGATGGATAGCAAATACTTGTGCGACATAAGAATCTGAGGCTAGAGCCCCACCTCTTCCTTGAATTTAGCAATTTTGGCTGAATCCAAAGGATGCGTTTCTTTATAGAAATCATCCCAACGCACAAAGGCTCCATTCCGGCGAATGCGAAGGAAGAATGTAGCGCTATCAACAGGAGCAAGGCGTCCCACAACCGAATTCAAATTCACAGAATCCCTTGCATGCATCGCCGCAGATGTATCCGTCGAAGAGAAATTCACATCCACAAAGGCAAGCATCCCCCACATGCGGGAGGTAATGTTGTTTCCGTGATCTATCTCGATAAAATAGCCCAGAGAATCACGGCCCTCATTCAAAATACGCCCCGGAAGCACAGGATGGACAGGCGCTTCACCAATGCCCCGGAGTACATCTGCAGCAAGAAGAGATTCCTGACCATCAAAATCAAAGTCCTCTGTGATAGGGAGGCTAGAGAAGTTTAGCGGAGTCTGAGGGCACAGTCCCGGAAACCGACAACCCGTATCCATATCAATCCATACGGAACTTGAATCCTCCAGCAGAATGTTCAGGTAGGTTTTCGTTTCCACATCCTCCCGTTGCACCAAGAGGGGGGTCCCGAAGTTTGCTGCATGAGAAACCCAATGAAGCTTTGCCAAGGGGGACCTTCGTTCCGAAGCGACATAACGCAAAAAACTGCTAGGCAGAAGTGGCATGGAATCCTTCACCACCCAAGAACACTGAACCAGCTCCCCTTTCAAAGCAAAAGGAGTACCCTTTGCCTCAAGACAAAGATCTCGCCAATTCTTCTCTACAGGGGCATTTTTATCTTCCCCTGGCATAGGGAGCCTTTCCAACAATGCCGTAAATCCACCCAGATAGAAAAAGAGGAATATGGCGAGAGCCAACAACAACAACCGCCCCAAAGGAAATTTGGCACGATGGGATTTATATCTAAGCTTAACTTTGTGTTCTGAAAATTCGACGGGCATGCGTCAAATCACAGCAAGAAATAGGCAGCGGCGGCGCCAGCGGCAACCAGCACCAATACTACCACAATGGCAATAGCCTTCTTGGATGTGGGCTTGTCTTCAAAAGGTTTTGCCATGCCCTGTTCTTCCAGCCCGGTTTCATCCTTCGCGATAGCGTTGAAGCTCTTGGTGAAGCGGCGATTCGCGCCCGTTTTACGTTCACGACGAGTCGCAGGAGCAGCGCCCGAGGCACCATTCTGAGAAGCCACTGCGCCAGAACCATGATGGGAAGATTCCTTGGGAGCCTCCTCCTCTGCAGCCTCCTGAGGATGCAAAGAGAAGTTCATCATTTCTGCTTCAAAGGAGAACACTTTCAACTTGTTGGCAAGACCAGCCTTCTTGAGACCATCCATGATGGTCGCACTGTTGGACAGAAGCGCCAGCATGCCGCCCTTTTCGGAAAGTTCCTTCTGGAACTGAATGAAGGCGTTGTAGGCATCGCTATACACGAAATCGAGGCCCATCAAATCCACAGCCACAAACTTGTCGTCCGGGTGAGCATCGATGAGTTCGCGGGCATCCTTCTTAAACTGTTCCGCATCAAACGCGCCAATGGGGTTCAACGGGGCAGAAAGTAAATCAAATACACCAACTTCGCGATAGTTCTTCAAATCAGCCATGGCAGGAAATATAGCCTAATTTTTTCATAGAAGTGACAAGCATCACCTAATTTTTCGTTTACAATCAGTCTTCTTCCCAATAAGTTCCGCCTGCAGGGGCGCCTTCCAAGACTTCATCCCCCACTTCCGTGGATTTTTGGGTGGGTTGAGAAAAATCGGGGGTTTCGGGCTCGATGGCCGCATCCTCTGAAGCGACGACTTCATCCGCGAGTGCGGAATCCGGCTCCTCGGCCAAAACAGCAGGTGTCGCTGCCGGGCTCACCCTAGCAGGCTCTGGCCGCGGGTTGTGGGAGAAGAGGTAGGGACTCACGCTGATGCTCACCCGATGGACTGGGGAGAATACGGGATGGGACTCGAAGGCATAGTCCACCTGGAGGAACTTCGCGATGGTGAGCCCGGCGCCCGCAGTAACACTCTGGAGGGAGGTAAAACTCCCGAGGCCGGCCCGCAGGCTGAGCCCGAAATCAAAAGCGAACTCGATACCGCCGCGGCCGCCTTGAAACCAGTCTATAGGATCGTCCCAAAGGCGGCCGCCCTGAGACTCATCTTCCTCGAAGTCGAGAGCTCTCGCCTCCCGATGGAACATTCCCGCACCCTGCCAGTAGGCGCTGAACTTGCCATAAAGGTACGGTACCGGCAGGCTGTAACTCGCCGCCAGATAAAACTCCGGAGACGAATACTCGAACTCGCCAGATTCCCAGGTTGCCGCTGAAGATGTCCAGCCCTTCAAAAATCCCGCTACATAAAATTCCTGAACTACACGATACCGGAGACCTGCATCACCGCGGAAGCCCCAACCCGTCTGATCCATATCGCGATACAATCCGTGGAAAGAAACACCCAAGTCCAGGCGGTTGAAAAGTTTTTTACCCCAGGCAAGAGAGAAGGTCCAATCTGCAATGGACAGGGTGTTGTAGTCCGACCCTTCAGGAATGGGCTCCCCTTCCTTGATGTAGGGAATGTCGTCGGCGCCAAATCGGGAGAATGCTATGCCTAACCCCTGGTCCAGCCCCAATGGCAAAACAGCAGAGGCAAAATCGTACTGAGTGTCCTCAAAGTAGGCGGTATGGGAAAAATTTGCCCAGGCATAACGGACATTGGCCAGCTGGTAAGGATTGGAATAGAGCCCCAGGTAGTCTCCGTCCACAGCCATTGTGGCAGAACCCAAAGCTGCAGATCTTGCGCCAGGTTCAATATCCAGCGTGGCATTGGCGCCCACGACTCGGTCTGCTCCAAAGGCAAAGCAGGCGCATCCGAGAGCCGTAATCATCCAACCCCTTTTCAACAAGATTCCTACCACCTTAGCGACCTAACCATTTCTTTGCTGTTTCCAAATCCCAGTTTTTACGACGGGCGTAATCGTCCAACTGATCCTCGCCCAGCTTTCCTACAGAAAAATACACACTTCTTGGGTGTGCAAAGTAGTAACCGCACACGGAATTCATGGGCCACATCATGTAAGATTCCGTCAATTTCATGCCAACGCGGTTCTCCACATCCAAAAGTCGCCACAGGGTAGCCTTCTCCGTATGGTCTGGAGCGCTAGGATAACCGATGGCCGGACGAATTCCGAATTCCCTGTGAGGCGCGTAACCCCAATGCTTGTGGATAACATCCCGATGAAGTTTTTCGGAGTAGGCTTCCGTAAGGCGGCCAGAAATAGTTTCTGCAAGCATTGCCCGATAGGCGTCGCCGTCCTTTTTGCATTGGGCTGTAAATTCATCCACCCCAAAGCCTACGCTTGCGGCAAACATGCCGAGCCAATCTGGGCCCTTGGGCGTGAGGTAGTCGGCCAGGCTACGACAAACTGGAGAATCTTCCGTGGGACTCTGCTGCCGCAGAAAGTGGATGGTTGCAGTTGCCGACGACGGGGCCTCGCCCGAAGCGGCTACAATCGTGACATCGTCGCCGTTCCGCACTACTGGAAAAATTCCGATGACGGCACGGGCCTCAAAGTACTTCCGTTCCACCGCCTCTTGCAAGAACCTTTTCCCGTCCTCCATCAGGCGGCGAGCCTCCTCCCCTTTCTCTGAATCTTCGTCCAAAACAGCGAGGTTCAGCAGGAAGCCCCAGGCGTAGAGAAAATACTTCCAGTCGATGAATGGAACAAGGTCCGCCAAATCCGCAGACAGGGTCTGCACGCCCGGTTCCGCTGGAGCCGGAGAATGGAGCCACTTGCCGCTCATCAATCTTTCACAGGCGATGCACATTTCTGTTCCATCAAATTTTCATTCAGAATTTAATAATTTTAAGGATATTCTTTCAACAAGGAGCCTTCATGCCAGCACAAGGTGAACATAACAAATGGATTGCACTCGCCCTCTGCATTCTCCTGGGCTACCCGGGGATTCATCGCTTCTACGAGCACAAGATTTGGACTGGCATTCTCTGGCTCTGCACCGGCGGACTTTTCGGCGTAGGCATCGTGGTGGACGCCATCCTCATCGTGATGAAGCCTGAACACTATTAAGACGACCTCCAATTTTTTAGAACCACCCCTGCAAATTTCTATATTGCGAGGCAATGAAGAAGCTCGTTCACCATAGAGACGAATGTCTGGAATGCGCAGGCTGCGTTGGACTATGCCCGCAAATGGCGCTAGACATGTATGGTCTCGATTTGCAGATTAATCACGAAAAATGCACCCGTTGCGGACTCTGCGTTCGCGGTTGCCCCGTTGGCGCACTGAAAATCGAAGAGGTGAACGATGCTGGATAACGAATACGATGTAGTAGTTATCGGTGCAGGACCCGGCGGTTCTGTCGCTGCAAGGAATCTCTCCCGCTTTGGCCACAAAGTACTGCTTCTTGAAAAGCGTGCGAAAATCGGCTACCCCGTGCGTTGCGGAGAAGCCAGCACCAATCTGGAAGATTTGCAGACTTACGGCCCTGTTGACGAAGACTGCATCGAAAGCATTATCAACGGACTTTTCATCTATGGCCCCGATGGCGTGAACATCGAGGTTCCCCAGCCCAACACGGGCATCATGCTGAACCGCGAAAAGTTTGACCCCTGCCTCGCCCGGCTTGCAGAAAACGATGGCGTGCAGGTCGTAACCAGCGCCCGCGTAGATTTCGTCGGCGATGTAGAAGATGGTGCAAGGCGAGTCCACGTTGTTTTTGACGAGTTAAACAATTCAGAAGAAATTCGTGCAAAGATGGTCATTGCCGCCGATGGCGTGGAAAGCCGCATTGGGCGAATGCTGGGCCTCAAATCCGGACAGATTCCTGGAGCCACCTGCACAGGTGTAGATATCCAGGTGCAAGGTCTCCTGACCAAGCCCGACTACCTCACCTTCTGGCAAGGCCACGACTTCATCAACGACGGCTACATCTGGAGTTTCCCGAAGCAGAAGTCCAACGTGACGAACTTCGGCGCCGGATTCTTGATTCCCAAGGCAGGGCAGCCAAACATCTATGATGTGACTATGGAATGGCTGGAAAAACTGTTCCCAGGTGCAAAAATCAATCATGTGGTTGGAGGTCTCGTGCCTGTTTCCAGCACCATGAAAAACTACACGCTGGACCGCTTTGCCCTGGTGGGTGACGCCGCCCACCACACGAACCCACTTACAGGCGGCGGCATCGCAGCCGCTATGCGGGCCGGACGGTTTTGTGCCGAAACCGTGCACCAGGGCTTCTCCTGCAACAACCTCTCGGCCTCGTTCCTAAAACAGTATGAGAAGATGTGCTACCAGAAGTTCGGCAAGGGCCACGACTTCCAGCTGAAATTCCGCAAGTTCCTCCTCGCCCTCAACAAGCAGGAACAAATCGGTCTATACAAGGTTCTGCAAGGATTCGCCTTGAGCGGCTACAAAAAGACTGCCTTCCTCAAGACCCCCATCCAAACGGCAAAGTATCTTACAAAATTCATCAAATTCAAAGGCTAATATTTTATTAGGCAAATGTTTAAAGGAGATAAATGATGTTCAAAAAAATCGCACTTGCCACCGCTTTGATTGCTACCGCAAGCTTTGCAACCTGGGACTACTTCCCTGTACAGGAAGCTGGCAGAGGCCAAGCAGAAGCAGGCCTCTACTACGACTGGGACAATGACTGGAGCCAGTCCGGGCTCAAGGTTGGAGCCCGTTACGCACTCATCCAGAATTTGGAACTTTCCATTCAAAATTTTGGATACCAATTCTGGAGCGAAGTTGACTGCAAAGGTTGCCCCAATGGCGGCGACGGTCTTCGCGATCTCACCTTGGGAGTCCGTTACCAGATTGACCCAAGAATAAATGCTTTCTTAGATGTAAACCTTCCCATTGGAAGTGACGAGGTTACCTCTGATGAAGTCGCCCTCTACTTGGGTGGACAGTTCTCCATGGAAATTCCTGAGGCTCCAGGCCTCGCCTTCGGTACGGAAGCAGGCCTTGACTGGGGATTTGAGCACAATAACTATGAACGCGGACTGGAAATTCACGTCGGCGGAGAAATGGACTACACCATTCCCGACATAGGACTCACTCCTTATCTCGGTTTGCAGTTCAAGTTCCAGTTGACAGAAAGCACCTCTGAAGATGGCGATATTGGCTGGGACGACGCTGGCGACAACCAAATCAACATCTGGCTTGGTGCAGCCTACGCTATCGATCCTATGATTACCGTCAAGGCTCAGCTCATTGTGCGTAGCGGCGATATGGACGGAGACGCCACAGGCCTCTACGCAGCTGCAGACTTCAACTTCTAAGCATTTGTTCGTAACCGCTGATGAAGCCTCATTTGAAATCAGCCTACCTTATTTTTGCCGTTCTTCTTATGGGGTTCGCAGAAGTTTTTGCAGACCCCACGCTGATGCTATCGTCCAGCGACCCGGAAACGGTCAAGGCCCGCATTTCTGAATTACGAGAGCTTCGCAACGCAGGGAACCTTTCCTCCTCTGAACAACAATCCGTTGATGCCTTGTGGGAACAGGCGGCGCTCATTGAAGAAATGAATGACCGGTGCGGTTCCATCGACCTCACAGAATCCTACGATTCAGACTGTGGGCACTTCTATGAAATCGAGCTTCCAAAATTCGAAACAGAACTTTTCAAATTGACTGGCGAAATTCGTTTGAGTTCAACGAGACTTTCCAAAGCCATGGAAGACAAGCGGAAATCCATCAATGTCTGCTACGAGGCACTTCAAGTGGAAGCCTTCCATCCATCTCGAATTCTCACGCTGAATGGAAAATACGCTCCAGAGCCATTAAGCCATGGCGTAGAAATCTCTTACGATTTTAAACTGGAAACAAACCAAGATGTCGTCTCTTCTTTGAAAGAACGGATGCAAGACTGGTACGAAGCCTGCGGTGAAATCATCTTGCGTAGCGACGGATCAAACGAAATCGCCCCTTTGTTCCAAGAAAAAATCAACGGGGGAACCAATAGCAATCTGTACTTTGAACTAGGTCGTGATTATAACGGATTCGTCCTTTACGTCAAAAGCAAGTCTTCCATTCAAGGCGATTACATTCTCAATGGAACCAGGCTTTTCCAGTACAACATTCCTAGCGCAGAAGCCATCGCAACCCTAAAGTTTGTCACCGATCGTTACTATTACGACAACAACAACCGATACCGCAAATACGAGGCCTTTGTGAGCATCAAATGCGACCGTCACTTTGAAGGGAAGAAAATTTTCTCCGATGATAGCGTTGAACGAGGACTGAGAGGTCAATTCGTTTGGGAAAAAGCAAAAGTGAACCGGCCGGCCCGTAGTCCCAGCTTCCACAACGAATCCTCCGAAGACGAATCCTCTGTGGATGCTGATATAGATTCCAAAACCTCCGAAGGGTCCTCCATATTTTTCCAAGTTCTAGCCGGGCTCAATCTCGGAATGGGAAATGAATACGGAATCAAACAAAGCCTGCGCGATGAATACTACGATGTATGGCGGCAAAACGAAGAATGGGCGGACACTTCCCTTCTTCTCCTGGAGCCCTATATTACCGGCATGGTCACCTTTGAATTTGGGCGAAATGCAGCCTTCGGTATTGGCGGAGGCATTGCTTGGCTTATTGCAAGTGTCAGCGAAAGCGACGCTGGCTACTATGGCGAGACCTACGATCAAGTGGATCTCCGTACATCCATCGCTCCCGTAGTTCAGGCGGAATTCTCTCTTGGAGACCCTACCAGTTTTTCTGGCGGAATCCGTGAAACATTTATTTTTGACAGTAAGTGGCCCTCCAACTACCTTGGAGGTTTCCTAGAGCTTATAAATCTTGTTGGAATTGAAATGGGATGGAACCATGCCAATGGTTTCTGGGACGCTTTCTACCTAGGGTTTTACATAAAACTTCCACCTCGCCATTTCAGCGAAATCGGCAAGAACAAAAATTAACCGCGACAAAAAAGCCGCGGTCTAAAAAAGCATCGCAAGCATTTTGCAGAATTACTTCACATCGTATTCCGGAACGGGGAGCGCCTCGCCCTTCTTCATGGCAGCATCCAGCGCCGCAGACTTTGCAGGGTCCACCCACCAGTACACCGGGATGGCGTCTTCTCGATTGAACTTGTCAAAGACTTTTTCCGGCATGCCGTAGCGGTTCCAATATAGAATGCGGTGATGGTCGCACTGCCACATGAGTACATAGGGCACCAGTTCTGCAAGGCGGTTGTCCAAAGCCTTCAGGATTTCGTTCCGCTTGGCCAAATCAAATTCCGTCTTCTGCAAGTTGATGAGGCTATCCACCACGGCATCCTGAAGGCCGCTCAGGTTGTTGGTTCCCTTCTGAAGCGCGGTTGCAGAATGCCAGCTGGATTCCGGATCGCGAAGGCGGCCCGAGCCCCAGTTCACCCAGTAGAGGTCAAATTCCGCGTCATCCAAACGCTTGCGAAGCGTGCTCTGCGACATTTGCTCGATGGAGGCCGTGATGCCCACCTTCTTCAAATCTTCCTGATACAACGTCAGGTGGCGCATGTCTTCGCTGGCAGTAATGAAATTGATGGTGAAAGGCTTTCCGTCCTTCTCCAGTACGCCCTGTGCATTCACCTTATAGCCCGCCTCGGCGAGAAGCGCGCGGGCACTATCAGGATTGAAGCTATACACCGGCGCCGTCGGATTCTGATTGTTCTCCCACAAATCAGGATAGTAGCTGTTCAGCAGGAAGTATTGACCATACATGTACTTCTCGTTCATCTGCTCGCGGTTCATGAGGAGCGAAAGCGCGCGGCGAACCCGCACATCCTGGAACTGAGGCTTGCGAAGATTGATGGCCATGCCCTGGAATCCGATGGGCTCCTTATTGAAGATGCGCTGCTTTACAGCCCAACCCTTCTTCACCGCGTCAAAATCAGTCTGCTTCATCCAGATGCTGCTGGTGTAGATGGCGTAGGCGTTGAAGTCCTGCTTCTTGAAAGCCTCCAGAGCCTTGGTCTGGTCGTTCATGAAGCGGTAGCGAATCTTCTGGAAGTTGTACTTGCCGTGATTCCAGTTCTTCTGGAAACCCCACCAGTCGGCCCGACGGGAAAGTTCCACAAAGCGGTCTTCGCGGAAAGTCTTGATGATGTAAGGCCCGCTCACTACGGGGAAGTCATAGCGGATATCATTGAAGTTCTTCCCAGCCCAAGCATGCTTCGGGAACGCAAGCATCCCCGCCGCTTCCCAGAAGTTGCCCCAATGGATTTCTTTTGCCACCATGCGGATGGTAAGGCTATCTACAATCTCCGGACGTTCAAAGCGGCTGAGACCAACCTTGAAAATCGGTGTGAGATTTTTTTCATCCATAATGACGTCGTAATAGAACTGCACATCTTCAGCAGTGATGGATTTTCCGTCGCTCCACTTGGCGCGGGGGTCTACATGGAAGGTGAAGGTTTTGCCGTCTTCGCCAATCTCCCAGGAATCCGCCAGAATGCCAACTTCGCGGTCCTCGGTGCTGTGCAGGTTGACCAGAGGCTCGTACATCATGCCCATGAGTTCTGCCGAGAAACTGTTGTAGTCTTCCCACATGTTGAAAGACTTGGGCATGGCGGAACCCCAGAGGGTGATGGTTCCGCAGGCACGAGCGTCCTTGCCCGCAATAGGGTCGAACTCGCCTGTGGCAGAGGAATCTACAGGAATGATGGGGCAATCCGCCTCGGAGACGGTAGCGTTGTTCCCGCCCTTTGCAGGTTTGGAGCCAGACTCATTGCAGCCCACCAATGCTACAGCAATGGCGAGACTTGCGATGTAAAACGACAGCTGTTTCATACTCATATTCCTCAGTGAATTAATTTCTGGCGACATTCTCGTCCAGAGTCAATTCATAATTCTGCATTCAGCATTCTTAATTATAAATCGGCTACGGTCTTCCTAAGTAGCGGGCAGGCTTGGCGGATTTTTCCGAAGCGGCAGACTTCTTTTCTGCATTCGCGGCATCTTCCGCCTTCAGCATTTCCAAGGTGACGCGGGCAGCTTCCTGTTCCGCCTTCTTCTTGTTGGGGCCTTCTCCCTTTCCATAAACCTTATCGCCCAGATGAACTTCCGCCACAAACACCTTCATATGTTCCGGCCCCCGTTCATCAATAATCTTGTAGTCCGGAGCGGCATGCAGTTTGGACTGCGTGTACTCCAGCAGGTCACTCTTGAAGTTGACGAAATCCTCCGCCACAATGATTTCCGACACCCGAGGGAAGTGGAACTTGTTCAAGATGGCGCGGACCTCTTCCAACCCACCATCCAAGTAGACAGCTCCCAGAACAGCCTCGTAGGCATCGGCCAGAATGCTTTCCTTGCCCCGCCCACCCATCTTGGCTTCGCTCTTGCCGATTTTCACATACTCACCCAGGTCCCATTCCTTGGAGGACTGGGCGCAGGCATGGCCAGAAACGATGGCGCTCTTCCGTTTGGAAAGGTCGCCTTCCGGGTCGTTTGGATAGGTGCGGTAAAGGTATTCCGTGGTGAGCATGTTCAGCACGGAGTCCCCCAAGAATTCCAGGCGCTCGTTATTATTGGTGTATGGCATGTCCTTTCCGGACAAAAAAGAGCGGTGCACCAGAGCATGGACTAGGAGTTCAGGATCACGGAACCGATATCCAAGCTTCGCCTCAAGTCCGCCGTCGGGCTTCTGGCGAAACCAGAATTTCAGGATTTTCTTCAGCACATTTTTTTCTTCCAAAGTACCTCCATCTGCGGAAAGCAAAAAGGCAACCCTAGGGCCGCCTTTCCGCTAAATCCATAGAATTTTCTTGAAATTAGCCGTTCTTCTTGGCTTCCAGGAAGGCAACCACGTCAGAAACCTTCAGGAACTTTTCTGCGTCAGAATCCAGGATTTCCACTTCAAATTCGTCTTCAAGAGCCATCACCAATTCAACACGGTCGAGGGAGTCGGCACCCAGGTCATTGCCGAATTCGCTTTCAGGCTTCACATCTTCAGCCTTCACTTCCAGCTTGGCAACGATAACGTCGGTAACCTTCTTGAGAATTTCTTCTTGAGTCATTTTTATCTCCATTAGGATTTGTTTCAACCAAATTTATAAAAATTTACCTAAATGTTCAAGCCCCCGTCCACGCCGATGACCTGGCCAGTAATATAGTCAGAATCGTCAGAAGCGAGAAATTGAACCAATTTCGCCACATTTTCCGGTTTTCCCACCTTTCCTAGAGGAATTTGGGCCCTGTATTTTTCGCAGACCTCCACCCCTAGAGCAGCCGTCATTTCCGTATCGATAAAACCCGGCGCCACCGCATTGACCCGAATGCCCCTTGAGGCAAATTCTGCCGCATTGGACTTTGTGAGGCCAATAATCCCGGCCTTGGCTGCCGCATAGTTGGCTTGGCCTGGTTGGCCGCGAAGGGCGTTGATGCTCGTGATGTTGATGATGGAGCCTTTTCGGTTGGAAACCATGGTTCGGGAAACCGCCCGGGTGCAGAGGAAAACGGAACGCAAATCCGCCGCCAAGACCTGGTCAAAATCCTCGTCCTTCATACGCAGAAGGAGCCCATCGCGGGTAATGCCCGCATTGTTCACCAGCACGTCCACGCCACCCAAAAAGTCGATAGCCGCCTTGAAGCTCTCCTGAACCTGGAGGGAATCCGCCACATCGCAAGCAAAACCTTTGGCCCGAACGCCGAACTTCTGGGCAATTGCCGCAGCCTGGGCGTCACATCCGCTGCGGGAAACAAGCACCACATCGGAGCCCTTGGAAGCCAGTTCTTCCGCAATGGCTAGACCAATACCTCGGGATGCACCTGTAATAATGGACTGTTTCATTGCCAAAAATTTAGTCTTTTTTCTCAAATTACAAATTGCTATATTCTTGCCCATGCTTGGCATTACTCAAAAAAAGGGAACTGACGACCATCTTTGCGGAAAAATGATTGCGTACGCCAAAATCCTACCCTCTCCCAGCGGCGAAGGCAGTGAAACTCCCTTTGACGAAATGATCAAGAACGGACTTTTGGTGCTGGAGGGGGACTTCCGAAAGGCGCCTGTGCAGCCCAACAAGAGAAAGCTTGACAATGCCGTGGATGAAAAGCTGAACAGCCTCATCTCCTCCATGGAAGAGCAGGGGCTGGACATTCCCGAAAATCTGGACATCGATGCCCTGCGGGACAGGCTCCACGAGCTGAACAGCATGGAGGTTATTCCCATTCCAGCGCGAATTGGAAGCTTTGCTAGCGAAGAAGAAATTCTGAACCAGGATGCGGACGTCTATTACGTAGGCGAATTCATCGGCGTGAATCAGGCCCACTTCTGCCTCACCACCCTCCCCATCTTCTACCAGGCCAAGTACCGCGAACAAGTGAAGGCGAAAGAGATGGCCATCCTGAGCGATGTGCTTTCCCAATTCGAGAGCGGCGACTTCATGGATACGGAAGATATCCAGAAGGAGACGGAGGGGCTGTTCCCCGATGGAGCATCCATCAATACCTTTGTGGGCGATTTGTCCAAGCTTTTGAATGTGCGGGTCATTCCCTTCCTGCTCGCCTGCGAAAAGGAAAGCGACTACGAGACCCAAATCGGGCTTTTCTACAACTTCATGAAGAGCTACCCTCAGCAGATTGACGTGACCCGCATCGACCACGCCCTCCGGGAACTGCGCAAGCAGAGCGATTCCATCAAAGCAAGGCAGCTTCTGGAACTGAGCTGCAAGAAAATCAGCGCCATCTATAACGAGAACGCCAAACTGGCGGAAGAAATCGAGCAGGAAATTTCTACCCTGTAGCATTTTTGTAAAAGGTGCGAAGAGGGTTCTCATCCCACTCGTTCTTGTTGTATAAAAAGGGCAGACCCCTGCGGGGTCCACCCTTTTTATAAAGGAGAGAGAGGGATGGGCCCACATGCTCTTGCTATTCGCATGTGGCCCTACGGGTTTCGGCTTCCGCCGAAAGCCTTAACAGCGCCTGCTTCGCTGCGCTCTGGCGCTGTTAAACGAACGCCTCTGCGAGGGTTCTCATCCCACTCGTTCTTGTTGTATAAAAAGGGCAGACCCCTGCGGGGTCCACCCTTTTTATAAAGGAGAGAGAGGGATTCGAACCCTCGAACCTGTTAGAGTCTCCGGTTTTCGAGGCCGGCCCGTTCAACCACTCCGGCATCTCTCCGTTTTCCCTTCAATGTAGAAAATTCAGTAAAGATTGTCTACATCTAGTTATTCGCTACAAAGAGCTACATCTTTGAAAGGGTCAAAAGCACCGCACCCACAAGAATCACTATTGTGGAAATGGTGAGTTTTTTGCGGCCTTGCTTAGAAGCGTATTCGCCAAAGACAAACACGCCCCACATCTGGTTCACCACCAGGTTCAACTGCAGTAGCGGATAGCCTACCGCATAACCGAACATGCCATCATCAGCAATGGCCCAGAAAATAGCCAGCGTACCCAGCATCCAAATGATGCCTGACCCGAGAGCAAACAGCGTAGGAACTGGCGGATATCCAAAGCTCTTTCTCCGCTTCAATGTGAGTATCGCCACCAGCACCACGCTAGCGACACAAACGCCTACAGAGAAGGGGAATAAAAATTCCATGTCCCCCATTTCACTGAACTTGTAGGGAATGAGGTATGTGCCAAATACGGCACCGGAAAGAAGGGAGCGCCATTTTTTCCAGATGGAAGTCTTGGACTTGCTTACCGGAATCCAGATGCCGATAATCATGCAAGCGATGGCGGGAACAGAAAAATAAAGGGCCGTGGGTTCCTGGAAAATAACGACGCCACTGAAGAAAGAAAGGAGGATACTCACGCTCATGGAGCGAAGGCCAGTACCTGCCAAATCCTGTTCCGCCTGAACCGCCCAGAAGCACAAGGCACCACCAATCACCCAGAGGCAGCCACACAGGACACCAACAGGATTCAGATTGAATTCTCCCGTGACGCAAGTAATGACAGCAGAGCAAAGCATCGCTCCTACCGCCATCACGGCGAGGAACGCCCAGGACGAATAATTCGGGTATTTTTTGAGAGGAACCATGTAGGTTCCAAATGCGGTAATGCCGATGAGGACACCGATGAGACTAAGCAAATTACTTTCCAATGCAGAACCCCGCAAAAATTGATTGTAAAACATCCTCGGACGAAATCTCGCCCACTATGCTCTGGAGGGCACGCCGCACCAGTTGCATTTCAAAAGCCAAAAGTTCCACCGCAGGATTTTTGCGGATGAGATCCAAAGCGCGGTCGATTCCTGCCAAGGCATCTTCCAGGCAAGCCTTTTCCCGCTCGCTGGTAATCCACAAATCCTCGGGATTTTCATTTTCCTTAAACAAACGGCTATTAAGAGCGGCGGCCAAGGCATCTACGCCGAAGCCCGTTTTGGCGGAAACAGAAATAGATTTCGGGGCCATTTCGGGAGCCGCAGTCATGGACTTCGCAACCCCAGGCGCTTCCGTCGCTGGCTTCGCAATCTCGGACACTTCCGTCGCGCCCCACAAATCCTGCTTCGTCAAGACCACCAAATCCGGAGTCGGCTGGGGCTGCTCTGCAGGCGACATCGGCGTTGCGGGCAAAAGCGACATCGCAGACGATTGCGTCGCCAACTGCATTGCGGGCGATTGCGTCGCGCCGTCCACCACCAGAATTTTCAAGTCCGCCTCTTCCAAAATCTCGCGGCTCTTTTCCATACTGAGAGCGTCCAGAGCGTCAGTGGCCTTGTCCGCGATGCCTGCGGTATCTACCAGACGGATTTCCCCGCCCGCTAAAAAGAGACGTACCTCCACAAAGTCCCGCGTTGTGCCCGGAATGTTCGAAACGAGAATGCGGTCTTCGCCCAAGAGGGCGTTTGCAAGGCTGGACTTGCCCGCATTTGGGGCGCCATACAGCACTACCAGAGGAAGGCGACCAAGAGCAGCCTTCCCGCGGAAACTTTTCGCGATAGATTCCACACTTTCCCGAATGGCAGCAATCTTTTTGCCCCAAGTGGAGTAATCCGGGTCCGCTTCCTCCTCCGCGAAATCCACGTCCAGCTCGAGCCTTGCCGAAATATCCTTGATTTGCTCCGTCAGCACCTTCACTTTTTTTGAAAGAGCGCCACTGAGCAGGCGGTGAGCATTTTTCAGTTCCGCAAGATTTGCGCTGTGAATCACGTCGGCAACAGATTCCGCCTGAGAAAGATCCATTTTCCCGTTCAAAAACGCGCGACGAGTGTATTCCCCAGGCTCCGCCAAACGCACACCGTCCACACTGCGAATGGCCTGCATCAGTTCCCGAACAATCAGCGGATTTCCGTGAGGATAAAGTTCCAGTACATCTTCGCCGGTGTAGGAATTGGGCCCTTCGAAAAAGATGTAGAGCAGGCTATCGATGACATTCCCGTTTTGACGCGCCGTCCCCAAATTGGCCTGCCGCGGTTTCAAACTAGCCTCGGCTGCAGTGCCGAACAAAAACTTTACCACCTCCCGAACTTTGGAGCCACTCACGCGCAATGCCGCCACAGCGCTTACGCCAGCGGGAGTCATGGGTGCTACGATAGTCTGGGAGTTCATACTAAAAATCTAATAAAAAGGGGTTGGCATGATTGGCTATTTCAAATCATAGCCGCGGCGAATTCCGCCTCACACACAAGCGTCTCGCCCACACGAACAGTGCCCACATACTTGAAAATGTTACTGCGGGCGGCAATCATCTTTACTGCAATTATTAAATCCGCCGGCGGCACCACGGGATTTTTGAATCTGCATTTCTCAATTCCCATGAACGCGGGTCGTTTGCCCACCACATCTTTTTCTTTGGCAATTTTCGTCAGGAGCGTTGCCACCTGGGCCATAGCCTCCACCTGCAAAACTCCGGGCATGATGGGATTCCCCGGAAAGTGTCCTTCAAAGAAAAATTCCTTCCCTGTCAAATGGCAAGCTGCAGCCATATCGGGTTCTGCACCCTCTACAGAAAGCGAAAGGATTTCATCCACAAAAGCAAATGGAGCCTTTTGCGGAAGGAATTCATGCACAATTTCTCCATCATAGAGAACGCCGGGAACAGTTGATTTTTTAAGGGTTTCCAAGAGAGACATAAGGGAGTAACTTCTCCAGAATTTGGCGATGACTGATATGACCACCATTCAAAATTTCCAGACGGATTTTTGGAAGCGCAGGAACAACAAAGGAAAGATCTCCCAGCAAATCCAAAATCTTATGGCGGGCAGGTTCTTCAAGGACGCGATACGGAGTCGCGGCAGTTTTGTCAGCATCTTTGAGGGCGTTAGCCGCGGCGACACTGGCAGCATCTGCGTCAGGCAAAAGCAGCCCGCAATCCGCATCTACGCCCTGCAACATTCCCGCTTCACAGGCGGCTTTATACTCCGACTCAAAAATAAAAGTGCGTGCGCTGAAGATGGAATACAAATCCTCTGCAGAATAGATGGAAACCATGGCGGACGAATTCCATCCGGATGGTCGCGTGACGGTATATTCCACCTCAAAAGTTTCCGCCGGGCTCATCTTTATGTAGCCGTAAGGCTTTCCGCCGAGAATTGCAGCACCTGTCTTCGGGTCTGTAGGGACCAAATCCCAAGCGGCTGTCACAGGGGCATCATAGAAGGACAATTCCTCCGGCACGCCAGCCTCCCGACGTAAACCGCACAAGAACGGGAGGGCACTGCCATCTAGCAGAGGAACCTCTGCCGCAATCTCGAGGCTAGAGACATCCGCCGCGGCATTTTCCGCGGGAGCCGTATTCGCGCCAACCCTCACATCAAAGCTTCTGGTTGGCCACATGAGGAACACAGGCGCCAAATGCTCCGGGCCCGAAAGAACCAAGGACTTTATCGCAATTTCACGACCCGCAACAGCTCCGCAAGCAGAATCCGCGGTCTCATAAATCGTGGTCCGCGCCACGGAATGCTTCAGTTCAGGATAAAGTTTGTATGCATCGGTGCTGTAAAAAGTTTTGCTGCCTGCAAACCACGTCACTCGTGGCGGTTTCTGTTCATCCCGCGGGTGGATGTCGATTTGAACTTCTGCATTTTTCAAGTTCAACGAAGGAGACGAAAACTTTACTGTTTTGATACAATGTCGCATTACTTATCCATCATTCGGAGCCGCACGACGGAGCGGCGCCATTTCTCAATATCTACTGCAGGGAATCCAGCAACTGTCTTGCCAGCGGGAACGCTCTTCGTCACGCCCGCTTTTGCAGCGATGCGAGCGCCCTTCCCAATGGTCAAATGGCCTGCGGATTGAGCGCCTCCCGCGAATTCAACGTCATCTTCCACCGTCACGGTGCCTGCGATTCCAGACTGAGACGCCATATAGATGTTATTTCCAAGAACGCAGTTGTGAGCAATTTGCACAAAGGAATCAAAATGGCAATTGTTCCCGATGGTGGTGGGAGAAACAAAGCCTGCAGCTACAACGGTATTGGCCCCGAAACTGCAGCCGTTCCCGATGCGAGCGCCCGCCAAATGCGGCACCATCCTGCGTTCGCCCTCGTATTCATAAAATCCAAACCCGCGGGAGCCAATGACAACTCCCGCCTGAAAAACGCAGCCCTCGCCCACGATGACATTGGGATAAATCGTGACGTTTGCTTCCAGTTTGCAATTGGCGCCAACGATAGCGCCCGCCATAATTACGCAGTTCGGGCCCACAACTGCATTTTCGCCCACGTTGCCTTCCACAACAGCAGTGGGATGAACTTTTGCGGAAGCGGCGATGCCACAATCCGCAATAGCCGCGGTCCGAGATTCAGCAATAGCCGCGACCCGATGTAAATTCGCGGCGTCCCGAGATTCCACAAATTCCTTCAGAAATTTCACCATCACATGATAGGGATTTTTCACCGGCACGACACACTTCACCTGCGGTAGCATTTTCTTGAATGCAGCCGCATCCATGCCTAAATTATCCGGTACGAAAATGAGGCCCGCGCGAATTTGAGACAGCGCCGCCTCTGAAATTCCAAAAGCATTGGTCTCGCTTTTCTGCGTTGTTCCAGCCCAAAAGCAGACGTCTGCAGGGCCCGCTTTTTCTACCGAGGCAAAACCTGTAAGCTCGAAATCCGCGACGGAATTGCCCGAAGAAGAAGCGTCATCCGAGAAAGAAGCACCATCCGAGAACCCAGACGACCGCATCCAACCCATCACCGTGGAAAGAAGCACTGGCTGCATCAATCCCCCAGCGCTAGCATCTGGACTTGGTTTGCAAATTCAATGGTGACTTTTCCGCCCAGTTTTCCGCTCAAATCCTCGCCGTCCAACTGCAGAAATTCATCGGGTTGGAGTTCTAATTCCAGGCGGTGGACTTTTTCCGATTTGAGAAAATACTTTTTGAAAATGCGGCCCACCAGGGGTATGTTTCCGAGGGCAATGGCGAACATAAAATTCAGCATGTTGGGCACATCCACCACTTCCAAAAATCCGTCGTCCATTTTGGATTTGTAGAAGGGGTTGGCGCCGCTGGCAAAACTGGGGATGTTGCCCACAATCACCGTGCGGTGCCCCGCCAAATCCTTGGTGTGGGATTTTCCGTACTTGTCCACCGTGGTGAGGGTTCCCTGCTGCAGCACGTATTTGCGGTCGGCAAAGAACCGCCGCACATAATGGAGTTTGTTTGCAATGACGGAATTGGATGCAATAACGCCCTTGGAGCGGTCCTGGTTGAAATCGTGGGCAATGCGAGCGTCGATACCGCCCGAAAAATAGTTGGCCAGAGCGTAACTGCCGTTCACTTTCCAAATATCAAAGGGAATGGCTTCCGCACGCAAAAGCCGCCGCACCAGGAACAAGAGACCCTTATCCACAAAGGGCTTGTACAAGTGGAGCACGCGGGCCAAATCGTTCCCCGTTCCCAAAGGAATCAGGCCAATTTTCACCTTGTTCGCAAATTCGGAAGCAAGCATGGTGGAAAGCACCGCAGAAACGGTTCCGTCGCCGCCCACCGCAATCAAAGTCTCCGTGTTCGCGAGCGCATTCAGAATCTGCTCCTTCATGCCCTCGTACTGGGTAAACTCCGCCTTCCATTCCTCTTCCTTAAACCCCATGGAATCCATGATTTCAGGCAAAAACTGGTGAATGACCTTACCCTGGCCGCCACCGCTAATGGGATTTATGAGGAAAATAAACTTCATCATCAGGCCTTACGAAGCTTGTCCTTCACTTCAAGGTAGCGATTCACGCCGTCTGCCACGCTCTTGATTTCTTCCATCATGAGTTCGCGGGCGATGTGGGCCGGAGCCCCCACAATAAGGGAGTTTTCCGGAAATTCCTTATCTTGAGTGACAAGAGCGCCAGCACCAACGATGCAATTCTTTTTGATGTGGGCCCCGTCCATAACGATGGCTCCCATGCCGATGAGGGCGTTGTCGTCCACCGTGCAGGCGTGAAGCACCGCGTTGTGCCCGACAGTGACGTTATTCCCCACCACAATCCCCTTTCCTTCGGAAACGTGGAATGTTACATTATCCTGGATGTTGGTGCGCTCCCCCACTTGAATGGGAGCCAAATCCGCCCGGAGCACCGCATTGTAGAAAACGGAGGAATCCTTGCCAATGGTTACATCGCCCACCAGCCGTGCGCCTTCCGCCACAAAAACGTTCTCCCCCAACTGGGGTTTCTTGCCGTCAAACTCTATTAAAGATGCCATACCCTCAATGTATATTTTATGGAACTCACAATTTTAATGGGTTGGCAAAAATAGGCCGTTTCTGGCGTTAAACCCGCAATATCAGGTAAAAACATGACTCAGGTTTGGATTTCAGCAGCAGGACTTTCCATCGCCACCATGATTGGGGCATTCCTCGGGCTATTCATCCGGAATCTCTCCCACAAGTGGAACGACGGCATCATGGGATTCTGCGCAGGCGTTATGCTGGCCGCCGCGATTCTCGGGCTGTTGGTTCCCGCCGTGGAACTGGCCGGCAGAAGCAGCTGGTGGATTGTAATCGTTGGCGTCATCGCCGGAACCCTCTTCCTCAACGTTCTAGATTTGATTACGCCACACCTCCATACAATCACGGGCCTGGATGCCGAGGAGCACAAGAACAATGCCCGACTCAACAAAGTTCTTTTGTTCGTAATGGCCATCGCGCTCCACAAACTGCCGGAGGGCATCGCCACAGGCGTGGGCTTCAACGCCGAGGATTTGCACGATGCTTGGGCGGTGACTTTCGGAATCGCCCTTCAGAACATTCCCGAAGAAATGATGATTGTGGCCCCACTTCTCGTCGTGGGCGTCCGCAAAATCCGCACGATTTTCATCTCCCTCGCCATTGCAGCTCTAGAGGTGGTTGGCGTGTGGATCGGATATGGAATCGGAGCCATCTCCCTCCATTTTCTGCCGGCAATGCTCGCCTTTGCGGGTGGCGCCATGCTCTATGTGGTGAGCGACGAGATGATTCCTGAAACCCATGCCCACGGCTACCAGAAAATCGCCACCTATGCCCTGATTGCAGGGTTCATGCTGATGATGTTTATATAAATTAATGCTATGCAAGTTAGCGAAAACATTTTTCTGATTCGAAAAGATTTCATGGTCACGCCGGTAGTCAAGCGGTATGTGAACATTTATCTGATTCGCGGAAACAGCGGATACTACCTCGTGGATAGCGGCGTTGCCGGCACGGAAAGTCTGGTAGCCGAATTCATGCAGTCCTTGGGCGCGAACTCGAAGGACATCAAGGGTCTCTTACTGACCCATTCCCATCCGGACCATATTGGCGCCGCAAACCAAATCAAGAAGGCGAGCGGATGTAAGGTCTATGCTCCGTCAAAGGAACTGGACTGGATTGAAAACATCGAGAATCAGTTCCGGGACCGCCCAATTCCGAATTTTCACCAACTGCTTGCGGAATCCGTTCAGGTGGACGTTCCTGTGGAAGACGGGCAAGTCATTGGGTTAGAGAAAGGACTTGAAGTCAAGTGCGTGGCGACGGCTGGGCATTCCCACGGTTCCATGTCGTATTTGCTGAATGGGACCTGTTTATTCATAGGTGATGCCATTCCTGTCGTAACGGACCTCCCGATTTTTATGGATTACGAGGAGAGCGTCCGCACCATCCAACGGCTCCGCAACATGAAAAACGTGGAGCATTTTTGCCCGGCATGGGACTGCGTTTATAGCCAGGAAAAGTTTGAGAGCGTGACAGAAGCAAGCTTAAAAATGCTTCATGGTCTGAAAAACGCTGCCATGGAGGTGGCGGGGAATGGCATTGAAGATGGCTCCACGACTTCTCAAAATTCTGCAGACGGCATCCGAATGATTCTTGAAAAGGCGGGCCTGCTACAGTTTGCCGGAAACCCGCTGGTTGCTAGAAGCATCGAAGCCTGCCTGAAGTAGCAAAACAGCACTTTCTCGTAGAAAACAAGTCGTCGTTTTCGAAATGATTTAAGCGAAATAATATCCGCAACAATCATTCAGCATTTGTCCAAACGCAGCTACTTTCATATAACTGTTAAGCATATCTTCTAATTTTAGTTTGTCTAGAAAATCTCTTGGAGAAATCGCAAAGAGAACATTCGGAAAATGCTTCAAATTGCCTGTAACAAGTGAAGCCTTCTTGTTTTGGTGAGTAAGAGCAACTTCGTAGAAAACAACATCCTTCGGATCAGGAAGAGTGATGCCACTTGCAGGCGTATCCACATGAATAGCGATATTTGCTAGGAAAGTCACTGCCTCTTCAATTTGTTTCTGATTCAGTCCAAATTTTGGGCGTTCAAGTACTTCTCTATATTCTGCAAGAATAGCATCATTAACTAGAACCTTAAAATTCCCTGCATACGCCCGTTTCAAAATTTCAACAACGGGAGAATCTTCATTTTTCGTTATGAGAGCAGAGACAATAACATTCGTGTCTAAAACGGCGTAAATCATACCCCTCCGACCACGTTACTTACCTGCACGAGTGGCTGCAATTTCCGCATCAATATCTCTAGCGCTCATATTTGCGGCACCACCCTTCTGAGCCTGCCTTCTTAGTGCATCAAAAACAGCCCAACCAGGGTTTGCAGTGTACTGGGCTCTAGGTTCACGCATTTCAAACGGGATTCCACGCTCCGCCACAATACGCTTGAAAAACACTCGAACCGCAGTGGGGATGTCCATGCCGATGCTCTCCAGCACTTCCAATGTCTGACTTCTCAGTTCTTCTTCCATTCGAATTTGCATGACAGTCGTTTTCATAAAAAACTCCTTTGAAATACAAATATAATACAAACCTTTACAAAAAGCAAGCTATATCATTCAAATAAGGGGCGCGCTTTGCGGGAATTTAGTTCCACACAACCACATGAAAACTGGCGCATTTTTTCATGGCGACCACCCCTTTTTCTAAATTTGGTGCCACTATGGAAACTCGTTACAATTCTAAAGAAGTCGAAGCCCGCTGGCATGCCACCTGGGCAGAAAAGAAAAGTTTTGAACCTACCGGAAAGGGTGAACCCTTCTCCGTTGTAATCCCGCCCCCGAATGTTACTGGCGCCCTCCACTTGGGCCACGCTCTGAACGACACCCTCCAAGATATTTTGGTACGCTACCGCCGTAAGACTGGTCGCGACACGCTGTGGATTCCAGGTACGGACCATGCAGGCATTGCAACGCAGGCTGTTGTGGAAAAGCGCCTTTTCCAGGATGAACACAAGACCCGCCACGACATTGGCCGCGAAGCCCTCGTGGAACGCATCTGGAAGTGGAAGGACGAATACGAAGCCCGTATTACGAAGCAGCTCAAGAGCCTCGGCGTGAGTTGCGACTGGAGCCGTCAGCGCTTTACGCTGGACCCGGTCTGCGCGAAGGCCGTGCGCCACGCATTCTTCAATCTTTTCAAGAAGGGACTCATCTACCGCGGCAAGCGCCTCGTGAACTGGGATACCAAGCTCCAGACCGCCGTGGCCGATGACGAAATCTACTACGAAACCGTGAAGGGCCACTTCTGGACGTTCAAGTATCCTCTGGCCGACGGTTCGGGATTCATCCCGGTCTCCACGACCCGCCCAGAAACCATCATGGGCGATACGGCCCTCGCCGTGCACCCCAGCGACGAACGCTATGCACAGTTCATCGGCAAGACTTTGAAGGTTCCGTTCGTGGACCGCGAAATCCCGGTGATTGCAGATGCCATCCTCGTGGACAAGGACTTCGGTACCGGTTCCGTGAAGGTGACTCCGGCACACGACCCCAACGACTACGCGACGGGCCTCCGCCACAAGCTCCCGATGATCAATATCATGAACGACGACGGAAGTCTGAACGAAAACGCAGGCAAGTTCCAGGGCCTCAAGGGACAGGCTGCCCGCGACGCCGTCGTGGCAGGCCTCGAAGAACTCGGACTTCTCATCAAGGTGGAAGACCACGAAATGCAGGTCGGCCACTCCGACCGTTCTAAGACTGTGATTGAGCCGTACCTCAGCGACCAGTGGTTCGTGAAGATGGACGTGCTCGCCGAAAACGCGATGAACGCCGTGAAGTCCGGCGAAATCAAGATTCTCCCGGAACGTTACGCCAACAAGTACCTCGACTGGCTCGCCGAAAAGCGCGACTGGTGCATCAGCCGTCAGCTCTGGTGGGGTCACCGCATTCCTATCTGGCACACCGACGCAAGCGAAGACGAACTGAAGAAGGCCTTCGGCAACCGCGAAGACATCTTCTTCTACAAGGCCGAAAACGGCGGTTACCTCGTCTGCAGCCAGGAAGAAAACCTTAAGGAAGACGCAGTGCCCGGCCACATTCTCAAGCAAGAAGAAGACGTGCTCGACACCTGGTTCAGTAGTGGTCTCTGGCCGCACTCCACCATGGGCTGGCCGGAAAACACCGACACACTCAAGAAGTACTACCCGACCTCCGTCTTGGTCACGAGCCGCGACATCATCACCCTCTGGGTCGCCCGCATGGTGCTCTTCAGCCAAGAGAACATGGGCATGGTTCCGTTCCACACGGTGTACATCCACCCGAAGATTCTGGACGGCAAGGGTCAGACCATGAGCAAGTCCAAGGGCAACGGCGTTGACCCGATGGATATCGAAGAGAAGTACGGCACCGACGCGCTCCGCTTCGTGATGACAAGCCTCTGCACCGACAACCAGGACGCTCGCCTTCCGGTGAAGGACGAAAAGCTGGAAGACGGACGCATCATCAAGACCAGCGAAAAGTTCGAAATCGGCCGCAACTTTGCGAACAAGATTTGGAACGCCTGCCGCTTCCTGTACCCGCACTTGGAACAGGCCGGCGCACTTGCTGCTGAACTCCCCATGGACAAGAGCTTGTTCGCCCTCGAAGACAAGTGGATTCTTAGCCGCCTGCAGACGACCATCAAGAATTCAACCCGCATGCTCGAGGAATACCACTTCGCAGAACTCGCCGGTTACCTCTACCGCTTTGTGTGGGACGACGTTTGCTCTAGCTACCTCGAAATCAAGAAGGCCGTGATCAACCGCGAAACGCTTGACGCCGAGAAGAAGAACGCCATGGCGATTCTCAGCCACGTGCTGAAGAACGTGATTGACCTCCTCCATCCGGTGATGCCGTTCATCACGGAAGAACTCAACGGCATCCTGTTCCAGGGTTCCGAACTGGTGATCAGCCGCCCATGGCCCAAGGCCGACGAAAGCCTCGTGAGCGCAGACATCGAGAAGGCATTCGACCGCGCATTCGCCGTTGTCGAAGGCGTCCGCGGCGTCCGTGGCCGTTACAGCGTCTCCCCCGCCACCAAGCTCAAGGCCGTGGTGAGCGTTGACGACAGCGCGACGGAAGCCTCCATGAAGGATTGCGAAGCCATCATCACGGAACTCAGCGGACTCGAAAGCCTCGCCATCGCCGTGAAGGCCGCGAAGCCGAAGTTCAGCGCCTCTGCCGTCGTGCCGGGCGGTGAACTCTACATCCCGCTGGAAGGCATCCTCGACCCGGCCGCCGAAATCGTCCGCCTCGAAAAGGAAATCGAAAAGGCGAAGGGATTTGCAGCTTCCATTGAGCGCAAACTTTCTAATGAAAAGTTTGTCAACGGAGCACCAGAGGCTGTCGTTAATGCTGAACGAGTAAAGTTGGCTACACAACAAGATATCATCGCCAAAAACGAAGCCGCGCTGAAGGAACTGAAGTAAACCCAGCTTTCAAACTTGTAGATAATATCCTGTCACATAAAACGTGGCAGGATATTTTTTTAATTAGATTCCCTGAATTTTTCAGTTTCTCGGCATTTGGGATCATCGTAATAAATTGCGTATCGGGATTGTCGCCTGTTCTCTGGCGTTCGATAGTCTGGCATATGAATAAACTTCCTTCCATCGAAATCCAAGTAAGCGTTCATACAAAGTCTTCGTTCTCCATTCCAAAGAGCTTGAATTGAAACAATTTCACCATGCTTTATCGTATATTCAATTTTCAAGGTTTGATAAGCAATTCCCTTATTATACCAAACAATTTCATCAGCTGGTGTATATTCTTCAACAGATACTCGATAATAAAAATGCGGCTCGTTTAAATTTGGTTCTCCATTTTTCCTTTCATATCCATAGTCCATCTGCAATAGGTATGGTGCAATTTTTTTGTCTAGACGTGTCTGATACGCAACAATCTGAATATCCTTGGGTGAAGTCCCTTCTGGCAGTTCTCCAACGACCACAAAAAGAGTATCCGCCAAAGCAATTCTTTGGGGAGCCTTGCTAGAATAGTCCGGTGTTACTTGACTGGACAAACCCGTGCAGGCAACAAGAATTGACACCAACAGTAAAAAAAGAAATCTCATTTTACCTCAACCACCAAGTCAGCAAATTCATCATCAGAAGTTCTCAAAACAGGCGCCTCTCTGGATTCATCACCGGACAGGAAGACAGCCTTTAAATCTCGGGTTGAATCGTCACAAGATATCATCAAAGTTCGGTACGGAACGCCCTCTTTGTACCAAACCACAAAATACCTATCACGACTATGGTCGCCCCAAAGTCTGCTAGGTTCACAAGACTTTGGTCCATACCGACTAAACTTTATTTGACGAGTATCTCCATCATAATTCAAAGCATACCAATGAACATTTTTATTTTCTAAAGGACAATCTCCACTAGAACAATCTCTTTGAGCGTAGGCAACAATAGTTTCTTTTTCAACAGGAGCGTTTTTAGGCAAAGATTCATTAACACGTATTAAATGGCTTGGATAAGAACAAGCCGTAAAAAGCAAGGCAATAGGAACTGTTAGTATAAATTTCATTATGATTAAAAATAATAACTTTTTTGAGAAGTTCTTTTGCGTTAGGGATAGTGACCCCTTGGGGCGGAGACCTGCGTAGCAGGGCTCCGTTTTAGGAGGCGGGCGACGAGCGAAGCGACGGCGGCAGCCCCTAAACAGCGTGCGAGCCGAATGCAACGAAAACAAGCTTGCTTGTTTTCATTGCTGAGGCGATGCCGCAGACGCCGAAGGCGTCAAATATAGCCCGACCCGTGCGGAGCGCGGGAAATGCCCCCCCCCCTTAAAGCCATACAAAACGTCTATTTCAAGGCAGCAGCGTCATAAT
>JAKSIK010000015.1 GCA_024398835.1 Fibrobacter sp.
CCCCCCCCCCTTAAAGCCATACAAAACGTCTATTTCAAGGCAGCAGCGTCATAATCTTGCGTTTTCAGCCAGAAAAATGAATCTTAGGTTAAGATAACGGAGGTAAATTATGATTGTTACCTTGAGAAATGTCGACACGCCGTTTTTGAGCGTTATAGAAAGTTTGTTGCAACTTCGCAAGGATGTCTATATGGAAACATCTGAAGAAGAGCCGAACGATCTTACCGCCAGGGTTATGGCAGAAAGTGAGGCCGGGAAAAATCTCAGCCCCGTTTACAAGAACACCAGCGACTTCATGGCGGCATTGAATGCTTGATTTACGGTTTACGAACCAGTTCAAGAAAGATTACAAACTTGCCCAAAAGCGTGGCTACGATTTGTCCGAATTCGAAGCAGTCGTAAACAAACTTCGCAACAGAGAAGAACTCGAGCCAAAATACAAAGACCACCAATTGTCAAACAATTAGAAAAACCATCGGGATTTCCATCTGCATCCTGATTTGGTAATCATCTACCGCATTCAAGAAAACGAGCTAATCCTGGAAATGGTCCGCATGGGAACACATTCGGACTTGTTTAAGAAGTAACTTTTGCGTTAGGGATAGTGACCCCTTGGGGCGGCGCCGAGGCGCCGTTGCAAGAGCCACGCGGGCGTACCGCAGGTGCGCACGGGCGACCTTGCAATATAGCCCGACCCCGGCGGAGCCGGGGGAATGCCCAAATAAAAATAAATGGCCGGTTACCTCTACCGCTTTGTGTGGGACAACGTCTGCTCCAGCTACCTCGACAAATGCGTAAGCCGAGAGTCGCGGACAAATTCATTTGTCCATGACCGAGGCTAGCATTTGGCACGAAGTGCAAATCGAAAAAGGCGAAGGGATTTGCAGCTTCCATTGAGCGCAAACTTTCTAATGAAAAGTTTGTCAACGGAGCACCAGAGGCTGTCGTTAATGCTGAAAAGGTAAAACTTGCCACACAACAAGACATCATCAGCAAGAACGAGAAGGCTTTGGAAGAATTGCGCTAAACACTACATCTGCCGCAAGGTTCTTTGCAAGCCACAAATACGGATTTAAAGAGGTGTTCCCAACAGAGCACCTCTTTTTTCATATCATTATATACCTCGAAATAGTTCCGTGGAATGGCATTCCTTGCGTTACCTACGATTTTTTTCCTGTTCTTGACTTTTCTTCAACACCTCGTCTAGCGTAAATTCTTCCTGTGTAAAGAAAAAGGTGTTCTTCCCCAAGTCCTGGAGCGAAGCCCCGAAATGGTAAGCCGTATCGTCGATAAATAAGAATCGGTCATGCATGCCATAACTGGGTTTAATTTCAATAGGGCAATTAGCGTATTGCGCATTATAGGTTGACATGTCCACCTCAAAGACCTTGCTTTTGTCGTAGGTGTAGATAGTCACGGAAACACCCCTATCCCGTTTGAGCATCATTGCCAAAACTTTTTCGTTTACATACCTATCAACCAAAACGATACGTTTCCTTGCCTGACGAATCAGACCGCAAACAAACACATATGCGTCAAACTCTTGATTGTTATAAAAAAGGCCTTTATTTTTCAACTCACCATGATCCATAGCCTCAAAAATCACATCAAATTTGTGTTCATGGTCAAGCAGACGTGCATCTTGCTCTACTTCTTTACATTCCACATGATTTAACCGACTGATCAAGCCTCCGTTCTGCATCATAAGATGGCGCATTGAAACAAAAGCATCCATAATCTGAAGAGATACACGAACCGCAATTTCACTCCGCAGGACCGACGCAAGCATCGCAACCCCCTGTTCTGTGAATGCATACGGCAGTTTTCTGACCCCGCCCCAACTTGAAGTCACAATTTGTGACTTCAAGTTTTGCCCCTCATTGCCAATAGTAGGCAGTTCACTACGAATCAGTTGAAAACAATTCCTTTCCGGAAAACGTTCAATGTTACGTTTGACAGCCTGATTTAGAGCCTTCGTTTCAACGCCGTAAAGCACCGCCAGGTCACGATCCAGCAACACCTGCTTGCCACGAACAATCCGAATCATCTTCTCTATACCCGACTCCACAGGCATATTTACGCCGATTATTGTCTTTTTTCCGTCATCTTTCATTTTTACTCCATACAATGCAAAAAACCGACTCTTGTTATATAAAAAACACCCATTATTCATTGGGGATATAACAAAAAGTCGGCTTTCAGTCGATCTAGGCTTGTGGCGAGACCCTCACCACCAGTGCCTGTTACGACAAATATACAAAAAAAGGAAATAGAAAGGCCTAATCAAAAATAAAGTGACTCGCAACCCGTTTAGCATCAACATTTCAAGAAATCCCAAAATTAGGAAGTCCCCGGGCTTCCTAATTTGTCTATATTCTGAAGGACAAAGGTTCCCCATGTCCAAAACCAGTGAAAAATACCGTGTCGAATGGCTTGCAGCCGACAAAGCCCGCGATGAGGGGCTTACGGAGCCAGCGGACGTCATCGCCGTCAAAGACATTCCCTATGGCGAATTCGGGGGCTGGAATCTGCTGGATTTGTACATGCCCAAGGCGTCGCAAAAACTTCCGGTAATCGTAAGCATTCACGGTGGCGCCTTCGTCTACGGGCAAAAAGAGACCTATAAGTTCTACCTCATGAGCCTTGCCGAGCGCGGTTTTGCCGTGGTGAATTTCAATTACAGGCTCGCTCCCGAATACAAGTTCCCGGCAGCCTTGGAAGATACCGATGCCGTTTTGCATTGGATTTTCGATAACGCAGCAAAATACAATCTGGATGCAAATAACGTCTTCATGGTCGGAGATTCCGCGGGGGCGAACTACGCCGCACTCTACACCATCTACTGCATCAATCCGGAATACGCCCGCAAAGTGCAGCGCGCATCCATAGCTTGGTTTGGAGCGCCCGCTAGAATCAATCCGCCAGCAGGTTTTGCGCCCCGAGCAATCGCCCTCAACTGCGGCGTCTATGACCTGACGGAAGACCGCAACCATCAAGCCGACACCATGCAGGATCTTTTCGGCGAGCATCTGCAGGAATGCTGCGAATATCTGAACGTGATGGATTACCTGACTAAAGACTTTCCGCCAGCATTCGTGATGACTGGCGAATACGACTTTCTGAAATCGCAAAACCTGCAAATGAGCGAAACTCTTTCAAAACGGAACATTCCTCACGTTTTCAAATGCTATGGCAACAAGGAAACCCGGGAAATCTCCCATGTATTCCACGTGAACACGAAACTCCCCCTCGCACACCTTTGCAACGATGAAGAATGTAAATTCTTTAAGGGACACACCAACGCATAAGGAGGTCCCATGCGCCAGAAACTGATTATCACAATAGCCCGCGCCTTCTGCATTCTCGGATTTTTCGCCCTGAATGGCTGGGCGGAAGACAATTCCAAAATTCTGAAAGTGGACGATAACACCACCGCCTATTGGATTCAGGACAACGCGCAAGAGATGCTGAACCCGCCCAAGCTCTTCGGCGAAGCAAGCGAAGCCCTCTTCACCCAACTGAATTTGACACAGGGTGTCCCGGCCTCCATGGGGACATTCCTCCTCAAAGCCGACGGCGAATACATCCTTTTCGATACAGGCCTTGGCAAGGAACGGGGGCAGTTTTTCACCCAACTCGCAAAACTGGGAGTCAGCCCCGATTCCATCAAGAAAATCTACATCACCCACATGCACCTGGACCACATTGGCGGCCTCGTGAGTGGCGGCAAGAAGAATTTCAAAAATGCCACGCTATACATCAGTCAGGTGGAATTCGACGCCTGGACCAAGGAACTTCCCAACAACGACTTGCAAAAGGAAGTGGCAAAGGTCTACAAGGGAAATATTAATTTGTTCAAATTCGGTGACACGCTCCCCCACCAGATTCTCGCCATGGATGCCGCAGGCCATACTCCCGGCCACACCGTTTTCCAGAAGGGAAACCTCCTCATCGTCGGCGATTTGATGCACGGTTACGCTCTGCAAATAAGCCACCCCGAAATCAATTCCAACTACGACAAGGACAAGGAAAATTCCATCAAGGCCCGTCGCTATTTTCTGGATTACGCACAAAAGAACAAACTGACCATGGGCGGCATGCACTTCCCTGCGCCTGGATTCCAAAAAAACTGGTAATTTTTCCAAAAGCGCATGAACCGCTTAAAATATTGTATATTTATAAGCGTCTCTATCAACCCTTCCGACAGCGTTGCAAGCTCATCAACGGGAATCTTTGGGCTAGCCGGGTGACAAATCCGGTGTCGCAGAACGGGAAGGAGATCCATTCTTGCGAAATGCGCAGGCCGAGGGGATGAAACCACCTGCTGCGTCGCAATACAAAATCCCATACCAGAACTCATTGAATCATATTGCCTTGTTTTCACAAGACAACCCTGCACCTCCTTCGAAAAAACGGGATTTTCGCCAATTTTGTTTTTTGGAGAGAATAAATAAAAATTATTGACAAGTAAATAAAAATTATTTATAATTATGTATGAAATTGTATTCAACTGCTGACTCAAGAATTAACCCAATTTGGCCCAATCCGTTCCAATTGGCCGAACTATGGGATGATCGTTGGAACCAGAACACACCATTGCCACTTGTCTCACAAATGGGTAGCATGCTGGGTTGAAACAGAACAAGGTATTCAAGTGGAGGTAACATATGTTGGCAGTCGTGAGAGCGCCCCGTATGCAAAAAACTGAGCCAGTCTGCTTCTCTATTCAAGGAGAGGTTCCCGAATATGTAATGAAATTTCTTCGACGCAAATTTGCCGACATAAGAATAATGGATACCACCCCTATTCCAAAAGATAGCGATGCAAATGACTATGATGAAGAACTTATTCGTTGGGAAGACTCAAAACTGCAAAAAGATATCCTTGCCACAATGACTCCGGGAGGCAACCTCAAGCTCCTCCGCACCACCTTCAAGATGACCCAACGGGAACTGTCCAAAAAGACAGGCGTCGCCGTCCAAGCGATTTCCGCCATGGAACGCGGGCGCGCCCCCATCGGTCGCAAGATGGCGCACAAACTGGCAGATGCGCTGGGGACTAGCTACAGAAACCTGTTCTGGTAAGGGAAACGAGCTAAAAATCTTGACTTACGAAATCAAATTTTTTATTCTTTCACCATGACTAAGAAACTACTCCTTCTCGCCATAGCAGCCCTATTCCTCTGCAGTTGCTTCACACCCAGTCGCGTTGAGCCTTCCGTCAAGGAGTATACCTTCAACAACATGGGGCGCACTTACGTGAGCAGCAGGACTGTTTTCATTCCCGTTCCTCTCCCGCTCAAGTACGAGTTCGGCGGATCTTGGGACATCCGCTTCAACGCCTTCTCCCTGGAGCAGGAATTTTTCTCATTCTTCGTTCTGAAAGACAACAAGAAAATCGGAATCCGAGGTGCGCGAAAAGACTATTTCGCCCAGGACTCAACCTTTACCGCCCCCTTTGACCTAAGCGACGAAGAATTCATCATGTACTACTTGAACTGGGATATGGATTATTGGGAAGGGCTGGCTGCCAAAACCACCGATGCAGTAACAGGACACAAGATAAACTACACCGCAGGCCAGGCTGCATACAATTCCGAAAAGAAATACGGAACCATCAGACGTTCCCTGCCCGACAGCAAAACCTGCACTCTGGCCAGCATCCAGAAAAACGACTACATCTACATGATTACTGGCATGACGTCCCTCGACGATAGCGACGACATGTGCGAAGTCATTGCGGAAATCTGGGAAGATCGAGCCGAATTTTAGTACTTGCCCATTTGAGCACTTTTTGCTATATTTCGGCACCTATGGATTTTGGGCGATTTGGCAATACCTGGTGGGCAAAAAAATGGCTGGAGGCATTACTCTCCACAGCCAGCGAAGACGCCGTCACCCAAGGCATCCGCTTTGCGGAACGTGGCCAAGTCACCAGCATCGATATCGTAGATAACCGCGTCATCGCCGTAGTGAAAGGCCCCAACGGAGGCGCCCACAACAACTATGTCGTATTCCCGAAATTCCCGCTGGAAAAATCCAGCATCTTCGTGAACCTCCTGAAGCAGCAGCCCGCCGAACTTCTAGCCCTAAAAAACGGCGCCATCAACCCTTCGCTGGAACTGATTCTCTCGAAAAGCGGGCTCAAGCTGTTCGATGGTCCCGAGGCTGTGAAGATGGGCTGTGATTGCCGCGACCCGCTGCCCTGCAAATATCTGGTGGCCACCTTCCTGAAAATCGCGGAACAAGCCAGCCAGAATCCATACGTGCTGTTCAAGATTCACGGGTTGGATTTGGAAATCTACAAGGATTACAACCCCAGCGAATCCGCAGCAACCGCCGAACTGGACGCCCCCTCCGAAATTTCCATCGTGCGAACCTTGGGCGGTGCAAGCAAACTGTTGGAAGCCACAGCACCCACTTTTGACGACGACCGCAGCGACAGCCTTTTCCAGACAGACGGAGCAAGCAATGGTGCGGGCAATTCCTTCGACAGCTTTGAAAACCGCACGCCGCCCCAGCGCCTTCCGGAATTCAACTTCAGCGAATGGAAGGACTACTCCCGCATTCTCCCGGCCATGCTGCAAAACTTCCCGAAGTTCTGCCCCGCAGGCAATTTCCGCAAGAGCTTCGTGGACGAACTGGAGGCCTGTCGCAAATTCTTTGCCGACTACGAATCCTTCGAAGTTTTCGCCGAGCACTTCCGCGCCTACAACGCCAAAACCTTCCTCATGGAAAACGAATGCCTCCGAGTTTTCCACAAGAGCGGCTGGCACTGGAATTTCGAGCAATCCAGCCAAGAAGCAGGCGCCCCCAACGGACGAAAAATCATCAAGAGCGACCTCACTGTACCAAACATCATGGGCGCCCTCTGCTGCCTCTCCGCAGGGAATTTCTCCTGGCACCACTACACCGTCCGCTACCTCCATTTGCTATTGCAAGTGGCCTTCCACCTGGTGCGCACAGGCGCCATCTACCCGCAAGTTTTCTGGACGCGGAAAGACACCGCCCAAATGCGCTGGCTCCCGGCAGAAATGCTCCCCGACATCCTCTCCATCGTCGCAGACCTGGAAGTCGCCGCCCCCAAAATGTTCGCCTGGACCAGCAAAGAAGAGGAACACCTTGAACTGGCCGAACCCGCGGAACACCTGCTGAGCCTCTTCATCGGCCAACTCCTGCGATTCGCCCGCACCTACAAAGCCCCGCTGAAAACCAACCACGGCAACCTCCTGAGCTTTTTCTTCGACTGCATTTCCGGCAAACTCGCCAGCAGCGGACAATCCATTCCCGCAAAAATCCAGCAGTGGTTCTCCGTCTACAGCAGCCTGGATTTCAGGACCCAAATCCTCTTCAGTTGTTATGAATGCGGTGATGAGGTGGGGTTGGAAGTGTACGTACTCGCCGACCCAGGAACGCAAAATGCCAGCAGCGGCGCTCAAACCGCCGGCCAAAACCGCACGCCTCTCGCGGAGCTTTTCGAGAATAACGACTCTCGCCTCCTCTCCATTCTAAACGTCTTGAATGGCGTCGCCGACAGTTTCAAGCCGATGAACGCCTACCTCAGCCGCCGCGCCAGTTCCCCCATTCTCATGAAGGGCAGTGTCCTTCTGGACTTTTTGCAGGATTGCCTCAAAAAGCTGGAAATCTTTGGCATCCAGACGGAAATCCCAAAAAATCTGCTGAACATCGGGAAGCCCAAGCCCAACATGCGCATTCAGGGCAGCATCAGTTTCGGGGCATTTTCCGCAAACGATCTTCTGGATTTTGATTGGGAAGTTGCCATCGGGAACGAGCATCTTTCCGCCGAAGAATTCCTCGCCCTCGCAGAACAAGCCGACGGTCTTCTAAAATACAAGTCCGAATACGTGCAGGTGACGGAAGAGGATTTGCAGAATCTCCGCGACCGCATTGAAGGGAAAACCGCCCGTGACGAAGTTTCGAGCAAAGACGACGCCGACGCGGTCTCGACCCGCGATGGCGACGCAACGGCCCAAAACAGAGATGCGGCCAACGCCAGCGACAGCAACACATCCGAACCAGAATTCACCCAGGCAAAACTTCTGCAGGCCTGCTTCACCGGCGAATGCGACAACATTCCCATCGAGCTCACCTCGGAAACCAAAGCCCAAATCGATGCCTGGCGCGCGGAAACAGAAGTCGCACTGCCCGAAAATCTGACGGCCTCACTCCGCCCCTATCAAATCAGGGGCTATTCCTGGATGTACAAGAATCTGGAAATCGGCTTTGGATGCATTCTCGCCGACGACATGGGCCTCGGCAAAACCCTCCAAGTCATCACCTTCCTCCAAAAAATGCGGGAAGAGGGAAAGTTCGTCCAAAAGAAGGCGCTGGTTGTCATGCCCGCAGGTCTTCTCTGCAACTGGCAGGTGGAAATCCAGAAATTCGCGCCGGGTCTCACCTTCTCCGCATACCATGGCGGCAGCCGGAATCTGGATAAATTCAACACCGACATTCTCCTCACCACCTACGCCACCTTCCGTCGGGATTACGACGAACTAAAGGAAAGAGAATGGCAGGTCATCGTCATCGACGAAGCACAGAACATCAAGAATGCGGATAGCGAACAAAGTAAACTTTTGCGGGCCATGCAGGCGCCCATGAAAATCGCCATGAGCGGCACCCCTGTGGAAAATCGCCTCATGGAATTCTGGACCATCATGGATTTCTGCAACCGCGGCTTCCTCCCAAGCCCTACGGAATTTCGGGAGAAGTTCGAAACGCCCATCCAGAAAAACAACGACGCAAGAGCCGCAGAAACTTTCCGGAAGATTACAGCTCCCTTCATGCTGCGCCGCCTCAAAACGGACAAGAACATCATCAGCGATTTGCCGGATAAAATCATCCAGGATGAATATGCGGAACTCACCAAATCCCAGGCGGCACTTTATAAGCGCACTCTGGACCGCTTCATCGCCCAGCTAGAAGAAGAAAAAGAATTGAGCGAACTGGCCCACGATAGTCACGCCCTCTTCAAACGGAAAGGCATCATCCTCCAAATGATTCTCGCCCTGAAGCAAATCTGCAACCATCCCAAAACATTCCTCAAAGGCGCGGGCGGCACCATGCCCGCAAGCGGCACTATGCCCGCAAATGGCGTAGCCTCTGTAGAGGATTCCGGCAAACTCCAGATGCTCCTTTCGCTACTCACCTCCATCCAGGAGCAAGGCGAAAAAACTCTCATCTTCACGCAGTTCGCCGAGATGGGAGAACTGCTGAAAGAAACCATTGAAAAGGAACTGGGACTTTCCGCCCACTTCTATCATGGCGGCTGCACACAAACACAACGCAATTTCATGGTGAAGGATTTCCAGGAAAATTCCGATTCCAAGATTCTCATTCTCTCCCTGAAAGCGGGCGGCACCGGCCTCAACCTCACCGCCGCAAGCCAGGTGATTCATTACGATTTGTGGTGGAACCCCGCCATCGAAGCCCAGGCAACCGATCGCGCCTTCCGCATCGGGCAAACCCGCAACGTTCAAGTCCACCGCTTCATCACCAAGGGCACCTTCGAAGAGAAAATCAACGCCCTGCTGGAAAAGAAGCGGGCCATCTCCGAAATGACCGTCAGCGCCGGCGAAACCTGGCTTACCGACCTGGACGACAAGGCTCTCGGCGAAGTCTTCGGGCTAGACAACAGCCTGCTGTAGACATTTCAATCCCAATTTCTTATATTAGAAGGTATGAGAATTTGTATAGAACTCAAAGCATCCATTCTTCTTTGCGCAGCAGCCGCAGTTTTATTTGGCTGCGGCAACGATGACTCCAGCACTTCCGCACCCATCCCCCACATGGGTCGCTGTCTTGAAGAATACAAGATTTCCGAAGACGCGGCATGGTCCTCAGACCTTTCTGACAGCAGTTTTGTCAAACAAATTATTTGCGAACACACTAAAAGCTTTTTAGGGAATACAAGTCATGATTTAAAATGCCTTGGCATTGACTACAACTCCTCAAAAAAACGTTATGACATTACACTCCAGGATGATGGAAACCTGAAACATGTCTACACCGTCTTTAAGGGATGTTCCTTCAAACTCGGGACTGAAGCCGATTTTCAATCCTCCATTTCCGATATGGGGACATGGAGTCTAGATGATTGTCTGTGTAAAGAAAAAGATGGAAGTATCTATTACCGCGAAGCCGATCACGCATTGGACGGCGATGTCGATGATCCCGTAAAACAATCTTCCAGCAGTATAAAACCGCTTGAAGATTCGAGTTCTTCCAATAATTCTGTCGAAAAGAAATCGTCTAGTTCCAGCAAAACAGCGGCAAAAGAAGTTACTACAGAATATCTAAACCAGGACATGTTTGCCAAAGGAAAATACGGCGATCTTCTGGATACCCGTGACAACCAGTTGTATAGAACCATCAAAATTGGCACGCAGAATTGGATGGCGCAGGACTTGAACTATATACCTGAAGAAAATGAAATCGATGGAGTTTTTAAAAGTCGCTGCAATCTAGACAATCCCGACAACTGTGAAATCTACGGGCGCCTCTACACGTGGGCGGCTGCCATGAACCTAAACCTAATCTATAACGATGAAGACGCTAGCAGCCTAATAACCGCACCCCATCGAGGCATTTGCCCCAAAGGTTGGCATATTCCGAGCAATGCCGACTTCGAGACACTGCGAAATTACGTCGTAACAACTACGGGAGACAATGAGGACCTGGCAACCTATTTGCGTTCTACCAAATTGTGGTCGGAAAGTGAAGCTGGCACCGATGATTTTGGATTTTCCATCATTCCCATGGGTAGCCACATCGGATATTTCCAACTCAAAGGCTACCAAGCCGATTTTTGGGCTGCCACCGAATCAGAGAGTGACGAGACTATCGCGTATCACTGGTACATTTCCAGAGATCACGAATCCTTCGAGCACGATGTGACCAGCTACGGGACAAAGGATTATTACTACGCCGTCCGCTGCGTAGAAAACGACTAACAGCCGTAAAAAAAACAGCTTTTTCCGCTTTTCAGCGCCCGGTTTCCCAAATTTTCCCGCAATTTACCCCCTTCCCGCCCTCAAAACCCGTTTTCATGTGCTAGATTTGCGGGCGAAAATGGCTTGGACCATTATCACATGGACGTCTATAGGGCTTCTTGCCCTATTCGGGCTCTTCTACTTGTGGCTAGAAGTGCGGTTTTATATTGCGCTCGGGAAAGTCCGGGAGGGCACCGCCGATGTAGAACCGCGACCCAAGGTCAGCATTCTCATCGCCGCAAAGGATGAGGGCGCCGGGATTCGGGCTACTCTGGATTCCGTTTTGGCCCAAGACTACTCCGGAGACTGGGAAATCTGGGTGGCGGACGACCGCAGTACCGACGAAACTCCCCAAATTCTGGCGGAATACGCCCAGAAACATCCCGAAAAGCTCCACGTTCTCACAATAAAAGAGATTCCCGAGGGAGTTAGCCCCAAAAAGAACGCCATCAGCAAGATGATTGAGGCCTGCAGCGGAGAAATTCTCTGCCTCACAGACGCAGACTGTATAGTCCAACCCAGCTGGGTAACGGGCATCGTCCGGGAGTTTGAGCCAGGCATAGAACTGGTGGCCGGGCACTCCTACATTCCCACCTCCAAAAAATCACCTATTATAATATGTATGCAGGCGGTGGAAACCCTCATCTACCGCGTAGCAGGGACCGCGGGCCTCGCCATGCACCTCCCCCTCACCAGCACGGGGAACAACCTGGCCTACCGCAAAAGTTTCTTCAACAGCGTGAATGGTTTCGAAAACGTCATCAAAATCCAATCCGGTGACGACGACCTGCTTATGCAAAAGCTGGCCACAGACCGCCCCGAAGCCATGCGCTACTGCATCACCCCGAACACCTTCGTCACCACCAACGGGAAGGAGACCCTGAAGGAACTCTGGGAGCAGCGCAAACGCTGGGCCTCCAAGACCATCTATTATTCTCCAAAAATCGTCTTTGTGCTCTCCATGGTGTTCCTTTTCCTCACCATGCAGTGCGTCACCTACATTCTCGCTCCCTTCAGTTTCGAGGTGCTTTTGGCGGTAATCATCGCCTTTGCCCTCAAGTGCGCGGGGGATATGATTTTAATTGTTCGCGGGCTCAAGATTTTCAGGCAGGAGCACCTCCTCAAATGGTGCATTCCCGTAGAAATCCTGCACGCCCCCTTTACCGTGCTGGCCGTGCTTTTCGGCCTGTTCGGTCGTTTCAAGTGGAAGTAAAATGAAAACTCTTATTATTGCAGAAAAACCCAGTGTTGCCGCCGATTTGGTGAAAGTCCTTGGAAGCAAGAATTTCAAGAAAGGTACCGGCGTGTATGAAAGTGAAGACACCATCGTAAGCCATGCCGTTGGACACCTGGTGACCATTGCCGACCCCAAAGATATTGACGAACGCTACAAGGCCTGGGACATGAAGACTCTCCCCATGATTCCGGAGAAGTTCCCCCTGGTGGCAAGCCCCACTACAAAATCCCAGCTTTCCATCCTCTCCAAGCTCATCAAGCGGAAAGATGTGGACACCATCGTGAACGCCTGCGATGCGGGCCGCGAAGGTGAACTGATTTTCTTCTACATCCTGGACTACGTGCTCAAGGGCAAGTTCAAGGGCAAGACCTTCAAGCGACTCTGGATGCAGAGCATGACCCCCACCGCCATCAAGGAAGCCTTTGCGAACCTTCGCACCGACGAAGAGATGCAGAACCTGCGGGCCGCAGCCCTCTGCCGTTCCGAGGCGGATTGGTTGGTTGGCATGAATGGTAGCCGCGGTCTTACCGCCTACAACAGCTCCATGGGCGGCTTCCAGATCACTCCCTGCGGACGCGTGCAGACCCCGACACTCGCCATCATTGTGAAGCGGGAGGAAGAACGCCACCAGTTTGTGCCACAGCAGTTCTGGACGGTCACCGCCGATTTCGAGAATAGCGGTAACACCTATCAGGGCAAGTGGTTCTCCGGCGAAGGCAAGGACCGCGTCAAGCAGATTTTTGACGAGAAAAAGGCCAAGGAAATTCTGAAGAAGTGCAAGGGGAAAAACGGTTCCATTCAGGAAACTACCGCCCCCAGCCAGCAGAAGTGCGGACAGCTCTACGACCTAACCACACTCCAGCGCGAGGCCAACAACCGCTTCGGTTTCAGTGCGAAAACCACCCTCAGCATCGCCCAGAGCCTGTACGAGCATTACAAGGCCACCACCTATCCTCGTACCGACAGTCGCTGCCTTCCGGAAGACTACATCGCGCCCGTGAAAGTAACTCTCGGAAAGATTACCGGCAGCCTCTCCAAGTTCGCGAAAGAGGTGCTGGACAACAACTGGGTGAAAAAGACGCCCAAGGTTTTTGACAACTCGAAGATTTCCGACCACTTCGCCATCATCCCTACAGGTGTCACGCCCAAGGGACTGAGTGAAGCAGAAGAAAAAGTCTACACCATGATTTGCCAGCGCTTCATCGCCGTATTCTACCCGCCTGCGGAATACCTGAACACCACCCGAATCACCACGGTTGAAAAGGAGACCTTCCTCACCGAAGGGAAGATCTTGGTGAAGCCCGGATTCAAGGCCGTCTACGGCAAGGATAGCGATGACGAATCCAACATCCCGCCAGTGAAGGGCACTGCCGCAAGGACTGCGGACATCGCCGCAGAAGAGGATTTCACCAAGCCTCCTGCCCACTACACCGAAAGCACGCTTCTTTCCATGATGGAAAGTGCCGGCAAGTTGGTGGAAGACGACGAACTTCGCGACGCCATGAAGGAACGAGGCCTTGGAACGCCTGCCACCCGCGCCGCCATTATTGAAAAGCTGGTCAGCGACAAATATGTGGTCCGCGACGGAAAGGAAATGATTCCGACGGCAAAGGCCTTCGACCTCATCAAGGTTCTCTCCGCCATGAACTGCGAAGCCCTCACCAGCCCGGAACTCACCGGCGAATGGGAATACAAGATGGACCTCATTTCTCGCGGCAAGGAATCCCGCGAGAACTTCATGAAGGGCATTGTAGACATGACCCGCGCCATGGTGAAAAACATCAAGGGCTTCAAGGAAGAAAACACCGAGGGCGAAGCCAGTTTCAGCCCGGTGAATGGCAAGAAGGTTTTTGAAACCGTCAGCCGCTACAAGACGGAAGACGGAATCATCATCCGCAAGATTCTCGGCGGCAAGCATCTCAGCGAAGATGAAATCGTGGAACTTCTCACCAAGCGGAAAATCGGCCCCCTCACAGGGTTCCGCAGCAAGAAGGGCGCAGAATTTTCTGCAGTGCTTACCATCAACGCCCAAAATAAGGTGGAGTTCGTCTTTGAAGAAAAGCCGGAGGAAATCGAGGTGGGCGCCAAAGTGGGCGAATCTCCTGTAGATGGCACCGCCGTATTTGAAACCCTTACCGGATACGTCTCCCAGAGCTACATCGATAAGCAGCCCAGCGGAATCTCCCTCCCAAAAATCCTCTGCGGCAAGGAACTCCCTCTGGAAGCCATCCAGAAGATGCTAGCCGGACAGAAGACGGAACTCATCAAGGGCTTCCGCAGCAAATCCCACCGGCTATTTGACGCCTACATCTACCTGGAGAAGGGCAAAATAAAATTTGAATTCCCGCCCAGAGACTTCACCAAGCGCCGTTTTGTGAAGAAAGCTAAAAGCGAGGGTTAACAAAGGGACGTCATTACAAGCAAGAAATAGTAGACGCATTGCAGACAAGGCAACCAAACATAGGATAACATCATTGCGAGCAAGGCTACCAAGCATAGGATAACGTCATTGCGAGGAGTGCGAAGCACGACGTGGCAATCTAAAGAAGTAAGAACCGGCAAATGAAAAACAAACTCTTCACATTATGTTTTTCCATAGCGCTTCTTTGCGCAGTTTTTGCCGGTGCCGACGAAGTTTCCACGTCTGAGGTAACTGCAGCGGAAAACAGCGCCGCGCCCGAGGCATCTACCGCGGTGCCCGAGGCATCTGCCGCCAGTACAACCGTCGACACAGCTGCCACAACGGACACAGCAGCAATCGACAGCACGCCCTATGGCCTCCCCAAAGAACTGCTCCCGCTGTGGGATTCCCTCACCATCAAACAAAAAGCCGCCCAGATGGTGATGGTCTACTTCTCTCCCGCAAAATTCCTCATCGAAAATGAATTCGGCGCCGTCCTCGTCATGAAAAATCACTTGAAGGATGTAGATTCCTTCAAAGAAAAGCTTCAGGCCGCCAACGACGGGCTCCGCATTCCACTTCTTGTCGCAACAGACCAAGAAGGCGGTCGCGTAAACCGTCTCGGACATATATCTGAACAATGGAAAGATGCTCCCAGCGCAAAAGAAATGCGTGAAATGCCAGACGACTCCATCGCAAAAATTGCCAAAAGCATCGGTGCTGAACTGCACGCCCTCGGCATCAATCTGAATCTGGCACCAGTCCTTGACCCCGCCAAAGATCACCGCGGCAAAAATTCCTTCATCGAAGAAAGCAAGCGCTCCTGGGATAAAGACAGCACCAGCGTAGAAAAAGTCCGCGCCTTCGTGAAGGGTATGCGAGAAAGCGGAGTCTCCTGCGTTTCAAAGCACTTTCCGGGCTATGATTCCTGGACCAACAGCGACCATCAAATCGCCATCAGTTCCAGCCCAAAAAAGAAGATGACAGAAAACTACCACTTCTTCCTAAATCTCGCCGAAGACATTCCCGTCACCATGATGAGCAGCGTGCGTTTTGTCCGCGTTTCCAGCCGGCCCGCAGTATTCGAGCCTAAAATTGTACGCATGGCCCGAAAGATGTCTCCTGACATGGTGATTCTCACCGACGACCTGTGGGGCGTTTCCCTGCGCGCCTGGATTAGCGGTACCGAGCGCGTCACCAGCAAAAACTATCCTCGTCGCGATTTCCGCAAGCTCATTCTCACCGCCCTCAATGCCGGGAACGACATGTTCATGATTACCTATCCTGCCAAAGCAGTAGAGATGGTGAAATACTTGGAACAACTGGCCAAGAACGAGAAATACAAGACCCGCATTGAAGAATCCGCCGCCCGCATTCTCAAACTGAAATATAAAGCCGGTCTGCTTCAGTAAGAGCACCACCAACAGCAATAGTCGCGACATTTTTTGCGCGGTCATCAGCAATAGCCGCGACGTCCATTACGCCCGCAGACCTATTTCTTCAGATTTTTCACTTCCTTCATCACCCCTTCCTCACCCACCTTGCCTAAGGCGAGTTTCAGGATTTCTGCCGCAGCCAAAGTATCATCCATGGCCCGGTGGTGATTGAAGTCCGGCAAATTCAAGGATTCCGTCAAGTTGTGGAGGCTATAACTCGGGAGCCCTGGGAATACACGGCGGGAAAGTTTCACCGTGCAAAGTCTCGGCGGATCAAAAGGAATGCAGCACCGCTTCAATTCCGCCTTCATCATCTTGAAATCGAACTGCACATTGTGGGCTACAAAAATGCGGTCCTTCAGCAATTCCGCAATATGTTCCCCTACAGCACTGAACTGCGGCTTCCCCTGCACCATCGCTTCCGTAATGCCCGTCAACTGGACAACAAAGGGTGTGATATAAGTTCCCGGATCAATCAGCGTGTGGTAGGTGTCCACCACCTCGCAACCATCCACCAGTGCAACGCCCACCTCCATAATGCGGTTGGCATCCTTCGCCCCTCCAGTTGTTTCTACATCAACAACGGCAAAGCGCATAAACTACTGAATGGGAATATCAATTTCCAGCGTTTGATGGCCAGCCTTGTTCTCAATGCGGGCCTTCATGACTTTCACCTTGGGACGGCTGTAAACTGGCACCACCAGCAGGTTTGAAACTCCCGCATCTTCGCTGGGCTCCGCCTGAGTATCCGAAACAGTCTTCGTGAAAATCGGGTTCTTGCCCTTGTCGTAAATGGAATAAGTCAAATCGCGGGGCAAACCCTTCTTGATTTGGTTGGTGGGCACCTGGAAATAAATAATGCCACCCTTGGGGACTTTGCGCACGCTATCCTTGATTTCTTCTTCGGTAGCGAGGTCAGCTTCCATAGCCATACGCACATTCTTCTTCAGTTTTTCTGCACTCTCGTACAGCACACTCACATTGAACTTCATGTCTTCCGGCACCGCCGAGGAACGTACATCCCGAATATTCTTATTGTTCTGGTAATACTCCCAACGGCCATTATCGTGAAGAATCACCGTAGCCCCGTTGGAAGCGGTGGCAATAATATCTTCGGCAACAGAAAAAGTGGTCAAAATTCCTAGAGCAACTACGGCCACTTTCGCAAAAGAAGAAAACTTCATAAAAACTCCCAAATGAACCCCCTTAATATAATCTTTAAGGGGCGAATTGGTTCACTTAGAAACGGATAAACAGCTCTATCAAGTGGCCCGTTTCGCGGCCAAAGAGGTTTCCGCGGTTGGTTTCGTAGGCAAAACCGAGACGCATGGGAAAATCTTCCTCAAAAAACAACCGAGAAATGGCCCCACGGACTTTCACGCCGGCATAATCATCTTTTTGCCCCTGGTAGCGCCGTTCCATATTCAGGTTCAGGGATTCCTGAAGCCGCTTGCGGTAGAGAATAGCGGACTCGTACTCCCACTTTCCCGGTTTGTACACCAGGGAGGCAACTGCGCCCCATTCCGCTCCAGGTTCAAAATCATGCCGCGGAAATGATTTCAGCAAATCCAGGGAGCCCGAAAGCAGGAGTCTTTCAGAGAAGGGATAAAACAACAAGAAGTTGGTTTCCAGACCATGAAAGATTTCATCCCGATCTCCGCCAAAAGACCGCATGCGGTATGTCGCGCCAATCCCAAAATGCTTTGCTGGCACATACTTCATTCCAAAATAGCTGGCATTGAAACCGTAGGTCTGCAAATTCAGGTAGCCATGAATTTGTTCAAAATGCGAAACCTCATAAAGGTAACTCACCGTCCTGAAAGAGGTGCTGGCCCACAAGCTCACCCGCTTGTTGAAGGCGAATTCACCACGGGCATCCACATCGCCCGAATAAATATCATCCATGACGCTTGCTGCATATCCCAGCATCAAAGAACGCTCTGGATAACGTATGGGCAACGCATGTTCCAGCGCATTTCCCAAGGAAACGCACCACAGCGCGCCAATTGCGACATATTTCAAAAATCCAGTCCTCATTCCAGATTCTCGTCAATCCATTTCACTCTATTTCTAATCCATGTTTTCAATGTTTCCACAGCATCGTCATAGGAATCGTAAGTCTCGTAATACATCCAATTCTGTGTGGTCGTAAGAATCGGCCATTTCTTGAAATCATTTTCCGCCGCTTTTCGTAGCACCTTGGCATACACGTCTACTGTATCCACCAAACTCGCAAAATCATTCCGGTGATTTTTCCAATATTGCACAATCTTTTTTCTAAATGTTTTATTGGCAAAGAACCTTGGGTTCCACGCCCGATTCCGTTTCAGCCATCCCGTGTACATGAGCCCATTGTCCGGATGACCATAAGCTACATCCATATCCCATGTTGGCCCCATCCGAATCACACCACCCCGTTCCCAAGTGAAAAACGTGCTCAAGTAATAGCTATCCGTATTCCTACCAAATTCCTGAATCCAATAGAATCGTAAATAGGCTTCTTCATCTATCCATTTATCAAATGTCGTATCCGAAAGGAAAGATATTTTTTTGATATGATTTTCAAAATCATTCATAAAATTCTGGAAGTCCGTCACAATGGAATCCGTGATGTTATGGGGATAATGGATTTTAATAGGTCGGTCAGAATCCAATCGAACAACATTTTTCTCCCCATCCTTCGTGGATATTTCCGCCAATACAGCTGTTCCATTTTTAGGAATATTCACACGATTTTTTCCGGCCTTGATGTGTTCCGTCACTTGATAAATACCCATGTATTCCCGATTCAAGTAGAGCTCCACAAACTCCCCCTGAACCGCATAAGGCTCCCCCAGCATTTTTGCAACTTTATATGAAATCTGGTTTCGCAAAAATGTCCGGTCCGCAAAATTGGAAATCAAGTCCCAGTCATTATCCGCAGGCATTCCAAACAGCTCCATGTTCTCTTCCAGAATCAACTTCATGGAGTATTTGGCCATCGTATTGAAAGAGGTATTTCCACGCCCCTTTAAATGCGCATCATAAACCGGAGAAACGGGGCCATGTTCGCCATAAATTTGGAATTTGGCAGGGTGCTCCGTTTCATGATCCTTGATATCCTTATAATCCTCCGTCTCCACAACCAAGCGTGGCAAGCCTGCATAAGGATATTCCCCGTCATTCATGGGTAAGTAATCTGGATTCGATTCCGTCTCTTGCCAAACACAGCCAGCAAGAAAAACACTCACGATGAAACAAACCAGATAACGCATCACTCCCTGAAAATAGAAAAATCCTATCTTTCCTCAAGTAAGGATAACTACATGTCTGGAAAAATCCGCTTTGCTCCAAGCCCCACCGGCTACCTTCACGAAGGCCACTTGCTTTCGGCGCTTTACGTGTGGGCCGCAGCCGCAAAATGGGATTTAAAAATTCACCTCCGCATTGAAGATCACGATAGAAGTAGGGCCCGAGAGGAATACATCACAGGCATCAAAGAGGATTTGGATTGGTTCGGATTCCGCTATGATTCGGAAAGTATCCAGCGGGACCACGAAGAAGCCTACCAAGCAGCTCTGCAAAAACTAGAAGCCGCACATCTGGTATATCCCTGCTATTGCAGCCGCAAGCAGTTGGAAGCGGAAAACCCGAAAAGTGAGACCGGAGAAATCATTTATCAAGGGAAGTGCCGAGGGCAATTCACAATTCAAAATTCAAAATTTAAAATTGAAACCGCGGGCTGTTCGCAATTCACAATGCAAAATTCACAATGCAAAATTAGAACCGCGGGCAGTAACATCCCCGACATCGCTCCGCACAATCTCCGGTTTAAGGTTACAGACAAAGTAATTCGCTGGAACGATTTGCGCTTAGGCTCCTTCGACGAAAATCCGAAACTGCAATGTGGAGACTTTCCCATCCGGGATCGGGACGGCCAATGGACCTACCAATTCGCCGTTTGCGTAGACGACATCAACGAGGGCATCACCCACATCGTCCGCGGCGAAGACATCCGAAACTCCACCGCACGGCAAATCATGCTCATGCAAACACTCGGGCGGGATGTCCCTCCCCTATACCTCCACCACCCCCTCATCAGTGATTCCAGTGGGAAAAAACTGTCAAAACGTGAGCTAGCTCACAGTCTCCGTCAAGACCGCGCCGCAGGCGCCACGCCCGAGGAACTTCTCGGACGGGTATGCTACAAGGCAGGATTTGCAAGTGACGCTTCTCCGCTCCCTTTAAAACAGGCACTTTCCTTAATTCAAGGAAAATTGTAAGATACGGTAGCCCCAAAAAAAGGTATATTCAAAATATGCCTGAAATGAAGCCGTTCGCTACACTTTCCAAGATTTCGCAAGAAGCACTCGTTTTTGATTCCAAAGACCGCCTGTTGAATTTTTCACCTAAAGGAGAATTCCAGACACCTCTACTGCCAGAGGCTGGTGATCAGTTCCTTGAAAAGTGGCGCAAGGCAAACGGACCTCTCCCTCTAGATGCATTCCTTCCAGAGTCGGCCTCTTTCACTGCACAACAGAAATGCAGTGTGGCAGAACAATTTTTAGCAGTTTTCAACGAAAAGGTGGAGGACTCCAACAGTTCCGACCTTTTCCTCTTACTCGGATTTTTGAAATTTTCCGGCAATCTTGCCCCAAGCCTTCTCATTCCCGTTGATGTGAATCCCGGAAATAAAACGGTAACCCTAGCTCCTCGCAAGCCCCTAGAGAATATCGCTCTTCGAGAGACTTTGAAGGGCAAACTGAACTTACCTAAAGTAGAAGACGCCTTTATTGATGGAAAATTTAGCGTCAGTCGATATTTTGATTTCTTTGAACAAGCCTTGGCAGAACGACCCGATTGGAAGTTTACACGCCACGGCATCTGCCTCGCCTTCTTTGATGCAACTGAACTCACGCTGAAAAAACGTTTTGCCGATGGATTTGACGAAACAAGAGTGAACAACTCTGTCTTCTTCAATTCCGTCCTCACTGACCAGGGCTTTGATGCAGCGGATTCCATTTTTGAGAATGCGGTCTTTGACCAGATTTACAAACCGGCAGACCACTACTTCCTCTATACCACAGATTCCCACACCACAAAAGTGGCTTTAGACGCTCTGAATGAAAAGAATTCCGTCTATGCCATTCAGGCTCTACCGGGCACCGCAAAGATGAAACTTGCGGCAAATATCGCCGCAGAAAACATCGCCCTAGGGAAACGTACGCTGGTAGTTTCTCGCCGTGCTGTTACCACGCAGGCTTTCAACAGCGCCATCAAGCCCGCACGCACCTTTACCGGCCCAGACCGCGAGGTCGCCCAAAAGGAATTGAGAACCGCCTGGGATTCCTTTGCCAACTACTATCAGGCAGTCAATCGCGACATCCCTGGCGCAGAGACTTCTCTTGCAAACCTGCTAAAGGAATTCATCCAGGCGCCTCCTTCCAAGCAAAAATATCCAGACGCCATCTTCCGCAACGTGGCAAGCCTGAACTACGCCTCCTTCAAGGAAGTCCGCGCCGGTATGGCGAAGCTCACCAAGATTCAGGCCGAAGACAATGGCGATACTTCTCAAAAGCATTTCCAGAAAATCAAAGTCCCCATCCTCACGCCCGAAAAGAAGGCCGAACTGGTGGAGGCCATCCGGAAGACCGCCGAAAGCACCATCGTGCTCAAGCCCTTTGTGCAGGCATTGTCTCAGACCAATATCTTCCCTGCCGGAGTTTCCCTCGGCGCTCTCTGCGACGCCTTGCGGCTATTACCCGCAAACTTCAACAGCAAGACGCCCGTCTTTGAAGGCTGGCACCTGAAGGGCAAAGGCTGGACCGATTTCCAGGAACCCCTGCATGCGCTGCCAGAAGCCGGTGAAAAGTGGACAAAGTATCTCCGGGAATCAGCAGATATCTATAACGAGGAAGCCCTGGACGAAAACTTCCAGGAAGCCCGTGAAGAGTTCGCCTCCAGCATGAAGGGTTCCTTCAAGAGTTTGTCTGAGCATTACCGCAACTCCAAAAAAGCTCTTCTCAAGGCAATCTACAACCCCAACGAAGTCAAAAATGACGAGCAGTTGCTGGAATATATTGACGCCTTTATCGAGATCCAGGACTGCAGAAAGTCATACAACGCAGCCTCTGCCCTAGCCCGCAATATGCTTGGAAAAGACTGGCTTGCGGAAGAAACGAATTGGTCGGATTTGCAGACCAAGATGAATTTCATCTTCGACTTCCGGGATGCACACAAGAACTCTTCGGAGTTGGACTTGCTGCTACTCCTCCTGGAACAATGGCATACGTTGCAGGAATTCCAGTCTCAGTTCAAGGAACTGGCAAAAGCGGCAGAAGACATAAAGGGACCCGTAGAGGTGATTTCCCGCGGTCTCCGCATTACGCCGCCTCTGGAGAACCAGCCCGTAGAAAACTGGATTGACGAGGTCCAGAGCTGGAATGAAAGTTGGGACAACTTGGGCAATGGAGCTCAACTGGACGCCACCTTCAGAATTCTCACAGACAAAGGTTGCACAGGCCTTGTCGCCTACATTCAAGGCGATGGACACATTAACAGCGATTTCATCCAAGCATTCTCTCGTTTCTGGGCTGGCGCCTTTATCCAAAAGGCTACTCAGGCTGTACCGGATTTATTCAGCCTTCCACCCAAGGCACGCACCCAAAAGGGAAACGAGTTCCGCACGACGCTAGACACGTTCTGTGATTCCAATTTCAAACTCATCCATTCCATCATAGAGAAAAAACGCGGCAGTCTGATTCATGTTTCTCTGGAACAGAGCCTGACCCTCCCGCAGAATCTCCGCTTCGACACAGCCATCGTTCTAGACGCCGATGCCATTTCTGTAGTGGAATCCCTGCCCATAGCCGCCATCGCTGAAAAAATGGTTTTTATTGGCGATCCCCATGCCCCCGCATTGGAACCACAGCCGCTTGATGGGTTTGCAGAAGAGGCCGAAACAAAGCATTCCGATTACTTTAAAAACAGCATTCTCCTATGGCTCCTCCGTCGTGGAGTCACCACGCGAGAAACCTGGCTCTGCGGAAATTATGCCGATGTGGATTTGGTGGAATTTGCAAACGAAAAGATTTACAACCACGGGATTCATCAGTTCCCCATGCCTACCCGCGAAAGAAGCAGAAGCCAGAGCATCAAGGTTGTTCCGGACAAGGTTCTCGCCGTAGCGGAAGCCGCAGTCCAGCATGCAGAAAAGCACCCCGGACAGTCGCTAGGCATTGTCGCCTTCCATCAGTCCACCTGCATTGAAATTGAGGCCGCCATCAAGGCGCTCCTGCCGCAAAATTCCAATGCCGCAAGATTTTTCACCAAGGGTAATCCCTTCGTCAGCTACTATGTCAAGACTCCGGACAGAGCTGTTGACAAGTACCGCGACGTGGTCATTGTCTGCGCAGAAGCCGAAGGTTGCGAGAAATCTATTTTCGAAAACAAACTCGCCATTTGCACAACCCTTGCGAAACAAGAACTGCAAGTATTCATTTCTGAATCCGACATGAAGAAGCGCCCCATGGGCCGGACCAACCTGTTCTGGGACTGGATTTCCTACCTGCAGAAGGATTTGATTTTCGATGTTCCCGACGCATCACAAATCGGTTCCGTTCTCAAGCCCATGATTATGGAAGTGCTCCGCAAAGAACAAGTCCACTACGAAGATTTCTATGCCCGCGGGGGCATTCCCATTGGCCCCGTAGTAGTAGACGCCAACAACCCCAAGCGGTTCCTGGCGCTCATCGAAGACGACTGCACCACAGAACGTTTCCGCGAATCCGTGGAAGATCGTCTTTATGTCCGTCACGACATGCTTCGCCAAATAGGTTGGAAGGTAATCAGTCTCTGGCTACCCGCCTGGTTTACCTCCAATGATGATGAAGTTAGCCACATCCTCGCTACCATTGCCGTAGAACAGAGCGTTGCACCTCCCGCCCTGGAAGGTGAAGAAGAGGCCGCAATCGAAGAGGAAGAGTCCGAACTCCGCATCGAGCCCTACATGATGAGCAATCCCAAAATTGAAGGGACGAGCCACGCAAGGCCCCTGATGGAGTTGGCTGCACAATCCATCATTGCGCAGATGAAGTTCTACGTGGATTACGAGGCTCCCATTCATGAGGAACTTTTGCAAAAACGCCTCTTGGACCTTCACAAAGAAAGAGAGGTATCACCCGCACTGGCGCAACATCTGGCCGATTCCGTCAAGGAAGGCATCCAGAGAAAACGTTTCATCAAGACGGGCAAGTTCTTCTATTCCATGAAGAATCCGCCTGTGGTGCTCCGCGACCGCAGTGGCCTCCCCGACAGCGACCGCAAACTGATTTACGTCTCTCCGGAAGAGCGGGCCCTGATTCCAAGTTCCATGGATGACCGCGAAATCAAGCAAATACTTGGGCTACTGGAATAAGCACACACGCAACAAACCTCGCGAGACAAAAATTTAAAAGGCAGGTCATTGACCTGTCTTTTCTTAGTTTTACAACAACACTAAATTTAAAGGCTGGCCAACAGGGTCTTCCTTTTTCCTCTCACTAAAAACTAGCGAACCTTCACTACAAACGCAGGAATGTTATACGCTGAAAGTTCACGGGCCTTGTCGTCAGCGGCCTTCTTGTTGTTCCAACCGCCAGCACGAAGTTTGTAGAAGGGAGCATTAAAGACCATCTGGATGGTATAGCCAGTGCTTGCCTCCAGCTGGGCCTTACGGCGCTGAGCAGCGTCAAAGTCTGCCACAGCCTCAAACTGCAGCATAAAGTAACCTTCGGACTTTTCCTTAGTGGCCCCAGCCTTCGCGGCCGCCATCACCGGGTCCGTCGAAGAAGTATCTCGCAGAGAAGCGCTCAATTCCGGCTTGTATTCATTCCCGCGGAAAAGGGTATCCATATCAGTGGGGTCGTTAGCAAAGGCAAGAGTCGCCAAGAACAATGTAGCCAAGATTTTTTTCATGGCCCAAATATAACTATTGGAAGTCAAAGGAGCGATTTTTGCGCAATAAACACCACAACAAAGAGGACTTTTTTCTCAAAAAAACGTACAAAAGAGTATATTTAAGAAAAAAGGAGAAATTTTATGAGCAGAAATTTTTCAAGACTCGCCCTACTGCCCCTGGCAATTGTCATTTTCCCCTTCTGTTTAGCCTCCTGCTCTAGTGGAGGAAACTCAACTGATTCTGGAATGAGCGACAAAGAATACAGGGATTACCTCGCCTCCACCGAAGTTCAGAGTGATTTGGAACTTTTCTACGAATTCGCATTGAAGGCAGACAATCTAAAAATGTCCATCATTTTGGCAATGACCGATGGCGACGAATTTTTCAATGACGAAGTCGATGAGGATGAAGCAGATTCCATCTTTTTGCTCATGGAAGAAATCATCCAAAAAGGTGACGAGTACGAAGAAGCACTGCTGCGCCTGGAGAACAGCAAGTTTTTCAACACCGCAACACCAACATCCCTAAAGAAGGGACTCGAAGGGATGGGTCTTGTCAAAGCCGGCAAGGATTTACTCAATGAATGCAGAGGGGCCGGGCAAACCGTTCGTGAATGGACGATGGAAGTTTTCCTTTCCGATGGGGTGAAGAGTGATGCCAACCGCAAAGCCTTATTTAACGAACTTTCCAGTGAATTAAAGCAGGGTGCCTCCGATTACAAGGAATGGTGGAGGAACTTCAACGCAGGAGAATATGACGCTTCTTCAGGACGCATTTTCAACGCCTTTTTAACAGGAACAAGTAGAGCTTCAGAAGCATTTGCTTCCGAAGCCGGCTTGAGACGGCTAGACAATTCAGCAGTCTTTACTTCCATCGGTCCTCGCCTTTTAGAAAGCGGATTCAATCTCATTATAGAAGCTACAGGCAACATCATTCCCGGAGCAATGAGCATTGGCGTGAATATCGGGGCCAATGCCGTAAAAACTGTTGAGATTCTAGCAACAGCCGCCGGGAGAAAAATTTCTGACATTTCAGCAGATATTGCAGAAGGCATCCTGAACATGATTCCAGGATACGGCGACGTAAAGGCGACCATCGACATGATTCCCTCTGCCGAGGAAGTCAAAGCCACCATAAACACCTTTAAAAATTACATTGAAGATAAAATCAATAGCTACTCAGACCCATCAGAAGTTGACGTAGCACGAATTTCCTATGACGATGAAGATGAAACAGAAGCCAAGGTTCTAGTAGCCATCGACCAGGGGTCCGGCAAGGCTACCCTTTCCTTCGGAAGTGCGACGGACAATTCCGTCTCTGCCAATTTGCCAGAAGGCAATTACATCGTAACCGCAGTCGATGAAGAAGGCGACAAGTTCACAGAAGAAATTTCATTAGAAGCCGGCGATATCATTGAAAAAACAATAGAGACAAACGAAAGCGAGATTCTGGAAGAGTTGGTCAGCAGTTCATCAACAAGATTCAACGATGATGAGGAAAGCTCCAGTTCCAGAAGGCACGACTTTGACTTTGATGACGAAAGCTCCAGCTCCGAAAAATCAGAGTCTGAACTCTGTGACCCCTACGAACTGGGCCAAGAAGGTTATACAAATTGCCTATTTATTGGCGAGTGGACGCCTAAAAAACTATCTATCACCTGTGAAACGTACAACGAAAATTACGACTATAGCGATGGAACAGGCGCTAATTGCACACTCACTTTCAAAAATAACGGAATTGGATTTTGGCACTGCACTTATGATGATGGTGATGAAGAAAGAACTGAATTTGAGTACAGCGTAGATCTAACAAGTGCTTTGCCCGAATTGTCAATGGATGACGGAACAGGAACATCCGTTGTCACAATAACATTGTTGGGACAAGAAAGCAATGGTGAGTTTTATCTCAGTTACAACTCATCTTCCAAAGATGCAAACGGCGAAAAGTGCTACGAAAACTACTCCTTCACGCGGTAAACCTTCTACGCCTTAGAAAATAAATCGTCGTAATTACCGTAATTTCTGTAATCGAAAAAAGCAAAATTCCCCGAAGTTTTTTACTTCGGGGAATTTTTAATACGTCAGATTCCGCTTAGATTGCCACGGCCCATTTCAGGGACTCGCAATGACGTTGCAGAATTACGCCTTAACGGTCGTGAATGCGAAAGCCTCGCCATCGGCGTCGTTTGCTTCGAGGCCATCGGCGGAGGCAGCCCAGGCAATCTTCACGGCCTGAGTCTCGCCAGCGATGTATGCTTCGTTTTCCGCAACGGCCTGCTTGAACACTTCGCTATCGCTGAACAGGGTCACTTCGATCTTGTCCGTGATGGCGTAGTTCTGGTCCTTACGGCGGTTCTGGATGCGGTTCACGAGTTCGCGGGCGACGCATGCGCGACGGAGGTCGTCCGTAATCTTCAAGTCGAGAGCCACGGTAAAGTGACTGTCGGCTTCGACGGCGAGGCCTTCCGGCACAATGCGCTGAATCATGAGGCAGTCGGCACCGACTTCACCGAAGTCAAACTTGATGGTTTCACCGTTCTGCAAGGCCTTGATTTCGGCAGCGGTGAGGCTGTTAAGCTTTGCAGAGATGACCTTCATGTTCTTTGCGTATTCAGGGCCCTTGGCCTTGATGCCGAGGAAGTTCGGCTTGGCGCTGAGCTTCACGAGCACGGTTTCGTCTTCGATGAACTTCATTTCGCGAACGTTCAGTTCTTCGAGAATCAAGTCCTTCATGCTTTCGGCGACGTTCTTTTCGACAGCGCCGTGCGGCACGACAGTCATGGAGGCAATCGGCATACGGTTCTTTACGTTGTTCGTAGCGCGAATCACGCGGCCCATTTCGACCATTCCGCGGACCATGGCAATGCGGTTCACCAGGGCTTCGTCCATGAGGCTCTGGTCTGCACTCGGGAATTCGCAGAGGTGTACGCTGACCGGAGCGTTGGCATCCACTTCGCGCACGAGAATCTGGTAGATTTCTTCGGCCAAAAGCGGGAGGAACGGAGCGAGGATCTTCGAGAAGTCCACGAGAACCTTGTACATGGTGGCGTAGGCGGCGTTCTTGTCGCCATCGTTTTCGCTCTTCCAGAAGCGGCGGCGGCTGCGGCGCACATACCAGTTCGTGAGGTCGTCCACAGCGGCGATAATGGCAGGCACCACGTTGTACAAACGGTAGGCCTTCATTTCGACTTCAACCTTCGCGGCCAAATCCTGCAAGGTGGCGAGCATCCAGCGGTCCAGTTCGTTTTCACTCTTGACTTCTTCACCCGGGTGCCACGTGAGCTGGCCCTTGGCAGCGTCGGCGTTGTGGTTACTGACGAAGAATGCAACGGCGTTCCACAGCGGGAGCATCACCTGCTTCACGATACCCTTCACGCCTTCTTCGCTGAAGCGCAAGTCTTCGGCCTTCAATGCGGCGGAGTTGATCATGAACAAGCGAATGGCGTCGGCGCCAGTGCGTTCAATGAGTTCGTTCGGGTCCGGATAGTTGCGCTTGCTCTTGCTCATCTTCGTGCCGTCTTCGGCCAAGATGATGCCGTTCACAATCACGTTCTTGAAGGCAGGCTTCTGGAACAGTGCGTTTGCAAGGACGGTCAAGGTGTAGAACCAGCCACGGGTCTGGTCCAAGCCTTCGGCGATGAAGTCGGCCGGGAAGCTTGCTTCCACGAGTTCCTTGTTTTCGAACGGGTAGTGGCGGCTGGCATACGGCATGGAGCCGGATTCAAACCAGCAGTCAAACACTTCCGGAGTACGCTTGAATTCCTTGCCATCCTTCTTGATGACAATCTTATCCACATAATGCTTGTGCAAATCTTCGAGCGTTTCGCCAGTGAGTTCAGCGAGTTCCTTGATGGAGCCGACGGCAATCATTTCGCCATCTTCGGCAATCCACACAGGAATCGGAGTTCCCCAGAAGCGGTTACGGGAAAGGTTCCAGTCGCGGGCGTTTGCAATCCACTTGCCGAAGCGGCCATCGCGGATGTGCGCAGGCACCCAGTTCACGGTCTGGTTGTTTTCGACCATCCATTCCTTAAGAGTCTTGGTCACACCGTCGGCGCGGGTCACAGGCGCATCAATCTTCAAGAACCAAGTCTTGAGGGCGCGGTAAATCAGAGGAACGCCGGTACGCCAGCAATGCGGGTAACTATGGACAATCGTGTCCTGCTTGAACACGCGGCCCTGTTCCTTGAAGAAGCGGATAATTTCCTTGTCGGCTTCCTTGGCGCCCTTGCCCTGCCACATCGGCACCTTGTCGGTAAACTTGCCTTCGGTATCGAGCGGGTCGAACAAACCGAGGTCGAGTTCGGCACCCTTCTGGAAGTCCTCTTCACCAAAAGAAGGAGCGGTATGCACGGCACCGGTACCGTCGTCGGTACTCACGTAGTCGGCAGCGTAAATCTTGTAGTGGCGGGAAAGCTGTTCCGGCGTCACGTACGCATCGGAAATGTGGGACAGCGCTTCGTAGTCCTTGCCCACGAGTTCAGAGCCCTTGCAAGTATCCACGACGTTCGCGTTCTTGAAGTAGGCGGCGGTGCGGCTTGCAGCAATCCAGTATTTTTTGCCTTCGAATTCCACGAGGTTGTAGTCCATGTCCGGGCCCACAACGATGCAGAAGTTGGAGTACAAAGTCCACGGAGTCGTCGTCCACACGAGGATGCTCGTATCCTTGAACTTGGCTTCGTCGGTAATGAGCGGGAAAATCAAAGTGAGGGACGGATCCTGACGGTCCTTGTAACCCTGGTTCGTTTCGAAGTTCGAAAGCGGAGTCGCGAGAGCCGGGCTGTACGGCTGGATGCGGTAGCCCTGGTAGATGAGGCCCTTGTCGAAGCACTGCTTGAACACCCACCACACAGATTCCATGAAGTTCTTGTCCATGGTCTTGTAGCCCTTGTCGAAATCGACCCAGCGGCCCATGCGGCGAACGGTCTTCTTCCATTCGTTCGTGTACTTGAGCACCTTGCCGCGGCAGGTTTCGTTGAACTTGTCCACGCCCAGGTTCTGGATTTCGGCGACACCAGCGAGGCCGAGTTCGTTCTGCACCAAGGATTCAATCGGAAGACCGTGGCAGTCCCAACCGAAACCGCGCGGAACGCGCTTACCCTTCATGGTCCAGTAACGCGGAACGATGTCCTTGATAGTACCGGCAAGCAAGTGGCCATAGTGCGGAAGGCCCGTTGCAAACGGAGGGCCATCGTAGAAAGTGTACGGTTCGGTTTCCGGACGGGAGTCCAAAGACTTCTTGAAACTATCATCCTTGTCCCACAGGCCGAGCACGCGCTCTTCAATCTGCGGGAAGGTCTCTTCTTTCTTTACTTCACGGAACATTTTGAACCTCAGGGGCACTACATGCCCACCATTAAATTTTCGGGTTCAAAATTAGAAAATGTCGCTTATAATATCAAGAAAAGGGTCTCCGATATGCCTCAAATTCGCCACAACAACCCTATTTAATGAAAAAAAGTTATATTAATAAAGGAATTCCTGCATGGCGGTTGCATCATGTCGTTAGCCACTTTACAGAAGAAAATAAGCACTTTTCCTGAAGAATACTTCGATGAAATTGACAGTTTTCTCAATTTGCTGGAATTCAAGGTAAAAGTTCTCTCCGCCAAAGAAAAGCAGGACGCCCCCAAAATAATCCCAGGCTTAGCGAAAGGGAAATGGAAATACCCCAAAGACATCAACGCCTTCGACAATGAAGTTGCAGAAGATTTTAAGGAATATATGCCTTCAACGACATAAAGACCCGTTTGACCGGATTTTAATTTGTCAGGCAAAGGTCGAGGGAATGAAGCTCATGACGCACGACTCCCTAATACCCTATTACAACGAGTCTTGCGTTTTGTCGATGTAAGCCTAAGTTCCGCAATTCTTAATACGACTAACGGACGTTGGATGTATCGCTGTAAACATTGGAATCAATCCCTGCCGCAATATACCTTGCAAACGGGTTGTCCGTTTTCCAATTCCAACCATCTGGCATGGTATCTTTCCATTCTTTGTTTACTCTAGCATCATCCGATTTAGAGAGTACGATTTGTGGGACTGTAGACAAAAAATCTATATAGACACACGCTTCTTCGAAATTTTTGGATTGAATAAAAGAGAGCAAAAGTCGCTTTGAATAATTTGATGGGACAGGGTGCTCCCAGATACATTTTTTCCATATCTTTTCTTACGCTCAATTTGTTTGCTAGACCGTAAATGAATTTTTCTAAAAGTTTGTTGCTGTTGCCGTGTAAGATAATTGAGGAATTTTTCTGAAAAATTTTTATCATCAAACTGTATTAATAATCTGACATACTCTTTAGCGCATTCTACCGGTGACATATTTGACCTTTCGCCTATTTTTGCTTCTGCATAGAATGGTATATCTATTTTCTTTGACAAATCAATACATATTTTGTATTGAATTTTGGGGTGTACTTTAAGTTTGTTAAAGAAAAAAAAGAACATCCTGCTTAAAATTTTGAACATCCTCTGAAAGCCTTTTTTGCTCTAACCTAATTGTGTTTGACGTAGACATAGTTTTCTCTTGTTGTTGAATGTGAACTGAAAAAAATTTGAGTTGGAAACATATTTAAATATGGCGAACCGCAAAAGCGACGAAAGGGCTTTTGCATTTTCTTCTCCTTTTTTTTAATTAGAATCTTTCACACAACGGATAGGATAGCCCGATACAGCAAGTGTAAAGCCCGGCGTAAGTCCACTTGATGACGCTAAATCGTCGATATGACGGACTTTAACAATACTTCCATAAGTCTCATTATTCCCATGGTACCAGGAGGTTGTCCACAAATCCAATTCAGCCCCCCACTGGTAAAAATAGACTTTATTGTTGTCCAGCCTATTGTTAAATGAAACATAATATTCTAGCCCAGAACTAGAACCAATCATATTGGAAAAGAAATTGCACGTATCTTTATAGAATCTTATAATGGCTAATTCTTTAAAATCATCCTCGACTGGTATATGCCAACCATTGGGACAAATTCCTTGAACCCTTACTTCGGTATTAGGATTAAATTGGCATTTCGTAGCTTTATAGCCGCATCCTGTTTTTAGCGAATCTAAAGCTGCAGCATATGTATAATATCTTCCATACTTGCAATTACTTTCCAATTCTTCATAACACCAAGACCAATCATATCCTGGGCTCAGAGGGTTATATCTCAGGTTTTCTGCCATCCATGTATGATAGCCGAAAGAGATAATCCTATAAGTTTGACCGTCCCGGTAATCTGTTAGGACATTCTCTATACATTTTTCAGGTTCGGAACAATACCATTTTGCATATAAGTTAATATTATTAGAAATGGTGACCGCATCTCTATCCTTATAAACAACATTACCCTCTGGGGATAAAGCCCATCCCTGAAATCCGCATCTATTTTTTTGATATTTATTTGCGTTTAAATATTGTGGAACATCATAGAGAAAGATTTGATCACTCATTATACCTGAAACACTGTCTGCGTTAGGAAAGAATCTAATATGAAATTTTGCGGCTAATTGGATGTCTTGTGTTGAACTAGATATGTCATTTGAGTTACTTGACGTAAGAATAATATCGAGAGAAGAACTTAAGTTAGGAAAAGCATCGCCTTTTCCCCTAACCCAGTTGCTATTTATACAAACGTAATCGACATTTTCACGCTTTACATATATCGAGATTCCTTCTAATTCATAGGTACATTTTCCCAATTCAAACGATGTTTCCACCTCAGATACGATTGGAGTTGCAGCAACTTCTGCTCCAGATTCGTTCCCGCAAGCGAAAAACGCAGTCGCAATGCAGATGAAATAAATTGCAAAAAACAATGATTGAAATGACATTGGCTCGCTATTGAATTTTTTCATATCACTTCTCCTTCTTCCAAAAACCCATATCAAGAATTTTCATCTGAGGGAATATTTCCATTTGGGCGTTGAGATGAGCATGAGACACCTTAACCGCCATTGTCGCCTTGTCTATTGACTTTTCATGTTTTACATAGAACTGAGACAAGGCTGTCATATATTGGGTGGCCAATGTTTTTCTATGCCAAATTTTTCCGGAAATTCCCTTTTTTAACAAATTATCGAATGCGGGAACACATCCTAATGTGCCTAGCAATACTTTTGTAACCAAGGTGTCTGTGGCGGAAACGCCCAATGTCTCGTAACAATCGCGAATTTTTTGGTACAATTTGTTCAGTTTATCCTGACAATTGTCACTGTCGTCAAGCCAATCCTGACACTTCAGATTATTCAAACATTTCAAGTCGCTTTTGTCTAAATCTAGAAGAAAGTCGACGATTGGCTTATGGATTTTATAGTTGCTGTGTAGTAGTTTTGAGTTGTGTAACATACCCCAACTTGCCAAATACCAGGCAAGCCACAAGCAAAGCATATCCCTATCCGTATTGCGACCTTTAAAAGCTGCCTGAAATTGAAGATAACAGTGTTCCCATGAACGATATCTTGACAGTTCGCTTTCAGAATCCTGCATGTATTTGCATAAATTCTTATTGAACTGGTCAATATTTGTGGCCAGTTTTATAAACGCTCTTTCTTTAGCCATCGCAGCCTCCATCGTTTACACCGCTGGAGTTTCGCCCTGCTCTGCAAGGAACCTGGCCGAATTTTGTATGGATACAAAAAAGGGGTGCGGGTTCGCTACGGTTTACCCAATCGAGGCTCTGCAATGCCTTTACACGATAAACGCGAGCGACCCACGCCCCGAAATGGGCAACATGACCGCACAAATGTGCGGTTTGTCGAAATACGTCCAAAAGAACCACGCAAGCATGGCTCTCCAAACGCATTCACGTGAGCGTTCGCCTTGTCCTCGTGTAATTGAAATTTGCAGATTTCGGTTGGAGAACAAGAGCTAAACTCTCTATTTTCAATCTGAATATAACTTAATTTGCGCTCTATAGCACAAAAAGTTTACAATTGGGTGCATTTCTGTGACGGAAACGGCGTTTTCAGCCAATTTGTAAAAGATGAGTAATAACTCAAACTGAAATTTGGGCGGGCGGGTGGGGTAAGCGGGGCGTTACAGAAACCCCTGCGGCTCGGTCCTAGCCATGCGAGCATGGCTGCAACTCTCGCCTCGCATGGTTTTACGGGGCGGCGCCTGAGCCCCGCAGTAGGGGTGGAGAGCAACGTAGTGCGAACCAGGGGGATACTTCCCCCTTCCATAAAACCAATCTTGTAGTGGCGGGACAGCTGGTCCGGCGTCACGTAGGCGTCGGAAATATGGGAGAGTGCTTCGTAGTCCTTCCCAACGAGTTCGGAGCCTTTGCAAGTATCCAGGATATTCGGATTCTTGAAGTAGGCGGCGGTACGGCTTGCGGCAATCCAGTATTTTTTGCCTTCGAATTCCACGAGGTTGTAGTCCATGTCCGGGCCCACAACGATGCAGAAGTTGGAGTACAAAGTCCACGGAGTCGTCGTCCACACGAGGATGCTCGTATCCTTGAACTTGGCTTCGTCGGTAATGAGCGGGAAAATCAAAGTGAGGGACGGATCCTGACGGTCCTTGTAACCCTGGTTCGTTTCGAAGTTCGAAAGCGGAGTCGCGAGAGCCGGGCTGTACGGCTGGATGCGGTAGCCCTGGTAGATGAGGCCCTTGTCGAAGCACTGCTTGAACACCCACCACACAGATTCCATGAAGTTCTTGTCCATGGTCTTGTAGCCCTTGTCGAAATCGACCCAGCGGCCCATGCGGCGAACGGTCTTCTTCCATTCGTTCGTGTACTTGAGCACCTTGCCGCGGCAGGTTTCGTTGAACTTGTCCACGCCCAGGTTCTGGATTTCGGCGACACCAGCGAGGCCGAGTTCGTTCTGCACCAAGGATTCAATCGGAAGACCGTGGCAGTCCCAACCGAAACCGCGCGGAACGCGCTTACCCTTCATGGTCCAGTAACGCGGAACGATGTCCTTGATAGTACCGGCAAGCAAGTGGCCATAGTGCGGAAGGCCCGTTGCAAACGGAGGGCCATCGTAGAAAGTGTACGGTTCGGTTTCCGGACGGGAGTCCAGAGACTTCTTGAAACTATCATCCTTGTCCCACAGGCCGAGCACGCGCTCTTCGATTTGTGGGACAATTTCGTAAGCCGAGAGTCGCGGGAGACTGTTTACAGGCTCCCATGACCGAGGCGAAGAAGTTGGCGCTTGCGCCAGGTCTCTTCTTTCTTTACTTCACGGAACATGTTCAGTCCTCAAGCATCCGCGTGTCTGGCATAAGCCCAACGGCCACGGCTTAAAATTTTCCGCGTGAAAAGTAGAAACTTTTGCAACTGACGATATAAAAAAGGGCAGCAGCGCCGCCCTTTATTAGCAAGGTTTTAACTGAATTACAGGAACCAGTAACCGACGCCGAAGTTCATAGTCATGAGGCGGGCGCCAGAGAGGTCCATAAGCCTATCATCCGCATCGGGGTAAAGTTCCAGGAATCCCATATACAAGCGGAAATCCACACTGAGCCTATCAATGACATAGGCGCCAACACCAAGAGTCATTCCCAAGCCAAAAACAGACTGATCTATTTCTTCATCCAGAGAATACGTGATATCCACAACATTCCCTGGTATTGTCTCACCATCAAGCGTTACTTTATTCGAAACACTGAAATTGAGTTGAGGTCCAAGCATGGCAAAGAAACGTTTCGCAACAATACCGCGAGCAAGAAGCGGAATCTGCAAATCCATCTGGGTGAAGTTTACTTCGTAGAAATCCGTTTCTTGGCCGAGTTTGGAGTATCTGAAATTGATTTCCGGTGTAAAATGCAAAAATGGTCTGTATTCATAGCGGCCCTGCACACCAGCAACAAAACCTATGCCAGAGGGATTATCTTCACCTTCCCCACCATTCCAATCATCGTCCAATCCCCAAAGGAAGCCATATTCAAAGGCGGCGTGAGCACCGAAGCCAATCTCTTGCGCGAAAATGTTCGCCGATGCAAGACATAGAGTCATGAGGGCGATTTTGAGGAACTTCATACCTTCTCCTTGTAAGTTTATACGAAAAATATAACTAAACCCATCTCTTTTTGCTTGTTTTCAATACCCAGTTATGGCAATTAACGCCCTCTCACAACACAAACCGACATTCAAAAAGTCGTCATTCCCTAATTTCATCAATAAATTTGTCATTTCACCCCAAATTTTGCTATAATTAGCCGCGTCTAACAAAAGTTAGCCACGGCTAACTTTTCACAAAATCAGCCGGAGGCCCTATGGAACCCCAAAAACTGAGTCAAAGTCTGGAAGATTACCTGGAAATGGTACACATGCTGCGACTAGAGAGCCACATCGTCCGCATCAAAGACATTGCGGAAGCCCTTTCCGTCAAGATGCCCAGCGTGGCCAAGGCCGTGACCGAGCTTAAAAAACTGGGCCTCGTGGTGCAAGAGCCCTATGCCGGCGTGGAACTCACCGACGAAGGCAAAGCCCAGGCGGCAAAGATTCTGAACCGCCATATCCTTCTGAAAAGTTTCCTCATGCGACTCGGAGTTTCTGAAGATGTTTCCGACAAGGACGCCTGCTGCATGGAGCACATTCTTTCTGCAGAAACCCTCTCGAAAATCGAGACGTTCATGGAAAGCAAACAAAGTTCCAAGACCCAAAAGAGCAAAGTCCGCAAAGCCCCCGCCCGAAAAGCATATCATGCCAACCCCCATAAATTTTCAAAGCGCACCCACAAATGAATCGCGAACCCAAATTTTCAGAATTGAAAGTCGGCGAAAAGGCCGAAATCATCGGCTACAACCCCGGCGATGCCCAGTATAAATCCAAACTCTTGTCCATGGGTCTTGTCCGCGGCGTAGTGCTGGAAGTGTTGCAAGTGGCGCCCCTCGGAGACCCTGTGGAAGTCAGCGTCCTCGCCTACCGTTTGTCCTTGCGCAAAGAAGAAGCCAACGTGTTGAAGCTTCGGAGAATCTAGAATGCCTATCGAGAAAGAAGTCTTTACCATTGCCATTGCCGGGAATCCCAACTGCGGAAAGACCGCCTTGTTCAATTCTCTTACCGGCAGCAACCAGATTGTAGGCAACTGGCCAGGAGTCACTGTCGAGAAGAAGGAAGGAAGTTTCAAACTAGATAACCACACCATCCGCGTAGTGGACCTGCCGGGCATCTACGCCCTCTTTGCCAACTCCGAGGACGAGCGCGCCGCCTTAGACTACCTGCTGAAAGGCGAAGCGGACTTGGTGGTGAACATTCTGGATGCCACCAACCTGGAGCGGAACCTGTTCCTCACCAGCCAACTGATGGAGAAAGGCGTCCCCATGGTGATGGCTGTAAACATGATGGACATTGCCGCCCAACGCGGAATCCACATCGACCTGAAAAAACTGGAGGAACTGCTGGGAGTAACCGCCATCGGCCTTACCGCGGTCTCGCCCAAGAGCTGCGAAGGCTTCGTGAACGACCTCCACAAGTTGCTGCACAGTAGCGACTCTCTGCCCCTCCCGAAGGCGGTAAAGCATTCGGAAACATTGGAAGAACTCATTGCCGATATTTCCGTGCCCCTCACTCCTGTAGCTGAAAAACTGGGCGCCACGCCCCGCTGGACTGCGGTACAGTATCTGGAACACAGCGGCCGCGTGCTAGAACTGGCGAACGAAATGGGCATTGAAATTCCCCACGATAAGATTGAGGAGGATTTGGGCGAAGAAGTGGAGTTCGCCCTCGCCGACTCCCGCTATACCTACGCGCGCGCCATTGCCCGTGCCATTGTTCGCGACAATACCAACAAACGCACCCGTACCGATAAACTGGACAAGTTGTTCCTGAACCGCATTCTAGGGATTCCTCTGTTCCTTCTGGCCATGTATCTAGTATTCTGGCTCGCGGTTACGGTAGGCAGCGCCTTCATCGATTTCTTCGATATTCTAGTAGGCGGAATTTTTGTAGACGGCACAGCGCTGCTGCTTGCAAATATTGGAGCGCCGGAATTTGTGACAGCCCTTCTCGCCAATGGCGTAGGCGCCGGCATCCAAACCGTAGCCACCTTCATTCCCGTCATCTTCTTCATGTTTCTATGCCTATCCTTCCTGGAGGATTCCGGCTACATGTCTCGCGCCGCATTCGTAGCGGATCGCTTCATGCGGTTCCTCGGGCTTCCGGGAAAGGCTTTCGTCCCTATGCTGGTGGGCTTTGGCTGCTCCGTTCCCGCCCTCATGGGAACCCGCGTCATGGAGAACAAAAGAGAGCGCTTCCTCACCCTATTCCTGGTGCCCTTCATGAGCTGCGGCGCACGCCTCCCCGTGTACGCCCTCTTTGGGGCAGCCTTCTTCGGAAAATCTGCAGGTACCATGGTTTTCGCCATCTATGTGACGGGCATTGTCATCGCCCTCATTTATGGTTTGCTGTTGCGGCACACGCTCTTTAAGGGCAAGGAATCCACCTTCATTATGGAACTGCCCCCCTACCACATGCCAAAGCCGCAAAACCTCCTAAGGCATGCATGGCTCCGGCTCAAAGAATTCATTTTCCGGGCAGGGAAAATCGTGGTCATCATGGTGACCATCCTCGGTTTCATGGGCTCCGTCGGCACCGATGGCAGCATCGGGAACGAGAACAGCGAAAAATCCATCTTGAGCGCCGTGGGCACTGCCATCACTCCGGTATTCGAGCCCTTTGGCATCGCCGAGGACAACTGGCCCGCCTCCGTAGCCCTCTTTACGGGACTTTTCGCGAAGGAGGCCATCGTAGGTACCCTCAATTCTCTGTACGCCATTGAAGGCACATCCTCACCAAACGAAAAAATTTTGACCCCAAAAAAACGAGCCGAAAATATTGCCGCAGCCACTGAAGCCGCCAGCATTTCTGGCACTCTCGCCGCAAACCCCTTCGCAGAACAATACAACGCTAGTACAAATTTCAATATATTGGATATTACAAAAGAAGCCCTTTTGAGCATTCCCCAAAACCTCAAAGGCATCTTCGCCGTGTCCGTGAATCCCCGAAGTGGTTCCATTTCTGAGGACATGTCCATCGCGGAAGACGCAAGCACCGTCACAGCACTTTCCGCCATGCGCGCACGCTTCAGCCTCGGAAAGTTTCAGGTACTCGCCTACTTGCTTTTCATTCTGCTCTACGTGCCCTGCATCGCCGCCATGAGTACCGCCTTCCGTGAACTGGGAAAATTCTACGGTACTCTCATGATGACTTTCCAAACCGCTATCGGCTGGAGCCTAGCCACTTTGTTCTTCCAAATTACCTGTGGCAAAAACGCTTTATGGATTGCGGTAAGCATCGCCTTGCTTGCAGGTACAATAATGGCTCTCACCTTTATCGGTAAGAGCCAAAAGAATCGCAGTCAGTTCCGCTAAATCAGCGGGCTATAAATTACTTCACCAGGAACTTGGCAGAAGTCATCTGGCTGCCCACCTTTACACGGAGGAAGTACACGCCAGACTTGGGAGCAGCAACCGTCACCAGGTTAGCGCCACCCACTGCAGTGAACTTGCTGGTGGCGGCAATCTTTCCATTCACGCCCACCAACTGCACAAGGCCCTGGGTGCCATTCATGCCATCGGCAGTGAAGCCAATCTGGAGAGAGCCGCCCTGCTGCACAGCGTGGAGTCCCTTCAAGGCATTGCTGCTAACCACAGGAGCAGACTTGGAGACCTGAACCGTCACGGTCTTGGAATCCTTCTTCAAGGATACCGGCACAGACTTGCCATTGGTCATTTCAGTAGTCTTGCCATCAACCGTGACGAAGACCTTCATGCCCTTGGCAGCAAGGGTTTCCATGCCTTCGAAGGAGAGGAATCCATCGCGAGCGGAGGAAGCGTTCACTTCCATATTCCAGCTGTAGGATTCTGCAGCAGCCTTCACAAACTTGGCGAAGCGAGACTTGCCTTCCACAATGGAGAGGTTCACATGGTCACCCATTCCGGCAGGAGGTTCTTCCATGTTGGCACCATTGCCAGAGCCAATCACGTTCCAGGAATCCTTCTTGCCGCTTGCGTCAGCGAGAACTGCACGGAGAGACCAATCCATACCCTTGCTAGACTTGGCCAAAGCCTTCTTAGCAAGCGTTTCCGGTTCTTCCGCACCTTCCATCGCAATGGAGAAGTCCGGAGCAGAGGAAATACGGCAAGTAGTAGGAGCATTGACCTTAGCCCAGATAGCTTCGTAAGGAGCGAGAATTGCAACCGTTTCGTATTCCGCAGTTACCGGATTCCAGCGCCAGAATTCTGCATCGCACTTTTCAGCGTCCTGCATATTCACATACCAACCATGAGGATTGGCCACCAGATTCCAACCGCTGTAACGGTTATCCAGTTCCCAAACGATTTCTGCATCCTGGGTCGGCGTTTCAGCCTTCAACTTCAGAGGATTGCCATCCTTGGTGCCATACCAGAAGCCCTGAGTTTCATTGTATTCGGCGGATTCTTCGTAAGCGCGATACTGCCAGTAATCGCCAATGGGGTTCACTTCATCCCACCAGTAGAAGGCAGCATCGTCCTTATCTCTCAAGGCAGCCATATCCAAGGCAGAAAGGGCAATCATCTGCCAAGAGCGAGGTTGCACTTCAATCTCGCCAGAAACGGTAAAGTCCTTTTCGCAGGAGTCTGCAGCCACATCGCCAGCAAGTACAAGCTTCACCGTAAACTTCCCGATAGGAGCCGGAGACAGCACCCATTCACCGCGGGCGGCAGCATCCGTAATGGAATCCGTCAAGACGGTATCCATATACACGCCTTCATCGCCCAAGACAACCACGCGGGCAGAAGTCTTGTTTGTCACATCAAAGTTGTTGGTGCCAAAGGTCAAGCGAATTGCATTACCAGACTGCTCGATGCGCGGCTCAACAATTTTCACAAATTCCACGCTGGAAGAGCTGGATTCCGGTTCAATGCTGGAGGAACTGGATTCCGGTTCTTCACTACTACTGGACGGAATCACTGAACTTCCATAGACAGCCACAACAGTCATATTCCCAGTCACCACACTGAAGTCTTCGCTCCATTTTTCAAATGTATAAGCGATACCACCAACGCTTTCACGAGTAGGTTCCGCGGGGGCCTTAGCAGACGCTCCATAGAAGACCACCTGTTCGTCAAGCACCGTTACAAAGTCATAATCCACAAATGTCACTTTGTAACTATTGAGAGCGGAATCAATCACAGCCACATATGTTGCAGCTTCGGTCACAGCAACAACATCCGTATTCCAGCCACCAAAACTGTAGGTATATTGAGCCGTATTAGCGGGAAGTGTCACACTGGGAGCCGTTGGGATTACGCCATATTCAATTTCACCAGACTGAAGAACAGTTTCCCCATTTTTAAATGTAACGAGGTACTTATTCTTCACGCTATCAATAATGGCCGTATAGGTCGCAGTATCAGACACGGCAACAATTTCCGGGTTCCAGCCACCAAAGCTATAGGTATATTCGGCGGTTTTAGCGGGCACCTTGACACTCGGACTAGTGGGCATTACATTATATTCAATGGCCGATTCCTGCAATACCTCTGTGCCAAGCATAAACTTGACAACATAGGTATTGATTTTATATTGAGCAATAACGTTTACTTGACCACTAACATTCTTATAATCACCCTTCCAACCTATAAAGGTATAGCCCGTGCGAACCGGATCTGACGGAGGAATTGCATCCTCACCTCGCTGTACCGTCTGCATATTCAAAAGAGTCTTCTCATCAGCATCAAAGAAGTAAACCGTATAACTTTGAACAGAATCTGGAGAAACTGCCGCATGAGTTGCATCAACGAAGAATGGGAAATTATCGTTCATGTCTTTTTCAAAAGTCCATACATAAGGGGTCTGCGCCGTATTCATAAATCCGGCAAACGAAGCTGTCTGCATAGCCGTAACAACTTGTGTGCCATTTTTATTAGCATCAAGACTTGTTGACGCCCCATTGCGAATATTATACTTCGCAGAGTAAAGGGGATGTGCAGGATCATTCATCCATACTGCGGTCAAATCATTATTGTAGCAATTGAAGTATCCCACCGAAGCAACTTCATCACTCTTACCATAGTGATAATTATATTCCACGGCAAAGGAATCTGCAGCAGACACCATACCCGCCAAATACCCTGCCCGAGAGAAACCTTCTGCAGGAGCACTGATATTTCCTCGAGTAAAGGTATTCCTAGTGGAAATCTGCCTAGACGAAGTATTCAGGTTACCAAACAGACCGCCCACCATCACGCTGTCTTGGGCTGCCGAACCAGATACAACCACATCACCAATAACAGACAGTAAAGTAGCACTATTCACAGAAGAGCACCAACCGCAAACACCACCAACAGAGGTTATCGCTTCAGCACTGCCAGACGCATTTTGAACAGCAACCACTGGGACAGAGACGTTTTTTACAGCAACCTTTTCAAAATAAACGGACTTATTATTCCAAAGATTCATAAACATTCCAACAATGCCACCAGCAAATGTGGAGTTTACATCCTCAACAACGGAAATAGAGCCCTCAAAAACATCATTTTCATATATCATTCTTGGAGCAAGAACTTCTGTTCCGCCATTTCCATCCACATCTGCCAACCCTACGAAACCGCCCACAAAAACGCTATCTACACCAAATGCCTTGGATGATATGTTGACGCTAGAAGTGTCATAGCTCAAACCATGGCCATTCCACGTAAACAAAGCTATGCCGGCAAAACCACCGAGGTATAGATTAACGTCATCCGTTTTCGTTCCCACAGAAGAAAGATTTCCATCAACAAGAATCTGTCCCTCAGCACTAGAACGACTAAATGTAGGGAATGAGGCAGAATCCGCATTACCGCCATTAATTCTTCCAAAATAACCAACTATGCCACCCGCAAAATATTTCTGATTGATGTTGGGAATCACCGTATCCTTCAGGTCAATATTCACATGGTTGTTATCGAACAACAAAGAAGAACCCAGAGGAGGATCGCTACGACCCACCAAACCACCCACAAAGACACTATCAGATGCCGCACCACGGATATAGACATTTGCAGTGATATTTTGTATGGTCAGCTTACCCACATCACGGGAATCTCCAAAAATGTTAGTTTCACCAAACAAACCACCCATGGCACTACCACCATATAGTGTTGTGGAGGAAGCAGAAGAAGCGGAAACACCTTCTTTGGTAAGATTAACGTTCTCTATCGTCACTGAATATTCACTTGAATTACTGCTACCACTACCGGCATAGGTATACATTCCAGCAACGCCACCTATTGCAGACGGAGTATTAGCGGAAGTGGAATCGGAAATATTAACATGAACAGAAAGATTCTTAAATGTCACATGGTGAGCAGCACCGGCAATGCCACCTAAGAAGACAGAGTAGCGGCTTGCCCACATCATGGGGTTATGATCACTGGCAAATGCCTTTCCCGCAAAGTTTGCAGCCCCACCCGAAAGTTCGAGTTGATTATTCACAAAAACATCATCCGTTACAACAAATCCTTCCACCGTAGATGAGGATATATAACCTGCAACGCCACCTGCAAGCGGAGCCTGAATGGTCACATCCGATATGGTTCCAGATCCAATGTAGGACATGTTGATATTTCCAGCCAACACACCAACTGGGTAATAATCCGTACCCGCTGTTGCAGGATTTCTTCCAGTTCTAGAATCCTTAATGACTATACGGGCATTGGCAAATTTAATGTTAGTGACCTGTTTGCCATCGATGGACTCAAAAAAACCAACCGGAGCGGTCATTGCCCCATCTTTCAAATCTTTTTCATAGCACAAATTCTTAATGGCGTAGCCATTCCCATCGAAGGTCGCATTAACACCCGTAGAAAATTGCAAAGGCGTATGATTGGAATTACAATGGCCATCAGCTTTCAATTCGCCCAAATCAATGTCAGAACCAAGTTTTAAAGGAAGCGAAGAATTGGGATTTGACCAATAGGTACTAACAAGATAATTTAAGTCATCATTGCAATAAGTGCTTGATCCAGCAGTACAGCTACCAGTCTGGCTGAGATACATGCCATCAAAACCTTGCCAAAGGCTATAAGTGGCCCAAGCGCTAGAGCCACAGGCCAAAATGGCAAATACAAGCAGAAGTCCAAATTTAAGGTTTTTCATAGAACCCTCTCATCCGATTTTACCCATAAAAAATACTTTTATATGGCATTTTTGTATGTGATTTTGAGCAAAAACGGGGCTTATTGTGACACAGCACACGGGGGTTTTATGTGAGCAGGGCTACATTGTGACAAGCCTCACTCACAAAAGCCGTTCTATACGCTAATCTTCTTCGTTTTCGCGGTCAAATTCGGCAGCGACATTACCATAAATCGCCACCAAGCGGACGCCGTCCAAAGTCAAATACGGGTCATAAGTGTCAATACATTTTGTATGACCCACCACCATTTTTCCCCAGCCACCCGTGGCAAAAACAGGCACATTTTTCACCCCTAATTCCGCCTTGATTTTTGCCACCAGAGTTTCAAGTTCTGCCATAAATCCGTACATCAATCCAGAACGAATAGCATCGTCCGTATTGTCCGCAATGACCTTACTTGGCCATTCGATGCTCACCGGGAGGAGCCTAGCCGCTTTTTCGGTCAACACGTCCAAACTAGCAGAAATTCCCGGAATAATCGCGCCACCCGCAAAGCCACCATTTTTCATCACATCAAAGGTGGTTGCCGTACCCATATCCACCACAATGGCATTTTTATAACCACGATTGCGGAGAGCTATAATGTTGCAAAGGCGGTCTGCGCCAAGGGTTTTCGGATTGGGGTATGCTATAGGGCAATTTAAGCAGTTATCAGAATTTACCACCTGCACCGGGCGTTTGAGAAGCGCCTGCAAAGCCTTTGTCCACGGGCGTTCCAAGACAGGCACCACCGTAGAAAGACCTACATAATTAATCTTTTCCGGCTTAATATCAGAAAAACGGATAAGTCCGCCAATGCGGTTCATCACCTCATCGCTAGTGGTTTCCTTGCGTGTAGTAAGGCGCCAGTGATCCACCACTTTATCACCCTTATAAATGCCCAAAACAGTATGGGTATTCCCCACATCCACCACGAAGGAATAAGGCTGCGATGTCTGCGATTTCTTAGCCAATTCTATATCCTCATGGAAATGTCGAGAGCCTTCACGCTATGGGTGAGAGCCCCTACAGAGATGAAGTCCAGACCCAAGTTTGCAATTTCTTTCGCACGCTCTAACGTCATATTGCCAGAACCTTCCACTAGGCACTTATCACCGCTTTCCTTGATGATTTTTAGGGCTTCTGCCATCATTTCATTACTCATGTTATCCAGCATGATGACATCTACGCCCTTATTCAAAAGCAAGCGAAGCTGGTCGAAGTTTTCCACCTCCATCTCCACCATCAAATTCTGCGTGTTGTTCTTGCGAACAACCTCCAAAGCCTCAAGAACACCGCCGGCAGCAGCAATGTGATTGTCCTTTACCAAGACCATATCAAAAAGGCCCATGCGGTGGTTGCTTCCGCCACCTACACGAACGGCATACTTCTGCAAAGTACGGAATCCTGGAACCGTCTTTCGCGTATCAAGAACCTTGGTCTTTCCGCTTTTTAGCACTTCCTGGAAGGTATGAGCAACGGTCGCCACACCAGAAAGCTGCTGAATGAAGTTCAATAGTGTGCGCTCCCCCGTCAATAGTTCGTGGGTAGTTCCATCCATCTCGGCAATCAAATCGCCTTTCTTGACCACATCCCCATCTTTTTTATGGAGGGTCACCTTGGCATTGGCCTTCAATTCCTGAAAAACAAGTTCAATCACAGGGAGCCCCGCCAACACGCCATCTTCCTTGGCAATGAGGCGAGCGTGTTGCTTTTGATCTGCAGGGATCGTCCATGCGCTAGTTACATCTCCCGTACGCACATCTTCCGCCAAAGCAAGGCGAATCATAGTCAAAGCATCTTCTTTCGGGAAAACGGGTGTGGAATTATCTCCGTACATAGTTAAAACCTTCGGTTAATTATGAATTATGAATTATAAATTATAAGATTTTCAAATGAAGCGTCCCTTAAATATCTCGTAATTCATAATTCATACCTTATAATTGTAAAATTACTGAGCGCCTTTGCCCGTTAAAACCACATAAACCGTACGCACAAGAATCTGAAAATCCAAAAGCAGGCTCATATTTTCGTAATAGTACATATCATAATTCAACTTTATCTGAACATCTTCAATGCTGGTATCATAGTGATGCCGTACCTGAGCCCATCCCGTAAGACCAGGCTTCATTTTCAAGCGACTGATGTAGAAGGGAATCTGTTCTCTCAGCTTTTCAATAAACACTGCACGTTCCGGCCGCGGACCAACCATGCTCATATCACCTTTAATCACACACAGCAACTGCGGGAGTTCATCTATTCGCGTTTTCCGCAAAAAATGTCCAATGCGCGTAATGCGCGGGTCCTTCTTCGTGGCCCACTGCGCCCCAAATTTTTCAGCATCAGTACGCATGGTCCGGAATTTGTAAACCGTGAAAGGTTTACCATAAAGGCCTATGCGCTCCTGCGAATAAAAAATCGGTCCATGGTCATCCAGTTTAATCGCAATTGCAGCAAGCAACCCCACAGGGAATGCACATATTCCAATAAATCCTGCTACCGCCAAATCCATCATCCGCTTTATACGCACTTGCCATAGGGGCATGGTAAAGGCAAAAAGTTCATGAAGTTCAAAGCCATGTACCAAATTGGATTTAAAATTTCCTGTAATCACTGGGCAAAGTTCGGGGACAATATATATGTGTATCGGCAAATCACACAACCACACCAAAACTCGCATGATTTCTTGGGGAGAGGAGCTTTCATGAGCAATAACAATGCCAAACACATGATGCTTTTTCACCAACTGCGACAAATCAGAATACTTTCCAAGGACTGGAACTCCTGCAAAATCATGGGCCATGACTTGATAATGCTCATCAACAAATCCAATGACTCGCTGCCCTACTTCTGGAGCTTTTCGCAAAGCATCTGCGATTTTTTGACCAGCATCTGTTGCTCCAAGGATAAGAACGTTATTAGCTCCATAACCATGGCGCAAAAGTCCCCGCAGACAAAGGTAGACTCCCATTCTAAAGGCTGCAGTTAGAACTAATACCGAAGCTCCATAAATAAAAATCCAAGGGAAACGGGAACCATACATGTAACCGCTTCCAAGGGAATCCCCTGCAGACAACTTGCTAAAAAATTCCGAACCAAACAGTCCTAAAATTATAAGCAGTACACCAACCACCACTGCCCGTAGGACACGCAAAATCTGATGTGTTCTAGAAAGCAGCAACCATGAACGATAAAGTCCGGTAATCGTAAACCACACAAGCCAAGCGATATTCAATGCGAGGCCTATATGTAAATACAAATTTATGGGTTTACTAGGGTCATACTTGTCCGCAATCCACCCACTATGGAACTGCACCCAATATGCCAAGACAAAGCATATAGTCAAGGCAATAAAGTCCGAAAGGACTACGAGTACCCGTTCAAGAGTGGTTGCGCGAATCATCTCAACGAAAATACAAAAAAGGTATCTTCTAGACGAGGAACCGAATTACCTGGCTCTTTTCCACAATTTCTGGAAGCGCGTCAATGGAATCAACAGCCTTCGCCGCCTTACAATCCTGAATCTTTTCCGTAATGACCACAATAGACACCTTACCCGGATCCTTTACATTCTTCTGAATGATGGATTCAATGGAAATGTCGTTTTCAGCCAAAATTCCCGTAATCTTCGCCAGCACACCACAAGCGTCCTTAGAGGTGAAGCGGAAGTAATAACGGGCACTAGTTTCAGAAATAGGCACCAGATTGGCAGAATTTTCCACATTGAACCAGCCCATGGGGAGCGCCGGACGCTTACCCAAATCGGTGGATCGAGCCAGAGAGACCAAATCCGCCACAACAGCCGAAGCCGTAGGAAGACGACCTGCACCAGCACCCGTCTGGAGTGTTTCGCCAAGGTTATCGCACTGGAGGAACACAGCATTCAGCACGCGATTCACGCTGGAAAGCAAGTGATCCTGCGGAACAAAGCACGGATGGACACGAGCATCCACGCGGTCACCATCACGGTGATAAATGCCCAAAAGCTTAACGGTACAGCCAAGTTCCTTCGCGATGGCGATATCCTGAGCCGTAATCTTGGAAATTCCAGTCACATGAATTTTCTCAAAATCCACGCGATGGCCGCTACAAAGGCTTGCCAGAAGGGCAGTCTTATGGGCGGAATCAATGCCTTCGATGTCAAAAGTAGGGTCAGCTTCTGCAAATCCCAGTTTCTGAGCATCCTTCAACACAACATCAAAATCCAGGCCTTCATCGGCCATACGGCTGAGAATGTAGTTGCAAGTTCCATTGATGATGCAGCTCAAATGTTCCACAGTGGAGCCCAGCAAACCTTCCTGAAGGCTGCGAATAATGGGGATACCACCGCCAACGGCAGCTTCAAATAACACGTGGAGACCTTTTTCTGCAGCCAAGGGGAAAATTTCATGGCCGTACTTGGCAAGGAGCGCTTTATTCGCGGTAACCACATGCTTACCAGAATTAAGAGCGGCGAGAATCCACTTGCGAGGCATATTGTAGCCACCAGCCAGTTCCACCAGCACATCGATGTCGGAGCCCGCAATCATAGCATCTGCATCTGTCGAAACCTTATATCCTTTTGCTTTATAGGGAGCAACTTCCTCTTCCGACTTGGCGCAAATGCAGGAAAGTTCCAATTCAACGCCCAATTTTTCCTTGTATTCGGCAATCTTCTGTTCCAAAATCTGGATGACGCCACCACCAACGGTGCCTGTGCCAATCAAGCCAATACGTAACATACGCATCTCCATTAAAAATTTTACGGGGCAAAAAGTAGTAATTACGAGTGTTCGTGACCTGAATAAATCTGTATTTAGCCCAAATTCAATGCAAAAATCACCCTTTTTAGCCCCTTTTGCAAAAGAATACTATATTGTTACTTATGGAACAGGAATCCGTAAATCCAGCCATCAGCTCCATTCTTTCGGAGCAAAAGCTGAAGAATATCGTTTACCCCGCACGACTTTTCCGGGCGAGGCTTAACGAAGAGATGCAGCGTGCCAATCGCACCCGCAAACCTTTCCTGTACATCAAAATTTACGCTCATCAGTTTGATATTTTCGGGTGGGCGCGGCCGAGCCAAATTGTGGAAAAGACCTGGCGAGTCAGCCTTCTCACCATGTTCTCCCACCTCCGCTTTATCGATGTAATCGGCTACCTGACAGATGGGAACGGAATTGGGATTATTCTACTCAATTCTGACTTATCCACTCTGGAAAGCATCCGAAAAGAAATTCTGCACAAATTAAACGATGCAGGACTCATCCAAGCTTTGCGTTTTAAGCCAAGAAAGCCTATTTTCAAAGCATATCTTTATTCTGGTTTGCAGGAAAAAGAAAACCTTGAAATGGCAAAGAAAGTGAAAGACTTCAACGCTATGAGCGGCAGTTTCTTCTCCCTCTCTCGTCTGAATCTAGATCACATTTGGACTCATCCCCATAAGATCCGCTATCGCCATATTATCAAACGAACGGTAGACTTCGTAGGAGCCGTTCTTGGCGTCATCATTCTTTCTCCTATACTGCTATTTTGTGCCATAGCCGTAAAAATTAGCGATCCCAAAGGTCCCGTCATTTTCAAGCAAATTCGCGTTGGGAAGAACGGTCATCATTTCGTAATGTACAAGTTCCGTAGCATGTATGTGGATGCCGAGGAACGCAAAAAAGAGCTGATGGCTTTGAACGAAACCGGCGGAAAGACCTTCAAGATGAAGAACGACCCCCGCATTTACCCCTTCGGACGTATTTTGAGGAAATTCAGCCTTGATGAACTCCCTCAGCTGTTCAACATCATCTTGGGAGATATGTCTATTGTGGGTCCCAGACCGCCACTTCCTGAAGAAGTAGCGGAATATGAACCTTGGCACCGCATGCGCCTTTCCGTCACTCCCGGACTTACCTGCATATGGCAAGTGAGCGGTCGTAGCAACATCTCCTTCGAAGGCCAGATGCGCCTAGATAACGACTACATCCGTCAGGGCGGAAAAATCGCTGACGACATCAAGCTCATTTTGAAGACTTTCAAGGTGGTTTTCAAAGGCGATGGAGCCTACTAATCCACCCGTCTATCCCCTAATTTTACTATCTTTGTGCCCGAAAAAATCTTTATAGGACACAAAAAAATGAATTACAATCCTCTCGCTGAACAGTTGAATGCAGAACTCTCTGCCAATGGTTGCAGCGTATTTGGCATGCTTTCCGAGCAAGGCAAGGCCATATTCTTCCCCAGCAAAGGCATTCTTGGTCAGGGCGCGGAAGCCAAAGGCTCCGAAATCAACGCCACCATCGGTACTGCTCTGGAAGACGACGGAAGCCCCCTCACACTCCCCTGTGTGCAAAAGTCCTTAAACCTCCCGAAAAACGCTTTTCTTTATGCTCCCAGCTATGGTAATCCGGACCTGCGCAAAGCCTGGAAGGAACAGATTATTCGTAAGAATCCGACCCTCAAGGATAAGGAATTCAGCAACCCCGTTGTAAGTTGCGCTTTGACCCACGCCATCAGCTGCGCCGCCTACCTGTTTTTGGATGCCGGCGACGAGGTGATTATTCCCGATTTGTACTGGGACAACTACGAGCTTGTTTTTGAGAATGGCCGTGGAGCAAAGATTTCCACCTTCAACACCTTCAAAAATGGTGGTTTTGACACTGAAGCCTTAAGGAACGCTCTCGCTAGCGGAAAGACCTCCAAAAAGGTAGTACTTCTGAACTTCCCTAACAATCCTACCGGCTACACAGCAACAGAAAAAGAAGCCGCAGAGATTGCGAAGATTCTCACTGAAAGCGCCACTGCCGGAAATAAGGTGGTGGCTCTGCTGGATGACGCCTACTTTGGACTGGTCTACGAAGAAGGCGTAACAAAGGAATCCCTTTTTGTAAAGCTCGTGGATGCCCACGAAAACCTGCTGGCAGTAAAGCTGGACGGCCCCACCAAGGAAGATTATGTCTGGGGTTTTCGCGTCGGCTTCATGAGTTTCGGCTTCAAGGGCGCTACGGCAGCCCAGTTGAAAGCCCTGGAAAGCAAAGCCGCCGGCATTGTCCGCGGAAATATTTCCAACGCACCTAGCATCAGCCAGAAGATTCTCTTGGCTGCCTACCAGAGTGAAGAATACCTGAAGGAAAAAGAAGAGAAGTACAACACGCTCAAAAAACGCTTCAACATCATCAAGGAAGTGCTAGCCAGCCATCCGGAATACAAGGATGCCTTTGAAGCCATGCCCTGCAATAGCGGTTACTTTATGTGCGTTAAGCCCAAGGGAGTAGATGCTGAAGAACTCCGTAAAGTGCTGATTTCTGACTACAGCACTGGAACCATCGTGCTTTCTGGCCTAGTTCGCCTAGCCTTCAGCGCGGTCCCCGCCGAAAAATTGCCTAAATTGTTTGATAACATTTATAGTGCCATCAAGAAGATGACGAAGTAATAAACGGGAAACGGAGGTTTCATGTCCGAAAAAGCAACCTTGAATTATGCGGGAAACAGCTACGAGCTCCCCGTCATTGAGGGTACCGAACACGAACACGGTCTGGATATCAGCGCGCTCCGTAAAGATTCCGGACTAGTGACGCTGGATTACGGCTATTTGAATACCGGCAGCACCAAGAGTTCCATCACATATGTAGATGGCGAAAACGGCATTCTCCGTTATCGCGGCTACTCCATCGAAGACCTAGCAGAAAAAGCCACCTTTCCCGAAACTGCATGGCTTTTAATTTATGGCGAGCTTCCCAACCAGGAACAACTCAGCCACTTCCGCACCCTTTTGACGGAGAATGCGCTTCTCCACGAGAATTTGTTGCACTTCTTCCGCGAAATGCCGCCTAGTGCCCACCCCATGGGCATTCTCAGTTCCATTGTGAACGCAGTGGGCCTTTTCACCCCTCGATTCTACGATGATGAAAACGTGGCCAGCGCTTTCGAACTGACTACCGCAGGTCTCATTTCCAAGATTCGCACCATTGCCGCCTTCTCTTATAAGGCAAGCATCGGCGAACCATTTGTTTACCCTGAAGCAGAACGGAGCTATTGCAGCAACTTCCTCAATATGATGTTCAGCAGTAAGGCCCGTCCTTACCACCCGGACCCGATTATGGAGAAGGCGCTGAACACACTGCTTATCGTTCATGCAGACCATGAGCAGAACTGCTCCACCTCTACCGTCCGTATGGTGGGAAGTTCTCAGGCAAACCTTTATGCCAGTATTTGCGCTGGCATCTGCGCCTTGTGGGGTCCTCTCCATGGAGGTGCAAACCAGGCCGTGCTTGAAACACTTCTCCGCATTCAGCAGAGCGGCATGACCATTGAGCAAGTGATGGACAAGGCCAAGGACAAGAACGATCCCTTCCGCCTTTCTGGATTCGGACACCGCGTGTACAAGAGCTACGATCCTCGCGCCAAGGTTTTGAAGAAACTCATGACTCAAGTCTTTGAACGCGAACACGTTCAGGACCCGCTGTTGGATATTGCGTTGAAGCTTGAAGAAGCTGCCCTGAAGGACGACTACTTCATTGCACGCAAGCTTTATCCCAACGTAGACTTCTACTCCGGCATTCTCTACCGCGCCATGGGCATACCGACGAACATGCTTACGGTGATGTTCGCTATCGGACGCTTGCCTGGCTGGATTGCCCACTGGAAGGAAATGCACGATGATCCTCTGAGCAAAATCAATCGCCCGCGACAGATTTACATGGGAAGAACCGCTCGCCCGTGGGTTGACCGCGACAAGCGATAAGCCAACAAAAACATTACTACGGCTCCGGAATCCCGGAGCCGTTTCTTATGGCGCTATATTCAAGCTATGGCTGCGCACCACAAGCGTCAATCATTTCCCTTATAAAAAAATCCTGAGTTCCACACTCAGGACTTTTCAAAATCTATTTCCAAAAACTATGGAAGATTACTTGCCCTTCATACGGCGATAACCGCGAGTGAAGGTTTCCGTCTTACGGGTGTAAATACCCGGGTAGAACACCGGTTCACCACTCATCATCAGGCAGGAACCAACAGAAGGTTCTTCAACAATGGTTACCTGGTAAATGTACGGGCCCGTAGCAAGACGACGACCATCTTGAGATACAGGATACAATTCCATACCCACCAGCAAAGCTCCTGTACCAGCCAAGGTACCCGTGTGGTGGTTGCCAGCAGCATCATTACCTTCGCAGCTAGCAGCAGGTATAGCCGGTTCACCCAAAGCCTTCTGCATTTCATCTTCAGACATGCTCTTGCTATACTGGCTCACAAAGTGACCCAAGTGGTCAAACACGCGGACATTGATACGGAAGGGATGCACCATGATATAGTTGAATACCACACATGCTTCCGGCTTCTCCGTGCAAATACCACCAGGCACCTTTCCCTGAAGCTTGGGGTTCATCGCAACAGAGCCCTTACCGCTGCTGAAGAGGGCCTTCTGCATATCGGCATTAATGGCATACGGGTCACCATCACCAGCATCTTCCAAAGAAATAGGAATGAGCTTCAATTCACCCGTAGCATCGGCAGGCAGTTCATCTCCGCCAGCCAAATCTGTCAGTTTATCGACATGGGGAAGTTCAGGGCGATCAATTCTCTTGTCCTGAGCAACCACCTTAGATTCTGTATTCAAGGTAAGGGTAACCTTGGCCCATTCATCAGGGAATCCTTCCACCTTCTTACCGGATGAAGAAATAATGTCAATAGCATGGGTGTTCCAATAGTTATAAACCATGTTTTCGGTACCTTCTGTTCCATTATAGTTAAAGGCCACGGCATCACCGCTGCGCATGTTTCCAATAACATTACCAGACTCATCCACGAGCACTCCAGTAAAGCTATACATCACACCGTCAGCGCCCTTATTTTCCGCATCAGAAACTCCCGTAGCAAGGAATCCATAAACATGTTCCACACCGTTCGCATCCTTACGTTTTACCAGCATCGTGAACTTCGCGGTATTCGGATCCACCGTTTCACCCACCTTGATATTGGCATACTTGGCTCCCTCAGCCTTGATTTGATCTATGGTTTCCTGTGTCAAAGTCGTGTTCATGTACATGCTAGCGACGGTCTTTCCCTCATCAATAGTAGCATAAGCTTCTGACACGGTGGGCTGACCATACTTGGATGGAGCAAGTTCCGCAAGAGAAGTACGAATCAAAAGGTTGGAGCCATCAGTCTGGCGGTCGGCATAGAAGAAATGGAGGTGATGCCAAGAGTTGTCAGCCCAGCCCGTAGCGTCAGAAGCATCCGTACAGTTGGTGTAATTAGCAAGAGGTTCACCAGCGTGACAACCATGATTGTTCTGAGCCAACACTTGAATATTCACTGAGCCCGGAGCAGCCAAATGGGTACCACCCAAGTCAACCACCAACACACCATCCACGAAAATCCACATATCATCGTCACCCACGAACTCGAAGATTTCGGGAGAAGGAATCTGGTTCTGAGAATTGTACTTAAACTTTGCATAACCCATCATGGTGAAAGCATAGTTACGAAGATGCTGTAGACCGAGAGTTCCATTTGCACTAGCAGCAGCCTGAGCAGCCGTGCCTACCTTCGGGCCACCATTTGAAAGCCAAGCATTGCACAAGCCATATGTATTCTGTCCCATCCAGTCCGTTTGCGTATTAGCCCATTCATACCCATAAGGAGGGCAGAAGATGGAGAGCGACTGCGGACCAAAAGTAGCGCAAGTCGGGTTATTGTCCTGGATTTCAGGATTGCAATACCCATCGCCTACACGCTGGTTATTGATTACAGAATCCAGCGGAGAATAACCACCATTATTATAGTTGTAGTTCACCTGGTACAAGTTCGTCTTCCCCTGTACGGAAGGCAAATCCAAGGTCTTGTTGATACGGTAGTTTACATTTGCCACATCCTTATACCACTGATCGAAGTTTTCGTTATCACAAAGCGGAAGATTCTTTACAATGGTGACCCCATCATACATATCATATTCGCCACCCTTTGGAGCGGCGAACTGCAAATAACTTTGAACCATACCGGGGGTGTAGTACACTTCGTTAGCCCAGGAGCCTTCGCCAGTACACTTAGCACCCTCTTCGTTCATGGCAGCCATGGAGGAAGACGCGTTAGTATAGCCGCGAGTTTTATCTCCCGGACACACGCCATATTTCAGCACACCGCCAACACCCGTCTTCTGCAAATAGACCGGCAAATAAGTATTTACAGTCATAGGATAGCCATCTACTGCAATGGGGGCTCCAGTGCGAGACTCCTTATTACCACAAGAGGTATGTAATGCTGCTCGCGAAGACCAATCGGCCCCAAAGCCCGACAAACCATAGCCCGAAATTTGGCCGGCATGACTAACAGACTCTTCAGAGAAGTTTTCAAAGTCCGGATGGCTCACATCAAAATCGCGAACCACGATGTCCAACTGGGCAACACCAGCAAATGCAGAACCTGCACAAAGAGCGCTAGCAGCAATCCATTTCATTGTATTCATATACCAATCTCCACCAATAAGGTAGGTTTTAACATAATCAGCCTAAATATACCACAAAATACAGGGAAACGTTTGTTAAAATACGAAAACAGTATCTCAAATTGTGCTTTGCAGAAAATACGTGATGAAGCACAATATTTTTAGGCTAGACCTCCCCCCCAAGTCCGGTCCATTATGTAAATTTTTAGAAATATGATTTGGTCCATTATTTTCGCCATTGCCATTGGCCTTCTACTCCTCCGAGTGTTCTGGCTCCATGTAAAATCCAGTACCGGAAACACAAAGGCCTTCAAGTCCCTTGCCCCCAAAGACAAACTGGCAGTATTAAAGGAATGCCTATTGAACAATGCCTCTACCCTAAATCTGATGAACCTGGCGGATTTTGGGAAAGAAAACGGGATTGACTTTGACACAAAGGAATACGAACCGCTGCTACAAAAGCAACTGGAATTGGCAAAAGACAATGCCAACTACGTGGAATGCGATAATTTGTATGTAAAAGAATGTACCTGGGTAGACAAGATCACCCCCCTAGAATTTGCAGAAGCAACACAGGCAAAGGCAAACGGAGACCGCAAGCTTTACATTGAGCGCTACCTGGAAGGAGTCTCGCGATTATACTCCGACGAAGCCATTTTAGAGGCGTTAGCTCAGCTGGAAGCAGATTATCCGAAGGCAAAGCCGCTAGGCGCAGGCTATCGCGAACTGATGGCCGCCCGCGATGCAAGTGCCGCAGACGAAAAATCCCTAGAAGCGCTTCGCAAAAAACGCGACGCCTGGATGGAAGAATTGCTGAAAATTTAAAATTCAAAATGCACAATTCAAAATTTTATCGCAGGCTGATACTTCTTTAGATTCTATAGAATCACCACAAGGTTACGCCCTTCGCAATGACGCAGACAAAAATTAATTATGAATTAAGAATGCTGAATGATGAATTATGACGGACGAAGTACCGCGCCTGAGACTAATTATGAATTAAGAATGCTGAATGATGAATTGTGTCAAACGAAATACCGTGTCTGAGAATTAATTCTGCATTCTGCATTCCACATTATGCATTATGCATTCCGCATTCTGCATTCTGAATTGATTATATTGTGGGTATGAGTGAAAATCCCCTAGACAAATATGGTCTGAACGAACACTGCAATTCCATTTTAAAGCAGTATCGCGACAGGCTCCCTATTTTTGAGAAGATGAAATCCATTGTCAAGAAGGCTTTGGAAGACAGCATCCAGCAGAACCACATCTATATCAATGCTCTTGAAATCCGCATCAAAGCGGAAAAATCCCTTGCAGGGAAGCTTGAATTAAAGGGCGCCAAGTACACCAACCTTTCTGATTTAACGGATATTCTCGGTGCACGAATCATCACCTTCTATACTGACGAGGTGGATAAAATTGCGGCCCTAGTGGACCACGTTTTTGATATCGACTGGCAGAATAGCATCGACAAGCGAAAGATGCACGAGCTCCATAGCTTTGGCTACAGTTCCCTCCACTACATCTGCAGTATTCCTAAGACCTTGTACTACGATCCAGAGCACCCGGAAATCAACAAATACCGTTTTGAGCTGCAGATGCGAACCGCCTTGCAACACGTGTGGTCCACAATTGACCACGACATGGGGTATAAAACCGATGTAGAGATTCCCAAGGAATACTTGAGAAATATGAACCGCCTGGCTGGTATGCTGGAACTGGCCGACGAACAGTTCAGCCTCATCCGCGTAGGCATTACGGACTACCGCCGCAAGGTGCAGTCGCTGGTGGCATCCGGCAAATTCGACGAAGTCCCCCTAGATGGCGACACTTTCAGCAACTACATGAAGTTAAATCCCTTTGACAAACTCAACAAGAAGATTGCCGCCATCAATCAGGCAGAAATACATGACTCCGACATGACGGGATACTTGAAAGTATTCCGATTCCTTCGGTTTAAAACCTTAGGTGATGTAGAGAAGATGAAAGCCCATTTCAGCGACGACGCCTACCAGTTGGCCGTTTACCAAATTGCCGGAACCGACATTGACATCATCAATTCTTCTGTTGCCGTACAAAACCTTGTGGTTGTCTACCTCTTGAGCAATGGTGGCGGAGAACTGGCCCTAAAGAGCATGTTCGACGTCCTGTACGGAGAATCCGACTACAACAACAAGCGTGCTGCTAGAATGATGGCTACCGCAAAGCAACTTTCTTTTATGAACAAGTAAGAATTTATGGCAAATAAACCTTTAGATACATCCCTATTAGACAAGGCCATCATTTTCGCTGTTAACGCCCACAAGGGAACGGAACGCCGCGGGAAGGGTTTTCCCTACATCGTTCATCCTCTGGAAGCTGTTGAAATCGTTTCCACTCTTACCAAGGACCAGGAACTTTTGGCTGCCGCCGCACTTCACGATACCGTGGAAGACACCAGCGTTACCGTGGAGGATATCCGCCGCGAATTCGGCGACCGCGTTGCCAAAATCGTTGAAGAGGAATCCGACAAGTTCATTGAGGGACTTAGCGAAGAGGATAGCTGGCATATCCGCAAAGAGGCCGCCATCAATCGTCTGAAAAACGCCTCCCGAGATGCAAAAATTGTAGCTATGGGCGATAAGCTCAGCAATGCAAGAGCCATTCTTCGCGACCACAAAGAAATCGGAGATAAGGTTTGGGACCTCTTCCACACAAAAGATCCCGCAGAACATGAATGGCATTACCGCGGTCTGGCTGACGCCTTGATCGATTTGGTGGGTTCTCACGCCTACACGGAATTTGCCAAGGCCATCAATGAGATTTTCGGACAACCCAAGCCTGAACTCATCAACATGGACGACTATGTGGAAAGCGGCGACGGCTATACCGCCATCA
>JAKSIK010000016.1 GCA_024398835.1 Fibrobacter sp.
AGGCACTAGAACCTGAATCTAGCGTGTCTACCAGTTCCACCACATCCGCGTGGTGCACCAAATTTTGAAAAAAAACGGGCTTTTGTCAAGGGTGGAGCACCCAATCCAGCCGATTTTCCTTCCAGTAGCTCCAGTCGTGTTCCCCTTGCGGGTCGTATTTCAATTCGCAGTCTACCTGGACCGCTTTGCAGAAGGATTCCACCCAGGGGACGGTTTCTGCGGGAGAATAGAGTCTGTCGGCACCACCCTGGAGAAAACGGTATTTGCCGGTGTGCAGTTTAGGTTCTTTTGCGATTGCTGCTGCAGGCCCCAGGAGGGAGCCGTTTGCGCTGATGAAGAGCCTGCTTTTGATGGAGCGCTTCCCGTACAGGGAGTAGGCGAAGATGCCCATTCCGCCATCGGAAACGCCCACTAGGGAGACTTCCTTGATGGTGGCGCCGACTCGCTTTTCCAGAGAATCTAAAGCGGCATCTGCAATGGGAGCGGTAGTAGCGGTCCACCAGTGGTTTGCTTTGCAGGCGGAGGTGCTGATGACGATTGCTTCGGGATAGAGTTCCGCGAAGTCGGCGCCTGCGATGAGGCCTTTGGCGCAGTTGCCGCTGGTCATGCCACCGTGAAACCAGAGGTAAACGGATGGCGCGGGCTTTGAGTGCGTTGCGGGCTTTGAAATCGTCGCAGGCTTGGATACTGCCGCGGGCAGCCACATCCCTACTGGGCTATTAAAGCCATCGATGGCGATGCTGAGGGAATCCTTTTCGCTAGCTGCGCAGGTAGTTCCGGCGAATAAAGCTATGGCCGCTAATGCTAGGGCGATGGAATTATGCCTGAGTGTGAGCTTCATCGGCGGATGCATTTTCTGCGGGTGCAGTAGTGGCGGCGGATTGCGCGGCCAGCTGCTTTCGCGCGCGGCGTGAGGAACGGACACCGAGAATCATGAAGATTAACCATGCGAGGAAGCTGGAGGTAATAATTCCGAGGCCGATGATGCTGTTGTATACATGATATTCCGCTAGAGTGTCCCAGTCCAGTTCGCCAAAAGTGGAGGCCATGGACTTGACGACGTAGGTATTCTTGTTGATGCGAACAGCACTGATTTCCAGAGGAACGTCGGCAGCATTGACGGCGGCAAAATTGAACCAGTCCGACATGTCCTCGTTCATTTCTTGGGAGGAGTAGAGGAGGAATGTGGCGTCATCGCCGTTGATTTTGAAAATGGTTTTATCCATGAAGGGAATGTTACTTCCGCCAAAAATGCTGGGCATGGCGGCATAGCTGATTTTCCCGTAGAACAGATGCTCTTCCTTGAAAAAACTGCGAAGTACAGGCTGCATGTAGGCAACGCACCAGATAATCACCAAGAGGCAGATCAAGGCCAGGTTGAAGAAGATGGAGCGTTTTGTGTAGAAGTAAGAGAGCATACAAAAATTACTGTTTGGACCGGTAGATGAAGAAGAAGGTGGAAAGGAGCAGCACCAGAGTCAGGAAGTAGAAGACCATGGGGATCTTTGCTTTCAATGCCATTTCGCGCATCCGCTCCATCTGGAAGAATTGTACCAGCTCCGCAGCGCTGAGGAGAGTGGCGTCGTTGTTGAAGCGAGTCCAGGCCATGGCCAAATCGTTATTGACATTCAGAAGGGAATCTAAAGTGTGTTTGGTGGAATCCGGCAGTGGGAGGGAATCCGAAAAGGTGCAGGGTCTGCCAGCGCGGGCGGCTGTCAGCAGGGGCTGGAGCGCCTCATATTGTGCAGAATTGAGATGCAGCAAGTTGTTTGCAAATTCGTTGATGGACTCGTTCCAGCGTGCTCTGGCTGAGGCATAGCGCCTGGTGCTTGAAACTTTTGCAATGACTTCTCGCTCAAAACGGGCGGTAAGGGATGTTGGTGGTGTTTTGATCTGAAAACTGTTCAGCTCGTCCATTTGCCGTGAGAAAGAAACTGCCATTTCTCGGAGTGTCATGGTCTGTGCCTGAATCCGGATGGTGTCGCTACTGTAGCCACTGCGGATTTGTTCCATGGACCGCATCAAGTTCACTTCCAGCAACTGGTAGTCAGACAGCGTTTGGATGTATTCGGAATACACCACAATCTGAGGTTTTTGGGAAAGAGAGAAGAGGATGGTGAGCCCGATGGTGATGAGTACAATCAACCACACCCAAGGCGTTTTTAGCCTAGTGTGAAATGTATCCTTAAGTGGTCTATTCTTCAATTCTTCCACGAAATGAAAATACCTTTTTTCTACTTTGATGATGATGAGATTCCTTGGAAAAGTTCTTCTTTTTTGCATATGTGCGCTGCTGGGAGCCTGTAGCTACCAGCGTGCTGAAGAACGAGTGTTGGATTATCATGCTAATGGGGTGAAAAAGACGTCAGTTTGGGTATTCCCGGATGGGGAAATCCTAAAGCGCAATGAGTGGTATAACAACGGCATCAAGGAATTTGAAATCCCTTACAAGAACAATGAACCCCATGGCGATTTCAAGCGCTGGACCGCCTACGGCGACGTGGTGCTGACGGGTTCCTACAAAAAGGGAAAGCGCCACGGCGAGTGGACCAGTTATTATGTGGAAAACCTGAATAGTCGCAAAAAGGAAGCGGTGCGATACTATGAGGACGACCATCCTGTTGGAGACTGGATGGGTTGGCACTATAACGGCACCAGATCTTTTGAGGAACATTATAGCGACAAGGGTGAGCGCGTTGGTCTTTGGAAAAAATGGAATGAGAATGGAACGCTGGTTCAGGAAGATGCTTGCCATTTGGGAACGGAGAAAGGGTATTTCAAACGTTACGGTAATGACTGCAAAATTCTGGAATATAATGATTGTGTTTTTGGAATCAAGGAAGGAAACTACAAACTTTATTACGAATCCTTTGGCGTTCCGGATACTTCGACCGAAAACTGCAACAAGGCGAAACTCAGGGAAGAGGGCGTTATCGAACATGACGATGCAATGCTTCCGTCCGTTCTTTATCGGGCCGATGGTTCCGTCATCAAGAAGGTGGAGTATACGCTTTGCGAGGGCTGTGAAACGCATCAACGTTCTCGGGAACAGTGGTTTGATGAGCAGGGCAACCTGCTGCGTGAATCGGTCTATGAGCACTTTAGCCGGAAAGGTTCGGATGGGGTGGCTTATGGGCTTTGTGATGGCGATGCCCGCTTATTTTGTGCGGAAACGTCTTTCGTGGAATCCACCAGTCCTAATGGCAGTCTGGATAGCAGTGCTTTGAGCCAAAAGGGTGATTTTGAACAAAGTATCGGCCGGTACAAAGCGTCCATTCGCTACATCAAGTCCGACCACAAACTGCTTTATGAGGAATATTGGGATGTGGATAAGAAGGAAAGCCGCAGCTTCTATCCGGATAGCCTAGGCGGAAAAATCGCCAGTGAAGGTTTCTGGAAAAATGGGAAGCGAGACGGTATCTGGCGGAACTGGTACTCTAGCGGAATTTTGCGCGATAGCCTTTCCTATGTAGGAGGTGAACGCGTGGGGGAACAGTTCAGCTACGATAGCACGGGAAAACTCACTATCCATAAGACAGAAGCTGGCAAGAACCGCCCCGTGATTATGCATTTGATACAGTGATGTAGAAACCAGAGGTCTGGGTCTAGAACGAATCGTGCCCTCTTCTAGAAAAGTGAAAAAGGGAGAGATAAAAGTTGCTAAGCGAACAATCCGCAGGGAGCATCGCGACCGAGGACCCGTGAGCGTGCAAGCTTTTATTCTCGACCATTTGTAATCTGCATTATTTTCTAAATTAAACGGCACTATGAGTGAAGCTATCAATAATGTTAAACAGACCTTTGACGCAGAGCTTGCGCAAACGGATCTTGAAAATCAGGAAGCTGTCAATAACCTTCGCGTGAAGTACCTGGGCAAGAAGGGTATGGTCACGGATTTGATGAAGCAGATGGGAACGCTGTCTGCAGAAGAACGCCCGGCTTATGGAAAGCTGGTGAACGAACTGAAGGTGGCTGTATCTGAAGCTATTGATAAGGCTATTGAAACAGCAAATCAGGCGGCACTTCAGAAGAAGATTGCTAGCGGCAATGTGGACATTTCCCTCCCGGGTGCGGGCATTCCTGCTGGGAGCACTCACCCGCTCTATGATGTTCGTGAAGAGATTATCGATTTCTTTGCCCAGATGGGTTTTGATGTGGACATGGGCCGCGATATTGAGACGGACTGGTACAACTTTGAGGCTTTGAATACTCCTCCGGATCACCCCAGTCGTGATATGCAGGATACCTTCTATGTGGATGACAAGGTAATGCTCCGTACGCATACCAGCGGCACCCAGATTCACTACATGGAAACCCACAAACCGCCTTTCCGCATGATTGCTCCGGGCCATGTGTTCCGCGTGGACAACGATGCAACGCACGCTCCCATGTTCCAGCAGTGCGAAGGCCTGGTGGTGGATGAAAACATCAGTTTTGCGGATCTCAAGGGTGTACTTCAGGTGTTTATGAACAAGTTGTTTGGTGAAGGCGTGAAGACGCGCTTCCGCCCCAGCTTCTTCCCCTTCACGGAACCGTCTGCCGAGATGGACGTGAGCTGCGTGTTCTGCGGTGGCAAGGGTTGCCGTCGCTGTAAGGGCACGGGCTGGATGGAAATTGGTGGTTGTGGTTCTGTGGACCCGAATGTGTTTAAGAACTGCGGCATTGATCCGGAAAAGTACACGGGATTCGCCTTTGGCTTTGGTCTCGACCGCATCGCGATGCTTCGCCATGAGATTCCGGAAATCGGCCTCCTTACAGGTAACGATCAACGCTTCTTAAGCCAGTTCTAAAAAAGTCGAAAGCATTTCAAAAAATCCCGAGAGTTTAACTCCCGGGATTTTTGCGTGAAGAAAATTAAATCAGTTATTGTATGAGAATGCAGTTATACTCTGAAATAATTCTGCATTCTTAATTTTGCATTCTGCATTATCGCTAGCTTCTCTTGTAGTCGTCCTGCATGCGGATGATGTCGTCTTCGCCAGTGTATTCGCCGACCTGGACTTCCACAATCACCAGAGGGAGCTTGCCTTCATTCTGCAAGCGATGGACTGTACCCGCGGGAATGTAGGTGGATTCGTTCGGGCGCACGTAGAAGATGCGGTCGCCAACGGTGCATGTGGCGGTTCCGTTCACAACGACCCAGTGTTCGGAGCGATGAAGATGCTTTTGCAGAGAGAGACGTTCACCAGGGCGAACCACAATCCGCTTCATCTTGTAGTTGTCCGTAGATTCCAAAACAGAGTACGTTCCCCAAGGGCGGTTCACTGTTTGCGGAACGGTGGGGAGGTCGGAACCACGAGCCTTGAGCTCGTCCACAATCTTCTTCACCTTCTGACTGCTCTGAAGTGGTGCCACAAGGAGTGCATCGGGCGTATCCACGATAAGCATCTGGTCTAAATCAATAGTGCAAATCTGACGCTGGTTACCGAGAACCAAGGAATTCTTGGTGCCAAGGCCGAGATGTTTTCCGTTCTTGTTGTTTCCGTCTACATCGTGTTCGTATTCACCATAGAGGGAATCGAATGCCCCCAAATCGCTCCAACCGATATCGCTGGGCACAACCTTCACCTTACTTGATTTCTCCATCACGGCATAGTCGATGGAATTGGAGGGAATGTCCATCATGTCGTCATAAGCGATGCGAATGAGAGAATTCTGCTCTTCCTTTTTTGCTCCAGCATAGGCGCGTTTTGCGGCGGCCAGAATATCAGGGGAGAACTTTCCTAGTTCGTTCAGGAAGGTGGAAACTTTGAAGCAGAAGATACCGCTGTTCCAGAAGAAACGTCCGGATTCCACATATTTTTTTGCAGTTTCTAGGTCGGGTTTTTCCACAAAGCGCTTGACGTTTTCGCCGTCGGCTTCAATGTAGCCATAGCCAGTTTCGGGGCCTGTAGGAGTGATGCCGAATGTGACGAGGGCACCTGCTTTTGCAAATTCTTCAGCCTTTTTTAGACAGCCTTCGTAGGCGTTTGCTTTGCGAATGACATGATCAGAAGGAGAAACCAACACAATGTCGTCGTTGTTCAAACTAAGGCATGCGAGAGCAATAGCGGGGGCCGTGTTGCGGCCAACAGGCTCCAATAGGAAGCGCGAGTTGTGGGCGCCAACCTCTTCCAGTTGATCTTTGGCAAGGAAGTATTGTTCGGCATTGCTGACAATATATTGCGCATCGCAAATGCGGGCGTTTGTCCGCACAGTGCGTTGAAAGAGAGATGAACCCTCAAATAAGCGAGCGAACTGTTTGGGCATTAAGGAGCGACTAATGGGCCAAAGCCTTGTTCCACTGCCGCCACAGAGAATCAAGTTAATCATAAGGCCTATTTACCCCATTTCCCATTGCTAATAAGCTGAATATTACGCGCGGTCTGTACGCCGTAGTAGACAGTTTGAACAGAAGGCAGAATCAAGCTGATGAGACGGTTCCATGTAGCGAGACCAGATGCATCAACATAAACGATGTCATGTGCATTTAGCATGAATCGATCGCCCATTGCAAGAGCCATGGCGTTTTTCGCATTCAAGTGATAAACATCTATTTGCTCTTCAGAGGTGTTGCGAATAACATAGATGGAGCGAGCAGAAGCGTTGACCGCTTGCAATCCACCAGCAGATGCCAGGGCTTCCACAAGGCTCATCGCTCCGTTGTGGAGGTCAACAACACTGGGCTTTCCAACTTCACCCATCACATAGGCACGATTGTCTTTTTGAGTTTCTTCAAGAGAGGGGATGTACAACTGATCATCGGGTTTCAGCAAAATCTTGTCCATGGGAACATTAGTTTTGAAGGCTTTTAAATAATCGATATTATAGACCTTATCTCCACGACGAAGTTGGATTTTGGAGGGATCTGCGTATTCGTTGAATCCGCCGACTTCTGAAATTGCGGTGGGAATGGTCATGGGGGCTTCTGCAAAGTAAGCATAGCCAGGTTTGTTTACGGCTCCAGTTACAGTAGCTTTCAAACTCTTGTATTCGGAAACGCGAACATCTACCTGAGGGTCGTTCAAAATTTTATCAGAGAGACGTTTTGTGATTTCCACACGCAATTCTTGAGCAGTGAGACCTGCGGCCTGCAATTCACCAGCATAGGGGTAGAACAACTTTCCTTCCGTGGTGACCTTTTGACCGGCAGGTTGGTATTGTCCCATGGGGGATGTAAGTTCGGGATGCTCCCAAACAACCACTTGCACCATATCTAGTGGACCGATACGATATTCAAATGGTGGAATAGAGTCTACAATCAGGTCGGCAAGTTCGCCGAATTCTTCGGTAGCACCGGAAGAATCTTTGGAGGAGGTGTTCCCCGTTCCAAAGTCGCCTTCGTCAATGGAATGGACAAATACTTTTGCTCCATTGTACTCAGAATCGTTGGATGGAGCAGACATTTGCATTTGTGGTGCAGCAAAACAACCGCATAAAACCAATGCAGCAAGGTTGCCGAAAATGATACCAAGTTTCTTCATAAAATCATATTAGCGGGGTTTATGCCTTTCCCTCGCTCTCCTTTATCTTTTTGACCCATCCCGGGGTTAATTTAGAGATATAATTCCATGCCAGCACAAAAGCATTTTCAGGACGTCGATAGGGGTCGGGGACGTCCACTTGCATATCTTCTCCATAACGGAATACTTTTCCCTCGGTCCAAGGATATTTGCGAACGATTTCCTGCTTTTGTCCGTTCTCCATGACGAGAACTAAATCGGCCCATTTGAGAATGTCCATGTTGATTTGACGAGCGTGATGGGCGCTCATGTCCACGCCATGTTCTAGGGCTATCTTCTGAGAAAGCTCATGGGCGGGGTGGTCCACAAGGGCTCCAAGGCCAGCACTCATTACGTTAAAGTCTGGTCCCAATTCTTTTTTTAGGAGATATTCTCCCGTAGGGCTGCGGCAAACATTACCAGTACATACGACAAGGATATTCTTCATAAATCTTAATTTAGAAATGATTAGAGCTCAAATGCGAAATTCAAATTCTTCAAAAGTGGGTTTTTCGTGTCTTTTTCGCTGAGTAGGGGCTTGAATCCATTTTCGACGGGCCATTTGATGCCGATTTCAGGATCGTCCCAGGCGAGTCCACCTTCGTCAGTAGGGTCGTAGAGACGGGTGCACTTGTAGACAAATGTAGCGCGTTCGCTAAGGACGGCAAACCCGTGGGCAAATCCCTCTGGAATATAAAACTGTTTTTTGTTCTCTTCGCTGAGAACAACACCTTCCCATTTTCCAAATGTTGGGCTTCCCTTTCGAAGGTCTACGGCCACATCAAAAACTTCGCCTTCAATAACGCGGACCAGTTTCCCTTGGGGATTCTTTTTCTGGAAGTGAAGGCCGCGGAGTACGCCCTTCTTGCTGCGCGATTCGTTATCTTGGACGAAAGTCATATTGAGACCGGCGGCGGCAAATTCAGCTTGGTTGTATGTTTCCATGAAATAGCCGCGGTGATCACCAAATACTGTAGGCTCGATAACTACAATGCCTTCAATGGATGTTTTGATGAAATTGAACTTTCCCATGGTTAGCGGTCCTTATACATGTTTTCGTAATACTTCTCGTATTCGCCACTGGTGATGTTGTCCAACCATTCCTGGTTTTCCAGATACCATTTCACGGTTTTTTCGATGCCTTCCTCGAACTGCAAGGACGGTTCCCAGCCAAGTTCCTTTTGGAGCTTGGAGCTGTCGATGGCGTAGCGGGCGTCATGGCCCAGGCGGTCCGTCACGTACGTGATGAGATTGAGGTCCTCTCCTTCAGCTCGCCCGAGCAAACGGTCGACGGTCTTGATGACAACCTTGATGATGTCGATGTTTTTCCATTCATTGAAACCGCCGATGTTGTAGGTTTCGGCAATTTTCCCGTTATGGAAAATGATGTCAATAGCGCGTGCGTGGTCCTCCACAAAGAGCCAGTCGCGAACATTCTCGCCCTTGCCGTAAACTGGCAGCGGCTTCTTGTGACGGATATTGTTGATGAATAGAGGTATTAATTTTTCTGGAAATTGGTAGGGCCCGTAATTGTTGGAGCAGTTGGTCACAATCGTGGGCATACCGTAGGTGTCGTGAAAAGCCCGTACGAAGTGATCGGAACCTGCTTTTGAAGCAGAATACGGAGAATGAGGTGTATATTTCGTGGTTTCGTAGAAGAAGTCTTCGCCATAGGCCAAGTGGTGTTCGCTAGAGCTGGCCGTTGTCGTAAACGGAGGCTCGATACCTTCAGGATGAGACATTTTGAGAGCCCCATAGACTTCGTCGGTAGAAATATGGTAGAAGCGTTTGCCCTCGTACTTTTCTGGGAGGCTTTCCCAGTAGAGTTTTGCGGCTTGAAGAAGAGTCAATGTTCCCATCACGTTGGTGCGCGCGAAGGTGAAGGGATCCTTGATGCTGCGGTCTACATGGCTTTCTGCGGCAAGATGGATGATTCCATCGATTTTTTCATCCTGCATCAGTTTGTAGAAGGCATCGAAGTCGCAGATGTCCATTTTTACGAACTTGTAGTTGGGCTTTCCTTCGATGTCTTTGAGGTTGGCAAGATTTCCGGCGTATGTGAGCTTATCCAGATTGATAATCTTGTATTCAGGATACTTGTTTACAAAAAGGCGCACTACATGGCTTCCGATAAAGCCTGCACCACCTGTAATGACGATGTTCTTCTTAGACATGAAATATTGACCCTCTAAATTCTAGTTCCTATGTATGCCTGATTTTCCCTTCGGCAACTTTACGCAAATGTTGTCCGTAGGGAGATTTTCCGTATTTGGCGGCGGATTCCAAAAGTTTTTCTTTGTCAATCCAACCGTTGACATATGCGATTTCTTCCACGGCAGAAATTTTGATGCCCTGACGGCTTTCCACCATCCGCACAAAATCTCCTGCTTCGATGAGGCTATCCATGGTGCCTGTATCCAGCCACGCAAATCCACGACCCAGAAGTTTTACGTCCAATTCACCGCTATCGAGATAAGTCTTGTTCAGGTCCGTGATTTCCAGCTCCCCGCGGGCACTGGGCTTTTGGGCTTTTGCAAACTTGCTCACGCGGTTGTCATAGAAGTAAAGTCCTGTAATGGCGTAGTTGCTCTTGGGTTCCTTGGGCTTTTCTTCCACAGAAATGACCTTGTCATTTTCGTCAAATTCAACAACGCCGAATCGTTCTGGATCATCTACGTAATAACCGAAGACGCTGGCCCGCCCTTTTTCCTCTGCGTTTTTCACGGCACCTTTGAGAATGTCGCTGAATCCGTTTCCGTAGAAGATGTTGTCACCAAGAACCATGGCGCAACAGTCGTTACCGATAAATTCCTCGCCGAGAATGAATGCCTGGGCAAGTCCATCAGGGCTGGGCTGCACCTTATAGCTCAAATGGATTCCCATGGCGCTTCCGTCACCAAGAAGCTTCTCAAAGTTGGGCAAATCTGTGGGAGTGGAAATAATGAGAATATCCCGAATACCGGCCAACATCAAAGTGGAAAGCGGATAGTAAATCATGGGCTTGTCATAAACAGGCAAAAGCTGTTTTGACGTGACCATGGTCAGGGGGTATAAGCGTGTGCCGGAACCACCGGCGAGAACGATTCCTTTCATGCCCCTAATTTACTAAAAAGAGCTATCTTTGCCTATGATGACGGAGCTGATTAAAAGGACACTTAAGGATTTTCTGCCAAAAAACGGTGAAAATGGGGCGGAAATTAGTGCCGAGGACATTTTGGAACAGTTTATGGCCTGGGCGGAAGCTCGGGGGACAACGCTGTATCCGGCTCAGGAAGAAGCCATCTTAGAGCTTTTGGATGGGAAAAATGTCATTTTGAATACTCCTACGGGTTCTGGAAAATCCATGGTGGCGTTGGCGCTTCATTTTGACAGTTTGGCTCATGGTCGCCGTTCCGTCTATACATGCCCTATCAAAGCCTTGGTCAATGAAAAGTGGATGGCTCTTTGCAAGGAATTTGGAGCAGAAAATGTAGGGCTTTCTACAGGGGATGCCACTGTAAATCGGGATGCTCCAATCTTGTGCTGCACGGCGGAAATTTTATCCAACATGGCGCTATGCGAGGGCGAAAAACTTTCCATTACGGATGTAGTGATGGACGAGTTCCATTACTACTCCGATAGAGAGCGTGGTGTTGCCTGGCAGGTGCCGGTGTTGACGCTTCCGCAAAGCCGTTTTTTACTGATGAGTGCTACGGTGGGGGCGACGGAATTTTTTGAAAAGGAAATGACGAAGCATACGGGGCGCGAATCTGTGACGGTGCGCTCCACGCAACGCCCGGTGCCCTTGGATTTCACCTACTCTGAAACGGAACTTTCCAACACCGTGCAGAAACTGGTGAATGAAAATAAGGCGCCTGTCTACGTGGTGCATTTCACACAGGCAGCTGCGGCCATGAATGCCCAGAATTTTATGAGTCTTGACCTTTGCACCAAAGAGGAAAAAGTCAAGATTAATGAAGCCATCAAGGAAGTTCGTTTTTCAAGCCCTTATGGCCCGGATGTAAAACGCTGGCTCAAGCAGGGAATCGGGCTCCATCATGCGGGACTTTTGCCCAAGTACCGCATCCTCTGCGAAAAGCTTGCGCAGCAAGGCCTGCTGAAAGTCATTTGCGGTACGGATACTTTAGGCGTGGGCGTGAATGTCCCGATTCGTACAGTTCTCTTCACGCAACTTTGCAAGTACAGTGGTGATAAAACTGCCATTTTGACGGCCCGAGATTTTCACCAGATTGCAGGTCGCGCCGGGCGCAAGGGCTTTGACGACATCGGCTATGTAGTGGCCCAGGCTCCAGAGCATGTGATTGAAAACCTGAAACTGGAGGCGAAGAGTCGCCAGACGGGGAAGAAATTCCAGAAGCGGAAACCGCCAGAACACGGCTATGTTCCTTTTGACAAGGGAACATTTGAACGCTTGATTGCAGCACAGCCGGAGCCGCTGACCTCTAGTTTTCAGGTAAGTCATGGAATGCTTTTGAACATTCTCAGTCGTGAAACTGATGGATGCCGCGCCATGCGGAATCTGCTGAAGGACTGCCACGAAAGTGCGGCTAGCAAAAAGCAGCTGATGCATCGCTCGTTCCAGCTTTTCCGCAGTCTAGTTGAAAAGCATATCATTGAGTTCGTGACACCTGTGGCGCCTGGGTATGCCAAGGTTCGCGTGAACATGAATCTGCAGGATGATTTTTCCATGAATCAGCCGCTGTCGTTGTACCTTTTGGATACGCTCCCGAAGCTAGACAAGGACAGTCCGGAGTATGCGCTGGATGTGATTACGCTGTGCGAATCCATTCTGGAAAATCCGGAGGCGATTCTCCGGGTGCAGCAGAACAAGGCCCGCAACGCCCGCATGGACGAACTGAAGGCCCAAGGGATGGAATTCAACCAGCGGGTGGAAGAGGTGGAGAAGGTGGAATACCCGAAACCTCTCCGGGATTTCATTTATGATACCTTCAACGCTTTTGCGGAAAATCACCCGTGGGTCGATACCAACATTGAGCCCAAATCCATAGCCCGAGAGATGTTTGAAAATTTCAGCACTTTCAGTAGCTATGTGAAGCAGTATAATTTGCAGCGCATGGAGGCCATCCTTTTGCGGCATTTGAATGGCGTCTATAAGGTTTTGAGCCAGACGGTTCCCGATGGGTTCAAGAATGAGGAATTGTGGGACATGGAGGATTATTTGGGTGAGATGATTCGCCGTACGGATTCCAGCCTGCTGGAAGAGTGGGAGAAGATGGCTCATCCGGAGGATTATCAAAAGCGTTTGGAAGCAGGAATTGCCGAGGAAGAGGCAGAGAAGGCTTTTGGCGCTGACAAGGCGGCTGCAGACATTACCTACGACAAAAAGCGGTTCCTCAACATGGTGCGTCAGCGAATCTTCCAGATTATGGGTGGGTTAGCGAAACAAGATTTCTCGGGCGTGTTGGACACTTTGGCAGAAGACCTTGCCGAGGGCGAACTTTTGGCCGATGCCACCGGCATTCCGTGGACGGAAAAGCGCCTGCTGGAAATCATGGCTGCCTATACCGCAGAGCATCACAAGTTCCGTTTGGATGTAGAGGGCCGTGCTCTGGCGCATACCCTTGTGACTTATGAGGGCAATGTGATGCACATCCAGCAGATGCTTCAGGATGATGAGGATTTCAACGACTGGAGCATTGATTTCGAAGCTTCGCTTGACGATTCTCGGGTGGCAGGAATGCCTCTCCTCAAAATGACAAGAATCGGGGAAACTTAAATTCCCGTTTCTAGTTGATATTAGTACAACTAGAAACGTATATCTCCTTGATAGAGCAACCTTCAGAAACCTCTATAGAAAGCGTACTGGCAGATGTAGACAAAATATTTGAGTACTTGGAGGTGCAAGAAGTGCTTTCTATGCCGTTAATGGTGTAAGTTCCTGTTCCGGATGCACTATAGATATAAGCTATAGCGCAATTTTTCCCCAAATCAATGGTATAGCAACCTCCACTTAATGTAGTGAGGATATCTTTATAGGAACTGGTCCCAAGGGAAACAGATATTTCTTCGCAAAGAGGATCGTTGCTGTCGTCAACTTTTACTGGATTGCAGGTGAGTTTCAAGGAATCTTGATCTTCATTGGAAACAGTTACGGTTGGTGCATAGCTTTGGATTCTTTCTGTGAATGTCTGTGTAAGGGTCATTTCGGTATTTTCAGGATCGTCATCCCAAGTGTAACTGAAACCGGTACTTTCATCGGAATTGGTGCATCCGGAGACGGTCCATGTCACGGTGGCGGAGCCCTCTTCTGCCAAGTCTGCCTTAGTGACATTAGGTTTGCAGGTGCAATCAGAAATGGTTGCGCCAGTCACCTTTACGGGCTTCGTGCAATTGACAGTATTTTCGGAAGATGTCCCCTTATTGATAGTTACGGATGCACTGAATGTCCCGCCTTTTTCATAAGTCACTTTCGGCGTTTCTTTTGTACTTGTTGCAGGAGACGCACCCTCAAATATCCAATCATAAGTGCTAACCGTTCCACCATCTATGCGAATGAAATGCCACGTCGTAGAGTCGTTTTTTACAATTGCTGATGGAACTGCCGTGCAAACCCCTTGAATCGGACCGGTTTCTTCAACTGCTACACTGGAAGAGCTCTCTTGAATAGAAGAAGACGAAATTGTAGAACTTGAAGAAGTTTTACTGTTGCTGGACTTATCTTTTGAGTCATCCGCATCTTTTTCCGAAGAACTAGAACTATCTTCATCATCATTTTTCTTGGAATCGCTGGATTTTTCGTTCAATTCTTCCCATGTACCGTCGTGGCATAGAACGATTGATTTTGTTTGAGCTATATATCTCTGTTCTCCTTCCCGTTTTTTTGTACAGGCCAGTAAATCGTCTTCAGTTTCCACGGAATCAATATCGCTCGGCTCGTTATCATCGTCTTCTTCCTTCAGTTCAATCCACTGACCATCTTTGCAGATGTAGGTGGAATCGACCTCTTGAAGCAAAGCGGTTTTCCCTTCCCGACTTTTAACACATGCAGGGAGATCATCTAGTATGTCTACTACAAAATCAGTCTTGGGCTGGTTTTCGTCTGGGGCGGTAGAACTATCGTCGTCGTTTCCGCATCCGATGAGCAATGCTATTGCTATGCAGCTTATGAATTCTTTTCTCATATTTTTATTCCTAGTGCAAAAGTTGATGTGCTATTTTATGCGGACGGTTTTTACCCCATTCCCTGTCCGAACAATGTACAGCCCAGGATTTTGAACGGTGATAGAAGCGTTTTTCTTGGGGGATAGCATTCTATAAAGTGTGTGACCTTGAACATCCATAATGCTGATGAAGGCCTCGGCTTCGCTAGAAATGCTTATGGTCCTACCATTGGTTGACACTGTGAATTTAGCCATTGAAATTTCAGGGATGGTTTCCTTCTTTGAAGAGGAGGATGACTCGTTTTCATCGTCCCCTACATCGTCGTCTTTATCATCACGGTCAACTTCTGAAGCGGATGATGTTGGCTTTGGAGAGGAACTTGATAGGAATATGTCTTCTTCATCAACAAGAATATCTTGATTTTGAATTTTACATCCGTGTAAGTATTGTTTTGCTTCTTTCTGCGTCAGGTAGATGTTTGTCTTGATGGTCATGTTGCTCATGGTGGTGCGGCGATCGCAGAAGAAGAAGTCAAAATTGTATGTGGAATCTTCTTGCAAGAAATTTTCTCCAAAGGTAGTATTCAAATTCTTTAAGTCCACAAAGCCTGGAGCCGCCAGATGGGCACCGCCGAGGTCTACTACAAGTTTATTGTTGATGAATACCCAGATGTCGTCATCGCCCATGACGGTGAATGTCTGGCCTTCATGGTATTTGAATGTGGCATGAGACTCAAAGCAGAATTGCTGATTGCGTTCCGATGTCCAACGAGAGGCTCCCCAACTCCAAATTGCCGGACTATCGCCATTACTAAACATTCCTCGGCAGTCTCTTCCGCCAAACCATCCAGCCGTATTGCAGTATTTTTCGTATCCGTCTTGTGTTAAGCTGTGGGGAACAGGGCCTTGGGCGAGCCTTTTTGTCCTACATATCTCGCAAGGTTCGGAAAGTATGTCGTCATCCGTCGTATTTTCGACGGGAGCAAATCCCCCAACTGTTGTGCCATTTATAGCCATATCAGAATTGTATCCCCATCTTCCGCCATCATTTAAGTTTTTAAACTCAAAACTATAACAGGAAACTTCATTTACATCTTGAACAAAATTGAAAAGGGAGTTGAAATTATTTTCAGTACCAGCACACAAAGTAGCGGCTGAATCTCCTGCATTGAAAACAGGTTTATGTGTCTTGGGGTTTAAGGATTCTTTTACAATACCTTGGCGTACCCCAGTGCAGGCGCCAAAGCCGGAAGTCATTCCATCAGAAGAAAACAATGGATTTAAGGTTTCGTCGGAGTCATAGATGACTCCTGTGAAATAATAGCTACAACTGATATCTTTCTCGGGTTTGGTTAATGTCCATTCTACACCATTGAAAGGCACAAAGAATACCTCGCCGTTTTCGCTTTTTTCAATTTCCTTGAGGAGATTGAATGGGACATCTGAAAGGAGGTTTTTCCCAAAATGGGCTTTTTTGTCTGTGGAGTAAATACGTGCTTTGGAAAAATCATTGCTCAGTTGAAGGTTTACCTTGTACCATCCGCAAGTACCGGTTTCGCTTTCCATGGGAATCAGTGTTTTTCCATCATCTAAGCTCAATGCGGGGAGGCGCCCGAACCATTCCTCGGTGTTGGGGATAAGTACATGGAATGTTCCTGATTGACAATATCCATTGGTGTGGGGGTCAGTATAAGAAATAAGGTCTTTTTCGGGGGAGTAAAATACGGTATCTTTTCCTTCTGCAAATAAGGCATCTAAAAACAGCTTGTCTACACCCAGTTTTTGGGTTGTATCTTCCAAAGCGACGATGACGGCCTCTTCTGGGACATTGAAATCTGACCATATTATTGAATACCAACCGCAACGGTTGGGGACAGGGTGCATAACCTGGCTGGTGGTTCCGTCATTACTGCTTATCACGGGGGTACTGAAGCGCCAATCTTCGCTACTTGGAACTTGAACATAGAAATAACGAGCTTTTGCGGGAATGCTTCCGATATATGTGGATCCCGGATTTTCAGGGTCTTCTTGAACATAGACGCTCTTTCTTTCGCCTGGGCAGGGAATGTTTCCTGTGTTGCCTGTGTTATGACTCCCATTGCCATTCCAGATAGCAGGGTTAATAATGCCGGTGCAATTGAAAGTGCAATTGGCAGCTCCCAAACTAAAGGAGGTGTAGTTCCAACCAGAACCCCTGACGTCGGTTAAGTCTATTACATAGTAGCCGTCGTCAAAAGTAGTTATTGGCGTTGCATTCATTTCAAATATCACGTAGGCATTTGCCCAGTTTGCAGGTGGCTTGAAATATAGAGTTCCGCTACATGCTGCATTGGCATTCCCTAAAAAACAGGCAATCAGAAAAAAAGTCAAAGCTAACATTTTGCTTGTTGTAGCCTGTTCTGTATTGAAAATATTCATACTTCACCTCGGGGATAATCATTTGTTCAATGATATTCACTTTGTAAACTTACATTTTTTTACAAAAAGCGTGGATGGAGGGTTTCTTTGAGAACCATATTACCCAAAAAGTTGCTAAAAGTGGCTGAAAATTGTTATATACATATCATAATATGCAGAACTATCGTCGTATCTATGTCTTGGGCTCGGGCTTCAGTAAGTCTTTTTTGCCCAGCCTTCCGACCCTCCGAGATTTGAACTCCTATATTCCCGGGAAAATTCCTTCGCAGTTCCCCCATTTGCAGGAATACTGCCGGCATTTTCTCGCTATTTGTAATGGTCAGGATGAGTACCTGAATATTGAGACTCTTGCGACGGCGATTCTTTCCACGCAGATTTTCCCGGGAGAGAAGGAACGGCTCTATCAGGAAAATTTGCGGTTTGAGCTTTTGCGGTTTATTGCTTCTGTGATTCGCAGGGAAGATCCACTGGAACCATCTGCAGCAGAAGTACTTGGCCGCTTCATCAAGGCTTGCGCTAACGATTGCGGGGATGCTCGGCGAGAAACGCTTCTTCTCTCCTTCAATTATGATGCCTTGATAGAACGAGCTATCGCCATGAAGCCAGAACTATCTTCCAAGATTTCGGTGGATTACGGCGTCCATATTGAGCCTGCGGACCGCTCCGCTGAAAAAACAAATTGCGAACAAACTATCGACTTGATAAAACTTCATGGATCCTTGAATTGGTTCCCTTTGAAGGGTGTGAGCGACGAATTGGATTTGAAGAACGTGTGCCAGGTGGAAACTACGGACAGGAGCTTCCCCATTTACGAGGAAGATACGCCCATTTTTATTCCTATGGCTCATGCCAAAGAATCCTTTTTGCGGGGGAGTCTGTTCAACCTGCTTTGGGCGAAGGCGGATTATTACTTGAAAAATGCAGAGGAAATCCATTTTTTGGGTTATGGGTTCCCCAAAACGGACATCAACAATCTGGAGTTCTTGCTGAAACACCGCGACCGGATTGCGAATGTGGTTGTGTTTGAAAATGAGGACCACCCGGATTTAAAGCGGCTTCGCCGGTTGCTAGGTAAATGCGTTATTAGCCGCGATGCTAAAGACTATTTGAGCCGGGTTTTCTGATTTTTTTTGATTTTTCAAAATCTGAAAAGGGTGAGTGACACTTTCCCTTTGTTTAGGTGTTTTAAGGGCAAAGGCAAAAAAAGGAAAAAACTAAATTTGTACTCAATTTTTGCTAATGGTGGATTTGAAGAGAAGCTTTCGACTTTTTGGGATTTTGCTGATGGCCACATCTATTGTGATGGCTAGTGAGTCCCTTATGTACGAAGGTGTGATTCAAGACCCGGAATTTGCAAATGCTGAAAGCCTTCGAGTAGAAGTTTTGGAGACAGGGGAAGTGGTGCAGGTAATGCCAGGCAAACCCTTTAAAGTGACTTTGCCGACAGACACTTTGTGGAATCTTTGTGTCACAACTTCGGATACGGTTGGTGCCGATGGCGAAAAATGCTATGAGCTGGAATATCATGGCCAGGACAGTGTTTTCCAGATGCCTATTGGTGGAGATTCTCTAGCGACAAAATTTGCGGATGATGAGAAAATGTTGGCGGTAATGACGGCTGATTTGAACGGTAAACCCTCTGCTGATTCGGGCGAATCTAGTCGAGAGCCCACAGATTCTACGCAGGATGAAGATGTGGATGCTCTTTTGGCGGCGGGACCTGCGGCCAATGTGACGGAATTGAAAAAAGTGGTGGTGCAGTTGCGTCGTCGCCCTAAGCGGCAGGCGGGCCAGTCTGTGGTGAGCACCAAGAGCATCAAGAGAATGCCGGGCCTTGCAGAAGCGGATGTGATTCGCAGCATTCAGGCTTTGCCGGGAGTTGTAGCCAGTTCTGATTTTAGCACGAAAATTTATGTGCGTGGCGGTGCCGCCGACCAGAATTTGTTTCTCTACGACAATGCGGTGGTTTATTCTCCCACCCATTTTTTCGGACTCTTCAGCACTTTTTTGGTGGAAACCATAGACGATGTGCAGTTTTATAAAAGTGGGTTCCCGGCACAGTATGGAAACCGTCTGAGTTCCGTACTCAAAATGGATGGTCGTGCCGGCGGAAGTGATACCACGGAAGAATGGTTCTCCCGTTCCAGCATAAAAATCAGCACTTTTGCGGCCCAACTCCACACGGAAGGTCATAAAGGCAATGCCCGTTGGGTATTGGCTGGCCGAACGACTTACATTGGATATGTTCTGGATTTGTGCAATGCCATTGGCCTTTTGGATTTGGACCTGGATTATGAATTTACAGATTTGCAGGGGACATTCCTCTACGATTTTGATGAGGACACTCGCTTAAAATTCAGCTTTTATGTAGGCGGAGACGATCTTTCGTTTGACCCCCTGTATGTAAATTGGGGAAATGTTGCGGTTCCCATCAATTTCTACCACCGCTTTGGAAATTGGGATTACAACGTCACCGCCGCATTCAGCCGTTTCTACCAGCAGATGGAATTGGCTGATTTGATTTCGCTTGGAATGGATCTTTATACTTTTGCGGGGAAGCAGTGGGTCAATTATCGCGGGATAGACAATCATACGCTCACTTTTGGGTATGAACTGGAGTATGATTACGATAAATTCTGGGAGTACATTTCGGAGACGAAGGTGGAGGATGTTCCAGAGCCCTTCCATCATGTAGCCTATGTTCAAGATGGCTGGCGTTTCGCTCCCAATTATTTGCTGCAATATGGCCTCCGTTTTAATTATCAGACTTTGGCGGAACACTTCGGCGTGGAGCCCCGTGCGTCCCTCACCATCAATCTGGATGAGACGAAGGATTTGGAATTCTACGGTGGTTATTACCTGCAATACATGAATTCCATCATGTTTGGCGATGGGGAATCCCTCAATGAGTTTTATTATCCGGCGGTGACAACGACCAAAGGGAATCACTTGAAACCAGCATCTTCGTGGCTCGCGGCTGCGGAATATCGCCAGCGTGGGATTTTTGAGGATTATGATGGAAGTGTAGGCGTTTACTACAAGACGCAAAGCGGCCTCAATACCTTCAATATGCAGCAGGATAGCAGTGAGGAAACTTCTTCGGACGATTTCGTTTTGGCGGATTACTTCGGAACGGCCGATGGCTATTCCTTTGGCTATGAACTCTCCCTCCGGAAGGATCGTGGCGCCTGGTTTGGCGGTATCAACTGGAGCCAGGGCATTAGCGTTGTCCGCAGTAATGACGGCACGAATGCCTATTACCCTTCTTGGCATCAGCCTTATGCCTTGAAGTTGGATTTAGGAATCAACTGGAAGGGTGACGAAGATGCCTTATGGAAGCACGAAGTGCAGGGGCGGTATTTTCGTTCCTCCGTGATGGTGAAGTATTCTGCCGGAATGCCAATTACGGATTACGTGGGATATTTTTATGCAGACCAGTTGGGCGCAAAACAGTACGAAGATGATATCGTGGTGGTCCCGGGGAGTCGTAATGCTAGCCGCCAAACCAATTATTTTAGAGTGGATGTGAAAGCCATCGATATCGGTCGCGAAAACAAGTGGAATTTCAGTTGGACCATCATCAATTTGACGAATCACGACAACATGTTTTATGGCTTCTATGACACCCGCAAGAATCCACCGGAATATACCCGAATATCTCAGTTTCCCTTTTTACCCATTATGCTGAATTATGAATACTATTTCTAAAAAAATAATGGGTTGGTTTGTGGTGGCCTTGTGTACGCTCGCTTTTTCGGGCTGTGATTTTCATGGACCATGGGAATTCTATCCTGAAGAAACGGAAATCTATGGTGGTATCTACACTTATGGCTACATTATTGAAGGTAGTTCGCCTCGTGTTTGCTTTGAAAAAATCTACCAGTTGGAGGAAGCAGCGGCAGAGAACTTTGCCTTCTATGATAGCGCTTATGTAACGGTGGAAGGAAAGTTCAATGATGGCGCTTCTACGCTTCGCTTATTGCCAGGCAGCACAGACCCCAACTGCTTCGGAGTTCTCCGTGTTGCGTCTGTCGCGGGTATGCAGCCCATGTCAGATACAAGACAAGGCCTCGCTGGGGAAACCTACACCATGCATGCCTATTTCAAGTGGGATAGCGCAGGAACAACGGTGGAATCTAGATTCAAGGCAAAGGCGACGATTCCCGTGAATTTTGGAACCAAGGGAATCAGCATCCCGTTGCAAAATGGCAAATATAAATGGCGGGATTACAAGGCAAAACCAATAGGTGAAGGCTCTGAAGTTGTAGATGTGGATTTTTTGGAATATCCCATGGATATGAGTGTTTTCAAGATTGCTCTGGATTACAATGAATCCGTAGGTGGTGTCATTGCGGTGATGCTATACGATAATGAGAAAGGCGGCGAAAGTATGAATACTACCATCAACCACATGTTGGGCGGAATGTTGAGTTCGGATTCTACAGGATATACGGGCATATCCATGCATGATCCCTTGGAACACATGGTTTATGAGGGTTATGAAACTAACGAAGTCATTGCCGGAATCCGCAATCTGGATTCAGTGATGATGACGAATATGTCTTTCCCCATTGGTGATGTGCGGTTGAGAATTTATGCTACCGATAAGGCCTATGCCGATTATAGGAATAAGGTCATGGCAGCTCTGGAAGATCCGCGGGTGGTGCCGGAATCCAACATTGAAGGCGGAATGGGTGTGTTTAGCGGAATGACGGGTGTGGAGGTGCGGCTGAAAGTTCATGCGGATGATTTTGTGACTTTTGAACATATCTCGCAAAAGGAGTGCATTATCGATGGTACGGGACAGGATCAAAAACCATGGGGCAGTAAGGCTTGTCGCTTGAATCGCGAAAAGTTATGTATGCCATCTTATTATTATGTGATATCGGATGAAGCCTGCTATTCCACCGAAATTGTAGCGGGCTTGAGAGAAGAGGGATATGTATGGTATACATATTTGCCTACGAAATATGATGCGAAAGCAGCCTCGACGGCATTTGCAGAAGGTTTGATGCTCTATTGCATTGAGAGTGATTTTGAAAATAATGACGAAGCAGATTGCAACTCTTTGTACAAGCAATGTCAGGAAAGTTTGGAACGGACATCTTGCAAGGAAACGGAATGGGAGTGGTGCGCCGATAGGGATTGGAACTTGGAAGAATATCCGCAGTGTGGAACTGCTTTGGTAAGCCGCTATTATTTGGAAGAACAGAAATCCAGCATTTTGAAGAAAGTGGTGGAAAACTGGTGTAAAGCAAATCCGAAAGACAAGCAATGCGGTAGAGAATAGTATTTTGAAATAGGGAATGAAGATGAGAATAATGCGTGAAAAAATCAATAAAGAGTATGGCCTGATTTGTGTCTTTGTAGTGGCGATGCTTTTTTCATCGCCGGCTTTTGCCGATGTGGATTCCGACATTCGGGATTTGCAGCTGGAGAAGGAGAAACTGACTAGTGAAATCCAGAAGCTGACGAAGCAGATTGCGGAAACGGATTCCATGATTCAGGCGGATAGCGCCAGGTACAAAATGCTGGAGGAGCGTTATCAGAAAGATGTGGAGAATCGTCGCGCCGAGGTGGATTCCCTGAATGCAAAAATTCGGGATGTGGCGAAAGATTTGCAGACGGAGCGTAGCAAGCAGGCTCGTGCTAAAAACCGTACGGATAATGTGAAGGCAAAACGGAAGGCGGTGCGAGAAGTGCTGCTATCTCTGAGCAAGCAGCTGGAATCTCAGATTGAACAGACGCTTCCGTGGGAAAAGGAATCCCGCCTGGACCGCGCGAAATCTCTGTCGCGAGATATTGAAAGCAGAAACGCTAGCGAAGAGGAAAGTTTTTCCCGCTTGAAATCCTTGATTGGCGAAGAAACGCGCTTTGGCGATGAAGTGGCCATCATCAACGCACCCCTTACGCGGAAAAATGGCGAGATGATTAACGCAAATATCCTGCGTATTGGAAATCAATGGATGGTTTATTCCGACGAGAACGGCACTGTTTTTGGCGTGCTGGAGCGGAAAGTTTCTGAAGAAAATGGTGAAGTGAGTTTTGAATGGAATGAGGAATTGAGTCTTGCGGAACGTGAGGCTGTGCGGACGGCGATTGATGTAAAGCAGGCGAAGAAACCACCACAGATTGTGACATTGCCAGTAAACCTTTCCATTGTTCGCGGGGAGGGTAAATGATGAATTCACAATGGAAAAATTGCGGTCATATTTCCGTGCGGATTTTCGTTATTGTTCTGTTGTTTACTTTTTTGTCTACGACTGCAGTTTTTGCAAAATCCAGCAAGGACGATGAGGCCCGCGTTCGGGATTCCCTGAAAACGCTGGAACTTAAAAATCTGCAGAAAGAAGTAGATGCTTTGGCCCGCATTCGCCTGTCCAAGGCAGATTCTCTGGAGAAGAAGGAGGCAGAACATTGGCGTCGTCGTTATGCGGAAGCACAGTTGGGCGAGGAACATCAGAATACAACTCGTGAATTGGATGGTCGCTATTCCAAACTCTCTACCGATTTGGGTCGTGTTACTGAAGAATTGATGGCTAGCAAAAACGTTACCACGGAAGCAGAAGATAAGGCGAAGGAAGATGAAATCGCCTACGATGCCTTCCATACGCAGGTAAAACTCTCTGTAGATAAATTGATGGGCGAAGTGGCCGGTGATTATCCCGTGGGCATGGTAGAGCGGATGGCAAATTTGCAGAAAGCTCAAGCAGAAACCGACAAGAAAAATCCCAATACCTTGACGGTACTTCAACTTTATGTGAATGACCTTCTAGCGCGTCATGAGAAAACTTATTCCGAAAGTTTGACGGAAGAAAATTCTCAAATTGGAAATCGACCCGATGTTCCTGTAACGCGGCTTCGCTTGGGGACGGTTTTCCTCGGAGAAGTGGAGCGAAATGGAACTGGCGTTCAGGCTCTGATTCGTTCTGGAAATTTGCAGGGCAAGATTTTTGAGTGGAACGGAAATCTCCCTGCGGAAATGAATGCTTCCATCCGTACGGCAATCCAGACGGCTGGGGCGGAACAGAAGGCTTATGTCCCTATGGATGTGCTTCAAAATAAGGCTATCAAAAATGCCATTACGGACACTAAGGAAATGACCCTCAAGGAAGCTTTCCTGGATTGGTTCAAGAAGGGCGGCATTGTGATGTATCCCTTGGCATTGGCGGCATTTTTTGCGCTGTTCCTGTTCTTTGAACGATTGATTGTCATAACCCGTCGCGGGCATTTGAGTCACCGTTTTGCGAAAAAGATGGACCGTCTTGTTAGTGAAGAAAAGTATGAGGCCGCAGCTGACCTCTGCCTCCGTCATGAATCCAGCCTTTCTCTGGTGCTTTTCAGTGTTCTCAATAAGGCTCGCGAAACGCGGGAGGCCGCAGAAAAATCCCTTCAGGAATCCCTTCTTCGGGAACAGCCAAAATTGGAGCGCCGCATGGGGCTTATGGCTGCAATTGGAACGATTGCACCGCTTCTCGGCCTTCTTGGAACGGTGACAGGTATCATCACACTTTTCACGGTGATTACGGAAGTGGGAACAAATGATGCTCGCGTTTTGGCCGGCGGTATTTCGGAAGCCTTGATTACCACAGAGGCAGGGCTTATCATCGCCATTCCCATTATGATTCTTCACGGACTTCTCAGTGAAAAAATTGAGCGAGTGATTAGTGAACTTTATGTGCAAAGTACGGCATTATTGAATCGAATTTTCCACGAAGACGAAAAAGTTTGAGAACGTGACTGCCCCGACCTATGAGTAATAGTTTCTACATCTTCATCGAATCTGTCTGGCACAACTATGAGGCAGGCGGTGTGGTGATGCTCCCCATTTTAATTGCGGGAGTGATTGGATTCTATTATCTGTATTGCTGTTATGGCCGCATCGGTCGCGATGCCTTCCGCAAAGATGCGGGTGGAATTGTGGATCAATTGCGAACAGATTTGCAGAGTACTACTTCTTTAGGCGCTCAAAAAAGTCCGGTGACAATGGCTTTACGGCATCTTCGCAAGCGGGGCGGAATTCTTTCTCGCGAAATGCGTTATGCGTTGGATGTGGCCTGCAAAAATCCCGCGGAATATCAGGATTACATGCAGGTGCGGATGATAAAGACTTGCCGCTATATGGAGAAGGGACTTCACATTGTTTCGGTCATGTCTGCGGCGGCCCCGCTTCTCGGCTTGCTGGGAACCGTGACGGGAATGGTCTCTACATTTGAGGTGATTACTTTGTATGGAAATCAGAACCCAGTGCTGATGGCAGATGGCATTTCGGAAGCGCTGATTTCTACCCAGAGCGGGCTTTTGATTGCGTTCCCTTTGACCCTTTTGAAGGGTAGCCTCTATGAACGCATTGAGCTTTTAAAAAATCAGATGACGCTTGGCGCCACGGTGATTGAAAATTTTATCTCGGCAAAATCAACGCAGGTTTCTGCCGAATTGGAAAAGGCTTGATTATGGAATTCAAACTCCCATCACGACGGCAGAAGGATATGGGTATCGATATGGGCCCTTTGATGGACATCGTGTTCATCCTGCTCATCTTTTTTGTGGTGACTTCTAGTTTTACGCGGGAAACAGGTGTAGACGTAACGAAGCCACAGGCGCAAACCGCAAGCCAACTGGAGAAGGAAAATATTCTCGTGGCGATTACGCGGGAGGGAACGATTCATATCAATGAAAGGCAAGTGGATTTGGCAAGCTTGCAGGACATTTTGAAGCAATCTCTCGCGAAGGCGCCGGATAGGGAAGCTGTAGTGATTGCAGACAAGGAGGCGGAAACGGGAGTGTTGGTGCAGGTGATTGACGCCTGCAATTTGGCGGGCGTGAAGAAGGTCTCCATCGCAGCGCAGGCGGAGTAAAGCTAATTATGAATTACGAATTATGAGTTACGAAATTTGATTTGATTATTGAAAAATCTGGAAGGTTTTGATATTGATAAAGAGGTTGTTTAAAAGATTTTTGATTCTGATGGGGGCGGTTCTCACCAGCCTTCTTCTGGTGTTTTCCGTCACAGTGGCAAACCTCTTTATTTCTGGCAAAATGTTTCACGAAAAGAAGTTTGTGAAAACTGAGGTGTCGGTCAAGAAAATCGATCAGGTGGAAAAGAAGGTGGAACAGAAAAAGCCTGCCCGCAAACCCAATCATTCCAAAACGACAAACCGCTCTCCAAAGGCGGGGCCACGGATGGCGATGAATTTGGCGGTAGCGGGCATGGGCGATGGGGCTGCCATCAATGAGGATCTTGTGGCCGATTTCCGCGGTGGAGCGCTCACTGCAGAAAATGGCGATGTGGATAAAAAACCCAACAGTCGTGCCATGCCCAGTTTTCAAGTTCCGCCACAGATTCGGGATAGAGAAATCGATGCCACCTTGCGATTGAGTTTTTGTGTGGATGTTAGCGGTAGGCCTTATGATATTAAGGTGGTGGAAGAAACACCTGCGGGTTCTGGCCTTGCGGAGGCTGGGAAAGAGGCGCTGGGTCGCATGACTTTTGAACCTGCGGAGAAGGCGGGCAAGGCCGTTCCCTTCTGTGGAATGGAGCAACCTTTTGAGGTGAAGTTCCATGACTAGAATCAATTCAGAATTCAGAATTCAAAATTCAAAATTGGGGTGTGGCGAGGGCCGCAGCCTCCATAAAAAATGGATTGATTTTGTGGCGCTTGTTTTTGTGGCAACTTCCTTTGCGGCGCAGTCCAGTGCAGATTTGATGGACCGGGCCAACGCGCTTTATCGTGAGGGTCGTTTCAAGCAGGCAATCATCCTCTATGAAAAAGCGGAGCAGCGCGGCGCTGACCCTATTGCCTCTTCCTTCAATGTGGCCAACAGTTATTTCCAGACGGGGAAGTACCCTGAGGCGGCAGCAGCCTATCGGAAGGCGGTGGATTATTCCGAAGGCAAATTTGCTCCGGCGCTTTTCAACTTGGCCTCCGTCTATTTCCGCCTGAAGCAATACCCGGAGTGTATCGCTACTTACCATAGGGCCCTTAAATTGGAGCCCGAAAATGTGAGCGGTTGGCTCTATCTGGGGGAGGCATACGGCAAGACTGGCGATAAAGTGGGTGCCTTGCGGGCGATTGAATCCGCCTACCGTCTGGACAAATCCGACGTGAGTCTCGTGTACCAGCTTTCGGAGGCTTCCATTGCGTTAGGTGACTATGACCGGGCTACCCAAGTGATTCGGGAAGGCTATTCTGCGCACCCGGAAGAGACTGATTTTTTGGTGTACTTGGGCGATGTCTATCGGCTGGAGAAGAACTTTGAGGAAAGTGCTGGTGCCTACCGTGAAGCCCTCAGTGTTAGTCCTGAGGATGTGAATGCCATGTACAAGCTAGCGGATGTCTTGGTGGAGGACGGGAAGAATTTTGTGGCCATGGACATCCTTTCGAACATCTTGCAGATAAAGCCGGATTTTGCAGATGCGGCCATTTTCCTCGGAAATCTGGCGTACGATGCCAAGTTCTGGGAGCGTAGCGAGGCTGCTTATGAACTGGCGGCCAAGGCGAATAGCCCGGAGGCGGTTTTTGGGTTCAAAAACCTCTCTTATGAGGCGAAATTGCAGAAAAGGACCGCGGAAGCCCTCCGTTATCTTGAGAAGGCGAAGGTATATTACCCCTCCGATATGACCCTGGATGCCGAGATTCTGGACCTTTCCCCATAAAAAGCTGTTTTTTGCCGAAATTCAATTCTGCATTCTGCATTCTGCATTCTGCATTTTCTATCTTTGCCCCCACTTATGACTGCATCAAAGCATTTCATCATCGCCATCGATGGCGGAAGTGGAACCGGCAAGAGCACCACAGCCAAGATTATTGCCAAACAATTGGGCATAACCTATCTGGACACGGGCGCCATGTACCGGGCCGTCACTTTTGCCGCCTTGGAGAAGGGACTTCCGGCTGAGGAAGGGCCTGCAATGGATGCGCTGCTTCAGGAATTGAAGCTCACTTTTGATGCGGAAAACCACATTTTGATTAACGGGGTGTCTCACGAGCAGGAAATTCGCGGCATGCGGGTCTCGAACAATGTGAGCATCTACTGCGCCCTCCCGTCCGTCCGCGCCGCCATGACGAAGATGCAGCGTGAAATCGGAGCTGTGTCCAGTTGCATTCTGGATGGCCGTGACATCGGGACGGTGGTCTTTCCCAATGCAGAGTACAAGTTTTTCATGGTGACGGACGTGGCTGTCCGCGCCGAACGCCGCCTCAAGGAACTCCTTGAAAAAGGCGAGCAGGTTACTTATGAAGAAGTCCTCGCGAACCTCACGGAACGTGACCGCTTGGACTCCTCTCGCGCCAACGCCCCCCTCAAGAAGGCGGATGACGCTATCGAAATTGACACTACACATATCTCAATCCAACAACAGGTTCAAAAGATTCTCGACTACGTAGGTGTAGTGGCGTAGTCCTGGATTTTTTCTACCGCAACCCAATAAAAAACAATATGTCTCAAAATCTCAAATTCGGAACTCAGGACGATCTCGCTGAAATTCTCGCTGCTCAAGGTGAATGCAGCCCGAACTTCCGCAAGCAGAATGCCGATATCTATGCCGGTATGGATTGCCTCGAACAGGGCAAGCTCGTCAATGGTAAGATTGCTTCCGTGAACGATCAGGAAGTTCTCATTGACGTGAACTACAAGTCCGAAGGCGTGATTGATCGCGCCGAATTCAAGGACACCGACTCTCTCGAAATCGGTTCCGAAATCGAAGTGTTTGTTGAAAAGCTGGAAGATGAAGACGGCCGTCTCATCCTCAGCAAGCAGAAGGCCGACTTCGTCCGCGTGTGGGATCGCATCCACGCTGCATTCGAAAACAACGAAGTTGTCCGTGGCAAGCTCACGAAGCGCATCAAGGGCGGCGTGGTTGTCGACCTCTTCGGTATCGATGCCTTCCTCCCGGGTTCCCAGATCGACCTCCGTCAGATCCCGGACATCAACGCCCTCATCGACCAGGAATTCGACCTCAAGGTCATCAAGGTCAACAAGGCTCGTCGCAACATCGTCGTTTCCCGCCGCGTCGTTCTCGAAGAAGAACGCAACAAGCAGCGTGGCGACGTTCTCGAAACTCTCGAGAAGAACCAGGTCCGCAAGGGTATCGTCAAGAACATCACCGACTTCGGTGCGTTCATCGACCTTGGCGGCGTAGACGGCCTCCTCCACATCACCGACATGAGCTACAAGCGCATCAACCACCCCACCGAAATGGTCCAGCTCGGCCAGGAAGTGGAAGTCATGGTGCTCGACTTCAACGACAAGAAGGAACGCATTTCTCTTGGCATGAAGCAGCTTAAGCCCCATCCTTGGAAGGACATCGCCGAACGCTATCCGGAAGGCGCTATCGTTAAGGGTAAGGTTGTTTCCATCACGGATTACGGTGCATTCATCGAACTCGACAGTGGTGTTGAAGGCCTCATCCATGTTTCTGAAATGTCTTGGACCCAGCACGTCAAGCACCCGTCCAAAATCCTCACCGTTGGTCAGGAAGTGGAAGCTGTCGTGCTCAAGGTTGAAGAAGAAGCCGAACGCATCTCTCTCGGCATGAAGCAGCTCGAAAGCGATCCGTGGGATTCTATCGAAACTGAACTTCCCCCGGGCGCACGCGTGGTTGGTGAAATCCGCAACATCGCTTCCTTCGGCGCATTCGTCGAAATCAAGGAAGGTGTTGATGGCCTCATCCACGTTTCTGATATGTCCTGGACCAAGAAAATCACCCATCCGAACGAAATGGTCAAGAAGGGTGACAAGGTGGAATGCGTTGTGCTGGCCGTCGATAAGGAAAAGCGCCGCATTTCTCTCTCCATGAAGCACCTCACCGAAGATCCGTGGGATTCCATCGATACCACGTTCCCGGTTGATGCCGAAGTGAAGGGCAAGATCGTTCGCATGCTGGACCGCGGCGTTGTCGTCGAAATGGCCGAAGGCATCGAAGGCTTCATTCCTGTTTCCAAGCTCACCGCCGAATACATCAAGGTTCCTGCCGATGCATTCAAGGTTGGCGACGAAGTTCCGGCTGTTGTGACCGAAATTGATCAGAACAACCGCAAGATCTTCCTCTCCGTGGTGGACTACTTCAAGAATCGCGAATCCGCTGAGCTGAAGGCTTGGATGGATTCTCACAAGCCGGGCGAAAACGGCACCACCATTGGTGAAGCCGCCGCTCCTGCCAAGAAGAAGGCCACTAAGAAGAAGGCTGAAAAGCCCGCTGAAGAAGCTCCTGCTGAAGAAGCCTAATCAGTAACAGAAACTGTAAAGGAACCTCGCGCGTAAAACCGCGGGGTTTCTTTTTTTATGTAAAGCGGAAAGTAAATAGTAGGAAGATGATTTTCTACTTTTCTCTAGTTAAAGAAAATTGAAAACAACTTTGGAGTAATTCTATGTATGCTTATTTATGGCAATGATGCTACAAATGTTGTTGATTTTATTCTAAACTGAATTATATTTATAGTGGGTTAAGTACGAGGTAAATTATAAGAATTTAGAAATCTGTTGACATTTTGAGCATTTGTTCCAGCTCTCCACTTGAAATCTGCAAAAATATCAATGCAAGAGAAATGGTGCAAACGCTCACGTCCCAGTTGGGGCGTGGGTTGTTTGTGTTTATCTTGCATGGGCTTTGCAGAGCCTCAAGTGGGTAAACCAAATGAGCCCACGCTTTTTTTATTGGTTGATAAGGCTTCTTGGTTATGGGAAATGGTCATATGTATGATGATTTTATAGAAAAACAAATCAAGGAGATGAAAAATGAAGAATCTTAATGCTCTTGTGGAAAAGTACAAGTCGCTTGCTCTCGCCAACGAACTTAATAATGAAGAATCAGTAAAAAATTATATCATACGCAATATGGTTGAACGTGTTTGGGGGTATGAATACGGTGCAGGCGTTGACTGCTATAAGGTTGAAGTTGAATTGCCTCAAATTGGTGTGAAAGTAAATCATAGTCGTTGTGATTATCTTATTCAAACAGCCAATTATAAGTGTATTATTGAGGCGAAGCGTCTTTCTGAAGATATTGACAATCAGAAGCATATCGATGAACTTGCTTCATATGTACAAAACATGCTTGTCGAAATAGGCATTTTGACTAATGGCCGCAAGTGGTCCTTTTTTATTGCAGATGCGTCAAGCCATGTTATGGAAAAGACCCCCTTTAAAACCATTGACTTCGAAAAGATTAGCGATGATGAAAAGAAATATCTTTTAGAATTGTTTAAGAAGCCCGGTGCTGATTTGGCAAAGATTAGGTCTGCTTATGAAGAGGGCAAGAAGAAAGCCGAAGAGCAGAGCCTTATGACTAAAATTGAGAATGCGATTCTGGAAGAACGGAGATATCTTTCCGATGATGAGAAAAAGCACATCATTCGTAAAGTTGAACCTGGTTGCAGTGTGGTGAATCAGAATAAACTGGAAAGCTATGAAAATTATTTTCAGGCTGCGATGATGAATATTGTTGAAAAAGAAAAGGCTAAGTATAAAGCGGAGGCTGAAGCAGAAGCGGCTCGTTATAAGAATAGTATTGAACCAGAAGAACTCGCAGTGTATTCAATAATCCTTGGACTTTTGGCGGATAAATATGATACGGCGACTATTAATCTAAGTGATTTCAATAGCGGTCTTCTTGCTAAAGTTCATTTCAATGGCCCAAAATCAGGTCAGCCGATTCTTTGGGTTGTAGGTAAGATTGTTGACAATAAGTATCGCTTTGAAGGGATTGCATTCCCAAAGAGCGATGGCGCCCAAGGAGAAACGATTGCTTTGGTGGATCCCAAGGATATTATAACACATAAGAGTCGTATTCGTTCCGAAGCCGAAATTAGTTTCGCTGGTCCGCGAGTCAAGGATTCGAAGTCTGAAATTCCTTCCGCAGAATAGTCTATATGACAAAGGTTGTTGATAGTAAATTATTTCAGGCTATCGTATTTACTGTAATTACCGTGAATGCGATTGTTCTTGGCATTGAGACAACTCCATGGGGTAAAGCCTATGGAGGAATTCTAGATGCTATTGATAATTTTTGCTTGTGTGTATTCGTCGTTGAATTGTTAATGCGGATTGTAGCTCGACGTGCGAAATTTTTCGTAAATCCTTGGAATCTATTTGATTTATTGGTTGTGATTGTTCCGATTGTTGCGTCAGGAATGATGGCCGTGTCGAGTTTGCGAGTTATGAGATTGCTTAGACAATTTAAGGCGATGCGTCTTGTGAGCTCTGTCCGTACAATGCAAATTATTGTTAATGCAATTTTTCGTTCAATACCATCTTTAGGATATGCGGGCCTACTTATGCTTGTTGTATTGTATATCTATAGTGTGATAGGGTGTAATTTATATGGCGAATTGGATGCTTTTAGCGGAATGGGTTCAGCTATGTTAACCTTAATTGTTACGACAACGTTTGAAGGTTGGGGGGATTTACTTCATGATTTAATGGCTATAAGCTCATGGTCATGGGTTTATCTCGTTAGTTTCGTTATAGTATCTGCTCTAATTATGCTTAATATTGTTGTTGGCATTGTCGTCAATTTTGTAAGCGAGTCCTACGAATCAAAGAATGAAAATGAATTAGGTGATGTAGAAAAGGAACTTGCTGAGGTTCAAAAGCATTTTGATTTGTTGAAAAAGGAACTAAGCAGGCAAAGAAACTAATAATCTGAAGTAAAACCCATCGTCTTTTTTGTATTATTCCTCAAAGAAAGAAGTCCTTCTTCAGTGAGGTCAACATGGGTTACGTTCAGTCTCAGTGCCCGGAATGCAAATCGAAGTTCAACGATTCCAGCAATACATGGAATTATGGAAGCCCTATAAGAGTTTGTCCTAAATGCAGGGCAGAGTATTTGGACAAGCGCTTTCGCGAAGTGGCTATAACCGGTTTTGACCCACACAGTTCCAACCCTAAATATTATTTGAAGTGTTGCCTCATCCTTATCGCACTTGCTGCTGCGGGTGGAGCATGGTTTTATTGGAAGTTGATGTTCCGGAATGTCATTTCCATTTCGGGCGGTGCCATTGCGGCTATCAGCGTTATCGGCATGTTTTGGTGCTTTGCCCAATTTGTCCGCATCAAGACGGGTGCCCAGCAGAAGGCCAACCAGAAGTATATGGCCGAATCCGAAGAGCGTTTGAAAGATAAGACATACGTGAAGAAACTTTTGGCGGCGGGTTATAAGGTTCCCGAAAAGTATCTGTAGAAAATCGAGCGTAGCCAAATTTCTATCTTGATGGACGTATGAATCTTTCGGGCAAGCACATTCTTCTTGGCGTTTCTGGCGGTATCGCGGCTTACAAGAGCTGCGAACTTTTGCGGCTGTTGCAGAAGAAGGGTGCCGAGGTGCGGGTGTGCATGACGGAAGCGGCCACGCGGTTTGTGGCTCCGCTTACTTTTGCTTCCCTTAGCAAGTGTCCGGTGTATTTGAAGGATGGTGCTGTAGAGGCGCGGCCTTTCCAGCATATCGATTTCCCGCGGTGGGCGGACTTGTACCTGGTGGTGCCAGCGACCGCCAACATTATCGGGAAGTTTGTTTACGGTTTGGCGGATGACCCCGTGAGCCTCTGCTTCATGAGTTGCGCTTGTCCGCGGTTTGTGGCGCCTGCCATGAATGTGGCCATGTTTGAGTCGCCGGCGGTGAAGCGCAATTTGGAAGCACTCCGCAGTTTTGAGAATACCGTTGTGATGGACAGCCCGGCCGGAGAACTGGCCTGCGGTGAAGTGGGGAAGGGAAGGCTCCTTGAGCCCGCAGAAATCGTGAAGTTCTTGGAGAATTATGAATTATTAAGTACGAAGGCAGTGAAGAATAATCGGGCGGGAGCCGCTCCGTTGTCCGATGCCCAGAAGTATTTGGAAGAAACGGCAGAACAGGAATTTCCCGTATCTCATAATTCATCACTCATACCTAGTAACTGCACCCGTCGTGTGCTGATTACTGCAGGCCGTACCGAAGAAGCCATCGACCCTGTGCGCTACATCAGCAATCGCAGTAGCGGGAAGACTGCAGTCGCTTTGGCGGCTACATTCCTCGCCAACGGTTATGCGGTAGAAGTTGTTGCGGGTCCCATGGAAGCGCAATTCCCGGGAGGTGTCCAGGTTACGAAAGTGCGCAGTGCCTGTGAAATGCACGATGCGGTTTTGGAGCGTGCGCCTAAAGCAGATGCGGTGATTCATTGCGCAGCGGTAGCGGATTATCGCCCAGCAAAACCTGCTACGGAAAAAATCAAGGATAGCCGGAGTCAGTTGACGTTGGAGCTTGTACCGAATCCGAATATTTTGCGGGATTGCGTTGCGTCTCGGACAGCGAACCAGGTGATTGTGGGCTTTGCTCTGGAGACGGACCATTTTGAAGAACATGCTGCAGAAAAACTGGCAAAATCTGGCGCGGACGCCCTTTTGCTCAATGCGCCTGTGGCCGAAAATAGCGGTTTTGGTTTTGACGAAGTGAAGTTTGCCCTTGTCCGCCGTGATGCTCCAGTGCCCCAGATGAAGATGGGCTCCAAACTGGATTTGGCGGAGGCGATTTTGAAGTTGGTGGAGGAGTCCCATGGCTAGCGAATACGATTTCAGCGAACTGCGGAACTACCTTCGCGGTCAGATGGATTTGGGTGAGGCGGAGATTTTTTTGGATGAGCCGTGGACGCTCCAGAAGCGGAGCGCGAAGGCGATGCAAAGTCCCGCGTCGCCTGCAGTGAAAAAGCCCGCGGCAGTATCCAAGCCTGCAGTTGCTGCTCAGCTTGCGGTACAAAAGCCCGCGCCGCAGTTCTCTCCCGCGGCGCAGTTCTCTCCGGCAATGCAGTCTCCGGCCCAAGATCCAGCTCCGATTTTCGCAGGGTTTGATGCTCCGGCCCCACGCCCTGCACGCCAAACAGCTCCCGCGGCATACGAGTCCGCAGCCTCTCTGGACGAGTTCTACACGAAACTTTCTGCAGAAACCCTCTATGCTCAGGCCGGGAGCCTCGCCCGCTACGAAGGACCCGCCAACCCGCGGCTGCTCTTGCTCTTTGCGGCACCTTCCGCAGACCTTCCTGCGGGCAGTTTCTCTCCCGCAAATGCCTCTAATGCCAACCCATTTTTTGCTTCTCCCGTGGGTCAGATGCTCACGCGCTTGTTTGCGAGCCTTGGCATTCCAGCAGAGTCCATTGGCGTCACCTTCTTCTACAAGGGCGCTACTCCGCGGAACATCCCGCCGCTTCTGGAGGCTGCCCTCCGGAAAATGCTCACGAAGGAACTCTCCTTCATCGCGCCCCAGGTCATGGTGACTTTTGGCGAGCCCGTGTTCCATCAACTCTTCGGCAAAGGCCAGAACTTCAACGCTCTCGCAGGCACGGACCTGGATTTTGCGGGCGTAAAGACCTGCTCCCTCGTGGATGCTGCCGCCATGTCTGCCGACAAGCAGCTGAAACTTCTCACCTGGAAAGTCCACATTCCCAAGAGCAGTTACTTCACTGTAGCGAAATAATTTCCAGCAGTCGTTGTGCTGCACTCTCTGGAATTTAGGGTGGTGTTTAGCCTGAAATAGGGCTGGATTCTCTTCGTTATGCCCGAGAATGTCGCCGGAAGGTTCCGTCAGGGAGGAGTGGGCTCGGCGCCATCGCCAACAAAACTTATATTTCCATTGAGTTAGTATATGCCAGAGTTTGAAGAACAAAACAGTTTTGAAGGTCGTCAGGTCCCCAACGACAATAATGCCGAGCGTTATCTGCTGGGAGGCATTTTGCGTGACCCCGATGTCATGACGACGGTCACCGGGGCGGTTCCCGGCGAAGAATTCTTTTATTTCGAGCGCCATCAATTGATTTGGCGCGCCATCAGCAACCTGTACCGCATGGGGACACCCATCGACATGCTCACCCTTCCTGCCGAAATGGAGAAGGAAGGCACTCTACAGAAGGCTGGCGGTCGGGAATACCTTTTTGACTTGATGGAATCCGTGGCGTCTTCTGCCAACGTGGAATGGAACCTGGATCACCTCAAGAACAAGTTCGTCCTCCGCAAACTCATCAAGTCTTCCTCGGAGACGATTAAGAAGGCCATGGATGCCTCCAACACGCCGGACGAGGTGCTTCAGGATGCAGAGCGGGATATTTTCGCCATCGCCGACACCCAGGTCCGCAACTCCCTCAAACCCATCGAGAATTTCGTCTCGCCGCTCTTGGAGCGCTTGGAACACCAGCGTGAAGGCATCACGGGCATCCCCACGGGCCTTACGGAACTGGACCAGCTTACCAACGGGCTCCAGGATTCCGACCTCATCATCTTGGCCGCGCGACCCGGTGTGGGAAAAACCTCTTTCGCCCTCACCATTGCCGCCAACGCCGCCATTGACTACAACAAGAAGGTTGCCTTCTTCAGCCTGGAAATGGACGGCGTTCAGCTGGCCCAGCGCCTCCTTTGCTCTCGGGCCCAGGTGGACCAGAGCAGGCTCCGCCAGAACAAGCTGAACAAGGACGAGATGAACAAGATTATCGCCAATGTGGCGCCCATCAACCAGTCTCCCCTGTATGTGGACGACAACGCCGACCTTGGCATCATGGAACTCATGAGCAAGGCCCGCGACTTGAAGCGTAAGGACAAGCTGGACATGCTCATCATCGACTATCTCCAGCTGATGAAGACCGGAAACGAGGAAAACCGCGCAGTGGCTATCGGTAACATTTCCCGCGGCCTGAAGATTCTCGCCAAGGAACTTCACATTCCGGTGATTGCTCTCGCGCAGCTCAGCCGTAAGGTTGAAGAAAAGGGTCGCGACAGGCCCCAGCTCAGTGACCTCCGTGAATCCGGCTCCATCGAACAGGATGCCGATATGGTGTGGTTTGTGGAACGCCCCTTTGTGCGCACCCACAAGGAAGAGGACAAGTATGTAGCCCAGCTCATTGTGGCAAAGCACCGCAACGGTTCCGTGAAGGATATCGACCTTGCCTTTGTTCCTGAATACACTACCTTCTACGATGCAGCCCAGGGCGGCAATGGGGAAGGTGGCGATGACCAGCCCTACGCCTACGACGATGGAGACATGGGTGGCGCCTCCTTTGGAGACTTTGGCTGATGTTCGTACTTCTTAAACCTGTGGCCTTCATCGGTCGGATTATTGTGGATGGCATCGCAAGCCTTGGCGAAGTCATCTGCATTCTCCTGAACACCATGAAGCAGTTGCCCCATGTGTTTAAGAACCCGGACCTCATTGTGAAGCAGATGATTTCCATTGGCGTGTCGTCGCTTCCATTGCTTTTTGTGACATCCATTTTCACTGGCATGGTGGCTACGGTTTGCGCCGAGTTCGAATTCCAGAACCTGGTTGCAGATAAATTCGTGGGCACCGCCACCTGCAAGATGGTGCTTATCGAGCTTGGACCGCTCCTCACCGCTATCGTGCTTTCTGGCCGTGTGGGAAGTGCCGTCGCTGCAGAACTTGGCTCCATGAAGGAGAAGGAGGAACTGGCCGCCTATACGGTGCTTGGTTTGGAACCCTACCGTTATTTGGCGCTCCCCCGTTTTGTGGCCTTCATGACCATGATTCCCTGCCTTACCGCAATCTCCAACAGTCTCGCTTTGATAGGGGGTTGGATTGTATGTGTGCTGGGTCTCGACATTACAACGTACACCTATACGACGGGTATGCAGTATCTTTTTAACTCCATGGATTTGTGGTCCGGGATGATTAAGTCGTTAGTTTTTGGTGCCGGGATTTTTGTGCTGGCCTACTATCACGGAATCAACGCCAAGGCTGGCGCCCGCGGTGTGGGCCTTGCTACCATGAATGTGGTGGTGTCCAGCTGCCTCATGATTTTGATTATGGACTTTTTCCTGGATGCACTGATGTTCTTCTAGAGAGGTTGAGTTATGCCAAATGTAAAGATTGACCCCAACGATATCGCCATCCGCCTTAAGGGACTCCGCAAGTCCTTTGGCCCTCAGACCGTTCTGGAAGATGTGAACCTGGACATCCGCCGTGGAGAGACCATGGTCATCATCGGTAAGTCCGGCGGTGGCAAGTCCGTGATTCTGAAGCACATGATTGGCCTTCTGCAGCCCGATGGTGGCGAGGTGGCCGTGGATGGAGTGACCATCAGTACGCCCAAGTTCTTTGACACTCATACCATCCGCCGCAAGATGGGCATGCTCTTTCAGATGGGTGCCCTCTTCGATTCCATGAATACCGGCGAGAACATCGCCTTCGCCCTTCGCGAGCACCATCCGGAGCTCTCGGAAAAGCAGATTCAGGATGTGGTGACGGAAAAACTCCAGATGATTAACCTGGTGCCCTCCTTCCGCACGAAGATGCCTTCGGAACTTTCCGGCGGTATGCGCAAGCGTGTGGCCTTGGCCCGCGCCATCGCCCTCAATCCGGAAATCCTTTTGTACGACGAACCGACGACGGGCCTAGACCCCATTACCAGCGACGTGATTAACGACCTCATCCTCGACATGCAGAGCAAGCTGGGTGTCACGTCTGTGGTGGTGACTCACGATATGGTGAGCGCCTTCAAGGTGGCGGACCGCATAGCCATGTTGTACAATGGTCGCATCATCGAGGTGGGTACGGTGGACGAAATCAAGAACACCAGCAACCCCTACGTGCACCAGTTTATCACCGGCCAGCGGAAGATTTCCGTGGAAGAGGCCACAAGTCCCCAGTAAAAGAGGGCTGTTTCGGGTCTTTTTTAGCCCGGGATATTATCATTTATTTACAATCCCCTACAAAAATGTTATTTTAAGTTAGAGGATTTTATGAAGAAGGGATATCTTGGCATCGGAGCGGCGGTTTTTGCCTTCCTGATTTGGGCCTGCGGTGATGGCTCCATTGAACCTGTTACCGATGACGAACTCCTCATGGTGGGGAAGTGGGACCCGGACCTTAATGATATTCAAGAAGCTTGTGATGCCTGCCTGGCAGACCCCGAGTGTAAAAAAGAATACGACAAGTTTGCAAAAAAACATGGCTGCGTTCCCATGGTGGATCCGAGCGGTGAAATCGGATGGGATGAGGATGGCGATGGGAAAATTGATAATTGGGGTGATGACTCCGGTTTGCCGAATTTCAAGCTGAGCAGCTCTGCTGAGAGCGATGAAGATGAGGATGGGGATGACGATGAAGTTTCGTCCGATTCCGAGGAAGATGAACTGAGTAGCGCTTCTAGGCATAGCAGTTCTTCTGCTCCCGTATATAGTGCGGCAAGCGTTTCCAGTGAAGATGACGAAGATGATCCCGTTGTTCGTGAGCAGAGCAGCAGTTCCAAGGCTAGTGGAACGTCCAGCAGCTCCGATTTCGTCTATAGCGCCTCCAGTACGGCTAGTAGCGGCACCAGTAGTGAAGGTGGCATTGATATCCCCGTTTATTCCAGCAGCAGTTCCAAGGCAAAAAGTTCCAGCAGCTCCGCTTTTGTATACAGCGCCGCTAGTAGCGCGAATGTTGGCAGCAGTGAAGAAGGTGGAATTGACATACCCGTTTATTCTAGTAGTTCCAAACCCAAGAGCTCCAGCAGTTCTTCTGCGTTTGTGTACGTTTCCTCTAGCGTGAAGGCTAGTAGTAGCAGTGAAGGTGGAGGAATTGTCATTCCTGTGGAAAGTAGCAGCAGCTCCAAACCCAAGAGCTCCAGTAGTTCCTCGGCTTCTGTTTATGTCGTTTCCAGCTCTAGTTCCATCCCCTCTGTGGCAAGTTCCAGTTCCCGTGCGGCTCGTAGCAGTAGTTCTGGCGCCATCATTGAAACGAGTTCCGTGTCTCAGAGCAGCAGTTCGGCAAAGTCCTCCAGCAGCATCGCACCGCGCAGCAGTAGCTCCAAGGCCAAGTCCAGCAGCTCTCAGGCGACTGGTGGAAGTAGCGGTTCTCAGGGAGGTGTAACCTGTGGATCGCAATTGACGGGAACCTGCACTGCATATCCGAAATCAATAGTTGCTGGCGAAACTGTTACCTACACATATAATCCTTCGGAAGCGGATTTAGCGTGCGATGGTGACATCGTGTGGTACATGTTTGATTCAGGTGCTGCGGAGGAAGTTCATTTTGGCGGAACATCCTTTACAACCACTTATACCAAGAGTGGTGAGAAAAAACAGGCTGCCTTTGAAAAGGGTAACCGCCGCATACCTTGTGACCCTGTGACGGTTACCCCGGCATCGCCTGCAAATTGCTCTTGCACGCCAACACGCACTTCTTCTGGAACGAATGATTTGTTTGACCAGTCTCCTGTAACTTACAAATGGTCTGTTTCTGGTTGTACTGTTGCAGGTGTTGCAGATAATAATCTCACATATTCGTGGAGTGGTGGGAATACTTCGGGGTCGGGCTCATCGGCTACAGTCTCTTACACTAGCGCAGGGACCTACACACCCATAGTGAATGTCACTACGAGCGAAGGAAAGTCTGCAAGCTTCACTTGTGGCTCTGCCGAAGTGAAGAATACTCCGCCACAGAACTGTTCTTGCTCGGCTGCGAAACTCACTTCAACCTCTAACGATCTATTTGATGTTGACCAAGTGAGCTATAGTTGGACAGTTTCTGGTTGCACGGGTAATGGCCTTAGTTATTCTTGGAGTAATGGTGCTTCTAGTTCCACGACTTCTGCCACAGGCACATACACCAGTGCAGGGACTTATACGCCGAAGGTGACGATAAAGACGGCTACGAATGCGTCAACGACAGTTACCTGCGGCTCTGCCGAAGTGAACAATTCCGGACCTACTGGTTGTGAATGTGAATCCATTACACGCAAGTCCAGTTCAAACGATTTGTTGAATGTCTCTCCTGTGGTCTACGAATGGAAGGCTACTGGATGTCAGGGATCTAATCTCACTTACACGTGGGGTGGCACGGGAATCTCTGGTTCTGAAGCTACTGCTACGGGAACCTTTACGGCTGCCGGCTCTTACACTCCGACTTTGAGAGTCTCGACTGCCAAAGGTGGCTACACGGATGTTAAATGTGTTAGTGGTACCGTAAAGAGTACGGCTCCTTCTGGTTGTTCCTGCGCGATTACCAATCCTTCTGTAAATAATGACTTGTACCAGGGTTCTCCTGTGGAGTATGACTGGTCTGTTACGGGATGTTCGGGAAACAATTTGAGATACGAATGGAGTGGTGGAAGCGTTTCCGGCTCCGGTTCATCGGCTTCCGGAAGTTACACCAGTGTCGGGAGCTACACTCCCAAGGTGACGGTGACGAACATGGGTGGCACTAGCACGAGCGTTACTTGCGAAACAGCTACTGTGGTGAATTACGCTCCTCCGACTTGTTCTGTGGAGGATATAAGCCATGTGTATATCGGCTCTGCCGTTAGTGTTCTTCCGTCATCACTTGCAGGATGTGACTATGATAGTGATGGCTGTAATTATGCTATTACGGGCGGAACTACGGGTGGAACAGGTGACTCTGGATATAAGGGCGGTAAGATTACGGGCTTGATTGGGGAACCGAATGCTGGTGATGTTGGGTCGTATACTTTAACCTTGACAAACAAGATTGGAACAGGATATTGCAACTTCGATGTGGCTTACGCCGATGCCGATGTGGTTATTTCAAGCAAGGGTGGTTCAACTTCTGTGAGCAGCGGGTCAATAGTTCAGATTTCTAGCGATTTGACCAGTGGCGTATTGCGCTGTTATCATGGTTCTTGGCAGAATCATAATTGTACAGTTAATATTGAAAGCGCTACTATGGTAGAGCAGAGTTTAGGCAGCTGCCAAGGCGGTTCCAATTGGGGAAACTATATAGATTTCCCGCTATCCAGTCTTAATGCAGACCGAATTGCGATCATTACCTTTACGGGTGTTGATAATGGTGCAATAACTTGTGGCGTTCAGTAGTCTTTTCATCGAAAACCTGAATTTCAAAAAGCGGTCCCCAAGGCCGCTGTTTTTTTTATTACAATGCAATTTTTAGTGTGTTTTTTCACAAAAACAAGTCTGAAAAATACGCTATTTATTTGAATTATATAGATTTATGGCGTATAAAAAGGGATTAGGTTTATGAAAAAGAAACTTTTAATCGGATTTTCTGTTGTTTCTATCTGCGCAGCTTTCTGGGCTTGCGGTACCGGAGATATTGAAACTGTCGGCATTGGTGACGAGAATGCCCGCGACTTGTACGGACTAGACCCCGACGCATTGGATCAGCTTGTGGCTGATGCGAAGAAGAATTGTGCCGATGACCCAGAATGTGTTGCCGCCCAGGAAAACGCGGAACTCATTGAAAGTGGCGATGAGGATGTAGATATTACATCGAGTGGTGCTGCTGACACTACCAGTAGTGCTAGTTCTTCCCCCTCCAGTTCGGGTGCGATTACTTCTTCTGGCGCTGTTGTCGGCTCCTCTTCTGGTACGGTTGCAGGTTCCTCTGCGGCGACAAGCTCCTCTTCTGGTACGGCAACTTCTTCTTCCTCTATGGCTAAGAGTAGTAGTTCTGTGTATGTTGACCCGACAGGGAAGATTGGGGGTAGTTGTAAGGCTGTGACGGGCTCCATTGATAAGGGCAAGTCTACTCAGTGGGTATACACACGCTTGGGCCCCGTTGCCCCAGGGACCTACGAGTGGACTTTTGAAAACGGTTCCATTGAAACCAGTAAGGACTCCCTGACGGCTGCCGTGACGTATGCTACTGCAGGCATCCACAAGGCAACGCTTGTCGTTAACAAGGGGCTTTCCAACGAGTACAAGATGGAATGCTCTGTTACAGTAAAGGGCGAACCAGTCAAGAACTGCGTTTGCACCAACGATGCTAAGGGGACGGTGTTCTTCAAGTCTGGTTCTCCGGCCTCTGTGAAGTGGTCCGTGAGTGGTTGTACCGGTGGTAATACCTTCACATACGCTTGGGGAGGTGCTGCTACGGGAACGGAAGCCTCTGCAACAGCTTCTATTTCAACTGCTGGTAGCGTTGCTCCAACTCTTGTGGTGACCAACGAGGAACAGGGGAACATGAACGTCTCCTGCCCAGCCGTGACCGCAGAACAGTTGCTGAGTGCGAGTTGCCAGTTGAGTACGGATCAATGGAATAACTATTCATCTTCGTTAAGTGCTTTGCCCGGGAAAAAAATTTACTTTAAGCCAAAGAGTGTTTCTGGCTTGAAGGATGGTAATACCTCTGCGACTCTTGATTTGAAGGGCACTGATGGAACCGACATACAAGTGACTACAAAGAACGGAGACAATAGTACTGCGGTATCATTAAATGCTCCAGAGAAACTTGACAACTATACTTACACCCTCTATGCAAACGGTATTGAAGTCTGCAAGGCCACCCTGAAAGTGGAGTATTCCTCCATCAAGGGAATATGCACGCCTTCTTCAACTTCACCCCTGATGGGAGACAACGTGACATTCTCCGTGAGTAATCAGAGCTGGTCTAGTAGTGATTATGGTGATAATTTGACCATGGATATTGAGGGGGCGGGTGCTGCCAAAACTACAAGCGTAAGTTTGTATTATAATGCCCCGAACGGTTTCTCTTTCAAGGCTCCCACGACTTCGGGTTCCAAGACGGTAAAACTGACGTACAAGGGCAACGAGTTCTGTTCCATGGCACTCAATGTGAAGAAGCCGAAGATTACGGGTACATGCTCCGTATCTCCTGCACAGGTGATTCCTGGTGAAAAGGTGAAGTTCAATGCGGGTTCCTCTTCCACTGATTGGAGGACGGATTTGTATGGTTCAAGTCTCCCTATGACTTTGACGGGAACAGATGGATCTTCTATGAATCTAACCGTCACCAAAGCTACGAACAGTTACGAAATGACTGCTCCGTCAAAAGCGGGCTCTTACACCTATACTCTGAAGTATGACGGAGACAATATTTGTACGGGTACGCTGAAAGTCAATGACCTTTCTGCTTCTTGTAGTGCACTTACCGCATATACGCAACAGAGCCTGACCTCTGGATTGACTGTTAATGCTCCCGGCACCTATGGAGTTCCTCTGAAGGTTGTGGTCGGTGGGGACTCCATTGGCGGAATTGCTAGCTGCAAGAGCGGTAGTTGTGCCTATTCCATCAAGGCTCCGGCAACTCCAGGTTCCTATGATTACGATGTCTATCTGAATGGTACGAAGATGTGTTCCAACAAGTTGACGGTGAACAAACCGGTAACCTGCTCTGCAAGCCCTGCAACAATTAATGAGAGCCAGTCTATCACCTTTACGACGAACTATGGTGGCGGCAGTGGTTGCTCCAGTGCTACAACGACAGTTGGTGATTCGACGCTCTCTACGGGTTGCCAAACTTCTCAGACATTCACGCCGGATCGTGCGGGTACATTTGTTTACAAGTATGCAGCAAAGGGTACTTATGGCGATGATGAATGCTCCGCCACTGTGACGGTGAACGCCGTGGCACCTACCTGCGCTGTTGCCGATTTAACTCATATGCCTATCAATTTCTCTGTTAATGTTACCCCGGCGAAAGTCACGGGCTGTTTGAATGATGATAATGGTTGCTCCTACTCCATAACTGGCGGAACTGCAGGTGGTGCAAGCGGTTCTAATTATGCAGGCGGAAAGATTACGGGCTTGACTGGAGAATCAGAAAAAGGTTCTGCCACCTATACGTTGTCTTTGACAAACGGAGCAGGTACTGGAACATGTTCCTTCAATGTAGCTTATACAGGTGCAGACGAAGAGATTACAAGTAAAGGAAGTTCGATTTCTGTCAGTAGTGGAACAATCGTTAAGATTTCTGAGGATTTGACAAGTGGTGAATTGCGCTGCTGGCATGGATGGCAAAATGCTAACTGTACGGTTAATATTGAAAGTGCCTCTACCGCAACAAAGACCATTGGCAACTGCAATTCAGGCGACGGTTGGGGTTATGCAGGATTGTCATTGACCAGCTTGAATGCAGATAGATTGGTTGTCATTACCTTTACAGGTGTTGGCGATGGCAAAATGTCTTGCGGGATTAGATAATTCCCGTATAAACCTATAAAACTCAGTGCTGATAAAATTAGGGTGCCTTAGAGAAGAAACACTCGCATTGTAGAGAATAAAGCGGCCTTTGGGCCGCTTTTTCTGTATACAGCTGTTTGCAAATTCACCTAAAACTCGTTTTCCGCCCATCCATTTAGTATATTTCGCTCCTCGCCGGGCAACCGGCACACATTACTTATTAGAAGATCGCATGTTCGCGTGTCACAGCGCGGCGGCGATCTTTTTTTGTTGAGAAAGGAGCAAAATATGAACCGCACGCAATTCATGTCCATGGTCAAAGATGTGAAGGAGAATCCCGCCAGACTGCAGGACTACCGCAAGACCTTCGTGAATGTCTACCCCTTTAGTGATGGAGTTTTCAAGCTGCTGATGGCGAACGAGGCGAAACCCGAACGGACTATCATGTTCCTGAACGCGATGCTCGGGCTTTCCGGCCCTGATGAAATCAAGTCCTTCACCCTCGGCGTGCAGGAAAACCCTGGCGTATTGAACGACAAGACCGCCATCTTCGACATCTACGGCACGACGCAGGCCGGCACCCCCATTCTCATCGAGGTGCAGCAGAACTACAACAAACTCTTCGTGGATAGACTGATTTACTACACCTCGCGGGTCGTCTCGCGGACGGTGAAGAAGTCCCAGTCCTACGACTTACCTCACATCTACGTGCTCTCCATTCTCACCGAGGACCAGTTCGTGCTGGAGAAGGACAGCTATTTCCACCACACGCAAGTCGTGCGGAATCGGCATTTCCCGTATGAAAAACTGGATGTCTATTTTGTGGAACTGGAGAAGTTCTTCGCCATCGAGGACCGCACGCCCTCGGCAAAGCGCGAACGCTCGAAGCGTGCAGACATGCTGCGGCTCTTCCGCGACGTCCTGGAGGACAAGGAGATTCCTGTGGAAAAACTTGTGGGCCTCCTTGACAGTGGATTTGCGAAAGATGTATCTTTAGGGGCGTACACGGACGAGGTTCTTCTTCTGGAGGTTGACGGAATGACTGACATGCTCTACGAAAAGCAGGGATCCTACCTGCAGGGGAGAGAGGATGAACGCTTGGAGGGGGAGCAGAAGCATCTGAATGAGAAACTGGAGGCCGCCCGCGAAATGCTTGCGGAAGGATTGTCCAGTGAGACAGTCTGTCGCATCCAGAAACTCACGCCAGAGCAAATCAAGATGCTTTAGGAAATAAGCCCTCGCATTGTAGAGAATAAAGCGGCCGTCGGTCGCTTTTTCCGTCTTTGATCACGATTTTGTAAAAAATAGAAGACGCTTTTGTCGACATCCAGGGAGCTACCGCCCTGGTGCGGAATCCATATGTTATATTTACTACATAAAGGTTACAATGGGATTGGTTGCATATGAAGAATTTCCTTCTTTCATCCGTTTTTGCTTTTGCCTTCGTGCTTCTCGCGGCCTGCGGTGGCGATGAGCCTAGCTATAACGGACCCGCCATTGCCGAGGAGAGCAGCTCCAGCGAAGGCGATGTGGAGCGCTATGAATCCGAAGACGACATGCCTAGTTGCACTGAAAATCGAGACGGCGTTGTGGCAGATGTAGGCGGGAAGAAGTTCGTCTGCGTTCCGAGAAAATGGAAAGCCTTGAATGGAATGGTGACCGATGTCTGTGACCTGGGAACCTGCGATGAAAGATCGGAAGGCAAGTATTTCTATGCAGAAGTCTCCAAGAAGTATTTCGTTTGCATGGATGGAGAGTGGCTGGATGGTGAAGGCGAGCCTCTACCCTCTAAAATGGCTTACAACTGCCTAGTAGATTCCCTTTCGAAGGAGTCTGTGGAAACTGAGGATGACCTGCCCAACTGCACGGAGAAGCGGGAAGGTGGCAAAAAATATGTGGATGATGCCGAAGCCATATTCCAGTGTGCTGATGGCGTGTGGGAAAAGTGGGATGGAAGCGAGGACGAGGAGAATGATGACCCTGGTGTGGAATCCAGTGATTCCGAGGATGAATCTAGTGATTCGGAAGACGAATCCAGCGATTCTGAAGAGACAAGCTCTGGCTCGGAGGAAGGTTTATCTTCTGGCGATGCTGCAGGCTCTTCTTCTTCGGCTGCAATTATCGTCCCGACCTCTTCAGCCGCGGCTTTAGGTCAGCCAACTTGTAAGGCCAGTGCTTCGGAAGTATCTGTGAACGGAAGCGTGGCGTGGACAGTGGAACTTGAGGGAATTACAATGACATCCTGGTCCTGGACCTTTGAGGGCGGAGGACCTTCTATTGCGACAAGTACAAATAAGATGCCTATAGTAACCTATGCTGGTCCATCTGGCGCGACAAAGACCACGGTGGTTGTGGGCACTAGCAATGGCGATAAGACGGCAGAGTGCTATGCTCAGGTGAACGGTGCTCCCATTACGGGTTGTAGCTGTGCTCTTGATGCCACAAGCAGTGACTTGGATGTAGCGGATGGCAGTGCTTCCATTACCTGGGCTGTGAGCGGATGCGCTGCTTCTGGTTCTACCATTGAATCCTATACATGGGATGGTGGTGCCACGGGTTCCTCCTATACCAAGAAGGTCACGGAGAAGGGCGAGTATGGTGCTAGCGTAACTGTGGTTAGTGCTGATGGCGTACAGAAGGTGGTTGAGTGCGATAAAGCCAGGGTGGCGAATTCAGATGATTTGAAGGTGGAGATGGAAATTTCTGGTTCTAGTTATCCATCCGGTATAACTGTCTCAAATGGAGGATGTATCAATGTGGTTGGAACATGGTCCATTTCTGGATATTCTCCTTCTCCACATTTGCAGTGTCAAGGTGATTCTCAAGGAATAATCATCACTTATGGCGGTACTGAAATAGGCAATTCTGTGGGCCAAAATCAGGGACACTGTGAATCTAAATCGTTGGGCACGATTTCTTATACTGAAGAACCGAAAACTTTCTTTGAAAACATTTGCGTTGCACTGATGTCCGCGTCAAGTGTTTCTTGTAGGTTGGTCAACTGACCATAAAATAGCCGGTAAACCTTAGGTGTAAGAAAATTTTATGTAAATTTATACGCAAGAAGAGAGGTTTACTATGAAAAAGAAGCTCTTGTTGGGTTTTTCTGTCGCTGTTGTCGGAGTGGCCTTTTGGGCCTGCGGAACGGGTTCCGTTGAGGCGCTGGGCGATAGTGATACGAATGCTCAGGAATTGTTCGGCTACGATCCGGATGCCCTGAATACCCTCGTTGCTGCGGCAAAAGATAGTTGTGCCGCAGACTCCGCTTGTGTAGAGGCTCAGCAGCATGCGGAACTGATTGAGATTGAATCCAGTGCCGCGGCAGATTCCGCTGCTGCAGGAGATTCCACAGTTGCCAGTTCGGCTTCCGTTCCCGCAAGTTCTGCGGTGGCAGCTTCCTCTGGCGCAGTAGCAGGTTCCTCTGCGGCGGTAGCGGGTTCCTCCGCAGCTGTTGCGGGCTCTTCGACTTCTACGGCAACATCTTCGGCTGCAATTATCGTCCCGACCTCTTCAGCCGCGGCTTTAGGTCAGCCAACTTGTAAGGCCAGTGCTTCGGAAGTGGATAAGGGCAAGAGCCTTACCTGGACTGTAGGCTTAATCGGAGCCACTATGACATCCTGGTCCTGGACTTTTGAGGGCGGTGGGCCTTCTGTAGAAACGGCTTCAGGTAGTAAAACTGCTACGGTGACATATAATGGCCCATCTGGCGCCACAAAGACCACAGTTGTTGTGGGCACTAGCAATGGTAACAAGACGGCGGAATGCTATGCTCAGGTGAACGGCGCTCCCATAACGGGTTGTAGCTGTAGTGTTGATGCCTCAAGCAGTGATTTGGATGTGGCGGATGGCAGTGCCTCCATTACCTGGGCTGTGAGCGGATGCGCTGCTTCTGGTTCTACCATTGAATCCTATACATGGGATGGTGGTGCCACGGGTACCTCCTATACCAAGAAGGTCACGGAGAAGGGCGAGTATAGCGCCAGTGTAACGGTGAAGAGTGCTGAAGGTTCCCAGAAAGTTGTGGACTGTGGCTCGGCGAAAGTGAAGAATTCGGATGATTTGCAGGTGACTATAGAGATTTCTGGTTCTAGTTATCCCTCCGCCATAACCGTTCCAAATGGAGGGTGCATCGATGTGGTTGGAACATGGTCAAATAGTGGCTACTCCCCAACCCCACATATACAATGTGAAAGAGATCCTAGCGGAATAATTATTACCTATGGCGGTACTGAAATAGGAAATTCTGTTGGTAAAAATCAGGGACACTGTGATTCTAAATCGTTGGGAACAATTTCTTATACCGAAGAATCGAAGACTTTCTTTGAAAATATATGCGTTGAGTTAATGTCAGCAACTTCTGTTAATTGCAAGTTGGTGAATTAGTATTATTATTTATGTGAAAGGGAACTCGGTGTAATTGGGTTCTCTCCTAAGGAATAACGATGAAAAAGAGATGGGTTGTTGGTGCTTTTGTCGTGGGTTTTGCGGCGCTCTTCGCGGCTTGCGACGGGGATGTTCCTGTTGTTGATGCAAATGGCGCCTACGAATTTGGTGATGTAACAGATTTGGACCGCGATTCCGTAGGGAGTAGTGGATCTACCTGGAATGGTGGAGAGATTCCCAATGCAGACAAAATCCCCGAATCCATTGCGGAGATTGTTTTTGCGGAGCCTCCTGCTAGCTTCTGCTTCGTGAATGTGGATACCATCTTTGCAGGGGAATCGGCAACTTGGTATTATACCTCCCGCAGCGGGAAGGAGGAGACCTTCTTCTGGGTGTTCCCCAATGGCCCGGACACCTCTAGCACCGACACAAGCGTGACCATAACTTACCCCTATGGCGGCCAGTATTCTGGAAAGGTCATCGTCAAGTTCAAAGGTGATACCTCGAGTGTAGAGATTGTTTGCGCCAATGTCGCCAATGTGATTGGCGACCCGGCTCCGGAAGTGTCTTCCAGCAGCGCAGATTCTACGGTTTCTTCTTCCAGTGAGGAGGCCGAGGGCTCGTCTTCCAGTGAGGAGCAGGAAGGTTCTTCGGATTCCGAAGGCGAATCTTCTGAATCTAGTGAAGGTTTGACAACGTCATCATCTAGCGAAGAATCTGTTGCATCTTCGTCTTCCTCTGAAGGAGCTTTATCCTCCTCTCAAGAAATAACTTCGTCGGATGCAGTATCTTCTTCCAGCGTGAAGCCTGCGGAATCTTCATCTTCTAAGGAGCCGGAAGTTTCTTCTTCTAGTGAAACACCGGTGGCATCCTCATCGTCTGTGAAGCCCGTTGAATCCAGCTCCAGCGAAGTGGTCGCTCCGTCTTCTTCTTCCGAAAAGCCCGTGGAGTCTAGCTCCAGCAAGGAACCTGAGGTGTCGTCTTCTAGCGAGAAGCCGCAGGAATCTTCTTCTAGCGAAAAGCCTGTAGAATCCTCCTCCTCTGAGAAGCCCGTGGAGTCTAGCTCCAGTGAAGAGCGACAGGAAGAGTCCTCCTCTAGCGAAGTGCCGCAGCAGTCCTCATCTTCTGAAGAGCCTGCACAGTCTTCCTCTTCTAAGGAACCTGAGGTGCCGTCCTCCTCTAGCGAGGAACAGGGTGGGTCTTCTGACAGCGCTGGTGATGTTACTTTCTCTAACCGAGATGATGTGATGGAACTTTCCGAAGGCTCCCATACTCTGGTGATGAATCTTTCAGAAAATTGGCATGGCTCCACTAGCGGTACATGCACCCTCGGCTGCGATGCTCTCAATAATAAGGAAGCGTCCGTTACGGTCAATGGAACTACAAAAAAGGGCTACTATATCACATTCTCCCTGCCTATCACAAGTACCATCAATGGATATACATTGAATGTAACTGTAGAGGGTGCGGCAAAGTGTCAGGTGAAGTGGTAATATTTTACAAACAAATTACAATTCTATCCTTGTCAAAATTCACCATTTACCTATCTTCTTCCCGGGCGTTGAAATAGTTTCCGAACACCTGAAAAAATTCAGGTGTTTTTATATATATTGATATTATTGGTGAACAAAAGAGGAACATATGAAAAAAGTGCTTCTACTCTCAGCGTTTATCGCAACTTCTAGTTTCTTTGTGGCTTGCGGTGAAGACTCTGAAGCGGTTACAGACCCTATTGGGAGTAGCGCCAGTGGAATTAGCGACAATGACCTTGTTGATGTCGACTTCTATGATTCCGAAGATGACATGCCTAGTTGCACTGCTAATCGCAAAGGGAATATTGCCCAGGTTGAAGAAGATCTTTTCTTGTGTGTTCCTAAACGGTGGTATTTGTTGGAGGGAACTGCGAAAACAGTATGTGAACTGCCTTCCTGTAATGAAGATTTGACGGGTGCTTATTACGCGGTCAGTTCCGGGAATACTTTTTTCCAGTGCGTGGACGGGGAGTGGCTAGACGCTGCTGGTGAACCTTTGGATGGGGAATTGGCCTTGAATTGCTTCAAGGAATCCTTGGAAGAGAATACTGTAGAATCAGAGGATGATCTGCCCAACTGTACGAAAAAGCGCAGGGATGTTGTGTATTTAGTAGATGATGTGGTGAATATCTGCGATGGTGAATTCTGGGTTGCCATGGTGGATGTAGCAAATACTGCAAAGGATTTCTTGCGCTGCTCGTCAAAGTACGAGGGTGGATATGCTTACGCGATGGACGAAAAATCCATTTATACATGTATTGATGGTGAATGGAATGGTGGCAAAAAAGATGTCGGTAAAGATGGTGATGACGGCGACGATGTTGAAGGCGGTGATGATGGGGACGAAGTAGAGTCCTCTAGTGGTTCTGTTGTCAAGAGTTCTTCTTCACAGGTGAAGAGCTGTTCAAGCGCTACAGGTGAGTCTTCCTCATCTGCGCCAAATTCTTCTAGTTTATCTCCCAAGTCATCGGCTTCTGCTGTAAAGCCTACGATAGATGAAGGTGCCATGACGATGACGGATAACCGAACGGAAATAACATATAACCTCAAAAGAATCGATGGCATTCTCTGGATGACCACTAACTTGGTCTATGGAACGGAAAGTGGCAATGGTGTGTACTGCACTGAAAATGGTCTGGGCGAAAATGTTTGCGAAAAGTATGGCTCCTTTTACGATTATGAAACGGCGAAGGGTGCATGCCCTAGCGGTTGGAGATTGCCTACAAGGGAAGAGGCTGCAGCGGCATTGAAAGTCTCCACGGATCCTTCATGGAAGTGGGTTCTTGCAGGTCGTTTCATAATAGAAAGTGGAATTGCGACTTATGGCAAGGAAGGTGAAGAAGGTCGGCTTTGGATGACAGAAGTTGGTGGATACAATACACTCCAGTTAGGGGCCGGTTGGAATGATTGGCTAGATGCTGATAGTCGCGGTCAGAATGTCCGTTGCGTAACGGAATCCACCGCGGCTTCGAGTTCCAGTTCCGCTGTGGTTCCGGTGAAGGGCGTTTGCGCGGCTTCCGTTACGGCTATTGAGAAGGGTGGAACGGCTAAGTGGTCGTTTACGCGCATGAGTGGCGCCCAGGTGGAAACATATAACTGGGAATTCTCTGATGGCACTACCAGCACGGATAAAGATCCAACTATGACATATGCCAAGGCTGGCAACTATACCGCCAAGGTAACTGTCAATAAGGGCACGGACAGCGAGAGCACCACGGAATGTTCTGGTTCTCTCGAAGTGATGGGTGTTGCAATTAGTGGCTGTACTTGTGAATTCTCTGACGGAGGTGGTGATTTGCGAGACCTTGCGGATGGAAGCCCTGTTACTGTGGCGTGGGCAGTATCGGGCTGCGAAAATGCGGATGGAAGCACTGAGTTTGCGTATGAATGGAGTGATGGTGTGAAAGCGACTGCTGATGGTGCTTCTGCTGAATTTACGGAACGCACCAAGAACTTTGCTCCTAGCGTGACCGTCACCAACGCTGATGGAACGAGTATGGTGGCGACCTGTCCTGCAGTGAATATTGATGATAGCGAAAATCCGGAGTATGAGTTGACTGAGCAAATAACTGAAATATCTCTGCCTGCAGGGACAACTGTTATAACTATGAATCTTCCAGAGGGTTGGCATAATGAGACGAGTGGAGATGCCCATTTCCAATGTGTGCCAAAAGTCACGGCGACGACACTCACAGTTGATGGAGAGTCTGTTGGACCGGGTTGGTATCTTTCACTGCTTATTCCTATAACTAGTACAATTAATGGTTATAAACTTGAAGTCACGCTTGATAATCCTGCAGATTGTCAAGTCCGTTGGTAATGTACTGAATAATATCTGTTGTTGATTTTTCCTTTTGCGCCCAGACCTTGTGGCTGGGCTTTTCCTTTTTTCGCTTTGAAAACTTTTTACAAACAAATTACAATTCTACCCTTGCCAAAATCCATCGTTTAACTATCTTCTTCCCGAGCGTTGAAATAGTCTCCGGACACCTGAAAAAAATCAGGTGTTTTTCTTTTTCAAAGGAGTACTATGTCCAATACAAAAATCGAATTCACTGCCCAGGAACTTGAGGCCATTGAAGAAATCAAGCGCCACAGTTATCTGGACCCGCGTTTTGATGCTGCCTTCAAGGCTTTATTGAATGAGGATGAGGCCCTCACCAGCTTCCTGAACGGGGTTCTCCGTTTGGAGGATTCCAAGCGCATCGTGAAGGTCAACGTCATGAATACAGAGGTGAACATTCTCTTCCCGGAGGTGAAGGCTTTCCGCTTTGATATTCGGGCCACCACGGCCGAGGGGCGTGCGGTAAACATCGAGATGCAGAAGGTGATGCCCAGCCATTTTGTGGATAGGATTCTATTGCAGCATAGCGCGTTTCTGCTGCAGGCGAAGTACGAGCTGGACAAGGATTACATGAGTCGCTTCCCTGTGGAGCCTACGGAGGAACAGCGTGCGGAAAGGCTTGCCCGCAGGTACAAAATTCCGCCTACGTATGCCATCTGGATTTGCGATTTCAAGGTGCCGCACCAGCGGGAGTATCATGACGTGTGGCGAGTCACTAATGGCGAGGGCTTGACAGTGACGGATAAAATCAAGTATATTTTGATAGACCTTACGCAGTTCTCTGCCTCCGAAAACGAGTTGGATAGCGATGAAAAACGCTGGCTGTATTTGCTGAAGCATGCCGGTGTTCAGGAATCGCTCCCGGATTTTGAGGACGAGGTGTTCTCTCGGGCGCTCCGCAGGATTTGCGTGGGGAAGGCTGATGCTCAACTTCTCAAGGATCAGGCAAACAACATGATGACCGATGACGAAAAACTGGATTTTATTGCCTACCATAAGGTCAAGGCGAGGAAAGAGGGCCTTGCTGAAGGTCGTGCCGAGGGTCGTGCGGAGGGTCGCGCAGAAGGTCGCTCTGAGGGACTCACCGATGTTGCTAGGCGGATGCTTTCCAAGGGAATGTCGGCTAGGGATATTTCGGAGCTGACAGGCCTTGCAGAAGATCAGATTCAGGCTATGAAGGCCTGATTCGGCAATCCGCTGGTATTTTTAGAACATGAAGGCTACACCGAGGGTGGTGTAGAAGCTCATCCAGTAGGCGTCTGTGAAGGAAGTCTCCGCGACATTGCTTTCATTCAGCAGGTTGAGGAAACTTTGCACGACGCGCACGTCGACTGCCATCCAGCTGGTAATGTTGTAGCCCAAGTTGAAAATGCCGCCGATTTCTACGCCTGCGGTGGGAAGCGTGTTGTTCCGCTTGCCGCTAGTTTCTTCGTCGTCGATTTTAACATCGCTGTTGTAGTCGAACTTGTATTCGGAATAGCCGTTGAGTTTGAGCCCCAGATTGAATCCCAGGCCCACGAAAAATCCTTCGTCGTCAAAGGTGTAGCGGGCCATGACGGGAATTTCAAAGAGGTAGAGGTCGATGCCCGCCTCGTTGTGGGAATAGTCGGTGTCGTCTTCGTAGTTGTAGTGGCGGTAGCCGAAATCCAGCTCTGTGGCGAGACTCAGTTTGCGGTAGAGGGGAAGCATCACCATGATGCCGCCGTTGACTTCGTAGCCGAGGCCCCAGCCATCGGTCTTTTTCCCGAAGAGGTAGTTGATGCCGCCTGCGGCATGGACGCCCAACTGTACGGCTTTGGAGAAGCCCTCTTTTCGGGCCTGATACTGGGCGGCAGTTTCTTCCAGATTGGGGTCGGCGCTCTCGTCATCTGCGGATTCTGCAACCTCGACGCAATCGGCGTTGAGGGAGTCTGCCTCGGTGCAGTCCTCGTATTCGATAGAGTCTTGAATGCCGGCTACTTTGCTGACAGAATCCGCCGCGGTTTTAGAATCTGCGGTTGCGGTGGAAGCACCTGCGGCTTGCGTGCTGTTGGCGTCGGAGGTTTCGGCGGCGCTGTTACTGCCTGAGGGTACGTCGCCGGAAGTTGCGTTGGCGGTTTCCGTCGTGACGTTTTCGGAGGAATTTTCCGCGACACTGGAAGCGTTCCTGTCGTCCGCGGAGCCTTTCATGTCCACCTCATCACATCCATCTCCAATGCATGCTGCATTGGGAGTGCTTTCGTTTCCGTCGCTGATTTCCGTGCTGCCGCCATTTTGGGAGGCTACCCACGCGGAGTCCACGTCGGCTTCGTATTCCTGGGCAAAGACTGCGGAAACGCTTGCGGCGAGGAGTAGCGGAATGATGTGATGTTTCAAACCCATGACTCAATTATAACTAAAAATTTGAGTCACTGCGCGATTCGGCTGAAAGTCGGGGCTACATATCTTCCAACTGCTTGCCTTTGGTTTCGCGGATGAATTTCGCGACGAAGAAGATGCTGAAGGCGGCGAAAAATGTGTACAGCAGGTAGGTGGGGCCGGGGCCGATTCCGCTTTTTCCGGTGAGGATGGGGAAGCTCCAGGTCACAGCGAAGTTCGCGAACCATTGGGCGAGTCCGCAAACGGCGATGGCTACGGCGCGGATGCGGTTGTTGAACATTTCGCCGAGCATGACCCACATGACGGGGCCCCAGGTGGCGGCGAAGAATGCGACGTAGAGGTTTGCGGCTACGAGTGCGATGGGGCCGGCGGCTCCCAGATTCCCGTTGTTAGTGCCTGTGCCCATGCTGAAGCAGATGCCGAGGGTGGCGAGGGTGAGTGTCATGCCTACGCTTCCGGTGAGCAGAAGGGGCTTGCGGCCGATTTTGTCGATGAGGAGGATGGCGATGATGGTCATGGTGAGGTTGATGCCGCTGCTGAACAGGCTGAAGAAGAAGGAGTGGCTTTCTTCGAAGCCGACGCTTTGCCAGAGCATGGTGCCGTAGTAGAAGATGACGTTGATGCCCACTAGTTGCTGCAGGATGGCGATGCCGAGGCCTGCCCAGACGATTGGCGCGATGTGGGTGTGGCCATCGGTGGTTTCCAAGAGGTCGGAGAGTTTTGCGGGACGGTCGTTTTTGAAGGTCTCGGTGATGTTTCGGATTTGGCCGTCTACATCGGTGCTGTCGATTTTGGCGAGGACTTCTCTTGCCTCGTCAATGCGGCCCTTGCTGATGAGGTAGCGGGGCGATTCCGGAAGTTTCAGGGCGGCAAAGGTGTAGAGGAGCGCCGGGATGATTTCGACCCAGAACATCACCTGCCAGGCTTTGAATCCGGCGATGAGGGTGTTGTTGGCGGAGCCCGCAATCCGCACGATGATGTAGTTGGAGAGGAGGGCGACGAAGATGCCGATGACGATGGCGAATTGCTGCATGGAGCCCAGGCGCCCGCGAAGGTGGCTGGGGGCGGTTTCTGCGATGTAGATGGGGGCGATGATGCTAGCAACACCCATGCCGATGCCGCCTACGACACGCCAGACAATGAAATCGGGAATGCCGTAGGGGAGCCCGGAACCGATGGCGCTGAAGAAGAACAGGATGGAGGCTGCCAGCATGCAGCGGACGCGGCCGAAACTGTCGGCGAGGCGGCCTGCGAAGTAGGCGCCGACGGCGGCGCCGATGAGGGTGAGGGAGACGGCCCAGGCGAGGTTGAGGTCGGATGCGTTGAAGTGGACTTTTATTGCAGCGTTTGCGCCGTTGATGACGGAGGAATCAAAGCCAAACAGAAAGCCGCCAATGGCCGCGGCGATGGTGATGAGGGCGATGTGCCCGATGTTGGAAGATTTGTTCTGTGCCATAGAAAAACCTCGCTTGCTTCTATGAGATGTATAAACTGAGAAATGGGGAAGACAAGGGTAGAATGGAGATTTTTAGGGATGGGAATGGACTAGTGATGTAGGGGAGAGAATAAAGAATTCTAAATTATCTGCCGTAAATTTGAATGGCTATGCCCGGTGAATTAGGCGGCGTGGCGCAGAGGTTATTATGGCAAAGTACAATCCGTCAGAAATTGAAGTGAAATGGCAAAAGTTCTGGGCCGAAAACCAGACTTTCAAGACAGGCGAAGACAAGAGTAAGCCCAAGTACTACTGCTTGGATATGTTCCCCTACCCGAGCGGCGCCGGCCTCCACGTGGGCCACCCGGAAGGTTACACCGCCACGGATATCATTTGCCGCTACAAGCGCGCGAACGGCTTCAACGTGCTGCACCCCATGGGCTGGGACGCTTTCGGCCTCCCGGCGGAACAGTACGCCATCCAGACGGGTACGCACCCGGCCATCACCACCAAGAAGAACTGCGACAACTTCCGCCGCCAAATCCAGCGCCTGGGTCTCTCCTACGACTGGAACAAGGAAATCAACACGACGGACCCCAAGTACTACAAGTGGACGCAGTGGATTTTCAAGCGCCTTTACGGCACCTGGTTCGATGACGAACAGCAGAAGG
>JAKSIK010000017.1 GCA_024398835.1 Fibrobacter sp.
TTCGCCACACAAAGAGGCTACGGCGATTTCAAAGGCTTCTGGGAATTCCCGGGCGGGAAAATAGAAGTGGGAGAAAGCCGCGAAGAAGCTCTCGCCCGAGAACTGCGGGAAGAATTAGCGGTTGATGTGGACGTAGGCGATTTCATCTGCACGGTGGAGCACGACTACCCGAAATTTCACCTCACCATGCACTGCTTTTACTGCACAATTAAGACAGGTACGCCAACCCTGCTGGAGCACGAGGCGGCTAGATGGCTCACCTATGAGGAACTGAGCGCTTTGCAGTGGTGCCCAGCCGATGTGAAAGTCGTGGAAGCGCTATAGCGGGAGCTTTTTGCAGCCCCGCATAAACCGGAGAGTTTCCGCCTCCCCTTTCTCTGCAAGCATTTTCAGGAGATAGAGCAGTTTGCCATAGGTTTCTTCCGTCATCTTTTCGCGGGCGGAACCTTTCAGCAAGTACTGCAGCGGATGCTCCTGGGTATAAGCCCCCCGATTGTACGTCTTCGATGCCGCCACACGGTCGCAGAACATCTCCTTGATGAACCGGTCCGGCATGGGCATAGGGACGATTTGCTTCGTCACCATGTCATAATCATACCAGAACTCAAAGTGATGCTTGTTCCGACCCTTGTGATGCATCCAGGCGAGACTGTAGCCAATGGCATTTCGTTCCCCGTTATTGGGCGATTGCGTGCCAGAGTAGTAGCGGGCGCCCGGAATGAATTCCGTAGGGCTGTATTTGGACAAGTCGTGAAACAATCCCTGAAAACCAATACCCGCCTTAAAGCAGAGGCGAATCACCTCGTGCCTGTGCCGCGTGATGGTGCAGAAATGTTTGAACGGATGGAACATAACGAAACAAATATAAACTAAACAGAATGTCCCTAGCCATATGACCAGGGACATTCGTTAAAGATAGATCGCCACGGAACTAATGTTCCTCGCGATGACATGCTGGGACTGCCCCCAGTATCGTAATCGGCTTACATTTACTTGTACAGCGGGTGCTTCTTGCAGAGGTCAACGATTTCCTGACGGATGGCCTTGAGAGCTTCTTCGTTGTCCTTGTTCTGCACGGCGCGGTCAATGATCCGAGCCACGAGGCGGGATTCGTCTTCGTTGAAGCCACGGGTCGTGATAGCAGCGGTTCCAAGACGAACGCCAGACGGATCCATAGGCTTGCGGGTATCGAACGGAATCGTGGAACGGCTGCAGCTGATGCCAACCTTTTCCATGGCCACTTCGGCTTCCTTGCCGGAAACGCCCTTGGAGGTCATGTCCACCACCATGAGGTGGTTGTCGGTACCGTCACTGATAATCTTGTAGCCGAGCTTCATGAGTTCGTCAGCCATGGCCTTTGCGTTCTTGATGATGTTCTTTGCGTATTCCTGGAATTCCGGTTGCAAAGCTTCGAGGAATGCAACAGCCTTACCGGCGTTGATATGGTCGTGGGGACCACCCTGCATACCCGGGAAGAGCCCCTTGTCGATTTCCTTGGCGAGGGAAACTTCCTTCATTTCGCCCTTCACCATCTTCTGAATCATCTTGTCCTTGCACATGATGATAGCGGAACGGGGGCCGCGGAGAGTCTTGTGGGTCGTGGTCGTCACGATGTCGAAGTACGGCACCGGAGATTCGATTGCCTTACCAGCGATGAGGCCAGCGACGTGGGAAATGTCAGCCATGGTGAGAGCGCCAACTTCGTCGGCGATTTCCTTGAACTTCTTCCAGTCCAGGTTGCGGCTGTAGGCGGAGAAGCCGGCGAGAATCATCTTCGGTTTTTCACGGAGAGCGATTTCGCGAACCTTGTCCATGTTGATGCGGCCAGTTTCCTGCTCCACTTCGTACTGCACGAAGTTGTAGAGCATGCCGGAGAAATTCACCGGATGGCCGTGAGAAAGGTGTCCACCGTGGTCGAGCTTGAGGCCGAGGACCTTGTCACCCGGCTTGAGGACGGCGAAATAGACAGCGGCGTTTGCCGGAGAGCCGGAAAGGGGCTGCACGTTGGCGTGGTCGCAACCAAAGAGCTTCTTGCAACGTTCGATGGCGAGGGCTTCCATCTCGTCGATGACTTCGTTACCACCGTAGTAACGCTTGCCCACGTAACCCTCACTGTACTTGTTGGTGAGGACGGAACCCATAGCTTCCATCACAGCCTTGCTGGTGTAGTTTTCGGAAGCAATCAGTTCGATGCCATATTCCTGGCGTTCGGCTTCCTTCTGGATGATGTTGTAGATTTCTGGGTCTGTCTGTTGCAATGTTGATTTAAGCATTATCGCTCCTTGAAATTTTACACCCCAAAGATAGCATTATAAAGCCGATTTTTGAACGTTTTTTTATGGGATTTGGGTTGGAACAATTACGTACATTCCTGGCAAAAAATTGACGGCCGCCGCTAACCCTTTGAACCTCAACAAGTTGCGTTTTACGACTGTTTTTTAGGGTGTGGCAAAGCCAAACAAAAAACTAGGGACTTTTTTTTCTAAATTTGGGCAAAATGCCGAATTGGTGGAAAAACTTCTCATGGGAGTGGCTGTTCGATAATATCGCAGCCCGTTCTCCTGACTTCATCAAAATCAGCATCATCGCCGGGAAATCCTTCCTGTATTATCACGGACTCACCCGCGCGGCGTCCCTCACCTACACCACATTCCTCGCCGTGGTGCCGCTCCTCATTCTGCTCACCTCCATCACCATTGCCGTGGGCTTCGGAAGTTTCATGTCCGACTACCTGCCCATTCTCTTGGACATGCTGAATCTGGACTGGCCCGTGGACCCCATCATTTCCATCGTGCAGAACGCGGAACACATCCCCATCGGAAAGCTTGGAATCATCGGTGCTCTCGGCTTGTTCGTCACCTTCATCCTCTCCTTTGGCAGTCTGGAAACCAACTTCAACGTGGTTTGGGAAAACAAGACCTCCCGCACGCTTATCCGGCAAATCAAGGTCTACACGCCCTTCCTCCTCATCTGCGCAGGGTTCATCGGGATGTTTGCTGGCTTTGTGAACCACGTGCAAGACGCACTCTCCATGATCATCGTGGATGGCCTGCATTTTTCTCCGGAATTATTGAAAGTGCTCATCACCGCCTTCTGGTACGTTGTGTTCCAGGTGGCAGTACTTCTCCTCATCTTCCTCATGCTTTACGCCCTGCCTGCAAGGCCCAAGGGACACCGTCCCTACTCCAAGAAACGCCTGCTGGGTTCCTCCATTCTCGTCACGTTCATCGCCTGGTTTGCCATCATCATCTACGTGAAGATTCTCATGCTCATCCAGACCGCCATGGTGACCCGCATGTCCATTTTCTACGGCTCTCTCGCCTTCATTCCGCTGGTCATGTTCCTGGTGTTTGGCGTCTGGTCCATCATCCTCTGCGGAAACAGCCTGGTGTGGACAATATGCCACTGGCCCGAGGCGGGCAAGCGCGTGTGGAACTGGAACACAACTTCCGACGATTTGTAATTCCATGGCCGATTACATCAAGCTTCGCGGAGCATGCCTCCATAACCTGAAAAATCTGGATGCAGATTTCCCCCTAGGGAAGATTACCGTAGTCTGCGGGCCCTCCGGCTGCGGAAAATCCACCTTGGTGCTGGACACGCTTCACGGAGAATCCAAGCGACGCTATCTGGAGACGCTTTCGCCCTTTGCCGCAGACTTGCTGGGCGGCAAGCGGAACATTCCCCTCAATAGCACGGAAGGGCTGCCGGCGAGCATTGCCATCGGCCCTACCCACGGGGAGGCTAATTCCAAGGCATACGCCCTCAGCATCGCGGAATGCGATCACGGTTTGCAGACTCTGTTTGCGACTTACGGAACGCCCGCGTGCCCTGTTTGCGGAGAAGCCATGGAGAGCACCGCCCGCGAGGAGATTATCCGCCACATTGCAGGGAAGCCCGAGGGGACAAAACTGCAATTCTTGGCAAAAATGGAGCCTGGGAAAAATGATTTGGACAAGCTGTCTGCAGTGTTTCTCGCCCAAGGCTTTACCCGCGCCATGGCAGACGGCGTGAGCTATTCTTTGGCAGATTTAACGCCCGCGGAAAAGAAGATTCAGCCCCAGGAATTCTACATCGTGGTGGACCGCATCATCGTGCGGGAAAACACCCGGACCCGCATTGCAGAAGCCGTCGATGGCACCCTGAAACTCACCCACTCCCTTGTCACGCTGGATGTGGCTGGCACCACCGAGATTTACAGCACGGCACCCCGCTGCAAAAACGAAGGCGACAAGAAACACGCGAAAAAAAGCCGCGCAGTTGTGCCCAATTTGGAGGCAAGGTCCTTTTCGCCCTACAACAAAATTTGCGCTTGCACGAGTTGCAATGGAACTGGGGGGGACGAAACGGGAGGCAATTGCGAAAAGTGCGGCGGGCTAAGGCTCAAACCGGAAATTTTGAATGCCGTGGTCTCGGGCGTTGCTGGTCAAAACCTTACTGAAGAAAAGAACCGCGCCGGGGTCTCTTGGAAGACGATTCTCAACACGCCATTCCAGGAACTACCAAAAATTCTCCACTCCATTTTTGACGATAAAATCGGAACACGATTTGCACCCACCTTCAATGCGCTTCTAGACCGCATCGACGCCATCTGCGAACTGGGAATCGGATACCTGACGTCAGGACGTTCCGGGCAAAGCCTCAGCGGTGGCGAATTGCAACGCCTCAAACTTTCCAGCCTTTCTACGGGCTTCTTGAACGGTCTTTTGGTGTGCCTGGACGAGCCTGCCAGCGGGCTCCACAGTTCCGATGTGGAAAAGCTTTGGAAAGTGCTGAAGAAAATTCAGAGCCGCGGAAACACGCTGGTCTTAATTGAGCATCATCCGGAAATCATCCGTCGCGCAGACTACATCATCGAAATGGGGCCTGGCGCCGGAGAAAAAGGTGGCGAAATATTGTTCCAAGGGCCTCGGGAAAAAGTTTTGGAAAATGCAGAGTCGCCAACGGGATGTTGGATTAAGAAGTTGGCGGATTCGAGGAAACAAGGCTCCGTGGGCAAAAAAAGCGTCGCGAGCAATAACCTCACGGCAAGCAATAATCGTACCGCGGGCAATAACTGCGCCGCCAATAAAAGCCGCGACACCCACTCCATCGCGATCCAGGACTTTTGCCTCTACGACATGGCAAAAGTTTCCGCCAATTTCCCGCTGCAAAAATTCAGCGTCATTACCGGGCAAAGTGGCAGCGGCAAATCCACCTTGCTGTTTGAAAACATCGCCAAGCGGGCGGAGCAAGGAGAATTTGCCACATTGGGCATCGAAGCCCTCTCAATCCTTACCACAGGAGATTTCCACGGCTCCAAGCGCAGCACCGTGTGCAGCGCCATCGGGCTTAGCAACCTGCTGCGGGACCTGTTCGCCAAACTGCCCGAAAGCAAAGTCCGCGGCTGGAACGCCACCAAGTTCAGCACCCATACGCCGGGCGGCCGCTGCGAAAACTGCAAAGGCGAAGGCACCCTTTTTGACCCCTCCGGATACGAAGAATCGGAATGCCCTGTGTGCCAAGGCCGCAGATTCCGGGAAGAGGTTCTGGAAGTGCGATTCAAATCCCTCTCCATCGCAGACATTTTAGATATGGAAGTAGGGAAAGCTTACAAACTCTTCACAAACTTGAAGCCTTTTGCAGACAAATTAAAACCCCTGGTAGATACCGGGCTGGATTATTTGCGCTTGGGTCAAACCACAGCACACCTTTCTGGCGGTGAGCGCGCTCGGCTGCGGCTTTCCATCGCCCTCGCTCGGGCAAAAGCGCCCAATACGCTGTTTCTCTTCGATGAGCCCGCCCGCGGGCTTCACGAAAAAGACATCCTGCATCTGCTGGACCTCATTCGCGATTTGACGACCGCTGGCCACACCGTTATCGCCATTGAGCACGCTCAGGATTTTGTCAACGCAGCAGATTATGTGCTGGAACTGCACCGCAATTCATAACTTATGTTCTCCGCAGAATTGTTGACATCCGCTTCCGTTCAGGAATTCATACAGCAGGCTATCCAGAAAAAGATGGACGCGCTACAGGTGTCTACGGCGCTGAACAAGGCGGGCTACAGCAACGAGGAGCGGGCCGCCATCATGGATTACATGGAGTTGGTGCCGAAATTTCGGGAAAAGTTTTTTGCCGCTACGAATGGCGAAAATCCGCGTGGTGGAAAAATTGAGAGTGGCAAAAATTGCGCGGGTAAAGACTGCGCCAAATTCCTCCTGTGCGACAAGCTGGCTCTGGAACAAAGTACCGCCCAAGACATCGGGCGCTGGAAATCCAATTTGTGGCCCAGTGGCGCCGAAGCAGCCGGCAAAACCGTTCATGACCTCTGCTGCGGCATGGGTGGCGACAGCTTCTTTCTGCCATCAGAACTAAACGTCGTCGGCGTGGATTTGGACGAAAACCGCTTGGCCATGTACCGCTACAACTGCGGAATCATGCGCGGCACGGACGCAGGAAAAGTTTTGCAAGCCGACGCCCGCACCGTCAACTCGGGCGCAGCAACTGCCGATTACTTCACCATCGACCCTGCACGTCGTGCAATCGATGGCGAAAACCAGCGGGATTTGCGGAACCTCACGCCAACTTTCGCCGAAGTTCTGGAAATTGCGACGCATTACAAAGGCGGAATGGCGAAACTCCCTCCCGGCTACCCTACGAAAGAAATTCCCGCAGATTGCGAAGTCATCTACATCGGTTCCCATTCCGATTGCCGCGAATGCCTGGTGCTGTTTGGGGAACTGGCAAAAAATCCAGGAAAAGTTCGCGCCGTCATGGTGGATAAAAACGGCAATCTGGTCAAAACGGCTGGCGACACTGCCGCGGAATGGTGCGGCACGCTGACAGAAATCCAAACCCGTTCCAACAAGAATGCGGAGAAGGATTTGCCCGGCTGCGAACGCAGTTTTCGGAATGCCACCAGCGATTCCGACCTCCCTGTAGGCGATTTGGCAAAGTATCTTTCTGAACCCACAGCCCTTTTGATTCGGAGCCACCTATTTGGAAGCGTGGCCCAGGTCGCAAGCCCCAACGCCCACCTGATTTCAGAAGGAATCGCCTACGTCACAAGCGATACGCCCCTCCCCAGCCCCGCATTTACAAGCTACGAGGTGTTAGACCACAGCGAAATTTCTAGCAGTGCCGTCCGCGCCATGCTGAAAAAGCATGATATCGGGAAACTTACCCTGAAACTTCGGGGCGTAAAATTGGACCCCGATGCAGAAATCAAGCGGTTAAAAGCCCGCGGCAAAAATGAAGCAATCCTTTTCTACACCCGTGCTGCTGGCGAAAAGGTTGCAATTCTAGCGAAAAAAGTATAACGTTACATTTTTTCACTGCTATCTTCGCATTTTTCTATGTAGATTATCACCATGTCCGTAAAACTTGAAGAATCCTGGCTGAATCTTTTAGGCGATCAGTTCGAGCAGCCTTATTTCAAACAAATTAAAGAAAAGCTTTTGCAAGAGAAAGCCGCGGGCCACGCGGTGTATCCTCCTGGCTCCAAGATTTTTGCGGCTCTGGATTTTTGCCCCGTAAACGAGGTGAAGGCGGTCATCATCGGACAAGACCCGTACCACAATCCGGGCCAGGCTCACGGCCTCTGTTTTTCCGTCCCCATGGGCATCGAACCACCCCCCTCCCTCATCAACATCTTCCAGGAACTCCACGACGACTTGGGCATCACTCCGCCCCCTCACGGGAACCTGGAAAACTGGGCAAAGCAGGGCGTACTGCTGCTGAACGCTTCCCTCACGGTGCGGGCCCACATGGCCGCAAGCCACGCTGGCATCGGCTGGCAGCAGTTCACGGACACCATCATCGAACGGCTTTCCCAAACGCGGGAAAACCTGGTGTTCCTCCTGTGGGGAAGTTTCGCCATCAAAAAGCAGGTTCTTGTGGCACCCAATCGCGGGCACCTGATTCTCACGGCGCCGCATCCGAGCCCGCTTTCCGCCTACCGTGGGTTCTTCGGCTGCAAGCATTTCAGCAAGGCAAACGCCTACCTCGAAAGCAAAGGCCTCGCGCCCATCAACTGGAATCCATAGCCAACCCCTTCATCCTAGGGCAATGTTCCGCGCAAACCCCGCGCAGAACACTGCACTAAATGCAGGGGTTCTGCCTCAGCATGACACGTGGGAGAAAAATCGCGGGGAAGAGCCTACAGCGCGAGGATTTCTGCTTCGGAAAGACCTGAAATTTGGCAAATGTCAGCAACAGGAATCTTTTTAGTAAGCATTCCCTTGGCCATTTCCCTGGCCTTTGCCGAAGCAGCCTCTTCCACCTTCTGGTTGATTTCCTCGGCGAACTCCTCGAAGAATCCTTCCTTCATGGCGTTATGGTCAAAAACAGCGTGGTACACTTTCCGATACTCCTGAAATTCCTCTCGGTTCAATCTAGATATTTTGCAACTCAAAAGCAAGGCCCTGAACTTCTCGCTGTCAATTTCCGGAGGCACTGTTTTCAGCTGGTCCAGATAACGGAACAAGAACAGCCATTTTTCTTCCTCCGTGGCAGGCAACCGTGGCGGAACCTTGGAGAGCTCGATAACGGTGTAGTTGTAGCTATCCAAGAGACGCTTGTGGGTCTCGATATCCGTTGTCGTCAGGCGATGAATGGCCTTTCCGTCATCAAAAATTTTGTATCGGCTGAACGCAATGAGAAACGCGGGCTTCACCTCAAAATTCCAGTCTCCGGGATTGCCCTGGTCCGACACCATCTGGCTTGCGTAGTAACCCAGCCGCTTCATGAAGTTCGTCATCTTGCGAATCTGAACTTCAATTTCGATGAGCTCACCCTTGTCGTCTTCACAATGCAAATCAAAAATTGCGGTGCGGCTGATGCCACTGCCACTTGCGTTCTGCTCCACATTCCGTGTGCGGACAGATTTTATAGGGGAAACGAGTTGTGGTCCCAAAATGTCGTTCAGCATGGCCACAAGGGTCTTGCGGCTGGTTTCATTGTCCGGATTGAAAGCCTTCTTGAAGGTCAAATCCGTTAGGAGGCTTGCGTATGGGTGCGCATCTCCATCTTTCGCCAGGTATGGTTCGAGATTACTTGAAACGCATGTTTCGTTCTGTTTTTCGTTGTTTTGCATTAAAACTTCCTTTTGCCGGGAATCGCCCGGTCGGCGGCAGACTCACATTTGAGCCCACAACCTTATAGACGCTTTTTTAGGGCAAAATTCACACAGAAAAATGAAAATATTTTCACTGGATGCCGTTGCCATACCCCCGCATGACTCGCGGGAGGGGAATTGCAGGGGGCCTACCCCAGCATGACTGTCGGGAGTTTTACTATATTGCAAAACATGGCAAATCGGAATACTTTTGGACGTCTCGTCCTTTTCATCGTGCTCGGCCTCATCATCGGCGGAGTGCTTGGCGAAGCTCTGGGCCTTCTCTTCGGAGAACTGGGTGAACTCATGAACGCTGGCGGCTACGACAACATCGTCCGCAACTTCTTCGTGGCATCCTTCGACCTGAATCTCGGCTTCCCCGGCGACAAGGCGCAACCTGTGATTCTCGATTTGTACCTGATCAAACTCGCCCTGGGATTCGGTCTCAAGATTAACGTGGTGAGCGTCATCGGCATGATTATTTCCATCTACATTATGAAGTGGTCCGGAGGAAATCGTTAATGGACTCGATTCAAGATTTACAGGCAAAGCTCGCCAGTGGCGCAGTTTCTGCCGAAGCTCTCGTACAAGATTCTCTAAAAAAGATTGATGCAACCAAGAATTTGAACGCCTACATTTCTGTTCTGAACGAACGGGCTCTGGACAAGGCGAAGGAAAGCGACAAGCGCCGCGCCGAAGGGAAATCTCTTGGCGCTCTGGACGGCATTCCCGTGGCCATCAAGGACAACATGTGCCTGGAAGGTTCCCGCACTACGGCGGCTTCCAAGATTCTTGAAAATTTTGTGGCACCCTACACCGCTACCGCTGTCGAAAAGCTGGAAGCCGCAGGCGCCATCATCGTCGGAAAGACCAACATGGACGAATTCGCCATGGGTTCTTCCAGCGAAAGCTCTTACTTTGGCCCGGTGAAGAATCCTCTGGACGAATCCCGCGTGCCGGGCGGTTCCTCCGGCGGTTCGGCCGTAGCCGTTGCCAGTGGCACGGTGCCCTGCGCACTGGGCTCCGATACCGGTGGATCTATCCGTCAGCCAGCCGCGTGCACAGGGGTTGTGGGCCTCAAGCCCACCTACGGCCGTGTGTCCCGCTACGGGCTCCTGGCCTACGCCAGCTCTCTCGATCAGATTGGCCCCTTCGGCACTAACGCCGCCGACTGCGCCACGCTCCTCAGCGCCATCTGCGGAATCGACCCCCACGACAACACCACCAGCACCCGCCCCACGGAAGACTTTGGCGCCAAGCTGGATGCAGGCGTGAAGGGCAAGGTCGTCGGCGTTCCCAAGGAATACTTCGGTGAAGGTCTGGACCCGGAATGCAAGGCAGCCATCGACGGCATGCTCAAGAAGATGGAAGCGGAAGGCGCCACACTCAAGGAAGTGAGCCTCCCCCACATCGGATTCGCCGTCTCCAGCTATTACATCATCGCCACCGCAGAAGCCAGTTCCAACCTGAGCCGCTACGACGGCGTACGCTACGGCTACCGCAGCAAGGACGCCCGCAAACTCTTCGACCTCTACGCAAAGTCCCGCAGCGAAGGCTTCGGCAAGGAAGTGCAGCGCCGCATTCTTCTGGGCAGTTACGTCCTTAGCGCAGGCTTCTACGACGCCTACTACGTGCAGGCGCAAAAGGTCCGCCGTCTCATCACCGACGACTTCACCAAGGCCTTCGAAAGCTGCGACGTCATCGCAAGCCCCACCATGCCTGGCCTTCCGCTCAAATGCGGCATGAACGAGAGCGACCCCATGGCCGTTTACCTCTCCGACATCTACACCGTGAGCCTGAACCTCTCCGGCCTCCCCGGCGTAAGCGTCCCCTGTGGAAAGGCGGGCGGACTCCCCGTTGGACTTCAGTGGATTGGCAAGCCCTTCCAGGAAGCAGACCTTCTCTCCGTTGCCGCCGCAACGGAAGCCCTGAACAAATAAGGGGTTGGCTTGAAAGGCTTTTCGAAGGTTATAGCCGCGGCCCTGTTTTGTGCTGTAGCCGCTTTTGCGGAAGATGAAGTTCTGGCTCCGGCAGATTCCATGCCAGCGGAAACATCTCCAGCAGAAGTTGTCGAAGTTTCGTCTTCCTCCGCGGAAGAAGTTTCATCTTCATCCTCCGAGGAATCCTCTTCCTCGGAATATGACTTCTTCGCACGCAATCCTCTTGACGAAGCGCCTAGCGACACAGCCCTCGCAGACTCTGCGCTGGCAGATTCCTTAGCCGCAGACTCCCTCGCCTCATCCTCGTCAAGAGGCGAAGGCCTCGTCCTCTACGACGGCCAGAAGGACATGTCCTCCGACAGTCAGCCTCGTCGCAAGTATTCTCGGGACAATCCCATCTACCGCTATCAAGTTACCGCCGGGCTTCATTCCCCAAGCCGCGGCATCGTCTCTCTGGAATACATCGTATTTCAGGAGGAGTTAAATGTAGGCGTCCACTTCACGGACTACACCGACGAACTTCTGCAAATCGGAGCCTCGGTCCAATACTATCCCATGGCAATGCGCTACTTCTACTTCTTCCTCACCGCCGACTGGATGCATGGGGAATATGAGCGCGAGCGCCGCAACAGCCGCGGGAACTACGAGGATTACGACGAATCCGTCAACTACTGGCGAACGGTGGTCGGCATCGGTGGCGAAGTCCTCTTCATGGCTCACATGGGCCTCTACATCGAAGCGGGCTTTGAATTCTACGCCGGCGAAGGAGGCTACTACCTCCACATGAACAAGAACTCCGGCTACCTGGACAGCGACGACTTCAAGATACCCTACGGCGCAGGACTCCTGTTCCCGTTCTAATCGCCGCGCAGTCATCGTCCAAAGTAAAAAGACCTGCGATTTCTCGCAGGCCTTTCAAATTTTTGACGTTCTGAACGCAGTCAATTTCTGCGCCCCAAGCGCATCCTAGTCTCTACGGTAGTTCGGAGCTTCCTTCGTGATGGTCACATCGTGCGGGTGAGATTCACGGAGGCCTGCGCCCGTAATGCGGACGAAGGTAGACTTCTTGTAGAGTTCATCCAAATTAGCAGCGCCGGCATAACCCATTGCAGAGTGGATACCGCCAATGAGCTGGTAAACCGTATCGCGGAGCGGGCCCTTGTACGGCACGCGGCCTTCAATGCCTTCCGGAACAAACTTGCGGGGTTCCTGCACGCCACCTTGGAAGTAGCGGTCAGCGGAGCCAGCCTTCATAGCACCGAGGGAGCCCATGCCGCGGTAGCTCTTGTAGCTACGGCCATCGGCGAGAATCACTTCGCCCGGAGCTTCTTCCGTACCAGCAAAGAGGGAACCCACCATCACGGCGTTGCCACCGGCGGCCAACGCCTTCACGATGTCGCCAGAGTACTTGAGTCCACCGTCAGCGATAATCTTCACGCCAGCCTTGCGTGCAGCCTTACCGCACTCCACCACAGCAGAGAACTGCGGGTAGCCAACGCCAGCAATAATGCGCGTGGTACAAATGGAGCCAGGACCGATACCAACCTTCACGATGTTTGCACCGCACTTGGCAAGTTCCGTCACAGCCTCGGCCGTGCAGACGTTGCCCGCGCAAATCGTGAGCTTCGGATACTTTTTGCGAACCGTCTTCACCATGTTGCGCACGCCAATGTGATGGCCGTGAGCCGTATCGATAATCAACAGATCCACGCCGGCGTCCACCAGGGCGGCAACACGGTCCAAAGTATTTGCAGAAGTGCTGACAGCGGCACCCACCAAAAGTTGGCCGTTCTTATCGAGGCTAGCATTCGGGTTGCTTTCGCGCTTCAAAATGTCTGTCATGGTGACAAGGCCCTTGAGGGCACCAGAGGCATCCACCAGCGGCAACTTCTCGATGCGGTTCGTAGCAAGGATTTCCTTAGCCTTGGCAAGACTCACCTTGGGGCTAGCAGTAATGGGCTTCTTGGTCATCACCGTGCTAATCTTCACGCTCATGTCCGTAATGGTACGGAGGTCGCGGCTAGTAAGCATGCCCACCAATTTCCCCTTGGAAAGAATGGGGAAACCACTCACCTTGTTACGGGCGCGGAGTTCAAAAGCGGCAGAAACAGGCTGATCTGCATCCAGCGTCACCGGGTCCACCACAATACCAGACTGCCAACGTTTGACCTTGCGGACTTCTTCCGCCTGTTCCTCGATGCTCATGTTCTTGTGGATGATGCCAAGACCACCCTGGAGAGCGAGGGAAATAGCCAAAGGTGCAGTTGTCACGGTATCCATGGCAGCACTAATGATAGGGATGTTCAGCTTAATATTCGGGGCGAGCTGAGTGCTCACGTCGGTCTGGGACGGCAAGACGGAGGATTCAGCCGGAACAAGCAGTACGTCATCAAACGTCAAAGCTTCGGGCAAAATTTTCATGAGTTACCTCTTTTTGCGTGGAAAGTATAGAAAAAGGTGAGAGCCGTGTCAAAAGCAAAAAGGAAAACTACTTCCCGTTGTAGCGCTGCATGCATTCTTCCATGCCACGCTTGAAATAGCATTCCACTAGGGCAGGGACTTTTGCAATGGCATCTTCAAACAGCGGGCGGTCTTCCGGCGAGAACTTCGCCAGCACCCAGTTACTGAGTTCAAACTTGGGCGGGCACTTCCCTACGCCAAAACGAATCCGCGGGAACTGGTCCCCTACCTTCTCGATGATGTTCCGGAGGCCATTCTGACCGCCGTGACTGCCATTCGCGCGACAGCGGATGCGACCCACGTCCAGATTGATGTCATCACTGAAAACCAGCAGGTGGTCCACCTTCACCTTGTACCAAGTCATGAGCGCCTGCACGGCCTCGCCCGAAAGGTTCATGAAGGTTTGGGGCTTCACGAGCAGGCACTCCTCGCCAGCAATGTTCACTTTCATGGTGAGGGCCTTATGCTCCGACTTCCATTCCTTGCTGGAATCCGCCAGTTTTTCCACAGCCATAAAACCAGCGTTGTGATGCGTGTTTGAATACTGCGTTCCAGGATTTCCAAGTCCAACGATGAGATACATAACCACTATCCCTTAAAACCTAACATCCACAGGATTGAAGTTCATCTTGATGCCGGAACGGAGCCAGCCATCGCAGCCTTCATCTCCTGCTACATGGGCGAAGTTGTCGTAGATGCGGGCCCCACCACCCAGGTAGAAGGCAAACCAGGAATTCACCTGCATCTGGTACAGCACATCCAAAACGTACTGCGCCTCCTCCACACCAGAAGTGGAATTCTTATCGGCATCCAGAGCCACGTCATAGTCCGTATACATTTCCTTATCGCCCTGACGAAGCCAGGCCAAAGTCACATCCAGCTGTTGATTTTTGTACTTCCAACCCAAATTCAGCCACATATCCAAGGCATCTGCACCGCGGCGATACCCGATAGGGTAATCCACAAAGTAGGCGTCAGCGTAATCCTTATCATCCTGCTCGCGATAGTTGCTGCGATAGAGGCGGCGGCTGGTGTATTTCAACAGTGGCAGGCGGGAATTGTTGGCCACCGGATCCGTGCGCACAACATCAAAGCGCCAGGAGAAAGTTCCATAGCGTTTCGTCGGAAGTTCCTGAGAATAGCCCACCATGTAGTTGATGACGGAGCGGCTAGTCTCCTTATCATCGTCCTCGCCTACGGGGCTATTCAAATCCTCCATGTTCATCTGGCCATAAAAACGGGCACCCTTGATAGGAGTAAGTCCCAATTCCAGAGATGTCATGGCGGAAGTATATCCCGTGGCATAATTATCGTGCCAATAAATGAAGGGGCTTATGGAGCGGAATTCCAATTCCTTTCCACCCACCATGCTTTCCTCAATCACGTAAGCCCAGAAATGCTTGGTCTCCACACCAAAACGATGGAACACCAAATTTTTCACGTTCTCTGTATAAACGCGATTTCGCTGATTAGGGACCTGCTTGTCAAACTCCGTACACTTTTGCGCGTAAGCCTCCGTGCCGTAAGGAGGGCATCCCGTCTCGTGGTTCATCACATCGCCATGCAGCCACGGGTTCAGGGAACTGAGCATAAAGTCATAGCGGAAAATGGAAGGCGCAAAATGCCAACGGACACCATCATGGTAAGGCGCGCCGCCAATCAAGATGTCATTTTCCGAAACCATCAAATCCTTTACATCAAAACGACCGAACTTCACATAGCCCACATCGTTATTCCAGAGGCCGTAGGCATTGATGGGAACGTTGATGTCCAATTCACTGGGCTTGTAGGTGACGTTTGTCTTCAAATCGTCCTGATACCAGGCTTCCAAATCCTTGCGGAGAGGGAGTTCCACCAGCACATGAAAATTTTTATAGCCCGAACGGAGGGAAACCATGAAGAAAGGCTCCACCCGTTCCTCATACATTCGGCCCGTTTCCAGAGGAATCTGAAGGCCCCGCCAATTTTTGCTGTTGTTGTAGCGGTCCACCGTATCTGCCGCAAATTCAGGATCTGTAGGGCCACCATTGAAACCAAGATTGACGTCCATTCCCAACTGGAAATAGCCCCGTGGCACGCTTTGAAGGGTGTCTTGAGAAATCGCATCCGCAGCGGAAGCCATGCCAACCGCCAAAAAGATCAACCCCAAAACAAACATTTTTCTCAAAAACGCCATATTCCAAAGATAAAAATAATAGGGGCACCCTACGTCCCGTTCATCCTTAAAAAACGCACCTCATCTTGCTATATTATGGGCATGTCCAAGGAAGACGATTTTCTACGCTATAGTGAACTGAAAAAACAGTTGGAAGAAGCCAGCCGCCTGTATTACCAGGACGGCGTTTCGCCCATGAGCGATCAGGATTTCGACTTCGGTCTGAAAGAGCTTGAAACCTTGGAGCGCCTCTACCCGGAACTGAGCGGCGCAAACAGCCTCACCAAAAAAGTGGGAAGCGATCTCGTCAACGACTTTGCTAAGGTGAGCCACCTGGTCCCCATGCTGAGCATCGCCAACGTCTACAGCGCCGAGGAGATGGAGGAATTCATCCAGGCAGCAGAAAATGGGTTGGCAGAAATGGGCTCAACCGCAAACCAGGAACGCTCGGATGTCGCCGGCAAGAACCGCGCCGCCAAATGGATTTGCGAGCGGAAAATTGACGGCGTGAGCCTCAGCATCGTCTATGAGAATGGGCGTTTGAAGCAGGCTGCAACCCGCGGCGATGGCGCGCAGGGCGATGACGTAACGCTGAATGCGCTTACCATTGCAGACATTCCCGAGGTATTGGACCCGAGAAAATTGAAGTGCGACCCGAAGGACATTCCCCAAGGAACTTTCGAGGTTCGCGGCGAAGTCTACATGGAGCGGGAAGCCTTCGAGCGACTGAACGAGCGATTTGTCTTGGAAGGAAAAAAGATTTTCCAGAATCCGCGGAATACGGTAGCGGGTTCTTTGAAGTTGAAGAATGTGAGCGAATGCAAAACGCGTCCCATGCGTTTCTTGGCGTATCACATTCCCCAGAGCAGCAACGCCACCCATGAAGAAAATCTACTGCAGCTAAAAAAGCTAGGATTTCAGACAAATGATTTCTGGACAGCTGATGATTCCGCCGAAATCATGCGGATTTCTGAAAAGATTGGCGAAAGCCGCGACAGCCTCCCCTTCGATATTGACGGCATGGTGGTAAAGCTGAACAACCTTCAGCATCAAAAGGCTTTGGGCACTACATCCAAAAGCCCCCGTTGGGCGATTGCATACAAATTCAAGGCAGAGAGAGCCTACACGCCGCTCCTCTCCGTGGAATTTCAGGTGGGCCGCACCGGTGCAGTGACGCCTGTAGCAAACCTCGCACCCGTGCGGTTGGCGGGAACCACGGTGAAGCGCGCCACCCTCCACAACTTTGACGAAGTTGCGCGACTAGGACTCCACTTTGGCGATACCGTCGGCGTTGAGAAGGGTGGCGAAATCATCCCGAAAATTACCGACGTAAAAGCGGAACTCCGGCCCGCAGGCGCGCTCCCGGTTACCGCACCCGAAAACTGCCCTGTTTGCGGCGAACCTCTCACCCACATCGATGACGAAGTCATTCTCCGGTGCGAAAACCTCCACTGCAAAGCCATGGTGCAATGTCTCTTCGAGCACTTCGTGAGCCGCGAGGCCATGAACATCGAAAACCTGGGCCCAAGCCTCATCGCAAGCCTTCTGGAATCCGGCAAAGTCTCAAAAATTTCGGACATCTACCGCCTCACTGAGGAAGATATCGAATCTCAGGAGCGAATGGCAAAAAAGAGCGCGAAGAACGTCTATGACGCCATCCAGAAATCCAAGGAGCAGAGTCTGGAACATCTGCTGCATGGTCTCGGCATCCGCTTTGTGGGCCGCACCAGCGCCCGCAATCTGGCAAAGCACTTCCGGAATCTGGAAGCCATCCGCACCGCAACCGCAGAAGAACTGCAAAACGTCACCGATGTAGGCGAACGCATCGGGAAAAGCGTCTACGACTTCTTCCATACGGACCGCTACACCCGCGAAGTGAACGAACTCATCGCTCTCGGACTGTGTACCGAATTCAAAGGCGTTGTAAAAACGCTATTCCAGGGGCAGACCGCAGTCCTCACGGGAACTCTCCCCACATTAGACCGCGACGATGCCCGCAAACTCATTGAAGAAAACGGCGGAAAAGTCAGCGGCTCCGTGAGCAAAAAGACCAGCTGGGTCTTGGTAGGTGATGCCGCCGGCAGTAAGCTTGCCAAAGCAAATGAGCTTGGCATTCCCGTTCATGACGAGGCCTGGCTCCTGGCGCAAATCGCCGAGGCGGATGCAGACTCCGCACCCGAGGCAGGCAGTTCTGCGCCCGAGGCAGGCAGTTCTGCGCCCGAAGTCAGCAGCACTACGCCCGAGATAAGCCTCGTCGCCACCGCAAACAAAAAAACTGCTGGAACGAATCCCAGCAGCGGTCAAATGGATTTGTTCGGCTAGCCTAGGCTAAACCAGCGAACTTCGCCGTCCTCCAAATACTACTCATCGTAAACAGGAGCGCCCCACTGTTTAGGAATGGTCGGAGAACTAGTTTCCGTGTGATTGAAAGTAAATCCACTTTCTGCCTTGAAATCAGAAACTCTTCCCTTTATACCAATAACAAGTCCGTCAGCCCTTGGGCCAGTAACCTCGGGAGCCGTTTTTACTTCTTCTATACCAAAGAAAAGAACGTCTCCGTAGATGTCCCACGTTCCCGTATTCTGTTCCACATTGCCATTACCGGCAAATAGTTGGTATTCTCCTGAAGGCTGCAAGTTCAAGTCCCAATTTAATTTGGCAGATTCGTCATAAAAGCTCCACTCGCCCTGAATCTCTTTTGCCGCAATAGCCTTATAGGAGAAATCAGAATTCTTGCAGCTTGCATCGCCAATAGTGCTGAGATCAGAAGCTACCTTCACAGACCACATGGTGCGATCCGGACCAGAACGGAACTGCATCTTCATCAAAAGCAGTCCCCTATGAATATCTGCATAACCCGCATTCCAGGAAATCGTATCTCCCCCGGCCACACGCTCCATAACATAACGACCCTTGTAGAAGCTATACACCGTAGTTGTGTCACCCGTTCCACAAGTAAAGCGTTTCCCATCCAATTTTTCCGCATCTGTAATAGCAGATTCATCCTTTTTCACCTGTTCTACCTTTGCAGGCTTAAAATCGCCACCATCTACAGAATAAATGAGTTCCTCATCCTGAACGGCAAATTGCAGTTTAAACTTCAACTTTCCTTCTTGCAGTTGATTCAGAATAAACTTTTCATCATCAACACCAATCATGGAAACAGCCAATGTATTCGCATTTACATCAATAAATCCATTATTGAAATTAGAGACTACCGCAACCTTCCCTGTATCTACCGGGGCCCCCACCACCCAGAAGGAGAACAGGCCCTGTTTGATACCCGTCGCCATATGCAGCGTTGCACCGTTCACTTCGATGACGTAGTATTTTCCCAAATCTTCCAAAGTGGCTGCACGAGCACCATCAGGCAAACCTAAATCGATAGAACTTGAAGATTCCCCTTCAGAGGAGGAAGACTCCTCCGACGACGAAAGGTCCTCGTCAAAATCGATGTTGGATTCCGAATTATTGCTGCTATCACCGCAAGCAACCAGCGCCAGGGACGCAACTAAACAACCTGTCCACAAAAAAGCTTTTTTCATAAACACCTCTTTTTCCTAAAAATACTCTCTATTTTCTAAAGCATTCCGAAAAACAGATAAAATTACAGTTTTTTCGCCAAAAACTTAAAGCTTTTACAAAAAATTCTGCCCAAACGGGACAAAAATGGGAATTGGGAAAGTGGATCAGGTTTCCAGCATGTAGCGAATATCGCTTACCCGGCGCGCCAAAGCCGCATCCTTATCCATCTGCTTACCCAGCGAACGAATTGAGGCAATCACCGTGGCATAATCACGATTGAACATCGCCCCCACTTTCTGGAGGGATTCCGTTGTCATTTCGCGGCAAAGGAACATGGCAATCTTGCGCGGAAGACTAGCGCCCGCATCCTGACGCTTTGAAGAAAGCACCAGCAAATCCACATTAAAGTGCGACGCAACAGCCTCGGCAATGCTCTTCAAAGTCAGCGGGGCATCTTCCTCCCCATGCTGCGCACCCACGATCTGCTTTACAGATAGAAGCGTCAGTTCCGTTCCTCCCAAGGAATACACCGCACGGATTTGGCTAAGCAAGCCTTCCAGCAAGCGAACATTGCTACGGGGAGCCATAGAGAGGTAGCGGCAAATCTCTTCCCTATCCTTCTCCACAAAAGGAATCTTCTCAGACTTCATTTGCACAACGCCCATGCGCGTATTCAAATCCGGTTCATCCAGGCCCACCGCCACACAGCTTTCCAGAGGCGTCAACAGATTTTCCGTCAACCGCGGAATGGAAGAACTCTTAGGGAGTTGCTCGCCTTCGGCAAGCTTTTTGAAGGCGCTGGGATGTCTATCGCAAGAAAGCACAACCTGCTTTCCGAGACTACGAAGTTTACGAATGAGATAAGCCAAACGCTTCTGGGTCTTGATTCCCTTCTCCAGCAGTTGCACATCGTCTATGAGGAGCACATCGCATTCCTCAAAGCGCTCATGGAAAAATGCCGTCAGTTCTTTGGCCTTATCGTGTGCGCCACGCTTGGCATTTTCCGCAATGGCCACATGGGCGCGCAAAAATTCATACGCCTGGCAGTACACCACCTTTAAATGCTTCTTGGTTGCCTGCAATTTTGCGGCAATGGCTTGCAACAAATGTGTTTTTCCAAGGCCGGAAGCTCCATAAACCAGCAAAGGATTCATGGCCATATCGCCAGGATTTTCCACCACCGTTTCGCAAGCGCGGAGTGCAGTAGAATTGCAACTGCCTTCCACAAAATTTTCAAAAGTATACCGAGAATACAGGCGATTCTCAAAAGCAGGATTCTTCTTGACTACCCCGGATGTTGCAGCGGCCTGCTTTGCCGCCTGAATCACAACCTGAGGAATGCTCGCCGCTCCCAACTTCATTTCGGGAGCAGGTTCCGAGGCCATCAACAAACGAACGCGATAATCCTTAAATGCAGACCCAAGAACTTGAGCAAAAGTCCTACGCAATAATTCACCATAGTGACTGTCCAGCCATGTCTCACGGAACTTATCCGGAGCCGTCAAACAAGCATAGCCATCAAAAAAACCTTCGTAGCCAATGGCATCCAGAATCGTCAAGCCCCAATCGCTGCATTCCGAGCGAATAACCTGGAGCACCGACTCCCAGGGAGAAGCAACATCATCTAATAAAGAAACCGTATCAACCACAATCCACCAAAAACAATAAAGACAAAAAAAACATTTAGGGGTTTCAAAACTAATTAATGGAATAGAGGAAAAAATCCATTTTTCAATAAATAATTTCTAGGCCCTTTTTTGGAGCAAAAAAGCCACTTTTCTTGTATACCCATTTTCTGTCCTTTTTTTTCCCGAAAAAGCCCCCTTTACTCACAGGTGAAATCAACTATTCTCCCTATGGTTTTCACATTTTATCCACAGAAAAATTTTGAACAATCCCTTGACAAAAAATGAAGGGGTAGAAGATTCAAAATTCCCCGAAAAATGGCGATTTTAAGTCAAAAACAGCAATTTTCAAGTAAAAAAAGCGCGTAACTCATTGATAAATAACGAGTTAAAATACTACAAAATGCTTATTCTCAACATTTTCACAACAAACAAAATAATCTCTGTATTTTACACATTCACAAAACAGATTTTGATATTGATGGGGCAGATGTCAATAATGTATATTATGAACAAATTCATTCAGGAGCATATCATGATCCTCGTTACTACAGACTTTATTTCCGGAAAAGAATTGGAAACCCTGCAATTGGTAAAAGGAAGCGTTGTCGTATCAAAAAACGTTGTCCGCGATGTATTCGCTGGACTCAAGACGATTATCGGCGGAGAGCTGAAGGGATACACCGAACTTTTAAATGACGCAAGGCGCATTGCTACAGAACGCATGATGGGAGAAGCAGTGATGATAGGCGCAGACGCTATTATCGAAGTGCGTTTCGTCACCTCCGAAATCATGGCCGCAGCTGCAGAAGTCACCGTATATGGAACTGCGGTAAAGTTCAGATAAATTAACCGCAATTTGATATACAAAAAGGGCAGCCTTGAAGGCCGCCCTTTTTAATAGCTAAAGCTCAACCGATTACATCATGCCGCCCATGCCCATGGACGGATCCATGGCAGGAGCTGCGGCCGGCTTCGGTTCCTTCTTCTCGACAACCACGCAGTCGGTGGTGAGAATCATGGAAGCGATGGAGGCTGCGTTCTTGAGAGCCGTGCGGGTCACCTTGGCCGGGTCAATCACACCAGCCTTGATGAGGTCTTCGTAGGTGTCGGTCTTGGCGTTGTAACCAAAGCCGTCCTTGCCTTCCTTGACCTTGTTCACGACCACGGAACCTTCGAGGCCAGCGTTCGTCACAATCTGGCGGAGCGGTTCTTCGATGGCGCGCTTGATGATGGCGGCACCCGTCTTCTGGTCATCATTCGTGAGCTTGAGGGCATCGATAGCCTTGGCAGCACGGATGAGGGCAACGCCACCACCCGGAACAATACCTTCTTCGACAGCGGCACGCGTTGCGTGCATAGCGTCGTCCACACGGTCCTTCTTTTCCTTCATTTCGACTTCAGTTGCGGCACCGACCTTGATCACAGCAACGCCACCGGCGAGTTTCGCCAAGCGTTCCTGGAGCTTTTCGCAGTCGTAGTCGCTGGTGGTGGTTTCAATCTGCTTACGAATCTGACCAATGCGAGCCTTGATGCTTGCAGCGTCACCAGCACCTTCGACGATTGTGGTGTTGTCCTTGGTGATGGTGATGGACTTGGCGTGGCCAAGAACCGTAACCGGAGCGTCTTCCAGCTTTGCACCGGTATCTTCGGAAACGAGCATACCACCAGTGAGGATGGCGATGTCTTCGAGCATGGCCTTGCGACGGTCACCAAAGCCCGGAGCCTTGACGGCAGCAACCTTCAAGGTACCGCGCATCTTGTTCACCACGAGCGTTGCAAGAGCTTCGCCATCGACATCTTCGGCGATGATGAGGAGGGACTTGCCCTGCTTTGCCACATGTTCAAGCATCGGGAGCAAATCCTTCATGGTGCTGATCTTCTTGTCGTAGAGGAGGATCATCGGATTTTCGAGGGAGACTTCCATGCTGTCGGTGTTCGTGACGAAGTACGGAGAGAGGTAGCCGCGATCGAACTGCATACCTTCCACAACGTCGAGGATGGTATCGGCAGTCTTGGATTCTTCGATGGTGATAACGCCATCGTTACCGACCTTTTCCATAGCGTTTGCGAGGAGGTCACCGATTTCGGCATCGTTGTTTGCAGAAATCGTAGCCACCTGAGCAATGTGTTCCTTGCCGTTGATCTTCACGGCCATCTTGCCGACTTCGGTAATCACGGCTTCAACAGCAGCGTCCATACCGCGCTTGATGTCCATCGGGTTAGCACCGGCGGCCACGTTCTTGAGGCCTTCGCGGGTAATCGCCTGAGCGAGAACGGTAGCAGTAGTAGTTCCATCACCAGCAGCGTCGCTGGTCTTGTTAGCGACTTCCTTCGCCATCTGGGCGCCGAGGTTTTCGTAAGAATCCTCGAGTTCAATTTCCTTGGCGACAGAGACACCGTCCTTGGTCACATTGGGTGCGCCAAAAGATTTCGCCAACATAACATTGCGGCCCTTGGGACCGAGAGTGACTTTAACAGCATTGGCGAGCTTGTCCACACCCTTCATGAGAGCTTCGCGAGCGGCCACATCAAACTTCAATTGCTTTGCCATTTTTGTATTTCCTTTTTGTTTTAAACTTTTGAGATTCCGCTACACATTACAGTGTAGCGAAGATGTCGGATTCCTTGATGATGAGGTAAGATTCGCCATCCACAGTCACTTCGGTGCCGCTGTACTTGCCGTACAGAACCACGTCACCCACTTTGACTTCCATGGCGACCGTTTCGCCAGATTCGGTCTTGCGGCCGGGGCCCACTGCCACGACCTTACCCTGCATGGGCTTTTCCTTGGCGTTATCCGGAATAAAGAGACCGGAAGAGGTCTTCTGTTCGGCTTCAGCCGGCTTTACAACGATTCGATCTGCTAAAGGCTTGATCATCTTTTTTTCCTCATTTTGCGGACCCATAGGGCCCTTTTGTTTAAATAATGGTCCGGAATGGACTTTTTGTTTCCGCCGCAAAAATAGCAATTTCCGTGCCAATGAAGAATACTCTATTTTTGGCAAGGAAATTGCAAAAGATTTATGAAAATAAGCCTAAATGGTAAAAAATGTCTAGAATTGGCGAGTAAGACACGAGGATCAGTTCACCTACCACCGCAACGACGTTTCATTTTGAAACACCGTTGTTTCATTTTTTGCGAATTCGTTCTGCCAGCTCCTGATTCGCAATCTTCCGTTCCTTCCGGTAGATTTGATCAAAGCGTTCGCAAAGTTCCCCACAGGGAACCCCCAATGCCGAAGCCAAAAAAAAGAAATTTTCAAAAGAAGGAACGCGTTTGCCCCGCTCCATCATGGAAATAAATTGCCGCGTAAGGCCTGACTCTAAAGACAATTGCTGTTGTGTAACGAATTGTTCCTGACGAGCCAGGGTCACAAATTTACGGAAGGCTTTACAAAATGTTTCGTGTTCTCTTGTCATGGGCGCCACATTTAAAAACATTCAAGTCTTTGCTGTGCAAACAGTTGTTTGCAAAACGTAAGCATTTCGTATGTTTTTGAGCCGAATTTTATAATTTCCGTTCTTTTTTCGTTCTCAAAGTTGGATTTGCGCGCCGAACCTGGAGCAATCACGAGACCGTTCGTGGCATTCTCAGGCAAATTCATCGAAATTTTGCCACTCACTGTTGCGGCTCCGGGTTCTCATCCGGAAATTCGTGTAAAACAAAGAGCACTTTTCCATATGGAAAAGTGCTCTTTGTTTTCTGCGGGTGCCAGGACTCGAACCTGGAGCCTTTTGGTTCGTAGCCAAACGCTCTATCCAGTTGGGCTACATCCGCTAGATTCGTGCCCAAATATAGCATTTGGGGCCTTATTGTCAAGGGGACGGTATTTAAAATTTCATTTATTTTTCTAAATTTGCCCTGTTCAACGTCTTTTGCGTACTTAAAATGGAAAAATTCAAAATCATCGCTTTGAAAGTGCTTCGCTGGTGCCTAGCCCAACTAAAAGCGCTATTCAGTGATAAAAAAGTAGTCAAGTGGACCGTCATTTTCGGTATTCCCGTGATTCTTGGAATTACGGCCATCATTGTCACCTACAACCATTTTCTCCCCGAACTTCCGTCCCTCGCCCAGCTGGAGCAAATCAACCCGAAACTGGTGACAAACATTTACGACATGAACGGGAAAATCGCCCACGAATACTACGTTGAACGTCGTGAGTGGACCCCATACGACTCTCTTCCCATAAACGCCATCCATGCCGTGATGGCCACCGAAGACAGAGCCTTTTTCAGCCACTGGGGCATGAACGTCTGGGCTATTCCTTCCGCCATTTTGGAAAGCGTTTCCAGCGGTAAAAAACTCCGCGGAGCCTCCACCCTCACCCAGCAGTTGACCAAACTTTTGTTCCTTACCCCCGAGCGCTCCATTTCCCGTAAGATTAAGGAAGCCATGACGGCCATCCGCATTGAGCAGACCTACACCAAAGAAGAAATTCTGGAGTTCTACATGAACGAGGTGTACCTGGCCGGCGGTAACTATGGTTTCCAGGCCGCAGGCAAGTTCTACTTCGGGCGCTCCCTTGACAGCCTTACCATTCCCGAATACGCCGTTCTCGCAGGCATGCTCCAGCGCCCGGAGGCCTACCGCCCGGACCGTCACCCTGAAGCCTCCCTGGAACGTCGCAATACCGTACTTTTCGCTATGTATGATGCGGGCTACATCACCAAGGAACAATATCACGAATACGTGAACACCCCAATCAAGCTTGTCGAAAAGGAAGAAGATAACGACGCAGGCCTCTACTTCTATGAAGAAATCCGCAAGTACATGGAAAAGAAGTACGGCGAAAATTCCCTCTATGCAGATGGCGTTTCCATTTTCAGTACCATCGATCCAGAAATTCAGGCCTACGCCGACAGTTGCGCCAGAGTCCAGGTGGAAAAGGTCCGCAGACGCGTGAAGTACCGCGCCACGCGCAGGCTGTTCCTCAGCAAGAAATACGACATGCCCGAAGACAGCATCGTGGCCCACTTCGATAGCGTCTACACCCTCTTCAAAAAAGACTACCTGGCCAGCGATACCAGTTCCAACCTGAAGAAGAGACGCTTCCAAGATAGTATCCTTTATCATCAGCCCGAAATTGCAGCCATTCTCATTGAAAATGAGACGGGCGCCATCCGCGCCATGGTGGGCGGAAGCGACTTTAACAAATCCAAATGGAACAGAGCGGTTCAATCCCTACGGCAGCCTGGTTCTTCTTTCAAACCCATCGTCTATTCTACGGCCATGGACAACGGCGCAAGTCCCTGCGACTCCGTGAACGACCAGCCTGTGACCATTCCCGACCCGGACGACAAGAACCCCAATAAAGTCTGGCGCCCCGGCAACTTCGAGAATGACTTTGAAGGCATGATGACGTTACGTCGCGCATTGTACCGCTCCAAGAACCTGCCCGCTATTTTGACGGGTATGAAGTACGGGCTCAACAATGTGGTGAACTACGCCCGCAAATTCGGTATTGTCCGTGCTCCGCTTCTCCCCGTGCCGAGCCTTGCTCTTGGTTCCGTTGGTGCAACGCTGATGGAAATGACTTCCGCTTACACCGTTTTCCCCAATGGAGGCCAGCGCATTGAGCCCTACATGATTGAGTCTGTCGTAGACAAGAACGGTGAAGTTATCGAGAAGAACATGAAGGTGGAGCACGAAGTGTTGCGCCCGGCTTCCGCCTACATCATGGTGGACATGCTGAAGGATGTGAACGTCCGCGGTACGGCCGCTCGCGTTTGGGCAAGCGGTTTTACTCACCCCAGTGGCGGTAAAACAGGAACCACAAACGACTACACCGACTGCTGGTACATTGGCTTCACGAAGCAATACACCATGGGTGTCTGGGTAGGTTCCGATAGCCCCGCCACCATGGGCGCAGGCCACACCGGCACCGAAGATGCACTCCCGTTGTGGATGGCGGTAATGAAGGAACTGCATAAGGATTTGCCAAGACTTTCCTTCCCTGTTCCTAGCGGAGTTTCCAGCCGTGGCGTATGCAACCATACGGGAAAAGTAGCAGGTGAGTTCTGCGCAGAAAAGACTTACTGCTTGTACTCTGCAGGCTATGCACCTACGGAAGTTTGCGATGGCAACCACTTCGAAGTGAAGACTAAGTCTGCAGAAGACGCCACCTTGTTCAGCAACAAGGGAATGAACGAAAACAAGAGCGCCGCTGGTGCAAAAACCACGCGGAAAATGTTCTAATTCCAACGATTTTGGTGCAAATATATGCCCTTAACAAAAAGGGGCATTTTTGCTATCTTTGCACCACTATGGATTGGCCGCGTAACATAAAGACATTGACCACCGACGAGCTGAAGGCTTGGCTCCGGGACGTTAATGAAAAGGCCTTCCGCGCTGATCAAATTCAGAAGTGGCTTTTTTGTCAGCAAGTGAAAACTTACGACGAGATGGTGAACATCTCCCCCGCACTTCGCGAAAAATTGGCGGCGCAATTCAGTCTTCGCGCCCTCAAGGAAGACCAGAAATCCGTAAGCATTGACGGCACCATCAAATGGCTTTTTGAAACCTGGGACGGTCACCACATCGAGACGGTGATGATTCCTGCAAACGGGCGTTTTTCTGTTTGCGTCTCTACGCAGGTAGGCTGCGCCATGAACTGTGCCTTCTGCCGCACCGCAAAGATGGGCTTCACCCGCAATCTGGAAGCCGGCGAAATTCTGGAAGAAATCATCAACGTGAACTGGCACTTGAAAGAAGCCGGCATCCTCGATGAAGAGGGTAACATCGCCCAGGTCACGAACATCATCTTCATGGGCATGGGCGAACCGCTTAACAATCTGGAAAATGTGCACCGCGTGTGCTGCACCCTCCACAACCAGAAGTTGTTCAACATGGGCGCAAAGCGCATGACCGTGAGCACCAGCGGCGTGGTCCCCAAAATCAAGGAACTGGTGGACCGGAACACTCCCTGCTGCCTGGCCGTGAGCCTCAACAGCACCAACAACGAGTATCGTTCCTCCGTGATGCCGGTGAACAAGACCTGGCCTATCGAGAAACTCTTGGAAGCGGTTGACGAGTACATCCGCCGCACCGATAACTATGTGACTTTCGAGTTCGTCCTCATTCAAGACATCACCTGCACCCCAAAGGCCGCCAAGGAACTCATACGCATTTGCGCTCCTCGCCGGGTAAAGGTGAACGCCATTGTGCTAAACGATGGGGACGACCCCACACTCCATGCTCCCACGCCGGAGCAGGTGGAAGACTTTTTGGCAGCCGTCCGTGCTGCCGAAATTCAAATCACGATTCGCAACCCCCGTGGCCGGGACATTCTGGCCGCCTGCGGGCAGTTAGCGTACAAAAAGGAAGGTAAAACATGTTGACGCAAAATCTCCCGGAATTCTGGGACAACCTTTACGCCGATGGAAAGGATTACTGGAACATCAAGAAGGCAACTCCTGCCCTGCTTGAATTTTTCAATCATCCTTCATGCCCCAAGACGGGATCTGTGTTGATTCCCGGTGCCGGATTTGGCTATGATGCCGAAGCCTGGGCCAAGCGTGGGCACGACGTGCTGGCTGTAGATTTTGCTCCTACCGCCGTTGACGAGCTGGACCACTTGAGCCGCAAGCACAAGAACCTCCGCTCTCTGGATTTGGATTTGTTCAACCTCTCCCCCAAGGATTCCAAACGGGGTGGCCAACAGTTTGACATCGTGTACGACTACTGCACCTTCAGTGCTATCCATCCGGGCCGCCGCGACGAATTCTTCGAAGTCTGCTACAAGATGCTGAAGGACGACGGCCTTCTGATTTCCCTCATGTACCCCCTGATGAACGGCAAAACCCTTCAAGGACCTCCCCATGCCACAAGCGAAGGCGAACTGATGGCTCGCTTGGGCGGCGTGTTCGATGTGGTGGAACGCATTCCTGCAGTGAACAGCCTTCCGAACCGCGCCGGCAAGGAAGAATTCTGGCTCCTTAAAAAAGTCCTGTAATCCATTAGGAATTAGAAATTAAAAATTCATAATTTGCTCGGGCTTCGCGAGTCTATCGCTTGTTGAAAGCTTCGCAATACATGGAGTTTACTACTTTTAGATAAACAAAACAACGAGAAAAGGATTTACTATGTCTAAAGATTTATGCCCCTGCGGATCTGGAAAGGAATACTGCGAGTGCTGCGAACCCATCATCAAAGGAACGACTCTCGCCCCCACACCGGAAGCCCTTATGCGCTCCCGCTACACGGCATACGCCAAGCACGAAATCAAGTGGCTCAAGGATTCCCTGGAAGCTACCCAGCGCACGGACTTTGACGAGCCCAGCGTAGACGCCTGGAGCCGTGAATCCGAATGGCTCGGAATTGAAATCAAACAGACCAAGACCGAAGAAGAGAAGAACATCGGCTGGGTGGAATTCAACGCCCGCTTCAAGCAGGGAAACATCACCCGTAACCACCATGAACTTGGTGAGTTCCACAAGGTTGGTGGAGCATGGTTCTTCTATGATGGCCGTGCTGTGAAGCAAGAAACCGTCCGCAAGGAAGGCCCGGATGTAGGCCGTAACGATCCTTGCCCATGTGGTTCTGGCAAGAAGTACAAGAAGTGCTGCGGAGCGAACAAGTAAAATGGCATTCAAGATTTTTGTAGATGGTGAAGCAGGTACCACGGGGCTCCAGATTCGGGAGCGCCTTTCCAAACGTAGTGATTTGGAAATTCTGACCATTGACCCGGAACTGCGAAAGGATGTGAACGAACGCCAGAAGTTGATTAACGCTTCTGATGTGACTTTCCTCTGCCTCCCGGATGCTGCGGCTATTGAAAGCGCTGCCCTCTGCACTAATCCTGATACGTGCATCATCGATGCCAGCACCGCCCACCGTACCAATCCCGATTGGACGTATGGTCTGCCGGAATTGAGTGCGAATCACCGCGCAGCTATTGCCAAAAGCAAGCGTATTGCAAACCCGGGCTGCCACGCCAGCGGTTTTATTCTGGGCGTGTACCCGCTGGTAAGCGCGGGGATTCTCTCAAAATCTGCAAACCTGGCCTGCTATAGCATCACGGGTTACAGCGGTGGCGGAAAAAAGCTCATCGCCGAATATGAAGCCGCCGAGAACATGGGGCACGCAGCCCTTGAATCCAAGGCCATCATGGCGCCAGCACCCTACGCCCTCGCACTCAGCCACAAGCACCTTCCCGAAATGAAGAAGGTCTGCGGCCTTGACAATGCGCCCTTCTTCAACCCTGTCCTTGGACCTTTCTACAAAGGCATGGCGGTAACTGTCGCCATCTTTGCAAACGAGCTTTCCAAGCCCATGGGCCCGGAAGCCCTACGCGATGCCATTGCCGCGCATTATGAAGGTAGCCACTTTGTGAAGGTGATGCCATACGAAGCAGCCCCTGTGCTGTTCAACGGACGTTTGGACCCCACTGCCTGTAACGACACCAACGAAGCCCACATCCATGTGTTTGGCAATGACCGCATTATGCAGGTCACCACCATCATCGACAATCTGGGTAAGGGCGCCAGCGGTGCTGCAGTGCAGAATATGAACATCGCCCTCGGTTTGGATGAGGGCATCAGCCTGTAAGAGAACTTACAGACAAGAGATTTGAAGTTATGTTCCTTGATGAGAAAACCATAGAAGTACGCTCAGGAAAAGGTGGAGACGGCATCTGCAGTTTCCATCGTGAAAAGTTTGTCCCCCTGGGAGGCCCTGATGGTGGCGATGGCGGCCGTGGCGGTCACGTGATTCTCCAAGTGAACGAACAGTATTCCACCCTGCTGGATATGGGCAACACCCATCTCTATAAAGCAGAAAGCGGCAAACCCGGTGGCGCCAAGCGCTGCACAGGACTCTCTGCAGACGACCTCATCGTGAATGTCCCCCGCGGTACTATCGTGAAAGATGCCGAAGGCCGCATTCTCGCAGACCTTACAGAACCAGGCCAGCGATGGATTGCAGCAAAAGGCGGCAAGGGAGGCATGGGGAACCAACATTTCGCAACCCCATCCCTTCAGGCTCCCCGCAAATGCACTCCTGGTGAAAAGGGTGAAGTCCGCGAACTGTTTCTGGAACTGAAACTCATGGCCGATGTGGGACTGGTTGGCTTCCCCAATGCGGGCAAATCCAGCCTCGTGAACAAGATTTCCAGCGGTCGCCCCAAAGTCGGCGACTACCCCTTCACCACTCTGGAGCCCGTGCTCGGTATTGTGCAGATGAACGGTCACAGTTTTGTGGTGGCTGATATTCCAGGCCTTCTGGAAGGCGCCAGCGAAGGCAAGGGACTTGGCCACCAATTCTTGAAGCACATCGAGCGCACTCATACGCTCCTCTTTGTCATCGATGGCTTTGCCGAAAACGCCTACGAGCAGTTCACCATTTTGAAGGATGAACTGAAGGCGTTCCATCCGAAGCTTGCGGAAAAGCCCTACCTCATTGCCCTCAACAAATGCGATTTGGGCATTGACGCCGCCATCAAGGAATTCAAGAAGCATCGTCAGAAAGTCATCATTACTTCTGCAGTCACAGGCGAAGGTTGCCACGACCTGCAGCAAGCCCTAGACGACGCAGTCCCTCACGTTCAGAAGAAGAAATCGGGCTGGACAAAGAAGAATGGATAAGAAGCAGAATGCCACACCGGTCATCGTAAACCGGAAAGCAAACCACCTGTACTTCGTAGACGAGACCTTCGAGGTGGGCATCATGCTTATTGGCTCCGAAGTGAAATCCATTCGAGATGGCAAGTGCACCATTAGCGAAGCCTGGATTGACATTGACGAAGACAAGGATGAACTTTGGATGGTGGGGGCTCACATCGACGAGTACCTCTTTGCCAACCGATTCAACCACTTCCCTGCCCGTAAGCGTAAGCTCCTGGCTCACGCCCATGAAATCCAAAAGATGCGGAAGGCCAAGGAATTGAAAGGCTGTACCATCATCCCCCTGAAATTGTATTTTAAGAACAGACGCGCAAAACTTGAAATTGGCATTTGCCGAGGAAAAGACCAACGAGACAAACGACAGGACATAATTCAACGGGACGCCAAACTGGAACTGGCCCGCGTTGCAAAAGCGCATCGCTGATTGTCGCCTTGATTTTATTGGTTTGCGGATCATTTTCTTTCGCGGCCAATCTGGTGAACATCGAGGATGTGGCGAAGGCCCACAATGCCGTTTTCCATTGGTACCCGGTCCAGAAATCGGTGATGCTCACTACGGCAAAAGACACCATCCGTTTTGCGGAAGGCATTGCCTTTGCCTCCTGGGGTAAGCAGTCTTTTGAACTCAGTCAGGCACCCATGATGAAGGATGGCATCATCTGGATTGCGGATGCGGATGTGCAGAAAATTTTTGCGAAACCCGCGGCTGTCGCCACTCCAACGAGTTCCGCAGCGACCGCACCCAAGACTTCCGCTCCAATTTCGTCCAGTTCCATAGCAGCCTTACCGCCGGCAAGTTCTGCAACCGCCGCTGTAGCACCTCAGAGTTCCGCAGCGGTTTCCGCTCCAGCAAGTTCCGCCACTCCCGTAGTCTCCCCCGTTGCTGCACCGAAGAATGAAACCGCAGGCACCCGCGAAGTAAAGACCATCGTCATCGATCCGGGCCATGGCGGCAAAGACTCCGGCGCTCTCGGAAAGAAGGCGCAAGAAAAGGACATCGTTCTCGCCGTCGCAAAGCTGTTGAAGAAGGAATTGGAGAAGGAAGGCTTCAATGTAAAGCTCACACGCGACAAGGACGTCTTTATCGAGCTGGGCCAGCGGGCAAACCTCGCCAACAAGTGGGACGGAGACTTGTTCCTGAGCCTCCACTGCAATGCAATCGATGCAACTCCGGAACGCAAAAAGCAGGTTCAGGGCTACCACTTCTATGTACTTCGTGCGCCAGAAAGCGAAGAAGACCGCGCCATCGCCCGCCGGGAAAACAAGGTGGCCGCCCTATATGGCGAAAAGAACGCCAAAGAGGAACTCACTCCTATCGAATGGTTCAAGCTGGAAGCCCGCCTGGAAAAATACAAGCAGAACAGCTACATGATTACCGAGCAACTTTTGAACAGCTTCAACGGCGGCCATATCCGCAAGTTGAGTGGAGGCGTCGGTGGTGCCGGATTTATGGTACTGGTGGGCGCCATGATGCCTGCAGTACTCATCGAGCTCGGATTTATCAGCAACCCCGAAGACGAGGAATACATGATGACCGCCAAAGGCCAGCAGGATTTGGCCGAGCGAGTTTCCAAGGCTGTTGCTCGCTATAAGGAAGCAGTCCACAGCTACCGCGAGACCCTGGGGCGTTAAACGAAAGCCCCGAGACCCTGATTTTAGCGCCACGATACCCTAATTTTAGCCAAAATTCCCCAAAATTTTTGGCAAAAACCCCTTTACAACCACCCCCCTTTAATCTATCTTTGAGCCGTTCCAACAAGGACCATGCGGTCGTGGTGGAATTGGTAGACACGCTAGCTTGAGGTGCTAGTGGGAGCGATCTCATGACAGTTCAAGTCTGTCCGACCGCAGAAAAGAAGACCCGGTGAAAACCGGGTCTTTTTTTAATGTCTGTGAGCAAATTCTAGAGGGATCGCACGCATGCCACTGCTTGGCTAGCGATACCTTCCCCACGTCCGGTAAAGCCAAGCTTTTCCGTAGTGGTGCCCTTGATTCCCACCTGCTTTACATCGAGGCCAAGAACCCGGGCGATGTTTGCCTTCATGGCATCCTTGTGCGGGTTCACCTTGGGGCGCTCGCACATGACAATGCTATCGATGTTGATGATTTCGTACCCAGCCTTCTTCACCTCTTCCCCAACCTTGCGGAGAAGTTCCAGACTGTCGGCGCCCTTGAAAGCGGGGTCCGTATCTGGGAAGTAGGTTCCGATATCCCCAAGGCCTGCGGCACCTAAGAGAGCGTCGCTAATGGCGTGAAGGAGCACGTCCGCATCGCTGTGGCCCAGAAGTCCCTTTTCATAGGGAATATCCACGCCACCAATGATGCACTTGCGGCCTTCCACCAACTTGTGGACATCAAAACCAATGCCAGTACGATAAATCTTATCCATCAACTTATCCAATCAACGCAAAGTTCGGGAACACGCCCACTGCAATGAGAGCGAGGGCAGCCACGGCAACCGCGAACTTCAGGAGATAGCTAAACTTCGCGCTATTCTCACAGCAGCAGGAGCATTCGCACTTGCTCGGTGCAAACAGCACGTAAGCAATGCGGAGGTAGTAAACTGCAGCGATGAGGGAAAGGCCAAAGCCAACGGCAGCGAGCCAACCCATACCCGCAGAGAACGCACCAGCAAAGAGGGAGAACTTGGCGAGGAAACCAGCGGCAGGCGGAAGGCCTGCAAGGCTTGCCAAGCAAACTACAACACCGAGGGCAACGAAGGGGCGCTTGCGACCAACACCCTGGAGAGAATCCAGAGTTTCCTTACGGTCATCGCGGCCAGCCATGTAGGCAATGCCCGTCAACGCACCTGCACTACCGATGGCATAAGTCACCAAGAAGTAGTACATGGCACCAAGCTGCACAGAGCCCGATTCCAAATAATTCGGAAGCAAAAGGCCAATCACCATAAAGCCTGCGTTCATCACAGCAGAGAAGGCCAGAATGCGACGGACAGACTTTTGAGCAAGACCGCTCAAGGCACCAATCACCATGGAGAGAAGGGCGACAATCAAGACCACATAGAAGAGTGATTTAGACTGCGTGCCCACCGTAATCTTTTCGGCCAAGTTCCAAGCAGGAGCGGAACCACTGCGAGCCACCAAAATACCAAGCCACACAGAGCCGAGAGCAGCCAAGGCACCAACCTTCACCACTGCAGCCATAAAGCCCGTAACGGCAACGGAAGCACCCGTATAGACGTCAGCCACCCAGAAATGAACCGGAGCAGCGCCAGCCTTGAAGAGAAGACCGAGGATAATCAAAAGCATACCCACCGCGAAAATGGGGCCACGACCATCCAAGATGGCGGCACAGAAGTGCGTGGAGCCTGTAGCGCCATAAACCAGAGCCACACCATAGAGGAAGATGGTGCTGAACACGGCGCCAGAGACAAAGTACTTGAACACTCCTTCACCTGCATTCATATCCTTACGACGGATGCCCACCAAAGCGTACACTGGGAAGCTGGTAAGTTCCATGGCGATGAACAAGGCAAGGAAGTCAATGGCCTGTGTCATGAGGGTTGCACCACAGCATGCGAGAAGCATAAGCCCGTAGGATTCACCACCCTTGAACTTCTCGTGGCCGAGAGTCCACTGGAGTCCAGAAACGCCGAGCAAAGTACAGAACAGAATGGTCACCCCCAGAAGCCGACGGATAGGATCCATGGCGTAGAGGTTGAACATGGTGTCCGTACCCACGAGAGCAAAGGAGCCAATGCCAAGAGCAACGAAAATAGCGGCAATCCAGGGAAGAACCTTGTGCTTGTTTTCGTCGCGGAGGAAAGGTTCGGCGGCAAGGGTAATGAGGGCTCCGAGAGCCACCAAAATAACCGGCATGAAATTGATGTAATTAGTCATTGTTAGAGCCCTCCGTCTTAGAGGTTTCTACAGTTGCGGGAGCAGCCTCGGGCGCAGGAGCGGCGACTGTTTCGGGTGCAGTTTTAGCAGCGGGCGCTTGTTCCGCCGCAGGCGCGGCAGCAGCCTCGGGCGCAGTTTCAGCAGCAGGTGTTTCCGCAGAGGTTTCCGTCGCGGCACCTTCTTCCGCAATCATCTGGTTGATAATATCCTTGCGGTCTGCTTCGCTAAAGCCCGCAGCCGCCAAAGTGGAATCCAGTTGAGCGATTTCTTCTGCAGTCATAGGAGCAGCGGCTTCGGCAGAAGCATCGCCCACAGTAGCCGTTTCAGCATCGCTAGCCGCCTGGCCATTAGCGCCATCAGTAGTAGCAGCCATGCTTTCTACAGCAGCTTCATCAAACAGCTGGAGGCTGTTGGTAATGCAAGCCGGATGGAAACCGAAGACCAAAAGAAGCACCAGCATAACGCCAAAGGCAGAGCCTTCAAGAGCAGTGGTGCGAGCGCCTTCTTCATACTCGCGCGCCTTCTTCCCGAAGATGACCTTCTGGATGAAGCGGAGCACATAGCCTGCAGAGAGAATCATGGTGAAGCCCATGATGAGAGCCTGGAACGGCCCCATATCCCACAGGGAGAGAAGTACGGTAAATTCTCCGATGAAGCCTGCGGTACCAGGAACTGCGAGAGCCATGACGCCTGCAGCACCGAAGAGGAAGCTGAACACCGGATTCTGATGTGCAAGGCCACCCATTTCGTTGATGTTGCGGGTGCCCGTCATCCGTTCACCCACACCCATGAGGAAGTACTGCACGCCAGCGGAAATTCCGTGTGCCACCAAAAGCACCAGCACAGCCGGGAGCATCGCTTCTGAGAGGCTGAACACACCAGCCACTGCAATACCCAAATGGCTCATGGAGCTGAAGGCCAAAAGCTTCTTGCCGTCATTAGCACGAAGAGCCATCAAAGCGCCATATACAGCCGTTGCAAGACCAAGCCACATCATAGTGCGAACAACGCCCATGGTCAGCGGGAATATGGGGAGAATCCAAGCGATAAAACCAAAGACACCCGCCTTACTCATGGCACCTGTCAAAATGGCAGAGAGCGGAGCCGGAGCTTCAGAATAGGTAATTGCCTGCCAGCCGTGGAAGGGGAAAATCGGTGTCTTCACCAAGAAGGCTAAGAGGAAACTCACCAGCACCATCATCTGCGTTCCTTCTGGCAAACTCTGAAGCACAAGGGCAAGAGAGAGGAGGAGGGAATTGTCAGCCATCGTGAGTAAATACCAAAGGGCCACCGCCATAGGAGCAGAGCCCACCAAAGTATAGATAGCGAAAGTCATCGCAGCTTCTTTCCGCTTTTCGCCACCGAATGCCGCAATGAGAATTGCCGCCGGAATCACCATGGCTTCGAAGAAGAAGAAGAAGAGCACGGCATCAGCTGCAAGGAAGGTGCCGTTCATAGCGCCCATCAAAGCGAAGATGCCGATGGCAAAGTTGCGGTATTCCTTCCCCATGGAGGCACGGGCAGAAATCAAGGCCACCAGAGAAAGACCGCAAGAAAGGAACACCATCCAGGCACCCAAACCATGTGCATACAAGTAGTAGAACACAGGACCCTTGCAACCCGGGATGCGGAACCACTCCATCGGAGTCGTGGCCTGATTACCGAGAGCAATGAGCACTACGGACATTGCCACAAAAGCAATACCGAAGAGGAGTGCCATACGGGAAGAGGATTTGAAATCTTCCTTGGAATTCACCACCATGAGCATGGCGGCAACAAAGGGAGCGAAGACGAGGAGATGTAATAGCATTAGACCAACCCTCCAGTCAGAAGAACAACAAGAACAAGTACGGCGAGGCCTGCCACACTGAGAGCCGCCTGCAACCGAGCCTTACGCACCTGGAACACGGTGGCGCCATCGCCAAGGATTGTGGCAATCGCCCCAAGAGTCCACTGAGCGGCCTGGAGAATCTTGTCCACCACCACATCGCAAATCCAAGCGAGCACGTTCACAATCATAATGAAGAAGGCATGAATCTTATCCCAGAAGAAGGTCCAATCGGCCTTGAAACCTTCGGGAGCGCTGGAGCCCTTGGCTTCTGGAATGCGAGCGTTGCCCCAAACCTTCCAAGCGATGAACATGCCGAGCAAAGCGGCAATGGTCCCGAGAGCGGCAAAGAGCACCGGAGAAACATGAGCAGCCACATGAGAGCCAGCATAAATAGCCTGAGCGGTACCCACCACAGAGGCAAGGGAATCCCTGAAGAATGTAAGACCAATCATATCGGCCCAGAGGTAACCGGCAAACACAGAACCGAAGGTGAGAACCACCATCGGGATGAGCATTGCTGCAGGAGCCTCGTGAATGTGTTCCTCGCTTTCCTTAGAACCACGATACTTGCCGAAGAAGGTCATGATGATGAGACGACCCATGTAGATAGCCGTAATCACAGCGGTGGCAAGACCGATGAAGTAGAAGAAGGGACCCATGGGGCCACTAGTGTAGAGGCGTTCCAGAATCAAGTCCTTGGACCAGAAACCAGCAAAGCCCGGAAAACCGATAATGGCGAAGAAAGCGAAAATCATGACGCAAGCCGTTACCGGAGTTTTGCGGAGCATGCCGCCCATCTTGCGCATATCCTGCTCACCTGCAAGCGCATGAATCACAGCGCCGGCACCCAAGAAGAGGGCGGCCTTGAAGAAGGCGTGAGTGAACACGTGGAAGATGGAAGCATCAAAGGCGCAAACGCCAGCAGCCATGAACATGTAGCCCAACTGGCTGATGGTAGAATAGGCAAGCACCTTCTTGATATCGTTCTGGAAGAGGCCAGAAACGGCAGCCCAGAAAGCGGTCAGCATTCCCACCACCACAATGATGGTCAAGACCTGCGGGAGAACCGCGAACATGCTTCCCAAACGAGCCAACAGATACACACCGCTAGTCACCATGGTTGCCGCATGGATGAGGGCAGAAACCGGAGTAGGACCAGCCATAGCATCCGGAAGCCATGTGAGGAGCGGAATCTGAGCGGACTTACCGGTGCAACCGATGAAGAAGAGGACGCCCGCCAGAGAAAGCGGGATAATCACATCCACCAGGTGGTTGCCCGAAATAATCATCTGGATGAAGGCAGCCAGGGAATCATAATTCAGGAGGCTAGAGCCGCCCAAGGTCACGAGGCAAAGCATGCCCAAGATGAATCCAATATCGCCAACCCTGTTCACAATGAAAGCCTTGTTTGCAGCCTTGCAGTTGTTCAAGTCGCTGTTCCAGAAGCCGATGAGGAGGTAGGAGCAGAGGCCCACACCTTCCCAACCCAGGAACGTGAGAAGAAGACTGTCGGAGAGCACGAGGACAATCATGCTGAAGAGGAAGAGGTTGATGTAAGCGAAGAACCGGGCAAAGCCACGGTCGCCATGCATGTAACCGATGGAATAAAGCGCAATCAGCGTGCCAATGCCTGTGACGAACAGGAGCATAATGCGAGAGAGACCATCGAACAGGAATCCGATATCTGCGCGGAACAGCGGGATATCAATCCAGTTGCAGAGGGTTTCGCGGAGCCCCGCCTCCGGCATGGAGCATGCGAGAATGGCAACCACCGCAAAAGAGAATGCCGGGAAGAGCACGGCAAGTGCCCCCACGATTCCTTCCGGAGCGCCCTTCTTACTTGGAGAAGAGATGACCGCCACAGTCCCGAGGAGGATTGTGCCAATCAGAGGGAATAAAGGAATAAGCCATAAAGGAAGATGTGTCATTTTCTACCCCTTCATGCTAGAATACGAATCGGAATCAATGCTTTCCCGATTGCGGAAGATCATAATGACCATGGCGAACCCGACGCAAGCTTCTGCGGCGGCGATAGCGATGGCGAACAGAGGAACAATCTGACCCGCAACAGACATGTCTGCCGGAAGGGTCTTAGCAAAGCCCACGAAGGAGAGGTTCACTGCATTGAGTGCAAGCTCCACTCCCATCAAAAGGAAGAAGATGTTCCTGCGGGAAATGGCCACCATAATCCCGATGGAGAATATGGCGAGGGCCAAAATCTGAATGAAAATCGGCTGGAGTTCCATTAGTGCTTAACCTCCGTATTTTCAGTTTCAATAGAGCCGAGGCGCTTCTTGGCAAGAAGTACTGCGGCAACCATGGCAGAGAGAAGCAGAAGACCGAGGACTTCGAACAGAAGGAAGTAACCGGGACCCGTCTGAGCCATGTCAAAGAGAGTCTTGGAAGTGAGTTCCACAGAACCGCGAAGGGTTGTGGCATCAAAAGCCAAGGGAGAACGAACCAGGGCAAAGCCCACAAGGCCTGCAAGCACAAGAACCGCCGGGATGACGAACAAGGAAACCTTGTCGAACATCGGAGTCTTGGAATCGCGGGCGCCGTTCAGCACCATGATCACGAAAGTCACGAGCATCATGATAGCGCCGGCGTAGACCATGATTTGAACAACACCCATGAATGGGCTGCCGATAAGGCCATAGATACCGGCCAAGGAGACCATGGAGGTCACCAGGGAAAGACCAGCATAAAGCGGATGACGGGCCAGGAGAACGCAAAGCGCGCTACCCAAGGCAATCACCGCCAAAACAATGAAGTAAATAAGAGCGAGCATTATTTAACCTCCATTCCCCAGGTTTCAAGAGCCTGTTTGTTCTTGGTTCCACCAGGGGCCATCTGACTCTGGGCATCTTCCGGATAATCCTTCGGATCCCAGTCCATCAAATCACTCATGTGAGCCACAAACTCTTCACGAGTCCTGTGCTCAAACACAATCTTCTTGGTATCCATGCGGAGAGCATCCACCGGGCAGGCTTCTGCACAAAGGCCGCAGAACACGCAAGTCAAATGGTCAATGTCAAAACGCATCACCCGCTTTTCAATACGAGGGTCATCACTCTGGGTGGCCTCGATGAAAATGCAGTGGGCAGGGCAAGCAGCGGCACACATACCGCAGGCAACGCAGCGGGGCGTGCCATCGGGGCGGAGCATCAAGCGGTGCTTGGCGCGATAAGTGTGGCGAATCTCCGGCTGACCTTCCGGATAAGAAATCGTCGGGAGGGTCTCATAGCGGAAGAGACCGCGGGCGGCATGCTTTAACGTGGTGAACAAACCTCTCAAGCATTCGAAGATGTAGAGGCGTTCAATCCAGTTCATGGGTCTTTGTTTAATTACACGAGCCATTAGTTACCCCCTACGAGTTTTGCAATGACTGCAGTCACTACGAGGTTGATAAGGGCGATGTTAAGGATAATCTTCCAGCCCAAGTGCATCACGTGGTCATAGCGGAAGCGCGGCAGCGTCCAGCGGACCCAAATCCACACCCAGCAGAAGCAAACGCTCTTCACCACAAGCACCAGAAGGTGGATGAGGGCGGTTCCAAGAGCGGTAGCAAAACTGCCGATAGCGAAGCCGTTGATGGCCATATTGGCAGGATTGAAGAGGAACCAGGCGCAGGCACCCAGCACCACAAACACAACTACGGCGGCCCAGCCGCAAATCTTATAGAGTTTGTATTCCTGAAGCACTTCAAAGCGGTGGGTCTGTTGTGTGGCAGCCAACTTCTTGGAGTAGCGATGAAGCATGTGAAGGAATGCAAGAGCGAGGAATGCGAGAATTCCACAGAGAATGGCGAGAGAGCCACCCATGTGGGCTTGCATTGTTTCAGTTGTCACAAACGGCACCGCATAGCCACCCAGGAACAAAGTCGCAATGAGGAAGCTGTTGATGCAGATGTGGGAATATTCGCCCATGTAGAAGAGACCAAACTGCATGGCACCATATTCCGTATGGTAACCGGCGACCAGTTCAGGCTCACCTTCCGCCACGTCAAAGGGAGCACGGCCCGTTTCGGCGATGCTTGCAATGAGGAAGCAGAAGAAGGCCACAGGCTGAGCCACAATACCCCACACATGATTCTCTTGCCAACTCACAATATCCGTGAGGTTGAAGGAACCGGCGAGAAGGAGAATGCCCATGAGGGAAAGGCCCAAGCAGACTTCGTAACTGATGGTCATGGAGCTGGTACGGAGCGCACCCAGGAAGGTGTACTTGGACTTGGAAGCCCAACCAGCGAGAATGGCACCGAAAGCGGAGAGGGAGGAGAATCCCATGAGGAGAAGGACGCCCACGTCGGAATCGATGATGGAACCCGGAATGCGAACGGCCTTGTCACCCCAATCAAACACCATGGGACCAAACCAAGGAATCACACAAGGAGAGAGGAACACGATGGCAAAGGGGATTGCAGGAGCCACATAGTAGAGCACCTTATTCACCCCTGCCGGAGCGAACATTTCCTTGAAGAACAACTTGGTACCATCGCACATGTTCTGGATATAACCGAACAGACGGATTTTACCGAAGTAAGGGATCTTGATGTAGGAACGGTTCGGGCCCTGACGGTCTTGCATAAAGCCAGCGCCGCGGCGTTCCATAGGAATGAGGAGAAGGATATACAGAACCGGCACGAAGCAGAAGGCGAACTTCGCAATCGTGATGACCCATTCTATCCAGGTTTTGGATTCAATAATATCCATTATGCTTCACCTCCTTCAAGGAGTTTCCCTGTGCTCTTGATGGTATCGTAAGAGAGACCCGCAAGAACACTTGCATATTCACCTGCTTTCTTGAATGCAGCAGAAGCGCTTTCGAACTTCTTCCCTGCCAATTCCGAAATCACATCGTAGGCCGGACGAAGTTCCGCATCGGGGCAAACCGGGCAAGCATTCAACTTCTGGAGAATGTTGAGGTTGTTCACCATGGTACCCTGGACTTCACTCCAGTGCTTGATACCGAAGGCAAGGGTTGCCTTCTTGGCGGTTTCGTCGTTGAAGGCGGAGAAAGCGATGCGGCTAGGAATTGCTTCCAGAGCCTTGGCGGCAGCAGCATCTTCACCAAAGAGGTCTGCATTCACCGTGAGGAGCACCTTGAATTCGCCAGCGCGCTTCAGCAGTTCAGAAACATCGGCAAAGCCCATGAGCTTGAGACCAGCGCGGTTGGCGCAGGGGTCACCACTCTTGGCAATACCATCGGGTTCAGAGACCTTCAAGAGGCTTCCGCCGAAGAGTTCCACCTTGTCGCCCATGGAATCCTTGAGCATGCGTGCGGCAGCCATATCTTCGATGGTGCAGGCGCCACCCATGACTACGGCAACCTTGCCCTCGCCCATGGCGCTCTTGATAACGTTGAAGCCCATGGCCGGAAGACGATTCTTGTTGAAACCCTGGAATGCGAGACGGCTCGTGTTAGAAAGCCAGCTGCGGTTCACTTCAGGGTTGCAGCGCGGCATCACGCGATAGATGCGGCCATCAGCATGGTCGAGCCAGATGTTTGCGCCCAGAGAATCATCCATAGAGATGGTGGGCGTGTGGCTGAGGAGCCATACGCGCTTCTGGAAGCGGAAATACTTGGCAGTCATTGCGCCTACCGGGCACACATCCGTGACGCAGAGGTCATATTCATGATCCAGCTTTTCGCCAGGGAACGTTGTGATGTAGGTGTGGTCGGCACGGCCAGCCAGCTGAAGCTGTTCAGACTTGGCGATGCTACGCATAAAGCGCACGCAACGGTCGCACTGCACGCAGCGTTCTTCATCCAAAAGAACGCGGGGGCCTAAATCCACATGCTTACCACCGCGAACCTGACCCTTGGCGTCAATGAACTGATGGTCCGGATTTCCGTGGTAGTTTTTGCCGTATTCAGGACGCATGCGAGATTCGTTCTGGCCTGCTTCCATGTAGTTTTCTTGCAAGGTGCATTCGCCGGCCTTGTCACAGATGGGGCAATCCAGCGGATGGTTCACCAGCATGAATTCCTGTGTGGCCTTGCGGGCGTTCTTCACGCGGGCGCTAGAAGCGGGCGTAAAGATTTTCATGCCCGGAGTCACCGGCGTATAGCAGGCAATGACCAGCATACGACCGCGGGGGCCTTCCTGCTCCACCAGGCACTGACGGCAGTTACCGCTCACCGGCAGGTACGGATGATAACAAACGTGAGGAGTTTCAATCCCGACAGCCTTGAGGGCTTCGAGGAGGTTCGTATCGCCGGGAACCATCACGGCCTTGTCGTCCACGAAGATTTCCACCTTCGGGCTATTCTCGGTCGGGAGTTTCGGCATGTTGTAGAAGTTGCTCATATTATTACCAGAAAATTCCAGGACGATAAGTTTCTTGGATACGCGGCTTGGCGTGATCCGGATTCTTTGCAATGTATTCGTCAAAGTCTGCACGGAACTTTGCGGAGTAGCTGCCCACAGGGCCGCCCAAGGAAATGGAAAGCGGGCAAATCGTCACGCCGCCAAAACCACCGCACAAGCTCTGCATCAGTTCCACATCCCCATCGTGACCTTGGCCAGCCACAATCTGGTTCAGAATGCGGTGCAAAAGGCCCGTACCTTCACGACAAGGAGTGCACTGACCACAAGATTCGTGGCTGTAGAAGTTGCCGAGGCAATTCAGCAAGTCCACCATATTGTGGGTATCGTTAATGACAATCATAGCGCCAGAACCAAACATGGTCTTCATGGAGGCGAGGCATTCATAATCCATGGTCGCAACTGCAGCTTCTTCTGCCGTAAGCGGAGCGCAAGAGGAACCACCCGGAAGCACAGCCTTCAGGTTACCGCCCACAACGCCACCGGCGTAATCGTTAATCATGGTCATCATGGGAGTACCGAGAGGAGCTTCGTACACGCCCGGATTCTTCACGTCGCCGGAAATGCAGAACACCTTGGTACCGCCAGCACGAGGCGTACCCATCTTGGCGTATTCGCTGGGATCATGCTGCAAAATCCACGGGAGCGACATAATCGTTTCCACGTTGTTCACGCAGGTCGGAGACTTCCAAGCACCGCTCACCGCCGGGAAAGGAGGCTTCAAGCGGGGCTGGCCCTTCTGGCCTTCGAGGGAGTTGATGAGAGCGGTTTCTTCACCGCAAATGTAGGCGCCAGCACCACGATGGACGAAGATATCAAAGCAGAACTTGGTTCCGCAAATGTTTTCGCCGAGGTAGCCAGCGGCATAAGCCTGGTTCAAAGCCTTGTTGAGGCTTTCAATGCAAGGAAGGAATTCGCCGCGGCAGTAGATGTAGGCAGCGCGAGTTCCAAGAGCCCAAGCAGCAATGATGAGGCCTTCAATCAAGCGGTGCGGATCTTCCATCATGAGGAAGTGATCCTTGAACGTACCACCTTCGCCTTCATCAGCGTTCACCACGATGTACACAGGCTTGCCCGTGCCACGAGGAACAAAGCTCCACTTCATGCCGGTAGGGAAACCAGCACCACCACGACCGCGCAAGTTACTGCGCTGCACGTAGTCGATGAGTTCAAACTGGCTCATATTGAACAAGCGTTCAGAAATGTTGGCGTAACCGCCAAGCTTCTTGTACACTTCAATATCTTGAGCGCCCTTACCGAAGTTTTGCGTACAAACTTTTACACATTCAGCCATAATTACACCTTCTTCTCTTCGGCAGGAGCCGGCTTTTGAGTGGTGACGGCAACAGCGGAAGGCTTAGCCACCCGTTCGCCGGAGGTTGCAATCATACGGTATTCATCGCCAACCTTGCCAGCAGCGTCCACGAAGGCCTTGTCCTTCACGCCGGGTTCGCCAACGGCCACCCAGTTAGAACCTTCCTTCTTCTCCACCACCAGCTTGGTGAATTCCGGAGCACCCTTCCAAGTGAGGGTTGCGCCCGTTTCATCGGCTTCCGCCTTCACGTTCAGCACGGGGCTTGGAGGAGCGTAGTCAGCGACCTGAGGCTTGGCTGTTGCACCAGGAGCACCCGGATGGCCGCCGTGGCCCTTCACCATACCGCCCAGCACATCGTGCTTCGGCATATTGTCTTCGTGAGCATAGCACCACTTGAGAATGCGGTCAAAGCTTTCCTTGGTGAGCGTCGTGCCCGGCTTCATGGTGAGTTCATCACCTTCAGCGTCCGTGGCAAAATCATCGTTCACCAGCATCATGGGGCCGTTACCGCAGCTACCCAGGCATTCCACCTGCAAAAGGGTGAAGAGGCCATCGGGAGTTGTTTCGCCGGTCTTGATGTTCAAGCACTGTTCCGCATAAGCGATAATGCTCTGGGCTCCCTTGATGGTGCAGCTGATGTTCCGGCAGAACTGGAGCAGGAACTTGCCCTTGGGAGCGTGATTATACATGGTATAGAAAGTAGCGACGCCAAATGCGTGAGCAGGAGCGCAACCGCAAACATTGGCAGCCCAGCGGATACCCTCGCGAGGAACCCAGCCGAACACGCCCTGCACCAGCCACAGCACCTCAAGCAAGGCTGCTTGGCCAACAGGATAGCGGCTCAGAAGGTCTGCACAGCGGGCCTTGATTTCAGGAGTATCCAACTTTTCCAACAGTTCCTTAGTGCTTGGCTGAGGAACGGGCTTATTCACATAACCAAAAGTCTGGCCTGGATCCGGAAGGGCGTCAATAGGCTGTTCCGGACGGTCGAACTTTAAACGGTTGTTAGCAACAAACTGAACTGCACCTTGAATATGTTCTCTCATCGGTCAAGTTCTCCTGCAATGATGTTGAGGCCAGAAAGAACGGCCATGGAGTCAGCCAGCTGAGCTCCTTCCACCAATTCATGGAATGCGGCGAACTGGGTAAAGCAAGGCGGACGAACCTTGATACGCCAGGGATGTCCAGAACCATCAGAGAAGATGGAGAATCCCAGTTCACCGTTGGCGCATTCACTACCGCAGTAGTGTTCGCCTTCCGGCACACGAATACCTTCATAAACACTCTTGAATCGGCCAATCAAGCCTTCCATATCCTGGTAGGCCATCTTGTGGGCGGGCACGCGAATGCGGGGGTCCACAATATCCACCGGGCCCGGAGCAAGGCGCTTCAGAGCCTGGCGCACAATCTTCACCGATTCCTCAATTTCGGCCAAACGAACCTGCAAGCGGTCGTTGCAGTCGCCCTGAGTTCCAACCACCACTTCCCAATCGTAGGTTTCGTAGTCGTAGTAGGGCTCATCCTTGCGGAGGTCGCTAGCAACGCCCGTGGCGCGGAGGCAAGGGCCAGTCCAGCCGTAGCTGATGGCCTTTTCCTTGCTGATTTTTCCGATACCGACGGTACGGTCCAGGAAGATGCGGTTACGGTCGAGGCAAGCGTGCAAATCGCTCAAGGCCTTTTCCGTAGACTTGCAGGCATTCAGCACATCCTCTTCGAAGCCGTTGTAGCTATCGCGGTAGAGGCCGCCAATGCGGGAGAAGCTGTTGGTAAGGCGGGCGCCCGTAAGCTTTTCCCAAATGCACATGATTTCTTCACGAGGGTTGAAGGCGTACATGAAGGGAGTTGTACCGCCCAAGTCCTGGAAGGCCGCAGCCACACACACAAAGTGGTCGTTAATGCGGCTGAGTTCGTTCACAATCACGCGGAGCACCTTGGTGCGTTCCGGAATCTCCACCCCGAACATCTGCTCCACCGCGCGGCAGTAGGCAATGTTGTTCATAATGGCAGAGCAGTAGTTCAAACGGTCCGTGTACGGGACCACCTGCTGCCAGGTGCCCCGTTCCACCATCTTTTCAAAACCACGATGGAGGTAGCCGATTTCTTCAACGCTGGCAACGATGGTTTCGCCATCCATAGCCGCCAAGAAGCGGAGACATCCGTGAGTGGCCGGGTGAGAAGGCCCTACGTTCAAGGGCATCAAATTAAGCTTTTCGCCATTCGGATCTAGTACGATCATCCTTTGATACTCCCTTCCAAGAATTCGTTATCATTTGTACCAACTTCCTTGGAACGCTGAATCACCTTGTAGCCCAAGGTTTCCAAGCGCTTTTCCAATTCCGGCAGCATAAAATCGTTTGTAGAAAGCCACTGGCGCTTCTGGGCAGGGTAATCCTTACGTAGCGGATGGCCCACAAACTCCACATGGTTCAGAATGCGGCGGAGGTCCGGATGGCCCTTAAACACCACGCCGAACTGGTCGTAAACTTCGCGCTCCTGCCAGTTGGCAATGCCGTAGAGGTCGCTAATGGTAGGCACAGTGAGGTCGTCTTCCGAGACGAACACCTTCAGCTGCATACGAGCGCCCGGCTGGGAGATGCTCTTGAACACATACTTCACCGCGAAACGAGGACCTTCGTAATCCTTGTAGCCCAGGAAGTCCACGCCGGCGATATCCACCAGCATTTCCATCTTCACCGGAGCTTCGTTCTTCAGGAACTCGACCACCGGGTGCAGATAAGTCTTGGAGACCACCACCGTCAGTCCCCACTTGTCCTTCAGTTCGCGCTTGGCAGCGAACCGCTCTTCCAGGATGGGAAAGATATTTTCAGCTAAATCCATCTTCTAATCCTTCCAGAACTGAGCCTTCTTGGCCATCTGTTGTTCTTTTTCCACCACGAAGTCCTTGAGGTCCGCAATCTTCTCGTGAGCAAGCTCGCGAGCTTCCTGCTTTGCTTCTTCAGTCTTCGCCTTAATCATTTCCAGCTGTTCCTTCACGCGTTCCGCACGCTGCTTCATGAAGGACTCGTCCTTAATCTTCTTCTGCAAATCAAACATGGCATCGAAGAAAGCCTCCGGACGGCTGGGGCAACCACCCATGTACACGTCCACAGGAATAATGTGGTCAATGCCCGGTACCGTGCAATAACAATCGTAGAAGCCGCCAGAGCAGGCGCAAGCGCCCATGGCAATAACCCAGCGGGGTTCAGCCATCTGCTCGTAGATGCGCTTCAGAATCGGGGCCTGCTTGTAGGTGATGGTCCCCGAGACCAACAGCACATCGGACTGGCGAGGCGTGAAGCGGACGTATTCGGAACCAATACGGGAAAGGTCGTAGCGGCCCACTTCAGTACTCATAAATTCGATAGCGCAGCATGCCGTACCATAAGGGAACGGCCACAGTGAATTAGTACGCCCCCAGTTGACAATGAAGTCCAGGGACGACGTTATGATATTCGGCTTTTCTGCCTCATTAGTCATAGACGATACCTCATAAAATGCGGCTTGAAAGATAGAAAAACGAGGTTTTCAATTCACAATTCACAATTAAAAATTCACAATTAAGAACATCGAAAATGCAACGCTTTCACGACGTCATTGCGAGGCTTGTCCCGCGTGTCATTCTGAGAAGCGAAGCAACAAGGAAATTAGAGATAGCCACGAGACGAATGGACTAAGAAAGGGGGAAGCCTCCCCCTGCCTGCAGCCGCCGAATCTAACACATTGATAATCAACAAGTTAACGATTCGTCGTCTTCCGTCACCCCCTCTGCGGGGGTACCCCGCAACGCCCCCAAAAAAAGAGAAGAAATTTAAACCATACAAAAAAACTCCCGCATTTCTGCAGGAGTTTTCACAAATGCTATTTGCTAAAGGATTATTCCCAATCGCTGTCGTCGTCAGCTTCAGGAGCCGGGGCAGCCGGGGCCGACTTTTCAGCAGGAGCCTCAGCGGCTTCAGCCTTCTTTTCAGCCTTCGGGGCTTCCTTCTTTTCAGCCTTGGGGGCTACCTTCTTCTCGGCCTTCGGAGTTTCCTTCTTCTCTTCAGCCTTAACTTCCTGACCAGCCTTTTCAGCAGTAGGTTCAGAGATAGCCACATTACCCATGTAGTTGCGAATCACGCGAGGTGTCACAAAAATCACGAGGTCCTTCTTGATGACAGCCTTCTTCTGATACTTGAAGAGGTTGCCGAGGAGCGGAATATCCTTGAGGAAAGGAATACCACTTTCAGATTCCTGAGTCTCGTTGCGGGTGAGGCCACCAATCACAACCGTTTCGCCGTCAGCCACAACCACCTTGGTCTTGGCTTCCTGAGTACTAATCACGATTTCACCCTTGGTGTCGTAATCGTAAGAGTTGTTTTCCGGATGGAGGTCCAGCAAAATGCGGTTGTCGCCAGCCACATGCGGTGTAACCGTCAGTTTAATACCTGTTTCCACCAACTGGGTAGAAGATTCGCCAGCATCGTCAATCACACGGATAGAAACCTTGTCACCCATAAAGACTTCTGCTTCGGTGTTGTCCAAAGTAGAAACCTGAGGACTTGCCAACACTTCCGTAGAAGCGTCGCCCATCAAGTTGGTGATTGCAAGCTGCATGTGGTTATCAAGCACGCTCGTGGTAATTGCGGTAGAAGCATTTTCCACTGCAGCAGAACGACCATTGTTGGGGAAGGATTGAATAACGGCGCTTGTACGAGTTGCACCAGCAGCACTTCCGTTAGCGGCACCAGCCACACCCGGCGTAAGAGCGGTGTTACCCATCGTTGCAGTCCAGTCCACACCAAGTTCACGAGCAAGTTCGCTGTTCACCACAACGAGTTTAGCCGTAATCATAATCTGGAGGGTTTCCACATCCAATTCCGTCAAGGCATTTTCCATCTGGGCTATGCGAGCATCAGTATCGTAGACGATGATGGAGTTGGTGCGTTCCACCACGGTGATGCGGCCACGGCCACTCTTCATGCTTTCAAGCACCTTGACCAGTTCGTCAGCCTTGGCATGCTGCACCTGGAAGTTCTTACGAACCAGAGGAGCGGCTTCTTCAGCAGCCTTCTCTTCATCGGCAATCTTCTTCTGCTTAGCTTGGTAAGTAGAGAGGCGCTGAATGGTGATATACTTGTCTTCGATGACCCAAGTCAAGTCGTTGAGGCCGCAGACAATGTCCATGGTTTCTTGCCAAGTCTTCTTGGTCACCTTGATGCTCGTCTTTCCCTTCACATCCGGAGCGAGAAGCACGTCAATGCCAGCCACTACAGAGATGGAGCGGAAGACGGCCTCAAAATCCGTGTCCACGAAGGAGAAGTTATACAACTTCGTGTTGGGTTCTACGGAACCTTCGGCAGGGGCAGCCCATGCTGTGGAGACGATACCTGCTGCAAACAGCAGAACCAGTAGAGTGTTGATCAGCTTTTTCATTACTTTTGACCCCCAAATTTATCGGGAAGACCCATAGAGTAGCGACGGCTTACCCCAAATTCCTGAATGAGGAACAGCACATCAGTTTGTGTAATTTTTAATACCTTGCCGTTCAAAATCTTATCACCTTCCTTGATGGTGTAAGAGATGGACGGATTCTTGGAATCCACCAGGATTGCCATAGGCACATCAGATTCAAAGATGATACCCACCAGTTCCACCTGGTCGATATTGATGCCTTCTTCTACAAGGCCCTTAATGTCTACAAAAGGATCACGACGGCCAAAGGAACTGTAGGTCACGCGATCTTGATAAAGACCATCCAGCTGGCTGCCTGTTGCATTAGCCGTTTCGGTAAGGTTTTCACCTCTTTCCTTATCCACTTGCTTTAAGCGTTCCGCCTGAACTGCAGAGAGTTCATCCATGTAGCCCACAGAGCGTTTGTTCACGTAGCCTACGCGGCCATCAGGAATACGCACCTTGCAATAGAGGCCCGTCAAATCCATGCTGACAAGACGATCGCCAAACACAAGGCGCTTCAACACCTGGGAACTATCGCTGGGAGAAGCAAAAAGCTCAATCTCATCGGCAACCACAATGAGTTCCTTAGGAACCGGGCGAAGGTGGAACGTCTGAGCCCCAGTAATGATCTTCTTGCTATCCTCATCGTACTTGCTCACAAAGGAATCGAAAGTCACCTTCTCTTCAGAAGCGGACTTCACCCAATTGCGAGTGAAAATACCTGTGGGAACAGCAGACCAGAAAACAAAGCCATCCTTCTTGATTGCTGATTCCGCAACCTGGAGGACCAACACGCCCTCCTGCACAAGCATTGTCGGAGTCGCACCAGCCTGAAGTTGAATCTTAAGGCCATTTGCCGCCCATGTCACAGACTTAACGAGAGAGCCGGCGCCCACGTTAAATACAGGAGACTTTGCCGGGCCGGGAAGACCAACAGTAATAGCGGAAGCCTTATCAGGGCCATTCACATTCTTGATATCCACCGGAGCTTCAGCTACCAAGCGGAACTGTTCCATACCAGAACCGATGAGCACCGTCATCTCCTTGATTCCAGGAATCAGAGCAGACACATTGCCACCTTCCTTAAGCGCCTTGTCAATACGCTTCTGTTCTTCCGCAAGGCGCTTTTCTTCTTCCTTGGCGGCAAGTTCAGCAGCTTTCTTTTCTTCAAGAGCCTTCTTTTCGGCGGCCTTCTTCTCTTCGGCTAAGCGTTTGGCTTCTTCCTTAGCGGCCTTTTCTGCGGCTTTCTTTTCTTCAAGAGCCTTCTTTTCGGCAGCCTTCTTCTCTTCGGCTAAGCGTTTGGCTTCTTCCTTAGCGGCCTTTTCTGCGG
>JAKSIK010000018.1 GCA_024398835.1 Fibrobacter sp.
AAGACCGCATTCGCGAAACTTTCGCTCAAATCATTCGGGGCGAGAGCCGCCTGTTACACAAACCCGATGAGCTTTACGAGACTATCGCCCAGAGCATCGATGATGTGGAGAATGTGAAGGACGGAAAAGTCCAGCTGGAACTTTTGGCCTGGATTCTCCGTGCGGATTTCGTGGCTTTCAAGGCGGAAGACGAGGAGAGGGAAGATTGGGATAGCCTGTTCTATGATGCGGGCACCTTCTTTGTGGAACTGGCCAGCCAGTATGAGGACAAGGATTACATTGCCGATTTGCTTCACGACTTGGCTGTGCGCCATGTGGGTGGGGAAGGTCGTTCCGTGGTGTTTCTCTCGCTGGAGGAATTCCTCCCGGTGGAGCGGGCAAAGGCCTTGATTCAGGAACTCATTGCTACTGTGGAAGAGGTGGATTTGTCCAATCGTGAAGACGTGCTGGATGCCATTTGCGATATGGCGGATTCCATCAAGGATTCCGAGGATTACGCCAAGGCAGCCTTGATGAAAGATCCGGACAAGAGCAATGCTACGCTCATCGATATTGCCAACGCCCACTTCTTGGCGGGTGACATCGAAGCCACAAAACAATGGCTCGGCGATGTACGCAACCCGGGCAACGAAGATGAGGAAGCCTATCTGGATTTGATGGCCGCCATTGCGGATAGGGAAGGACGCAAGTCCGATTGCCTCAAGTTAGCCCATCGTTTGTACGAAACATTCCCCAAGGTGATTCATCTGGGCCGTCTTTGCAGCATTGTGCCCCCTGATGAGGTGAAGCATTTGGTGCGGACTCACGCCAAATATCGCAGCGGTGATGGGTTGGACATGGAATTCATGCAGCTCATGGTGGCCCTCAAGTGCTATGAGGAACTCGCAGGTTATCTGGATTTGTTCGAGAAGGAGTTGACCACCCAGGACGCGGAGGATTTGAACGCCATTTCTGATGCGCTGGAAAAAGATGGCCAGCTGGAACTGGCGAAACACATCCGCGACTGGACTGTGGAAGAGCCCGAAGAACCTGAGCGGTTTGATAATAAGGATTAACTTTTTTTTGCGCGCACAGCCAGGCGGATGCCGTCAGCAGCGCTGGTGACGATTCCACCGGAATAGCCCGCACCTTCGCCAAGCACAAAGAGGCCTTGTGTGTTGATGCTCTCCAGAGTGTCGTTATTGCGGGTCATCCGCAGGGGGGAACTTGTTCTAGTTTCCGGTGCCACAATCAGGCCTTCTTCAATGAACCCGGGAATTTTCCGCTCAAAATTCTGGAAGCCTTCCGCCAGGCTCTGGCAGATTTTCTTGTCCATCCAGTCCCAGAGATTGCTTTGCACGAGCCCGCAGGGGTAGGTGGAATTTCGGATGAATTTGTCTGTTTGCCCGGCGAGGAAAGCCTTGATGCTCTGGGCTGGTGCTGCATAACCTTTGCCGCCTACATCGAAAGCATCCTTTTCAATTTTCCGCTGAAAATCAAGACCGCCAAAAAGCGTGCCTGCAGTTTTGACACCAAAGCCGACGGCGCCAGCCTCAATGGGGACTGCGATGGCTCCGTTGGCAAAAGGTCCGTTACGGCGGCTGTAACTCATACCGTTTGTGGCGAGAGTTCCGGGTTCAGAGGCACAGGGCACCAGAACGCCTCCGGGACACATGCAGAAACTGTAGGCGCTGCTGGTCTTGTTGAGGGTAGGGGTGGCAAGGAAATATTCGGCGCTCCCTGTGAGGCGTGTGTCCACATCGCGGCCCAGTTGCCTCAAGTTGATGAGGGCTTGCGGGTGCTCCACCCGGACGCCCATGGCGAAAGCCTTACTCTCCAGCGCCACTCCGCGGGCATGAAGCAGTTCGTAAATCCCGCGGGCGGAATGGCCTACGGCAAGGACCAGCGCCTCGCAAGGCTGCCAATGGCTTGGCGCGGAAATTGCCGCGGGCCCTACGTTTGCGCAATTCACTGCATTCGCGCCGGTTACTGCGCCAGAGTTTGCACAATCCCGCAGTTTGATGGCGCAAATCTTTCCATCTTTGATTTCAATGTCTTCCAAAGCCGTATAGAAGTGAATCCTGCCACCCAACCGCACGATTTCGGCGCGGATTTTCCGGAGCATCAGAACCAATCTGTCCGTTCCAATATGGGGCTTTGCAAATGTCACCACACTTTCGTCCACGCCAAAATCTACCATGTCTTTTAGCACGGCCTCGGAGAACAAATTCCGGCTGCGGGTGTTCAACTTTCCATCGCTAAATGCGCCGGCACCGCCCTCGCCAAACAGCACATTGCTGGTGGGGTTGAAAATGCGATCCACAAAGAATTTCCGGATATCGCGGAAGCGTTCCTCCACGGGCTTTCCCTGCTCATACAAATCCACGGAAAAGCCTTTCCGCAGAAGGTGCAGCGCCGCCCACAAACCCGATGGCCCGGCGCCGACGATATCAATGTGGGAGGGTAGCGGGACGGAATCCTTGAGCGGGTCGTTATCCAGCGATTCTACCTCGCGGGTCGACTGCGTAAGACCTCGGGCGGCATTCCCGCCAACTCGCAGATCCTTCTGCACGTCGAAAATGACATTGTAGCTCCAGTGGGGCGAACCCTTCCGGCGGCTATCCAGCGCAAAGCGCTCCACCTGCAGGTTGAAAATCTCTTCTGGCTGTAGCCGCAGGGTTCTCGCGAGAACTTTTCGGAAATCCCCCTTCTTTTCCAGAGGGACTTCCAGTTCTCTATAGCGGTAAGTCTTCAACAGCTGCCTTAGAACACGTAGTTCACGTTGATGCCACCGTAGACGTCCTTGTATTCGCAGGAAAGGTTGTCCGGGCGATAATAGATGGCAGCTCCGGTATACCATTCGCTGTAGAGATGCTTGGTATGGTTCACGCGGAGGTTGATTTTCCCGAGGATGTCCATCTCGGATTCGTCAAAATCTTTACCACTTTCTTCCCAGTCCGTAATCATGTAGCGGAAATCGCCGGAGCCGCTCAAGATGAGGAATCGATTCATGAAGGACTTTTCCAGTTCATCGTTGACGGAAATTTCCATCTCCTTCATTTCGTCACGCTTGTAGCTCTTGTAGCGGGGAGTGACTACAAAACGGTTCTGGATGGTGTTGAGAGTCGTTGTGACAGAAACGGGATAAAGCTGTTCGAAGTAGTTAGATCCACCATAGTAGTAACCCAGTTTTGCCCAGGTGTCGTTGGAGAAGTCCATATCTTCAATTAGGTCATCCTTGTAGAATTCGGAGCCATCCAGTCGCAGAGTCCATAGCCCGTTGACTTTGAATACGGATTTTGCGGCACGGAGGCTTACGCCCGCATTCCAGGAGTGCTTGAAGAGTTTTTCATGGAACTTGGAGGCGAGATAAGAGGCAGATGAGAGGGCGTTGTATTCTGCCCAGCGTTCTGCGTCAACAACCGCAGATTTCCCATTGAAGGCAATTGTGTCGGTTGCTCGGTCCTTGCGGGGAGCAAACCAGGAATCGCCATAGATTTCATCCTCAAGAATGTAGTCGCCATGAAGCTGGAGATTGCGGTATTGCTTCTTGAATTCGAAGTTATAGCCCGCTTCCACCTCGATACGGCTGCCGATTTTGAAGGTGTTATCGATGCCCGCATTCTGCGTATAGCGGGTGCGGTCGTTGTCCAACTCGTGCTTGTCAAACCAACTACTTTCCTTGTCCGGGAAGAGGCCCCAGTGTGTCCCTTCACCCAAGCCAATCAGATTTGTTTTGTGGCCATTGGCTGCATTCTCCACCAAGATAGAGTATTCAATGCCTAAGTCCCAGAAATTGAAAATGCCCTGTTCTACGCGAGCGCCGAATTCGCGGATGTTGGAACGTTGATCTGGGGAACCCGCGCTATAGAAATCTTCTCCAATATATTTGACATGGCTTTCAATGCGAGTCTTATAGAAATTCCAGTTTAAGGATGCTGCTAGAGCCACATTCTGCGAGCCCCATTCAAGGCCAGCAAACTCCTCTTCGTCTTCATCATTTTCTTGTTTTTGAATTCTTTTCGCCTTGTCTAAGAGTGAAGCGAGTTTTTCTCTTTTCTGGTTTGCTGATAGGGCCAGATTGTCGCCGAGGATTTCATCCAGTTCTTCATTAGAGAGCTGATTGATTTCTTCAGGATGCTTCATTAAACGGCGAAGTTTTCCATAGGAAGCTACTTCTACGCCGGCATCAGAGAATGCTTTGTTCAAAGCACGCTGTTGCGCCACATTGGCTGTGTCTGCATTGCCTACTGCAATCTGGGCGTTGAGTTCCAAATTTTCACGGAAGAATCGTCCATTGCCATCAGCGTACACGGTAAATGCTTTATCCAGCATGGGGTCAATCGTTGTGGTGGATGAACTTGCGCCATCGCGCAGGAGAGGATCTTCCAATTCATCGCTAGCGTAAATTGCGCCAATCTTTGCGTCGAATCGACGGAGGGGCGCCCACTTGAAATAGCCTCCATAAGCCAATCGCTGGGCTTCAGCTTCACCATCCTCGATGTAGTCGTTATACATATAGGGGTGTCTTGCTCCAGGAACCAACGAACGCTTTGCTTCACCGAAGAATCCATTGAATTGAAGCAGAGGCTGGTCGGCATGGTTGCGTAACAGGGAGAGGGTATATTCGGCACCAAAGATGGTGAGCCCGGACATATAGATGTCACCGTCAATCATCTGGAAATCTCCGACAGTCGCTTCGTTGTATTTATCGTTATAGCGGATGGTTACCGGGTTGGGGGAGAAGTGGTTCCATGAATCAGTGGTCAGGTCTGTGGTGAATTCGATGGTCTTTCCATCCGGGCCTTGCATCATGATGTAGGCGCTGGCTTCTCCACCGAATCCAGGAACTTGATAGTAGTTCTTGAAACGCTTGCCATGCTTTACGGAGTCTTCGCCGAAGACTTCTGTTGCGCCGTGATTTGTTCGTGTACGCACATAGTGGTAGTTGCCACCAAGCATAACATTCCCGATGATGCTCCAAGATGCTTGCGTAGTATCTGCAGGGGCTTCATTTGTGTCAGCCAGTGCAACAACAGGTTCTGTTGCTGGAACGGCCGAGTCTGTTGCCGCAGTATCTGGAGTTGTAGTTGCTGTAGAGTCTGTGGTTTGCATCGCAGAATCAGGAGCCGCAGTTGCTATAGAATCAGTGGTTTGCATCGCAGAATCAGGAACTGCAGTTGTCGCAGAATCTATGGCCTGAATTGCAGAATCAGGAACCGCTGCAATCGAAGAATCTGTGACCTGCATTGCGGAATCTGGAGCTGTAATCGCAGTATCAACCGGCGCAACAGCAGAATCTGCAAAAGGAGTGGAGGCTGTATCGATTGCTGCAGAATCCGGAACAGCTGTTGCCATTGTGTCCGCAGCCTGCGTCGTAGAATCTGGAGTTGCAACTGCCACAGAGTCTGAGGCTTGCTCTGTGGATTCTGAAACCTGCACTGCAGAATCGGGTGCCGTTACAGCTGGAACTGGAGTATTTGTTGCTGTAGAATCTGCAATCGGAGCTTCCTGGGCAAATGCAGCAACGGAGCAAATCGTAATCAAAGAGGCAAGTGTACTACGAAAGAATCTCATTAGCGCACCTCATAGGTTTTTGTGCCTTTTAGCACTTGGCCGTTCTTCATCACAACTTCTACGCTAACCATATTTCTTTGGCCATACTTCAGTTCTACCTGTACATCATAATGTATATCAGTTATTTGATTATCTACGAGACGCAGTACAACATCGTTCCCTTGTTTTACAACAACGCGTTTGATCATTTGTGGATTCTGATTGGGTACGTTTTCAATTGAGAATCGCATTGTTTTGTGGAAGGTAGATTTGACTCCATTTGGAGGTGGAGGAACCCGCAAACGCTCATTCCTGGCTCCTAAATTAAGAGTGGACCTGTGTCTTGGATAACAGCCCAGGTTCTTCTTTACTTGGACCGTATTTCCTGCTTGATCCTTTGCAATGAAGATGTATTCATGAATACCCGATTTTAATTGAAATCTACGTAAGCCATCTTGTTCAACATATTCTTCCTTTATAGGACTTCCATCTATCTCTGATGCGACAATCAACTTGTCTCCATTCGCTCCAGTTATAGAATAATTCGCAAAACATTTAAGAGAATCAAAACTCTCAATTTTAATGGATGGAATGTTTTTGTTTACTTCTCGACAGGTCTTATCTACATTTAAATCTAGAGTGACTGTTTCTAACCCATTTTGTCCGCGATATTCCACAATAGCCCTGGTTTCATTCCAGTTGCGGTTCTGGTCGCTGATGCTTATGCTGTAGGAGAATTTTCCTTCAGCACTGATGGGTATGAGATTCGAAGAGACCTTGTTTCCAAGCTTGACAATGAGAGTGGCGGAGGTATCGGCGGGGTCAAAAGTTCCTTCTACTGTTAATTCGCCTGTTTCACAAATTTTCACAGGAGATTGCGTGAATACTTGGAAAGTCTGTTTTTTTACGGAGTCAACAGGTGTGGGAACCTCGATTTTCTTCATATACAGTGTTTTCAAGGTTCCACAATCTACGGAGATATTTCCCACAATGCATGTGACAGGGAATTTCTTTTCACCAATGGCATCTGGTGCCCAGCTCTGATCAAACTGCAGTGTTTGACCGTTGGATTCCTTGCGTTCAGAACTTATTTCCACCTGGATTCCGGCGGGGCAGGTTCCCTTGAGGCTAACTTTGGGTTCATTGATGGTATCTGGGAGAGATTCGAAGCTACACTTGAGTGAATCTTGTAGGGTTTGTTTTTGCTGGCTGTAGAGAGAATCCTTTGTGAGTATGGCTTGCTTCAGTTCTTCCGCAGTCTTGGTGGAATCTTCCTGCATCTTGTCTATTTCTTTTAAGAAATCCATGTTGCCGGAAGAAGCGAGAGGGAGTACTACAAGTTCGTCGCCGGTGGGCACCGCGGTTTCTCCACCGTTAACAGTGAAGCTCTTGTCGCCGTAATTGATTTCCAAACGGCCGCTGGAAAGGGATGCGATGGGTTTGCCACGGGAGGTCACACCGATGGTGCCAGAAGTTCCGCGAATGGCTGCCACTGCAGTTCCCGTTTTGAAATTGAGGTAACTCTTTGCGTCCGTCTGCTTCTGGGCGTCGAAACGAACCTTCCCGGACCGGATGTCTGCAACAATGGTTTGGACTCCGTCTTCATTCAACAGTTTTGAAAATTCAACCAGAGAAAGTTCGTCCACAGAAAGTACGCTACCGTCGGGCATGGCGATGATGACCTGGGATTCCAGTTCGGTGCGAATCATGTCTTTCTCCTGAACCTTTGTCTCCAAGGTAATCATGTTCCAGTTACCCTTTGCTTTCTTGTCGATGAACGCGTCCCCAACGCGATACCGAACCTTGCCGCTTTTGCTCACTGCGGCCATAGACATTGTTACTGCAACGAGTAACAGTGCTATGAATACCTTGAATCTGCTAGAATAACACATATCTTCCTTCTTAGTTGATAGAGTGCAGCGTTTACAAAATGTTTATGGCACAAGCCATAGATTAACGGAATTCGTAGGATTTTGTGGCACGGATAATCTTTCCGCTTTGCATGGTCACCAGGACTTCTGCAACGGATTTTCCGCGTCCAATCTTCACCTTGGAACTGTAGCCGATTCCATCCTTGGCAGGAATGAACTTGGTGTCGAATTTCTGGTCACCAATTTTGACAACCACTGATTTAATCTGGGCCGGATCGTTGTCCAAGACGTTCTTGATGACGAACTTGAGTTCCGGGTAGGTGAATGCGCCCTGAGAAACCTTCTTCACAATCTTTTCAGAAGAGCCGTTCAGGATGTCAATTGCAACCTCCGTTACGGGGAAGCACTTGAACTCCTTGGTCACAGGGGCGGAGCCGTCTACAGAAAGGGTGTAGGAATGAGTTCCGGTATCGAACTTGATGGTGCCGGAAGAATCCTTGTCCAGAACGATTTCCTGGGCTAGTTTTCCATCTACTAGGAATTTTACAGCACCCTTGTTGTCTTCAAAACCATGAGTGGTGTAAGCCACAGAGCATTCCTGTTGGTTTACAGCGCCAAAGGCTGCGGATTGAACCTTCTGGTATTTCGTAGTAATCTTGCCGCATTCAAAGGATTGCTTGCCTACCGTGCAGTTAATGATGAACTTCTTGTCGCCAAGGGCTCCTGCAGCCCACGTGGGAGTGAAGGTGATGGGGTTACCATCAGACTCGATGGTTTCTGCGCCCAAAGAGACTTTCATGCCTGCAGAGCATTTGCCTTCGATGGAAATGGTGTTTGTGTCTACAACTTCGGGAACAGCCTTGAATTCACACTTATATTTGCTTTTCAGGTCTTCCTTTTCCTTTTGAATCTGGGCATCCAAAGTCTTTGCGGTAGCGACAATGTCAGCGTCGGATTTGGTGGTGTCATCCACTGCGGCGCTCAACTGTTCTACAAAGGAGGGGTCGCCGGCATTCTGGGCTTCGCCAACTACGGGAGCCTTGCCTTTACGGAAAGCCACAAACTGCTTGGCCTTTACTTGAACTTTTTGTCCGTTTTCTTCCATATCCATGGCGCCGTTATTCAAAGCGCCAATAGTGCCGCCGGCTTTTGTAACACCGATAGTTCCGTCTGTACCGCGGATAGCAGCGGTTGCGGTTCCCGTCTTGAACATGAATTTGCTCTGGGCGGTTTGTTGCTTTTGTACATCAAAACGGATTTTGCCGCTCTTGATTTCAGTGAGGGATGCTTGCACTCCGTTTTCGCTGACCAGTGTTGAAAATTCTACTTCGGAATTTTCTTCCACGGAGATGGTGCTACCGTCAGGGAGAGCGATGGTGGCTAGAGATTCCACTAGGGTTCTAATTTTATCTTTTTCCTGAACCTTTGCTCCTACGCGGAGAGGCGTCCAGGAGTCATCATTAGATTTTTGACGGGTGACGTCACCGATGACGGAACGGACTTTCCCAGATGTTGTTTTTGCGGCAAAGGTTGATGTACCGAAGGCAAGCAACATTGCCAAAATAATGGTAGAGCTGCGAGAAATAGACATGGAGCCTCTCTTTTTGCACATTTAACACCATAAATATACCTTTATTCCTTGCATCCATTTTTAAAATTGTATCTTTTGAAGGGTAAAAACAACCCAAAACCAATAAGGTGGCGAAATTTATGGAAGTTGAAGAATTGACCGTTGCTTTTAGTGACGAAGATACTGGTGAAGATGTAATCAAGGAATTGGACAAGGAAATCCTTTCTAAGGGAGCCTGGCCTACAGTGATGTTCTTTTATCAAGAAAAGGACCCTAAGACGGGCGATTTTGGGGAACCCAAGGTGTCTCTTCGCCGTTATCGCAAGATGCAGGGGAATTTCAAGGCCCAAGGCAAGTTCAAGATTACGGGCAAGGCCCAGGCGGAAGCCATTATTGATGTCCTTAAAAAGTGGTACAAGATTTAATGCCAGACCCTGCTTGTTGTAAAAAGAATAAGAGCTCCTGCGCTACAAAGAAGGTTGCGCCTAAAAAGACAGCTCCCAAATACACGATAGACTTCCTTTGTGAGGGGAATATTAAGACTTTCCCTTGGAAAGGTAAGTTTGAAGTTATGGGCCGAAAGCTCCTTCATGAAGAGGGAACGGAAAAGAACGTGAACATCGTGCTTTGTTCCGATGAATTTGTTCGTGAAATGAATCGGGATTACCGCGGTTTGGACAAAGTAACGGATGTGCTTTCTTACGAATGGCACGAGGAAGATTTTCTAGGGGAAATCTACATTGCCAGAGACCAGGTGAAGCGTCAGGCTCCAGAATACGGGAATACTTTTTTTGCAGAACTCAAGCGGGTGATTGTTCACGGACTATTGCATCTTTCGGGCTACGACCACATCAAGGCTGCAGACCGCAAGGTGATGCGGGCCCGTGAATGCGAGTTCCTCGGCCTCGATCCCTACAAGGAGAAGTATTGATGGAAACCTCGGAAACTTACGCCATAGTTTTCTTGATTCTCTTTCTTCTCACTTCCGCTACATTTTCCATGGTGAAATCCGCCTTCAGCGCCATCTACGCGAAGCGGGACGCCCGAGATAGGGAAGGTCGGGAACTGAAGGTGGCCGCTTTGGTGGAAAAGAGCGGCTTCAATGAGACCATTTCCATCGGGCGCATCTTCTGCAATGTGGGCGCCGGCATTTTGGGCATGTATCTCTTTGAAAAATTGCCTTTCCCCTGGGTTCAGGATTACTGGTTCATCACATTCGTGTTGTTCCTAGTGGTATCCTGCTTTGGCATCTATACGGTGGCCGTTTTCTGCCCGAATCTGTTGGGCAGTTTAAAGCCTGATACCCTGGCCATCGTGCTTGTCCCGTTGTTCCGGGTGATGCGACTGCCTTTTGCTTTGCCCGCAAAAATCTGCCATCAGAGCTTCCTCAAGATTCTCAAATGGTGCGGTTACGATTCCAAGCTCAGTTTCTTGCCGGAGGAACGCCGCGATGCCGTTCAAGCCGACTTGTCAGATGTAAAGTCAGGCGAAACCGAAGGCCTTGAAAAAGAAGAACGGCAGATGATTCTCAACATCTTTGATTTTGTGGAAACGCCTGTTCGTGAAATTATGACACCTCGGGTGGACATGTGCGCTGTGGACGTCAACACCACCATTGAAAACCTCGTGAAGATTCTCAATAACGAGCGTCATTCCCGCTTGCCTGTGTTTAAGGAAAGCCTCGACAACATTGTGGGTATTCTTTCCAACCGCGATTTTCTGGAATGGTATACCGAGCATGGGGAAGAGCCATTCGATATCATGAAGCTCGTAATGCCGCCAGTCTTTGTGCCGTATCATCAGAAGATTGACGATTTATTGACGGAACTTCGCAAGACCGGGAACCAGCTGGCTATTGTCATCGATGAATATGGAGGAACTGCAGGCCTTGTGACGCTGGAAGACATCCTGGAAGAAATCGTCGGCGAAATCAAGGACGAAGACGACGTAGACGATGAGGAAAACATCCAGAGGACTAAGGACGGTCGCTTCATCTTGGACCCGGTCATCACTTTGTCTGACATGGAATATAAGCTTGGCGTTGAACTCCAAACGCCGGAAAATTCCCATGTGGAAACGCTCTCTGGCTTGATTCAAGCAACATTGGGCGTCATACCCACTGCGGGTATGGAAACTGAAATTCAGGGCTTCAAGTTCAAGGTGCTAAAGATGGACGGCACCCGCATGGAAAAAGTTATGATGATTGTGCCTCCGGGAACCGTACTTGGCCCGCGGACGCAAGCCTTCAAAGCTTTATAGCGTATCTTGGAACTGGTGAAATTTTTCCAGAAGTTCGTCGTAGGTCTTGGTGCTTTCCAGTTGCGGGAATTGTGCCACAATGGAATCGGGGGCACAGAAGAAAACGCCTTTATCGGCCTGCTTCAGCATGCCAGTATCATTGAAGGAATCTCCGCTGGCGAAAACCTTGAAATTCAGGGCCTGCAAATGCTTCACGACAGTGGTCTTCTGGTCATTTAACCGCAGGTGGTATGACTTAATCATATCGTTTTCCACAATCAAATTGTGACAGAAGATAGTGGGCATGCCTAGGTTCTTCATGATGGGGTAGGCGAATTCCTGGAAGGTGTCGGAGAGGATGATGACCTGGGCTTCGTCGCGGAGTTTATCCATGAAGTCGCGGGCACCTTCCAGCAAGCCAAGATTTCCAATCACATTCTGGATAGTGCTGAGGGTGATGTGTTCTCTTTCCAAAATCTTGATGCGGCCCTTCATGAGCACATCGTAATCGGGAATGTCTCTTGTGGTGAGGCGGAGGTCGGGAATGCCCGTCTTTTCTGCAACCGCAATCCAAATTTCGGGAGCGAGGACTCCTTCCAAATCAAGAGTGACGACACATTGCTTGGTAAACATGACTACTTCTTCCTATCCTTGATTAAATCGTCCAAATCCTGCGTGGTGATGGTATAATTCTTGCGGCAGAAATCGCAAACCACATCCAGATTCTTGCCATCTTTTCTCAAGTCGTTGAGATCGGCAAGGGGAAGTGTGGCAAGTGTTGCCACCATGCGGTCCTTGCTGCAGGGGCAGTAGGCCTTAGGCTCAATTTCACGAATGATTTCAATATCGTAGGGACCGCGAAGCTGGTCCAGAAGCTCGTCGGAATCAAAGCCCTCAGCTTTGTGCATGTCCTTGAATTTCGGAAGGTTGAGGACAATCTGTTCCAGAATGGCAATGTCCTTGTCTTCCAGACCGGGGAAGGCCTCAACATAGAAGCCGGCGGCATAGTCCAGCTTGCTGGGGTCTTCTTTATTGAAGTCGGCCTCAATCCCTACAGCGGAACGGATTTGTTCGGATTGCAAGAGGTATGTGGCCAGATTCTGCCCCATGGAGATGCTCGGGGCCTCAATAATGCTTTCGTGAACCCGCTTGCCGAATTCATTCAATTTCAGGACTTCGATGTTCTGGGGTGCGATGGCGGGTTCGTTTGCGCCAACTGCCTGAAGCTCTGCCTGTGGAACCATGGCCCGCACAAGACCCATGGGGGTGGAGTCGGACTGGATGGAGGAGATTTCGCCACTGAATTTTGTGGTAAACTTCACGGTTCCCGGGAACTTGAGCCCGGAACTGAGGAAAATGCTTGCGATAGTATTTTCGGCCAAAAGTTTCAGCATATAGCCTTTGGCGTTGTGCTTACTGCCGATTTCATTCATGGTGGCAGTCAAATCTACGACAATCATGCGGAAGGGCGTTTTTTGCCCTGTGGCGCGAACAATGCGGTCCTTGAAATTCATGGATAGAAATATAATAAATAGTGGTTGGTGGCTGGAGACTGGTGGTTAATGGTATACATCTGCGCGATGATTTTATGTATATTCCTTTTGGATATATAAATTGTGGAGGTTTTATGAACATTCTTTTTTTGATGGCCGATGGTTTTGAAGAACTGGAATTTGTAGCACCCTTTGACTACTTTCAGCGTGGTGGATTGAGCGTGACTCTGGCTTCCATTTCAGATAAGTTGGAAGTGGTGGGTTCCCATGGATTACCCATCAAGGCAAATGTTTTGCTGAACGGTCTAGATTTGTCCAAATTCGATGGTGTGCTTTTGCCGGGTGGCGGCCTCGGTGTTCAGAACCTCTTGAATTCCAAGTCTGTAGAAGATGCCATCTGTTACTTCAATGACGAGAACAAGTGGGTCTTTGCCATCTGTGCTGCACCAAAGGTGCTGAGCAAGGCTGGAATTCTGATGGACCGGAAATTCACTTGCTACCCTAGCTGCGAGCAGGGACTGATGTACCGGGAATTTTCGGAAGACCGGGTTGTGGTGGACGGAAACTTTGTCACGAGCCGTGGTGCAGGAACTGCCGAAGAATTTGCGCTCATTTGCCTCTCGCAAATGATGGGTGATGCCGTTAGTGAAAAAGTCCGTCAGCAGACGGTTGCACGCTAAAAACTATTTATCGATGATGGCGGAAGCGACAACGCCATCTTCATCATAAAGCACAAGAATCTGTCCTGGAGTGGACGCAAATTGAGGTTCATCAAACTGAACCTTGATTTCGTTATCATCCATTTCTAAGATTTTGGCAGGGGAGCCCTTATGCCCTAATCGAATTTGGGCGGAAAGTTGTTTTTGAAGGGTTGGAGAATCCTTGGAAACCATCAGATTCAGGCCAACCCCGTGAACCACATTGCTCTGAAGGACGCTTCTTGGACCGAGAACCACCTGATTTTTAGCGACATCGATGTTCACCACGAAAAGGGGCTCTGGCTGACCGCCAATATTCAAGCCCTTCCGCTGACCAATGGTGTAGTAGACGATGCCTTTATGCTTGCCTAGGACCTTTCCGTTGACATCTACAAAGTCTCCAGGAATGTTGTCGGACTCGTCAAAGAGAACGGAATAGTCGCCGCATTCCAAGAAATCCTGGCTTTCCTTTTTATCGGCGTAATCGCTCCAGCCGATTTCACGGGCCAACGCCTTTACATCTTCCTTAAGCATCCCGCCTAGAGGGAATTTAACCATCGACAGCTGGTCGAAACTGAGGCGGGAAAGGAAGTAGGACTGGTCCTTCGTGTTGTCTGCGGAGCGGTAGAGGAAAGGCTTATCAGGCGTTGAGAAGTCTAGTTTCGCGTAGTGGCCTGTGGCGAAGTAATCGAAGGCGATGCCCATCTTGCGGGCGGTTTGCAGCAGCGCCCCGAACTTGATGGTCTGATTGCAGCGGACACAGGGGTTCGGGGTACGACCGGCCCGATATTCACTGCGGAAGTAGTCCAGCACCTGCTTGCTGTATTCGCTAGAGACGGGCACAGTGTAGTGAGGAATCCCGAGGCGTTCGGCGATTTTTTTTGCAGCTTCAATGCTTTCGCCCTCGTTAGGGCCAAAACAGCCGGAACGGCCCTCGATTTTGGGCAGGTTGGGGAGTGAATTGTCCCACATGGACATGGTAATGCCAACCACATTGAAACCTTGCTGTTTCAATTTCCATGCGGCTAGGGCGGAATCTACACCGCCAGAAAGTCCCACCGCAACTGTCTTTGCTTCTGCCATGCCTTAAAGATAAAAAAGTTTAGAGCGAAACGCACAAATTTCTATATTCCTAACTGTTATGAAGAAGTTTGAATTGAATCGGAGTGAATGGCTGCTGGCACTTACCAGCTTCTATTGCGTCATTTCGGTCATGATGAACCTTCTTTGTATGAAGCCTCTGAGTTTCGGAACCAGCTTCATTTGGATGGATGGCGGTCTCCTCATTAGCTGGATTTCGTTCCTCCTTTCCAACGTGATTACGGAAGTTTATGGAAAGCGGACAGCAATCGTCGCAGCTGGCATCGCTGCAGTGGTTTCATTCATCGTAAGTCTCATTGGCCTTTTGGAAGTCTATTTGCCAACACTTCCAGAATATTCAGACCAGGCCACTCATTTTGCCCACGTTTTCAGCAATGGCCCGAGAACAATTATTTCCTCTTCAATTGCTTTTTTTATCGGCAATTTGATTAATGTGGAAATCATCCATGGCTTCCGTAAAAAAGCTGTGGCTCAGGGGAAAGACAACAACGCTAAATTCACGTTCCGAGCCATATTCTCTACGATTATTGGCCAATTTGTGGATAATGGACTTTTTCAGACTTTGGCTTTTGCGCCTATCGGGTTCACCTTGTACGAAATGCGCTGGGTGGATATCGGTACGGCGGTAGTTTCCAGCACCATTATCGAGACATTGATGGAATCCTTCTTTGTGCTTCTGGTGACCATACCTTTGACCCGGTATTTGCAAAAGAAGTCGTAGAATTTAAGAACGATTTTCTATCTTTGGCGATAGTGAAATTTTTTTGTATCCGTTATATTTGACTATGAATCCAGAAATTGAAAAACGCCGTACTTTTGCAATTGTGAGCCACCCTGACGCTGGTAAGACAACCATCACGGAAAAATTCCTGTGGTATGGAAATGTGATTCGTGAGGCGGGCCATGTTCGTGCCAAGGCCAATAAGAGCTACACGGTTAGTGATTGGATGAAAATCGAGCAGCAGCGTGGAATTTCCGTTTCCAGTTCCGTGTTGAACTTCCCTTTTGAGGGTTGCATGTTTAACCTGGTGGATACCCCGGGGCATCAGGACTTCTGCGAAGATACTTACCGCGCTCTGACGGCTGTGGATGCTGCTCTAGTGCTTATTGATAGTGTGAACGGCGTGGAAAAGCAGACTATACGCTTGATGAACGTTTGCCGCATGCGTCATACACCCATCATCACCTTCATCAACAAGATGGACTTGGATGGCCGCCATGTGCTGGATCTTCTGGACCAGATTGAAAATGTACTCCACATCAAGACGGCTCCTTTTACGCTACCCATTGGCGTTGGAAAGCTTTTCAAGGGTGTCTATTCTATTGCGGAGAATACCTTCCATACTTTTAACCCGGATGATGGTAAGCAGGAAATCATCCAGATGACGGGCCCCGATGATCCGCGGCTGGTGGAGCTGTGCGGCGAGAATTGGGTGAACCAGTTCAAGGAAGAATATGAGATGGTGACGGGCGGTATGGACCCCTTTGACCATGAACGCTTCCTGAAGGGGGAGATGTGCCCGGTGTTCTTCGGCAGTGCGGTGAACAACTTCGGTGTGCGCCAGTTGTTGAACGCTTTTGCAAAACTGGCCCCGCCGCCCATGGTCCGCAACACGGACAAGCGCGATGTGAAGCCCGATGAAGACGCCTTTAGCGCGTTTGTGTTTAAGATTCAGGCGAATATGGACCCGAAGCACCGCGACCGTACGGCCTTCCTCCGCATTTGTTCCGGCAGCTTTACTCGTGGCGAAAAGGTTTTCCACGTGCGTACGGGCCGTGAAATCCGCTTGGCGGCTCCTACAGCATTCCTCGCTAAAGATAAGGAAGTCATTGACCACGCCTGGGCAGGTGATATTGTGGGCATCAACGACCCCGGTCTCTTCCGCATTGGCGATACCTTGACGGATGGGGAGAAGATGAGTTTTACGGGAATTCCAGATTTTGCTCCGGAGCACTTTGCCCGTGTGACCCTTTTGAATCCTCTTAAGTCTAAGCAATTGACCAAGGGCTTGGCGGAACTTTCGGAAGAAGGCGCTACTCAGCTTTACGAACCCTTGAAGTCTGCCATTCCTGTGGTTGGCGTGGTTGGCGAATTGCAGTTTGACGTACTCAAGTTCCGCTTGCAGAGCGAATATGGCGCCGATGTGCAGTTGGACCGCGTTCCGGCTCATGGAATCCGCTGGGTTAAGGGGCCAGAAGTGGACGTCGGAAAGTTTGCAGACGAATACGCCATGGATTGCATGATGGACAAGGAGCGGAATCTGGTTTGCCTGTTCCCTAACGAGTACCGCTTGAATCTGGCCATGAAGAATTTTGAAAACCTCACCTTCGCGGAGACTTCTCAGGGTTAATCCTCGGGAGCTTTATCCATGAAGGCGTTGCTCATCATCGCTCACCATTCCATCATCCCTGGGGCCTTCAAGGGCTTTGAAGAGGTGATGGACCGCTTGCATCACGAACTGCCTGGCACGCGTGTGGCTAGCACGAGTCTTCTGGATTTGGAGAAGGACTTGCGGACGCTTCTGCGCGAAGATGTGGAGTCTGTGGCACTTTTCCCATACCTGCTTTTGAATGGACAGCACGCTCGGAATGATGTGCCGATGGTCATGTCTAAATTGCAGGCGGAATTCCCCAACATTCCCATCACGCTGTTGCCTTGCCTCGGGGACTGGAGCAACTTTACGGATATGGTGGTGGAGAGTGTGGTTAATGCACAATTCACAATTCAAAATTCAAAATTGAAAATTGAAAATGCGGGCGCGGAATCTTCTACCTCGGGCGCGGTTCCTGCGCAAAATTTGGGCGCAGTTCCGCCCGCGGATGTAAATAATACATCATTGCGAGCCGCGGATGCGGCGAAGCAATCTCTCTTTGCGATGGAGATGAATCTGGAGGGCCGCAACGTGCTTGTGGTGGGTGGAGGTTCCATTGCTCTCCGGAAGGTGAAGACGCTTCTCCCCACAGGAGCCCGCATCAAGGTGGTTTCTCCGCAGTTTGCTCCAGAATTTGCAGAAATTTCCTCCCCAAACTGCATGCTGGTTCAGCATCCTTACGAGCCTGCGGATTTGATGGGCGTTTTTCTAGCTTTCATCTGCACGGACAAGCCCGCTGTGAATGCCCAGGTCAGCAATGACGCTCGGGCCCGCCGCATTCTGGTGAACAATGCCTGCGATTATCTGGATGGCGATTTCATCGTCCCCGCCCGCATGGATTTCGGTGAAAATATCGCTGTGACAGTTTCTACCCAGGGCCGCACTCCCGCGCTTGCCAAAAAACTCAAGCAAAAAATCCAGAAAGAGTGGGGCCAGGAATTGGTCCAATTGGAAAAGAATTTTCTAGATTCCTCTACGACCCCTTGATGTTTTTCGTAACCCGTATCTTAATCTCATAATTTATAATTCATAATTCATACTTGGTACCCCCTATGATTATCCGTCCTCGTCGCTTACGTCAGAATGAAACTATCCGCAACATGATTGCGGAAACTGCTGTGAACTCCGCTTCCCTGGTTTACCCCATGTTTGTGGTGGAAGGTGAGGGTGTGAAGGAAGAAATCCCTTCCATGCCAGGCCAGTTCCGTTTTTCCATTGATGAGTTGCTGAAAGAGGTTGCGACTTTTAGTGAAATTGGATTGAAAAGCGTTCTTCTGTTTGGTATTCCGGACCATAAGGACGAAATGGCGTCTGCTGCTTACGATGATGATGGTGTTGTGCAGCGTGCAGTACGTGCCCTCAAGGCGAATTTCCCGGACTTGTACGTGATTACGGATGTGTGTCTTTGCGAATACATGAGCCACGGGCATTGTGGTGTCATTAAGGATAATGATGTGGATAATGACCCCACGCTTGAACTCTTGGCAAAGACAGCGCTTTCTCATGCGGTGGCGGGTGCGGATATGGTGGCTCCTTCCGACATGATGGATGGTCGTGTGGCCGCCATTCGCGAAAAGTTGGATGAGGCTGGATTTACTAACACACCCATTATGGCTTACAGTGCCAAGTATGCTAGCGCCTTCTATGGTCCCTTCCGCGATGCAGCGGATTCTGCACCGCATTTTGGCAACCGCAAAACTTACCAGATGGATGTGCGGAACTCTCGCGAGGCATTGCACGAGGTGGAGTTGGATATTGAGGAAGGTGCGGATATCGTCATGGTGAAGCCTGGCCTTGCTTTTTTGGATGTACTTCGCCAGACGGCAGAAATCAGCAATGTGCCTGTAGCTGTGTACAACGTGAGCGGCGAATATGCCATGGTCAAGGCCGCCGCTCAGAACGGCTGGATTGACGAGAATGCCATCATCCGCGAATCTCTTATCGCTTTCAAACGCGCCGGTGCCGATATCATTATTACTTACCACGCTAAGGAAGCTTTAGAGAAGGGGCTGGTTGGATAGGTAAACTCTTTCCAGTTGCAATGTTTTTTTTTCTTTTACTACATTTACTGTGTCAAAAATTTCCTAAAAGGACAATAAAATGGCTAAGAAAGAATCCAAGAAAAAAGTGGTCCTCGCCTATAGCGGTGGACTGGATACCTCTATCATTATTCCCTGGCTCAAGGAAACCTACGATGTTGAAGTCATCGCCTTTGCTGCTGACCTGGGTCAGAACGATTTCCCGAACGCCAAGGCTCTGGAACAGAAGGCTCTCGCAACGGGCGCTTCCAAGTGCTATGTGCTGGACTTGAAGAAGGAATTCCTCGAAGAATACGTTTGGCCCACTGTCCGTGCTGGTGCCAAGTATGAAAGCACTTACCTCCTGGGAACTTCTTTCGCCCGTCCTCTCATCGCCAAGTATCAGGTGAAGATTGCTGAAAAGGAAGGCGCTTACGCTGTGGCTCATGGTGCTACCGGAAAGGGTAACGACCAGGTCCGTTTCGAACTGACCTACGCTGCTCTCAATCCGAAGCTGGAAGTCATCGCTCCGTGGAAGGATCCTCGCTGGACGTTCCACAGCCGCGAAGATGCCATCGACTACGCTGCCGCTCACAAGATTCCGCTGAACGGCATCAGCAAGAAGAAGATTTATTCCGAAGACGGCAACCTCTGGCACCTCTCTCACGAAGGTGGCATCCTGGAATTCCCGGATAAGGAACACCAGTATGATATGCTGAAGCACACCAAGACCTTCGAGAAGGCTCCCAACAAGGCTGCCCACGTGACCATCGGTTTCGAGAAGGGTAATCCGGTTTCCATCAACGGCAAGAAGATGGGCGCTGTGGAACTCTTGGAATTCTTGAACAAGGTCGGTGGCGACAACGCCTGCGGTCTTCTGGATATCGTTGAAAACCGTCTCGTGGGCCTCAAGAGCCGCGGCGTGTACGAAACTCCGGGTGGCACTCTCCTCTACAAGGCTCATGAATGCCTGATGCAGCTTGTGCTGGACAAGGAAACTTTGTTCGAAGCTCAGAAGATGTCTATGACTTACGCAAACCTCGTGTACAATGGCCAGTGGTTCACTCCGCTCCGCCAGGCTATGGACGCTTTCTTCCAGGAAGTGAACAACGTGGTTACCGGCGAAGTGACTCTCAAGCTCTACAAGGGTAACATCATTCCGGCCGGTATCAAGAGCCCGTACAGCTTGTACGACATGGGCCTCGGTGGATTCACTGATGTGGACATGTACGACCAGAAGGATGCAACTGGATTCATCCGTTGCTTCGGCCTTCCGCTGAAGACTCGCGCCCTCTTGCTCGGCAAGAAGACCAACGTGGACTTTGGTGGCGTGCCCAGCTTGAAGAAGTAGTGCTTTGTAAGTACTTCTGTTTTTCTTGATAAATACGGAATTGCCCTCGGCTTTTGCCGAGGGCTTTTCTACATTGGTAGAGGTTATTTGGTAGTGAGGTCCCGATGAAACTTTCCGAATTCTCCTTTTGGCTTGATAATCTCTTGGAACCGTGGGCTTTCAAGGATTACTGCGTGGACGGCCTTTGCGTAGAGGCTAGCGACCAGGTGACGAAAATTGTGACGGGAGTGAGTTTTCGGGATCGCCTCATCGATGCGGCCATCGAGCAGGAGGCGGACTGCATCATCGTTCATCATCCCAACGGCTTCTGGAACGGAGACAACCGCGTTCTGACGGGGAAGTTCGGGGAGCGCATGAAACGCCTCATGAAGCATGGCATCTCCCTCTATGGCTATCACCTCCCGCTGGACGGTCACCCTGAAATCGGGAACAACGCCCTCATTGCTGTGGCTTTTGGCCTTACGAATCGGGAGGGATTTATGCGTGAGGGGGAGCGGCCCGTTGGCTGGATCGGAGAATTCCCGACGGCACTCAGCCGACAGCAGTTCCTGGACCTGGCCCGAAAGGTCTTCCCTCATGGGGTCCAGACGGAACTCTTCTACGGTGCGGATTCCATCAAGAAGGTGGCCATCTGCAGCGGCAGTGGGGCGAGCGGCATTGAGGAAGCGCTTGACTTGGGTTGCGATGCGTTCATTACCGGCGAAATCAAGGAAGCGGTCCCTATAGCGGTGGAGGAGGCCTGCTTCAATCTGATTGCGGCGGGACACCACCGTACCGAGGTCTTTGGTGTGAGGGCATTGGCGGAAAAAATCCAGAAGGAACTGTCAATTCCTGCAAATTTCGTGGACATTGACAACCCGATATAGGCTTGTTTGGAGCCGATACGAAGGATTCTTTGCCCGATATTGACCCGTCTTTGCCCATCCCCCCATATTTTTCAATTTTTTCTCGAAAGAATGAACCACTTGCCCATTTTTTAGGTATATTCAAAGCGTAAAATATTCCAACTTGGAATAATTGGTGGTTAGACCGCCGCAAAATGACGAAGGTATTTGATGAATCGTTACGATCTTGTATTGCTTGGCTTGATTCTGGAGCACGAACGCAGTGGCTATGATATCATTACGGAAATTCGTGACCGAGAACTGGACCGCTGGGCAAACTTGAGTACTTCCACCGTCTATAACCGTTTGACCACTCTCGAGAAGAACGAGTGTATCGTGGGCCGCACGGAACGGGACGGAAATCGTCCAGAGCGCGTAGTTTTCAATATCACGGAAAAGGGTAGGGAGGTGCTTCGCAAGGAAGTGCTGAAGCATCTGACGGGCTTCAACGACGACCCCCGCACTTTGGGTTTTGCCTTCCTCTTTGGCGCCGACAACAAGGAACTCATCCGCACGCTGGAGGTTCATGAGCGCCGCCTGGTTCAGGAGATTGAAAACTTGGAGAAGATGATTGCGGAAGAGCCGAAGCCCACGCTTTATCCGGAAGGTCCGTTCCTCAACTGCATGAGCCGCGACCACATTCTGGTGGAGCTCAAGTACGTCCGCGCCGCCATCAGCATCCTCAGGGACCCTGTCCGCAACAAGAAGCTGGACGGATACTTCTATATCAACTTCGGTAACCGCCAGTTCGTGAAGGACCACGACCTGGAAGGCGAGCAGAAATCGCCCGAGGCCGGAAACTAATTATGAATGCAGAATGCAGAATGATGAATTTTGTCGAGGCGAGTGCAGCGACCGAGCTTGCTCGGGCATTGTACAAGTACCAAACCTGTCGCTCGAAAATAGAAAAGCAAGCTTTTCTACTTTGCTCGCTTATGGGTTTGTGCCGAGCCGAAGTCAAAATGAGTGCGAAGCACTAATGCGGAATGATGAATGCAGAATGCTGAATGATGAAATGAGATTTGCGAGAAATAATTCTTAATTTTGAAAAGGATGTTTTTTTCGAGATAATTTTGAATTTTAAATTTTGAATTGTGAATTTATAACTTAACCCCCTCTCTAACGGAGATAAAATGGCTACAACAAAAGCAAAGAAAAGCGCCTGCAAAACTGCTGCTAAGAAGGTTGCCCCCAAGGCTGCCGCTCAGTACGGTTATTTTGACGACGCCGCTAAGGAATACGTTCTTACCACACCGGCAACCCCGATCAAGTGGTGCAACTATGTTGGTACTCTGAACTTCGGTGGTATCGTGGATACTACTGGTGGTACGCTGGTTTGCAAGGGCGACCCTGCTCTGAACCGTATTACCAAGTACATCGCTCAGATGCCCTGCTCTGACTTCAAGGCCAGCACCGTGTACATCCGCATCAAGGATGGCAACGGCTTCAAGGTGTTCTCTCCGTTCGTGGTTCCCACCCTCACCAAAATGGACAAGTGGGAATGCCATGTGGGTCTTTCCTACATGCGCTGGATTGCCGAATGCCTCGGCGTCCGCACTCAGGTGACGATTTTTGTGCCGACGGGCTCCAACACGCTCCTCCAGGACATCCAGGTGACGAACCTCGGTGGTAGTGCCAAGGAAATTGATGTGATTCCGGTTTATGAATTCAGCCACTTTGAAGCTGAAAAGCAGCTCACCAACGCTGACTGGGTTCCTCAGACCATGACCCTCAAGGCTCATTGGGAAAAGGATAAGCATGTTGTTCTGGAACAGTATGCCTACATGAAGCGCGACTACGCTGTGAACTATGTGACCGCCAACTGCAAGGTCGGTTCCTTCGATGGCGACCGCCGCGTGTTCCTCGGTGCTAACGAAATGGGCTCCTGGGCATGCCCCCTCAGCCTCGGCAACAAGGAACTCTCCAACAGTGAATGCGACCGTGGCGACAACATCGCTGCCCTCATGATTCACGGTGGCAAGATTGCTGCCAAGAAGACCTTCCGCACCTGCACACAGCTCGGTCAGGAACAGAGTCTCAAGGTTGCTGCCAAGGCCATCGCCAAGTACCGCGACTTGAAGAATGTGGACAAGGCTTTTGCGGAACTTGCCGACTTCTGGAAGAACTATCTCTCTACCATCCAGGTGAATACTCCGGATGCTTCCTTCAATACCATGGTGAACGTGCACAACCCGCGCCAGTGCCACACCACCAAGAACTGGAGCCGCTATCTGTCCCTCTATCAGTTGGGCTACGGCACCAGCCGCGGTATCGGTTATCGTGACTCCACGCAGGATTTGATGGGCGTCATGAGCCACATGCCGGAAGAAGCACTGGTTCTCACCAAGAACTTGATTTCTGTGCAGCGTCCGGAAGGTAACGCCATGCACCAGTATGCTCCTCTCGCTCTCGCCGAAGATACGGGTAGCGAAGCTAACGCCGGTGACTCTCGTGAAAAGGCTGGCGTGAAGGATGCCAAGGGCAACCCGATGTATGCCGACTGGTATGGCGATGACCATCTCTGGATTGTCCTCACGGTGGCTAGCTACCTGAAGGAAACGGGCAAGATGAGCCTCCTGAAGGAAGAAATTCCGTTCTATGTGGCTGGCAAGAAGCGCGCTGCACGCCCCAAGGGCACTGTGCTCGAACACTTGCAGCGCTCTGTGAAGTTCTCTCGCGAACACTTGGGCAAGCACAAGCTCCCGCTCCTCGGCTTTGCTGACTGGAACGACTGCATGAACCTCCCGCTCGGTGCTGAATCCACCTTCAATACTGCTTTGTACGCCAAGGCTTTGCTCGAAATGATGGACATCGAAGAACAGCTGGGCGATAAGAAGGCTGTTGCCATGTATAAGGGCTGGTACGAAGACGTGAAAAAGGCCTTCAATGACAGCGCTTGGGATGGCAAGTGGTGGACTCGTTGGTTCGACAAGGACGGCAACGGCTACGGTGTTTCCAAGGCCAAGTACGGCAAGATTTATTGTAACGGTCAGTCCTGGCCGGTAATCGCCGGCATTGCCTTCGGCGACCGCGCCAAGCAGGGCATGGACAGCCTGAACAAACTCCTCAACACCAAGTATGGCGTGAAGAGCTCTACTCCGGGCTATCGCGGCTTTGAACCTGCAGTGGGTGGCATCTCCACCTATCCTCCAGGAGCAAAGGAAAATGGCGGTATCTTCCTCCACACGAACCCGTGGGTGATGATCGCCGAAACTATCCTCGGCCGTGGCGACAATGCTTTCCAGTATTACAACCAGATTAACCCGGCTTCCAAGAACGGCATCCTCGACGTGTTCGAATCCGAACCGTACTGCTATCCGCAGAACATCCTCGGTGACGAACACAAGCAGTTCGGTATGGGCCGTAACGCATGGCTCTCCGGTACTTCCACTTGGACTTACCAGGCTGCAACGCAGTTCATCATCGGTATCCGCGCCAACTACAAGGGTCTCGTTGTGGATCCTTGCATCCCGAGCAAGTGGGATGGCTTCACGGCTACCCGTAAGTTCCGCGGTGCAACATACGAAATCTCCGTGAAGAACCCGAAGCACGTGTGCAAGGGTGTGGCTCAGATGGTTGTTGATGGCAAGGCTATCGACTCCAACATTGCCCCGATCTTTACGAAGGGTGTGCACAAGGTCGAAGTCACATTGGGATAATTGTTCGTAAGGCGAATGTCGCACCCAAGCTTGCTTGGGTATGACTGAGCCGAAGAACAATCTACCACGTAGTGGTAGCATTTGCACGATAACCTGCGTAATACGTCGTTTCCCCAAAGAGGATAACTCCACTAAGGGGTAAACCCCAAGTGTCGTATAGTTCGTCCCCTCACGTACGATTTGTACGCTACGGGGACTCGCGCCTAGTCTTACTTGGTTCTCCTGCAAATTATAGAAAGTGGAGTTTCCGCTCTCGCTCGGTACTAATCAAATTTTGATAAAAAGGGCGCTTGAAAAAGCGTCCTTTTTCGTTGCCCAGGTTCAGTCCCTATTTGCCAATCCAATTATTTTATTTATATTCAAAATGGGATAACAGTAAGGATTGGGTATGAAAAAAAGCTTTGCTCTTTTTGTCTTAATGCTCGTATGCGCTTTTGGTGCTGCTGGTGCGGCATCAATGGTGAAGCAGGACTTGGACTATTCCGACCATTTGGTGGATATTGCCAAAAACCCAGGACGTGGCGTTACAAGTCACCGGGGCATTTATTTAGCGCCCGGAAAAAAGCTGGAATTAACGGGTAATCTCATCTACGCCGATTTTATGCGTTTTTTAGTGGATTTAGGTGGATTTTCGAGTAATGCTTGGTCCAAAATTGATTCAACAGTGACTCCGCGTGATACAACATTTAGGGGAACGTCTCAAGAATTAGATGAAGTTTCGCTGAATAACATTCGCGCTGTTTTGGATTCGGTTCGTCGTCGTGGTGGAACTTGTACTATTAGAGCGTCCTATGACGTTGATTGCCGAGGACATCAAGATCCTGATATTAACACGATTCTTCGTCATACAGAGCAGCTTGCTAAGGTATATGGCGAGTATGAAGATGTTATCCATTATGTGGAACTGGGTATGTATGGTACATGCGGGGAACAAAATAATGCAAACGTGAGCTTTGATGACGTTGTTCGTATTCTGCAAACTTTCCTTGAAAATTCGACTTCCGGAATCAAGGTGGGTATGCGGAGCCCGCAGACGGTGGGTGCCTGGCTTGGCTTGAGAGATTACTACCAGCATGGAACGGATAGCTGGTACATTTATCCGGATTGGCGCATTGATTCGGAGCGTTTCCAGGATAGTGCCAAGGCTCGCGGAGAATATATGCATCGCGTGGGTTTGTACAACGATGGCTATTTGGGGAGCGATGATGACTTGGGAACCTTTGTTGAAACAGGTGGAGCCCAGGGGCCGATTACGCGTGAACATATCATTGAATGGATGGAGGAGTATGGAAAGGATGTTCCCTACGGAGGAGATTTTGTCTGTAATTATAACGGAAAAAATCGCCCGCCTTTGAATACAGCTGAATACATGGCCTATGAGGGATTCCGTACCCATACCTCTTATTTGAGTGGTTTTGGAAGTGGAGCTTGCTATAATCACATGGACTCCACTTTGTTCATGGGACCGGATCCAGAATTCCACCAGAAGGTGACGGGCAAGGATTACATTCGTATGCATGTTGGTTATCGTTTTGTGGTTCGAAATTCAAGGATGATGGATTCTGTGGCAGTTGGTGGAACGCTCAAAATGAAAGTGAAAATCCAGAATGTGGGTTTTGCCAATAGTTATATGGCTAAGGTTCCCACGTTGATTCTGAAACAGGAAAATGAGACTGATACGGCCATTTTGGAATTGCCTTTGGACATAGACCCTACGAAGATTTATTCCAAAAAGCTCAAGATGAAGACGGGCATAGATGATAATCCCACCAAGATGTGGACGGGCTTGAATTATTGGGATATTATGGATTCCATTCCTGAATTTGATGGAGTGAATGAGCTGGCTCCAGAAATTCAATTGCCAGAAGACATGCCCCTGGGTGAATGGAAGGTTTATATGCGCATTTCCCAATATGGCAATTACAAGACTGATAACAATTATCATGTCGTTCAATTTGCAAATGATACCAATTATTTTGATAAGAATACGGGATCGAATTATATAGGAAAATTTATTTTGGCTGAAGCGGTTGATGTAGAAGATACATTATCAAGGATTGTTGACCCCAACGATGCCCTTGCGTCCAGTTTAAATAATTTCCAGATGCGCGTGGAGAATCGTTGCATTTTCCTTTCAAGATTATCAAAAAATGAGCGCATAACCCTTTTTGATATGCAGGGAAGGATTCTTTACCAAAAAAATGCAACTGCATCCTCAATAGAGGTTGCAACTCCTTCTTCAGGAAGCTATCTTCTTCGCGTAGGCTGCACCTATAAAAAGGTATATGTGAAATAATTCAAAGTATGAACACTTCCATCGATTTCATTGGCGATGTTCATGGACATTGCGCTGAGCTTCGCTTTTTGCTTGGAAAGCTTGGCTATGAGGAAGTGTCGGGAGCTTTTCGTTATCCGGGTGGCGCCCGCACCGTGGTTTTCTTGGGCGATTACATCGACCGCGGAAATGAATCTCGGGAGGCGGTGAATCTGGTTCGCGCCATGCGGGATGCGGGCTCTGCCATTCCTCTCCTCGGGAATCATGAGTTCAATGCCCTCAGTTTTTGGCAGGAGAACGGGAAGGGAGGCCATTATATCAAGAGCATTCCCGGCGGTTATTTGCGGGAGCATTCCTTCAATAAGGTGGCCATCCATACGAAGACGGTGGCGGCTTACAAAGGGCGCCAGGCGGAATTTTTCGAGGCGTTGGATTTTTTCAAGACATTGCCGTTTTATCTGGAAACAGAACTGTTCCGCGCCCAGCACGCCTGCTTCGATGCCAGCTGCGTTGCGGAACTTCGGGCGCAGCATATCCGCTCTTTTGCTGATGGAAATTTTGAGGAACTGATTGCTCGGGCTAACGATTTGAGGTACGAGTACGCAGATTCGCTGTTTCACCCCATCGATATGCTGTTGAAGGGACCGGAAGTGAATCTTCCCGCGGGAATGACATTCCGGGATGGGGAAGGCGTGCTGCGGAAGCGGACCCGGCTTGCCTGGTGGATTAATCCGGAAGGGAAGCAACTTCATGAATTGAGCTTCCAGCCTGGAGTTCAGCTGCCTCCTTGTACGGAACCTTTCAAACTCCCGCATCAGGGATTTTATGGCGAGAGTGAACGCCCTGTTTTCTTCGGCCATTACTGGCTCACGGGGCTTCCACAACTTATCCGCAGAAATGTGTGCTGCCTGGATTACAGCGTGGGCGGCTATCGCGGCGATGGGCATTTGGTAGCCTACCGCTTTGATGGCGAACAAACGCTGGATGCTTCCAAATTTGTTTGGGTAGATGCCAACCGCAATGGTTGATTTTATGCAGAACCGGCGCGCTCCCCTTTCATCCGTTTTTTTTCGTCTTTCCTCTCTGAAGGTGACTATCTTTTTGATGGTAGCCTTTTTGGTGCTTACGTTTTGGGGTGTTTTGAGCCAGGCTGCGGTGGGCGATACGGCTGGAGGCGACCGCTTTTTCAATCATTTCTTCATTTGGGCGTTGGGCTATATTCCGCTCCCTGCGTTTAAGGGGTTGGCGGTTCTCGCGTCTGCGCATCTTCTGCTCGCGATGATTTACCGGATTCCGCGCAAGGCCCGAAGTTTAGGACTTTACATGATGCACATCGCCCTGTTGTTGCTGTTTGTGGGGAGCCTTGCGGGGAGCGCTTTCAAGCAGGAATATTACGGCTTTCGGAAGGTGGACGGAGGGACTGCGACGCAGTTCTACCTGCGCTCTGATAGCCTTGGTCTGAAACCTGTGGAGATTCCCCAAAATAGTTGGATTTACAATGTCCGCAGTCCCGGTTCTGTGGAGGTCTTGCCCGGAAAAACGGTTGAGATTTTTACGGCGGAATACAATCCCTGTCGTGCGGTGCCGTACGTTTTTATGATTTTGATGATGGTTGGCGTCGCGTTGCACTACGGGCTAGTAGTTCGTAAAGCTCGCAAAAAGCCGCAGATGAATGGGGCCGGGAAAGTGGTGCTTGGCATCGCGGTGCTAGGATTGATGGTGATGCCGTCGGAAGCTTTTGCAAACTTCACGCCTACAACGCCTGTGGTGTATGATGGAGTTGTCCGGCCTTTTGATTCGTTTGCCCGCGGTGTCCTGGATGATTTTTCGGGAAAGGTGACGTACAAGTGCGGGGTGGGGGAGGCTCCCGACTGCCCGAGGAAAATGACGGCGACTGAGGTTGTAGCCGCGATTATGAGCGATGCAGCAATCGCACGCGATGCCGCCGCCGAGCATGAAAATTCTCCCGCCACATGGAATTTGTTTAAAGTTCTCCGGAGCGATGTGGCGGCGGCACTGTCATTGCCCGAAGATAAGCGTTATGTTTCCTTCAGGGAGTTGCAGCAGGCCCGCGGAAAGCTGGAACTTTATGCCAGCCGTGACGGTAGTGATGCAGCTACTGCGGAAATGAAGCGGCTTTACAGCAATTTCCGGATGTTTGAACTGCTGCAGAATCCGGCTGCAAATCCGCTGAAAATCGCCGAGGAGCCCGCGGGCAATTCAAGCGCGGGCATTTCTCCTTTTAAGGCAGAAGTCTTTTATCACAATGCAAATCCCTGCCTCATCGCCTTCATCGTCGCTCTTTTTGGCTGCTTGTTGTCATTTGTTAATTTGTCTGTAAAAAGCCGCAAATTAGATGCCGCGGCTAACATCTGCTGTGGTGCGACGGCATTTGTTCTGCTTGCCATTCTGGTGGCTCGATTCCTGATAGCCTCTCGTCCGCCATTTGCTAATTTGTACGAAATCATCTTGTGGGTGGCCTTGTTCCTGGAGTCTTTCCTTCTGGGTGCTTTTATCTGGTGTAAGAACCGCACTTTCGCTTTAATCGTTCCCGTTTCTGCCATGGCCGCGGGGCTTCTCTTCTTTGCCAAGTTTGGCTTGGAAGCGGGGGATACCTTTGCGCCCATTCCGCCTGTCCTCAATGCTTCCATTTTCCTCACCATTCACGTGTTCACCATTGCGCTTGGATTCTGCGGGATGATTCTCTCCGGCATCGTGGCGCACCTGCTCCTGCATCGCCGTACATGTCAACCCCTATCCTCTCTTCTCTATTCCACCCTCGTCTTTGGCTCTGTCTTCACCATTTTGGGCACATGCCTCGGGGGCGTGTGGGCGGATTTTTCCTGGGGTCGCTTCTGGGGATTTGACCCGAAGGAATGCGGGGCACTTTTCGTCTCCATCTGGGGCATGCTTTTGCTTCATTTGCGGGCAGGCCGGCTGGTCAAGGAGCGGACATTTGCCCTTCTCGCGTGCTTTAACGTGGTGGTCACGTTCCTCTGCTGGTTTGGCATCAACCTCCTCGGCGTGGGGCTCCACAGCTACGGGTTCCAGAACGGCACGTTCCTCGGGCTTTTCGCCTTCGTTTTCGTGGATGTGATTCTCATTCTTTTGCTATCTTGCAAGAAGTATGAGTGAAGAAGATTTGATCCCAGCTGAGGAATCGGAAGAACTTCCGAAAGTTGAAAGCAGTGAAGACTTGGCCCGCATTATTCAGGCCCTGGTTTTCGCCTCTCCGGATATTGTGACGCTGAAAAAGCTTCGCGAGATTCTGGGGGATTTTCTGGATGCCCGGACGGTGTCGGAAGCCCTCATGACGGCTAACGATTCCCTCAACAAGATTCAGTCTCCTTTTGAAATTGTGGAGCAGGCCGGTGGTTACCGTTATAGGACTCGCGCCAAGTATTATCCTTGGGTGCGAAAGTTGTTCCCGGATATCAATGCCCGCAGACTTTCTCAGGCCGCTCTTGAAACTCTGGCAGTGATTGCTTACCAGCAGCCCATCACCAAGGCCGCCATTGAGCAGGTTCGCGGTGTTTCTTCTGTGGATGGCCCCATCCGCAATTTGCTGGACAAAGGTTTTATTGCCCTCGGTGCCCGCGCCGAGACGGTGGGCAACCCCTTCACATACGTTACTACTGAAGAATTCATGAAGTATTTTGGCATCAACCGCATTCCGGAAGATTTGCCACGCCTCCGTGAGTTCAGTGAACTTCTGGAAGCTGGCGCCCTAGTGCCCCAGTATGCTCATAATGATACCGCCCCGGATGCTCCAAAGCCTCCTGAGGAATCTTCGGACCAGATTGAGCTTTCCATGGGAGATTCGTAATGGCCGCAACTCCATTGATGCAGCAGTATTACGAAATCAAGAAACAGAATCCCGGCTGCATTTTATTCTTTAGAATGGGAGACTTCTTCGAACTCTTCGAAGAGGACGCCGTGGTCGCTTCCAAGATTTTGGGACTCACCCTCACTAGCCGCAACAATGGAGCTTCTGGCGCCACACCTCTGTGCGGTTTTCCCCATCATGCGGCGGACCGCTATGTGCCCAAGATGGTGGCTGCCGGTTACCGCATCGCCATTTGTGAGCAGGTGGAAGATCCGAAGCTCGCCAAGGGCATTGTAAAGCGGGACATTGTGGAAATCATCAGTGCTGGCACCGCCATGAACGAAGCCAACCTGAATGCAAAAGACGCAAATTACTTGTGCGCTTTTATTCCTCAGGGCGAGAATGTAGCTTTTGCTATTGCCGATGTGACAACGGGATTTCTGGCGGTTTCCTGCAGTTCCGAGGCGGCGTTTGAGTGCGAAATCTCTCGCCGGATGCCGAAGGAGCTGGTGGTGCCTGCAGAGACTGCGATTCCTGCGGGCGTGATGGATTTGGTGAAGGCGGAAAACATCCTCATCACGGAATTGCCGGGCTACTTGTTCCAGGAGGAACAAGCGCAGGATGTGCTCTTCTCTCACTTCAAGGTGGAATCTCTGGTAGGCCTTGGCTTGGACGGCCGCGCTGCGGAAGCTTCTGTGACGGGCGCCCTTCTTGCCTACCTCATGGACCAGAAGAAGTCGGAACTTTCCCACTTCACCAATCTGGAAATCCTCAATCTTGACGACTACATGACGCTGGACCCCAGCACGCTCCGCAATTTGGAACTGGTCCGCCCCCTCAATGCGGACGATTATTCCAGCACCCTTTGCTATGTGCTAGACCACACCATCACTGCCATGGGTGGCCGCACGCTGAAGGACTGGGTGAGCCATCCCCTGATTTCAGTGAATCGCATCAGGGAGCGCGAAGAGGCTGTTGCAGAACTGGTGGGGAATCCGGTTGCGTTGGATGAACTGAAGGATTCTCTCACTTCCATTTTGGATATGGAGCGTTTGATGGGTCGTGTGGGAAGTGGCCGCGCCAACGCTCGCGATTTGGCGGGCATGGGACGTTCCCTTTTCCAGGCGGCCAAGGTGGCCGATGTTTTGGAAGGCTTGCGGGCTCCGATTTTTGAGAATTTGAAAGAGACGTTGATTCTCGCCAAGGGTCGTGGCGAAGACCTGCTGAAGAATTTCAATGATGATTTGCCCTTGACGGTGCGCGAAGGCGGCATGATTCGGGATGGCGCAAATGCTGAACTGGATGCCATGAATGCGGACATCAAGGATAGAAGGCAGTGGATTGCGAGCCTTGAGACCCGCGAGCGCGAACGTCTTGGAATTTCTAGCCTGAAGGTGGGCTACAACAAGGTCTTCGGCTATTACATCGAGATTACCCGGGCGGCAATGGCCAAAGCCTCGCAGCCCATTCCGGAGGAATACATCCGGAAGCAGACCACGGTGAATGCGGAACGCTATATCACGCCCGAGATGAAGGAATGCGAATCCATCATCAGCAATGCGGAAGTGAACATCCACGCGCTGGAATACAAGATTTTCTGCGAGATTCGGGAGCAGGTGAACGCTGCCCGCGCTGAATTCCAGCGGATTGCCGACGCCATCGCTCAGGTAGATAGCCTTTACAGTTTCGCGCGGGCCGCCCGCAAATACAATTACGTCTGTCCCGAAGTCTACGAGGGCTCGGGCATCGAGATTCGGGGCGGTTTCCATCCCGTAATTGTGGCGGTGAATCCGGACTTGGAATTCATCAGCAATGACGTGACGCTATCGCCGGATGCCACCCGCCTCATGCTCATTACGGGCCCCAACATGGCAGGTAAATCCACATACCTGCGGCAGACGGGACTTATTGTCTTGATGGCCCAAATCGGCTGTTTTGTGCCGGCGGAAAGCGCCCGCATCGGCGTGGTGGACCGCATCTTCACCCGCGTGGGTGCCAGCGACCGCCTGAGTCGCGGCCTCAGCACCTTCATGGTGGAGATGATTGAAACCGCGAACATCCTCCGCAACGCAACGCCCAAGAGCCTCGTGCTGCTGGACGAAATCGGCCGCGGAACAAGCACCTTTGACGGCCTCTCCATCGCCTGGGCCATTGTGGAAACCCTGCACGACGAGCCCTGCCGCGCAGCCCTCACGCTTTTCGCCACCCACTATCATGAATTGACTGGCCTTGTGGAATCTCTGGAACACGCCGGAAACTTCCAGGTGGCGGTTCAGGAGAAGGGCGACAAACTGCAGTTCCTCCACAAGATTCTGGCGGGTGCTTGCGATTCCAGCTATGGCATTCACGTGGCGGAGATGGCGGGCCTCCCCAACATGGTGGTGCGCCGTGCCCGCAAAATCCTCCTCCGCTTGGAGAAGCAGAAGATTGACCCCAGCGATGCCGCAACCCACAAGAAGGTGGTGGAAAAGCCCCAGGTGGATTTGTTCGCCATCGATGAGTCCACGCAGCTTTTGAAAGAAGAAGTCCGTCGGTTGAAACCGGAAGAAATGACTCCCATGCAGGCACTTCAATGCCTGATGGATTTGAAGGAACATTACGGCAAGTAGGCGGAACTCATGCGTCAGATTTACATGGTGGGCATGAGCCACAAGGTGGCTGAAATCGCGGTTCGCGAGAAGTTCTACATCTCCATGGATGTGAAGACGGAGGCCTTGCAGCATTCGGCTTTTGACGAACTCCTGATTCTCGCCACCTGCAACCGCACCGAAGTCTATGTGGCAAGCGACCGCGCATTGGAAACTGCGGATTTGGTCCGTTACGTGTGCGATTTGGTTCACCAGGATTATGATTCCTATTCCAAGTATTTCTATACAAAGGAAGGGGAGGACGTGGCAAGGCACGTGATGAACGTGTGTGCGGGCCTTGATTCCGTGGCCATGGGGGAAGACCAGATTCTTCACCAGATTGGCAGGGCCTACGATACAGCGCATCAGTTGGGTGCCACCGGGAACAGTCTCAACAAACTTTTCCAGAGCGCCATCCACACCACCAAACGCATCAAGACGGAAACCAACCTGAGCAAGCTCAGCTGCAACATTCCCTTCCTTGCCATGAAGCAGGTGATGAAGACCTTTGACGATTTGGAAAACCGCACCGTCTATATTGTGGGCCTGGGTGAAATGGGCACGCTGATGCTCAAGTATGTCCAGGAAAATACCACGAAGATTTTTGCCAGCAGCCGGACGTTTGCCAACGCAGAAAAGTACGCCGATGTGCTGACCCCCGTTCCCTTCGAAAACCGCTACGAAGTGGTGGGGAAGAGCGATGTGGTGGTCCTTTGCAGTGCGTGCCAGGAACCCATTTTGACCCGCGTGGAATTTGAAACAGCGATACAATCCAAGGCTAGTCCTCAAAACGTCATTGCGAGCGCAGCGCGGCAATCCAATAGTGATAATGGGTTGGCATTGGATGCTCCGCACACCCAGGAAATCAATGAATTTCCTTCCCAAAACGTCATTGCGAGCGTAGCGCGGCAATCCAATGAGGCTTTGCCTCAAAAATCAACACATTTAATCATTGACCTCGGCAGCCCGCGTAATGCGGAAGCCTCCGTCGGCGAGATTCCAGGCGTGGAATACGTCTGTGTCGACGACCTGGAAAAAATCGTTTCCGAGAATCGCCGCCTCCGCATGATAGAACTCTCCGCTGCACAGAAGATTCTTCAGGAAGGCATCGAGGAATTTTTGCAGTGGTATCGTATGGATGACATTGCAAAAGACATTCATTCTCATGCGGAAAAGCTGGTGCAGACTGCTACGGAAGATGCTGAAAAACTGGTGCGTTCCTTGCCGGATTTGAATGAAGACACCAAGGACAAAATCCGCATGATGTATGTGCGGTTCGCGAAGAAAGTGGCGAACTATTATCTGTACAAAGTCAAGGAGGAAAATGAGCCCTCTGACGTGCAGGTATTCTTAAAATGTCTCCAACCAGAACGTCATTGCGAGGCGGTTGCACGTAAGAATCCTGAATCAAAAGATTCATTTCCAGAACGTCATTGCGAGGGCAGTGTTGCCGCCAAAAGTGAATCCAATCCAGAACGTCATTGCGAGGGCAGTGTTGCCGCCAAAAGTGAATCCAATCCAGAACGTCATTGCGAGGCCTCTGGCCGTGGCAATCTAAAGGAGAATTCTTCAGATGGAATCTAGGGTTCTCCGCATTGCAACACGAAAAAGCGCTTTGGCTTTGGCCCAAACCACTCAGGCCGCGGAGGCAATCATCGCCACGAACAGTGCTGCGGGCGGTATTTCGCACGACATTGCTAGCGGTACTGCCGCAAATCTCTCCTACGAACTCGTGGGCCTCACTACAGAAGGCGACCGCCGTCTGGACAAGTCTCTCGCCAGCTTTGGCGGTAAAGGCGTCTTCATCAAGGAACTGGAAGTCGCGCTTCTGGAAGGGTGCGCAGATATCGCCATCCACAGCCTGAAGGACATGCCTGCGGAAGTGCTGCCGGAATTCAAACTGGCCGCAGTCTTAAAGCGTGAAGACCCTCGGGACGCATTCATCTCCCGTGGCGCAGTCTCGGGTGCAGTTTCTGGCCAGAGCAACGCCGGCCCTCGTTTTATGGACCTTCCCTCGGGCGCCCGCGTAGGCACGGGCAGCATCCGCCGGGTGGTGCAGCTGAAGGCGCTTCGTCCGGATTTGGAGTACGTCCCTATCCGCGGGAACATCCAGACCCGCATACAGAAACTTGCGGGCGATGCCGCTAACGGGATCTCCCCCTTAGATGGTGTAGTTCTTGCTGCTGCTGGCCTCAAGCGCATGGGTCTTGCGGACCGGATTACGGAATATTTCTCGACGGAGCAGATGCTTCCTGCCTCTGGACAAGGCATTCTCGCCATTGAAACTCTGTCCTCGTGTCATCCTGAGCCTTCCGGATCTAGCAGTTTAGCGGATATTTTGTCTCGTGTCAACGACCCTCGCACCTACTGCATCGCTGTTGCTGAAATGGCTTATTTGAAAGCGTTAAATGCTGGCTGCCAATTTCCGGTGGCCAGTTTTGCGGAATTTGAAGGCCCCGCGGACGTTTGTTCTGAAATCGGTGCGGCAAATTTTGCAGGCGATGCGGATGTACTAAAAATCCGCGGCATCTATTGGGACGAAAAATCCCAGAAATTGCTGCGCGCGGAATGCCGCGCAAATGTGAAAATGGGCGATGGCGCAGAAAAATCTGCCCGCGCCCTTGGCATAGAACTTGCTGAGCAAATCAAACAACAGCTGTAGTTATATCCCGTAACAGCGTCTGGTATTTTCGCGACAATGCCGGTAGAGTTCCTCTACGGGCACGTTTTTGACTTCGGCCAACTTGTGTGCTATGTAAGGAATGTATCCGGAGTGGCATGGGGTCCCGCGGAAGGGAACGGGCGCCATGTAAGGGGAGTCGGTTTCCAACAGCAGCTGGTCCAGCGGAACAAGGGTTGCTGCCTCTCGCACATTGGGGGCGTTCTTGAAGGTAATGATTCCCGTAAAGCCCACGAAGAGCTTCATGTCCAGTTCCAACAACTTCGAAACGAAATCCGCTGTGCCCGTAAAGCAGTGAACGTGAACCGTCGTGTTCTTGAGATTTGCTTCACGCAATACGGCAAGCGCGTCTTCATCGGCCTCCCGCAAATGAAGTACCAGGGGCTTCCCGCTGGCGATTCCGATTTCCAGATGTCGTTCAAAAAGCGTCAGTTGTTGCTCACGATGTTCCTTGTCGTAATGGTAATCCAGCCCGAATTCTCCGCAGGCAACGCACCGAGGGTGCTTCAGCATTTCTACAAGCCTGGCTTCGTCTTCGGCAGTTTCTGTCTCCACATATTCGGGATGAATTCCGTAGGCGGCATAGACAAAGGGATATTTTTCTGAAATGTTTCTGGCGTATTCAAAGCCGGCCGGGTCGCAAGCCACATGAACAAAGGCTTCCGGCATGGTCACTGCCGGTTCCGCGCAGCAATTCTCTGCGGTCATCCCTTTCTCGGCGCAACCCTTTTTTAGTCGCGCGAGCAAAGCCTCGAACTTTTCTCCCGAGTGTTCTTCGTAGCTATCAATATGACAATGAGTATCGATAAACATAATATATTAATGATGAATGCAGAATGCTGAATTATGAATTATTTCTGGCGAAGTTCCTGCCCGCAATATGATTCTGAATTATGAATTATTTCTGGCGAAGTACTTACCCGCAATATGATTCTGAATTATGAATTATTTCTGGCGAAGTACCTGCCCGCAATATAATTCTGCATTATGCATTCTGAATTCATAATTAGTATCTCACTTCCAGAATTTCATACGCAATCAGCCCGCGGGGTGCCTGCACCGAAATGCAATCCCCTTTCTTCTTTCCAACCAAAGCTTCACCCATGGGGGAGCGCATGCTGATGTTTCCTTTCAGCGGGTCGATTTCCTTTTCGCCTACAATGTGGTAGATTTTTTCCCGTTTGAGTTTCTTGTCCAGCAGTTTCACGGTGGCGCCAAAGCGCACTGATCCGTCTTCGGGGGCGGCGGTCGTTACAATTTTTGCACCATCCAGAATGCGGTCCAGTTCCCGGAGCCTGCGGTCAATTTCGCGGAGCCGCATCTTGCCGTAAGTGTAGGCGGCATTCTCGCTGCGGTCGCCTTCTGCGGCGGCGGCCTGCACCTGATTCACCATGGCGGGCCGTTCTACGTATTTCAAATTTTCCCATTCCGCCTTGAACTTTTCAAAGCCTTCTTTCGAAATCAAATGTTGCATGCCGTGAATATAGAAAACTTGTCATCGACCACGAATTATTTTTATATTTGACCCGTTTATGAGTGATTTGGATAATTCGCAAAAGAGACGGCAGGAGCCCAAGTTCAAGCGCCTTAGCCGTATCTATTACAATCGCATGTTCCCCCGTCGCCAAGATGCTTTACGGGTGGCTTTTTCTGTAGCAGCAGGTGTCTTTATCGGTATTTGGCCCACTATCGGCGTCGCGATTCTTTTGACCCTCGCTTTTTGCGCGGCATTCCGCTTGCCAAAGGTCCCCGGCGTGGTGGCCTCCTTTGTGGCAAACCCGGTGACACAGTTCGGATTCTTCTATCCGGCGGGCTACTACATCGGCTGCTCCATGATTCATCCGGACAAAATCAATTTCGATTTTCTCTCCGAAATGGAAGGCCTTTCCTTCAAGAACTGCGTTACCGTGGTCCGCAACCTGCTCCAAAATGCCCCAGACCATTTCCTCGCCTTCATGATTGGAATCACCATTGTGGCGGCTGTTTTTGCGCTCGCCTTCTTCGTGGCGGCCTATTTTATTGTAAGTTATCGCAAAAAGAAGTGGATTGCCGGCAAAACGGGCTACATTCACAACTTGATAGCTGAAGACCAAGTTATTATTAAGGAATCTCGCAACAAAGGAAAACCTATGATGCACATCTATCCGTTTAAGGCCCTACGCCCGGTGAATCCCGACGAAGCCAAGAACATTTCCGCCCTCCCGTACGACGTGATGAACCGCGCCGAAGCAAAAGAAATGGCCAAGGGGCTCCCGCACTCCTACCTCCGCGTGACCCGCGCCGAGCTGGAACTGGACGACTCCGTGGATGCATACGACCCCAAGGTCTATGCCCATGCCCGCGAAAACCTGGATAAGATGATTGCCGATGGCGTCATTGCCTACGACAAGAAGGATTGCCTCTATGTTTACCGCCAGACCATGAATGGCCGTGAACAATATGGGTTGGTATGTTGCGTCCCCGCGGCAGATTACTTCAATGGCATCATCAAGAAGCATGAGCTCACTCGTGCCGACAAGGAAGAAGACCGCCTTCGCCATGTGCTGGACACCAACGCCAATACCGGTCCGGTGTTCCTCACTTACCGCGACCAGGGCCAGTTTGATGTGTTTGGCGCTGTAACCAAGCGTAAGCCCGTTTATGACTTCGTCAGCGATGGTGATGGTTTTGGCCATACAGTTTGGGTCATTGACGATGATGCCGAAATTGCAGCTATCCGCAAAGCTTTCGAGGCAGTTCCCGTTTCTTACATTGCCGATGGTCACCATCGCAGTGCCGCTGGCGCTCGTGCCGCCAGCTATCGTGCAGAACAGAATCCCAAGAACACGGGCGAGGAGGAATACAACCGCTATCTCGCCATCTTGTTCCCCAGCACGCAGCTGAAGATTCTGGACTACAACCGCGTCCTCAAGGATTTGAACGGCCGCACTCCGGACGAACTCATGGCAGAAATGGGGAAGGTGTTCGACATCGCTCCTCTCGCTGGAATGGAGAGCCCCGCAAAGCAGAATCAGGTGAATTTCTATATGGGTGGCAAGTGGTATGCCTGCACCTTTAAGCCGCAGTTCCTCAAGAACCTCGGCCCGGTGGACAGCCTGGATGTGGCTCTCCTCCAGAAACTCATTTTGAAGCCGCTCTTCGACATCGACGATCCGCGCACCTCCAAGCGCATCGACTTCGTGGGCGGAATCCGTGGTCTCGGCGAACTGGTGAAGCGTGTGGACAGCGGTGAATGCGCCTGCGCCTTTGCCATGTACCCGACCACTTTGGACCAGCTCATGAACATCGCTGATGCTGGTGAAATCATGCCGCCCAAGAGCACATGGTTCGAGCCCAAGCTCCGCGATGGCCTCTTGGTGCACTCGCTGGATTAAGTTGAAATAAAATCCTTTTTTGATAAGCACCGCTCAAAAATATTGGGCGGTGTTTATGGTTTTGGAAGAAAAGACCATTATGGCTTGTTGCTCCCTATAAAACGGAAAGAGAAATAAGGTCTCAAATATTTCTTTTTCTACGCATATTTGTTTTATGAAACAATGAAAAATTTATATTTTTAAATAATATTAAATAATTTATGCAAAAATGTAATATATGTTTTATATTTGTGGGTGGAGAATGACCCTATGAAATCAATTGCGGATTACAGAAACTACCGAGCATTCATTCAGGATTATTACGAAGAAAAGAAGCGTTCCTCGGCTTTTTCATGGCGGGAGTTTGCCAAGCGGGCAGGTTTTGCCTCCGGCTCTTACCTCAAGCTGGTTAGTGATGGTCATACCCGCCTTACGGCAGATGGTGCGGAAAAGACGGCCGCAGCCATGGATCTATCCAACTTCGAACACCACTACTTCCTCTTGATGGTGGAGTACGAGAACGCGAAGGATGATACCAAGCGTAAGCGGGCCTTTGAAGAGATGCTGGCCCTGGCCCATGCGAACAAAGTAAATGTGCTCGGAGGGGATTTCTACACCTATTTTGAAAGCTGGAAGAATCCTGTGCTTCGGGAGTTGGCGCCCGCAATGCCGGGGGCTCGTCCGTTGGAAATGGCAAAAAACTGCCTGCAAGAGATTTCGGCTGCGGATGTTGCAAGTAGCCTTGTGTTCCTGACCTACAAGGGGCTTCTGAAGCGGGACCGCAACGGCCATTACCATCAGACCCGGAAGTCTGTTTCTACGGGGACGATGGATGTGGTGCCAGAGGCCGTGCGAAGCATGCACCGCCAGATGGGAGGCTTTGCCCTGAAGGCTTTGGATGAACTCCCTATGTCGGAGAGAAGTTTTAGCGGCCTCACCCTGGGCATTACCAAGCGCAATTACAACCGGATTCTGGATGAGTTGGCGGAATGCCGTCGCCGCATTGTGGCTATCGCTACGGAAGATGACGATACCGATCAGGTGTACCGCCTGAATATGCAGTTCTTTCCGCTGACGAAAAACTTACATTTAGAGAGTGAGGAGCCGAAACGCGATTCCGCTCCAGAAAAATCGAGAAGAAAGAAGTAATGAAGTTGAAATCGTCTCCAGAAAATTGTGAAAGCCGAAGCGGCTTCGCTTGCCTTGCCTGGTGGCGACATCTGGCGATTGTACTTCTTCTGCTCGCCTTTGTGGCTTGTAGCAGCGATGATGAAACCGCGGGCGGCTCCTCGGAAGAGACCCAGGGCATTGCCATTACGGACAAGCAGGTGGCGGGCGTGTCCCAGAAGGGGCCGTTCGTCAAGGGCTCCAGCGTCACAGTGCAGGAATTGAAGAATGGAACGACCCTTGCGCAAACGGGCCGCAGCTTCAAGGGGAAGATCGCAAGTGACAAGGGGGACTTCTCCATCAAGGTGGATAGCCTCGTCTCTCAATACGCCTTGCTGCAAGTCGATGGCTACTACTACAATGAAATCTCGGGCGTGAAGTCCTCCAGCATCATCTCGCTGAATGCTCTGACGGATTTGAGTGGCCGCGACAATGTGAACATCAACCTCTTGACCCATCTGGCCTATGACCGTGTGCTGCATTTGGTGGATTCCGGCGCATCCGTATCGGAGGCGAAGATTCAGGCGGAGGCGGAGATATTCAACGCCTTTGAAATCACGGGAGATTTTGATGCGGCGGAAGACCTGAACATCTTTAGCGATAGGGATGGCGACGCTGCTCTTCTAGCAATCAGCGTGCTATTGCTTGGGGACAGAAGCGAGGCGGATTTGACGGAACTCATGACCATGCTTAGCATGGATATGGAAAAGGACGGAGTCTGGGATGACGAACCCAATAAGGCGAAAATAGCCGATTGGGCTAGCGAGACTACGCTCAGTTCGGGTCTTTCTTCTATCCGGGCAAACATCATCAGTTGGTCTTTTGGACAGCCCCATAACTATGAAAAGTATGTAAAGAACTTCTGGTACATGAATTACAAGCTGGGTGTGTGCGATGAATCCCGGGAGGGGGAGGTCGCGGCAGATTCCAATGCCATCAGCCGCTACTACTACAAGAATTCAACAAGGCGCTTTATCTGCAAATCGGGTGAATGGAAAGTGTATTATGAACCCACTTCGAGCGAGGATGCTGGCAGCAGTTCCTCGGCGACAGAAATTAGTTCCTCTTCGCTTGTATGCTCTGATGAAAACGATGGGGAAATCGTTGGAGACTCGCTGACCAAGAAATTCTCCATTTGCGATGCTGGAGAATGGCGCGAAGCCACAAACTTCGAATATGACACCTATCAGTGGGAAGATGGCTACGATGGCGAACTCCGCGTAGGGCTATCCGGCGAAAAATATATCTACGACATGGACCATTGGCGTGTTGCAGGCTGGGGCGCAGAGAGAGAGGTTGGTGGATGCACGGAGGCTATCGCTGCGGATTCAAGCCGGAGACTTGTGACTATTTACTCTAATAATTGGTTTTGCAGAAATCGTGAATGGGTTCTTGTTTTCCCGTATGAGTTGGACACTTTGGGCTGGACCCCTGGAAGCGATGGGGAAATACGACATGCGCAAGACTATTCCGATTTGAGTGAATGGGTTATCCGCGGATGGTATGTCTACGAGGGGGCTGACAGTGTCTGGCGAATTGTATCAGAATCGGAAAGTGCGATGATGCGTGGAGGAGTCCCCTTGGCCGATGCCGGCTGCACGACTCTCCGTGTTGGCGCGGTTATTCTGAAACCTTCCGACAATGCGTATTACGAGTGCCAAAGCGGTCACAAATGGATAAAACAGTTGGAGTGATTTTTCTTTTTGTTTGTGTTCTCTTCTGTAGATCCGCCTTGCTCCATGTCTGCCTCGAATAGATTTTATCAAGGTCAAAAATAAGACGAAAAACGAGCCTTTTGCGGAGCAAAACGCAATTAATTTAAATTGCGCAAAAGTATAAAACAAATAATGGGATTTTTGCCGAAAGTGTTGACGCTTGGTAAAAATTTGTTCTCTATAAAACAAATATTAATTTGTATGCAATTACGGATTTGCTAAAGTGCGTTCGTGGGTGGCTTTATATAAAACAAAAATAATTTCCAAAGTTCAAAATTCGTTTGAAAATAAGACAAATGTTTTTTATAGAATGAAAAATTTATGGGCTTTACCCGTAAAATGGAATTTGTTGGAATTTGTTTTATATATTCGTCAAAATTTAAAAACTCTTTCTAAATCTTTGTTTTTTTGTAAAAATAACGATTTTGTGTTTATATTTTATGCATAAGAAAATGTGCTGAACTTTATAATGGGGGTTGCTATGCCTAGAAGTAAAGCTGATTTGGACTTTGAACAATATGGTGCGAACAAAAACTGCTTTATTAATAAAAAAGCGAAAAAATTATTAGATAGTAAAGAGAAAGAATCTGTTGTTTGTCGTTATATGCCGTATGTCCGTTTAGAAGAATGGATAGGCAAATCAATTTTAACATTTGTTTCTCCGAATAAGTGGGAAGACCCCTTTGAAAAGATATACCTTGGTACTACTATCAAGAATTTACCACAACAAGAAATATATAAACCGAGGTCAATTGCATGCCTTTGTTTTACAAAGTCTTCATTTAGAAATTCTGTTGCTTTTTGGAATACTTATAAAAGTAGTGATTTTGCCCAGCTTGTACGAGTTGAATTTGATTTCAAACAAATGATAGACCATTTAATGAAATCAATAAAAGACAATAAGATGGATGTTAATGTATATATATCTGCGGTAGATTATTCCTTGAATCAGGAATTTATAAAAAATAAAGAAGATTTCATAAAAAGTATAATGGAACGTAGCACACAAAATAATGGTGTGTCTTTGTACATAAAAATGCTTTTGCATAAAAGAAAAGCTTTTGCTTTTGAAAATGAAATACGTGTGTTTATTGTTCCGCAAAACGATGTTGACATTTTTGACGAAAAAAATGTTTGCGTTGTTAAAAATTTCAACTATAATTCGGTAATAAAAAAAATATGGTTAGAACCAATTCGGTTACCTCCTGGATGGGTTACAGAGGATTTTGCTCAAGAAAGATTTAAACGGATGAAGATAAAGATTCGCCAATCATTACTTTATGAAAAATGCCCCAAATGTAAAGTAGTGGATTTGCACGATTTAAACAAAGGGGAGAATATATGTTCGTAAAAAAATATATTATGCGTTCATTGCTTATATTTGTTAGTTGTTTCTCAATGGTTTTGGCGGCGCCCTCAATTTGGGATGGATCAGCGGACGTTTCGTGGTATGAAGAAAGTGCCCAGGCATATAACATTGTTACAGCAGAACAATTGGCAGGTCTTGCAAAGTTGGTAAATGAAGGCGTATCTGATTTTTCCGGTAAGACAATTACTTTAGGTGCAAACATCTTCCTGAATGATACAATAGGTGCTGGTGATGGTACGTGGAAAAGTCGTCCTCATCGAAAATGGATGCCAATTGGATCTGGACGTGCGTTTAGAGGAGAATTTGATGCGATGGCTGGAAAAAATAATCGAAAAATATATGGATTGTATGTAAATGACGTTTCTTTAAATAGTGTGGGTCTATTTGGTTCTGCGAGTGGGGTGAAAATTAGTAACTTAGACATTATCGTTGGTTATGTTGCAGGGAAAAACGGAGTTGGAGCCTTAATCGGATCTGCTTCTGGAAGTATTATAACTAATGTTTATGTAGATGCAGAAGTAAGTGGGAATAATAGAGTTGGAGGACTTGTTGGGAGTGCTTCAGGTGATGTAAAATCACAGTCACAAATATTGACCAGTTCTATGAAAGGAAATGTAACTGGTTCGGATTCTGTTGGTGGGCTGACAGGATATGTTTTTGGAAGTATCTCTGGAACAACTAAATTATATAACCATTTTATGGGGAATGTTTATGGTAGAAAATATGTGGGCGGAATAGCAGGTATTGTTGCGGAAGTGGGCGGATCAGGAGTAGAAATTTCCTATTCCTATTCTGAAGGGGATGTCTTAGGTGATTCTAGCTATGTGGGTGGAATTGCTGGTAGTGCTCGATATGTATTAATTAGAAATACTTTTCATATAAATGGTGCTGTTAAAGGCTATAGTTATGTAGGTGGTGTTGCTGGTTGGTCGGGTAGAGGAATTATATCTTCATATTCAGAAGATTCTGTTGAGGGAAAGTCTGATTATGTAGGTGGAGTTGCGGGTTATGCTACTGGAAGGGTGGATTCCTCTTCTCATATAACTGGAAATGTAACTGGAGTTAATTATGTAGGAGGACTTGTTGGTCAATCTAGGTCAGTGGTGGAGAACTCTTATGTGCAAGGTGACGTTACGGGAAGTGGTAATTATGTTGGAGGTTTGATAGGAGCATCTGCTCCTACAAAATCAGGTCGCATAATAGGTTTTTCGAATGTTGTTGGTGATGTGGATGGAATGGATTTTGTAGGTGGATTGGTTGGAAGGGATTCTTCTGTAAATGGCGATTTTTTTATTACAAAATCTTATTCTAACGGTAATGTTAGAGGAAGGACATTTGTAGGTGGCATATTAGGTGGTGCTAATGAGTCTGTAATTGGGCATTCTTTCGATATTATGTATTCATATCATAGTGGGGGCGATGTCACAGGTACGGGATACTATGTTGGAGGTCTTGCTGGATTCATTGATGGGGACGTGTCATCTTCTTATGATACATGTGATGTGATTGGAAATGGAGATCATGTAGGAGGAATCGTTGGGTCTGGAAAAAATATTTCAGACTCCCATGCGGTAGGTAATGTCACGGGAGGCTCTTATGTTGGCGGAACAGCGGGCTACGCATTAAAGATCTCAAATTCTTTTCATACGGATGGTGATATAAGTGGGTCTAGTTATGTCGGCGGCTTGGCTGGTTCTGTAGGTGATACTGTGAAAAAGTCTCATTCTGTTGGAGACGTTGCTGGAAATGGCGATTATGTTGGAGGGTTACTTGGAAAAACAAATAAAATTGTGATAGAATCATATCACAACAAGGGAAATGTGGTAGGTAGAGACTATGTTGGTGGAGTTGTTGGTAGTTCAGAGGAATTTTTAAAAAGAATATACCATGAAGAAGGCAATATTGTTGGGAGAAATTATGTAGGCGGCGTTGTTGGGAAAAATATATCCTCTGTCGATAGTTCTCATTCTATGGGAAATGTGATTGGTGAACAAAATTATGTTGGTGGTCTTATTGGGTATTTTTATCGAAAAGTAAATACATTGGGAGCTTTAAGAAATGATTCCACTTACACGAAGGAATCATATTCTATAGGAAATGTTAAAGGAAAAGATTATGTAGGAGGTTTGATTGGGTCTGAGCATATTTATAAGGCATTGTCTAAAAGTAAAGAAAATATAAATGCAATGCGGATAAAAAGAAAAGTAATAAACTGCTGGTCTAAAGGTGATGTTGAGGGCTCAAGTTATGTCGCCGGTTTAATTGGCCGACAACAAGTTAATAGTGATAGTTCCGATAAATATATCTCGTCTGCATATATATCATTTGAAACACTGTCTAGCAAACACTTTGATGGATCTATTACAGCAAATTCAAATTATGCGGGAGGACTTTTGGGCTATTCGATAGGCTCCACAGATTCTTCTATGCATGAAAATGGTAATGTTAAAGGTTTTGGCTATGTTGGTGGATTAGTTGGGTATGCTGAATCATCCGTATCTAATTCATATTCAGAAGGAGAAGTTTCTGGGAGAGGTAATTATGTTGGGGGGTTAGTAGGATATTCTAAAAACCGTATTATTTCTTCATCTCATAAAGAGGGAAAAGTTAGTGGAGTAGATTATGTAGGCGGATTGGCTGGATTTGTTTGGTCTTCTATATCGAGTAATGGACGAGTTGTGCATTCTGTATCTAACTCATCCTCTAATGATGATGTTTTTGGGAATGATTATGTAGGTGGATTGGTAGGACAGGTGACCTCAATAGCGAATTCATATTCAGCCGGACTGGTTTTTGGACGGAATTCTGTTGGAGGCTTGGCAGGTTATGCAGCAGAAGAGATAAAAGCGTCTTATTTTGAGGGTGATTCAGTTGCAGGCATTTTTCAGGTTGGAGGATTGATTGGCAATGCAAAAAAATCTGTTGATAGTTCTTATTCTATAGCATATGTCAAAGGAGATGACAATGTTGGAGGACTTATTGGTAGTGCCTATGGTAATATTTCTAATTCCTATGCCATAGGAAATGTTTATGGAGATGTAGTGCATTCATCTGCTGGTAACGATAACCTAGGGGGTCTTGTAGGTTATCAGTATAGTGGCTCTATCGGCAAATCTATGGCTTTGGGAAATGTATCTGGAACAACTAAATTAGGAGGGCTTGTTGGTCGTTTTGAAGGTTCCGGCATATCTCAATCCTATGCAAATGGTAATGTGACTGGTGATTATTACGGAGATCCCGCCAATGAAATTGGTAATTACTACATAGGAGGACTTGTTGGCTATGCAAAAGGTTCTTTGACGGAAGTCTATGCGAGTGGAATTGTGAAGGGTATTGAAGGTGAACCTGTTTATACAGGTTGTATCGTTGGCTATGTAAATGGCTCTTTAATAGTTTCAAAGTCTTATTACGACAAAACAAAATGCGAATTAGGAATTGATGGCGGTGAAGAAAGTGCTTCTGTTTCTGGTTCGCCAGATAAGACAACTGCTGAAATGCAAGTTCAATATACTTTTGAAAATTGGGATTTTGCAAATACATGGCAAATAGAAACGGATACATATCCTTTCTTGCAAATATATGCGAATTCATTAACAAATTCTATTATAACGACAGAGTCTCTTGACGGAATAATTTATGATGGTATGCCCCAAAAGCCTCGTGTAACGATGGTGGCTCTTTGGGGCAGGGTCTTAACTGAAAATGTTGACTATAAGATTGAATATAAAAATAATATTGGTGCTGGAATGGCGGAAATATGTGTGTGTGGCATAAATTTGTATGGTGGGTGTAAAAAGGTTTTGTTTGAAATTACACCTCTTTCTATAAATCCCTTGATTGCTTCCATTGAGAATTTATCTTATGTGGGTGCGGAGTTGTATCCTGATATATTCGTTTATAATGAGGATATTTTACTTGATACAATTGACTATGATGTTAATTACGCAAATAATTTAAATGCAGGAACAGGGTCTGTTGAGGTGACCATGAAAGGCAATTATACAGGTTCAGCTACAACTACATTTATAATTGAAAAAGGAACGCCTACTATTGATCAGAAACCCAGTGCCAGCGATGTTTGTGTTGGAAATACTCTTTCAATGTCAGAATTGTCGGGAGGGGTTTCAAATGTGGAGGGTGTATTTGTATGGAAAAAACCAGAAATGATGGTAGCTCTTGAAAATGAAGGCTATGTTGTAAAATTTATTCCGATAGATACGACAAATTATAATTTTGTTGAGGTAGTCATTCCTGTACGGATTTGGGATGTAGCGTATGTTACTATTCATGTTGGTAGTAGAACTTTAGATAGTATATCTATTATAAAAGGGACTAGTTATACGTTACCGGTAGTTTTAGATAGCGCTGGTTATAGGTTTGTCGGATTTTATAGAGATGGAATTCTGCTTGGGAATACAGGTGATGAAATTGTTGTGAGTGAAAATATAGACATTGATGTAATTTATGAAGTAAAAACATTTAAAGTTAATTTTGTGAATGACTCAAGGGAGTTGTGGGGAGGAGAGCTGCCGTATGGCTCGATTCCTGCATATAATGGCGATATTCCTGTAAAATCTGCGACTGCGCAATATTCCTATACATTCAAGGGC
>JAKSIK010000019.1 GCA_024398835.1 Fibrobacter sp.
GATGGTGCCGATGTTGCAGTGCGGCTTGCTTCTATCAAAATGTTCTTTTGCCATTTTATTCCTCTTCTTCAGCAGAAGGTTTATCGCTTCTAAGTCAAGAAACCACAAGGATTTCCGTTACATCGAAAAGCATAGGAAGCGGTACTCTTCGAAATTGAGCCACAAATTTAGTAAATGGCAAGCAATTTGCAAGCGTTTTTCTTGAAATTTTTGCTAAAAAGGGGGATTTTTGGGGTTATCCACAAGACAGAGGGCGCTGTTTTCTTTTGAAACGATCTGAATGGACCCTTGAGCCATAAATTGGCGAAATTCGTTTTTTTTCAAAGGTTCAACATTGTTGTTAAAGCAATAGAACCAATTTATCAACAATTGATTAACAACGTGTCGAAAGAAGGCCATCATACACCTACGGGTCAGAACCCTTTCGCCAATTATTTTTGTAAAAAGATTTTTACATCTAAAATTTTACAAAAGTTTACATTGCGATCGAACAACGGCAACCTGCCCTCCCTATTCAAATTTTGATTTTGTGTGACGGGGAACATATTTGGAACACATAACCCATTGTTACTCACTTTTTTACAAGGGTTTTTGAAGGTTTGAATGTATCTTTAAGGCTGGAAATTTAGATTAGCGGAGATTTTCATGAAATTCCCCTTCTTTAAGAGTTTAGTTTTAGTAGGCGCCTTGGTGGTTGCCTGGAACTGTTCTGATTCTCCTAACTTCGTCAATAGTCTTGGCGACCAAGCCTTCGAACAGGTGAAGACGCTGAATATTGGCGGCCAATCCGTTTATATCAATGACAATAACGAAGTCAAAGATGCCAATGGCAATATAATTGGCACCTACGATCCCCAAACGCTCACGATTATTGGAACTCAGGGCGAGACAATCCTTGAAAATGTCAAAAAAGATGAGCTGCAGACCACTCAAATAGGTACAGACACACAAGCCGGTGGACAGGAATCTGGCTCTGGGGATAGTTTCCAAGGTGGAACAGGTAGTCAGGAAAGTACCTATGGTGGACAGGGCGGCATCTATGGCGGTCAGCAGACTGGCGGGCAAGGTACTCAGCAAACTGGAGGACAAAGCGGTCAACAGACTGGTGGACAAGGTGGTCAACAGACCGGCGGACAAGGTGGTCAGCAAACCGGCGGACAGGGCGGCCAACAGACTGGCGGACAAGGTGGCCAGCAAACCGGCGGAAATACGGATAACCCACCTGCAAGTGGCGATGGAAAATGCTATGACAAGCTTCATAATCAGTATGTTGATCCCTATGCACAGGGGCTCAGAGGCCCGAATGATGAGAATTACAGCTTTGACGACAATTGCTCTATGGTGTGCTGGTGGAGTAAGGACAATAACCAGTGCAGTGAAGTCAAGAAAGCCCTAGCCGGTGGCGGCGGCCAACAGACTGGTGGACAATCTTCTTCTAGCAAGTATGTAGCTTCTTCCTCTAGCAGCGTGAGCGGTGGTGGACAACAAACCAGCGGTTGCCCGAATATTGTGATTACAGGTGGCGGCGGTAGCGGTTGGGCAACACGATATTGGGATGGATGCAAACCTAGTTGTTCCTGGACAGGAAATGCTGGTGGTAAACTGGCGCGTCAATGCACTAGCGAAAGCAAAGGAAAACAAACAAGTTCCAACTGGGATGCCGGCAGCGTTTGTGATGGTGGAGGAAATATGATGGCCTGTACAAGCCAGATTCCATTTACCGTCAATGGCTGTTCTGAGATGGCGTTTGCCTTTGCTGCGGTACCAGCCTCCAATGGCGGGCAATGCGGAAAATGCTTCCAGTTGACATTCACTGGCGAAGGAAACTGGGAAACAACTGCTAACCATAAAGATCTTGAAGGTAAGAGACTCATCATCATGGTAACCAACGTGGGACACGATGTGCAACAAGGACAGTTCGATATCATGATTCCTGGTGGCGGACCAGGCGCATTCAACGCGACTTCTCGATATGGCTGGGGGGCGCAAGGAGAGCAATATGGTGGACTACTCTCAAATTGCGAAAGTGAATCTGGCTGGGATGGAGACTTTGCTTCAAAACGCAAAACTTGCCTTGAAAATAAATGTAAGAATGCATTTGGCGGCGATTCCGAAGCCATTCAAGGATGCTTGTTCTTAGCTACCTGGATGAATGCCGCAGGTAACCCAAAACACAATTATGTTGAGGTGGATTGTCCCCAAGTGTTAAAGGATAGATACTAATCTTTTAGTTGCAATTAAAAGTCCCGAGGTTCAAATCTCGGGGCTTTTTTGGTTACAAAAGAATTCACATTTGGCATTTCAAATTAATTTACCTATATTTATTTGTATGTAATCCCTTCATAGGAGTTGACTATGAATTTCAAAATGAAAGCTGCCATAGGCTTACCGCTAGTAGCCTCGTTGGCGATTTTTATCTCTTGCGGAGATAATCCTGATTTCGTCGAAGCATTGGAAGACGATCCGGGAAGTTATAATTTTGATGGGCAGAACCTTGATGGAACGAATCCCCCTGTCAATGAGGGTGATGATTCCGCCGACTTCAACCAAGGCACCGATTCACTAAATTCGGGCAACCAAAACATTGACACGCAAAGTGCCAGCTCACAGAATCCATCTGAAAATCAAAGCTCGACTGATAATCTCCCGCTCTCTAACCCTGCTGAACTGAACAGCAGCTCTGCTACGGCATTATCCTCTAGCCAGACTGGTGACCAGCCCCAATCTTCACAAAGTTCCGTTGTCTATGAAGATGTAAAAACTTTTGAAAAAGACGGAAAAAAGTACTACATCACAGAAGATAACGAAGTGAAAAATGAGGAAGGCACAACTATTGGGCAATATTCCCCAGACAAAAAAGCTATCGTAGATACTCAAGGAAACGTCATTGCGGAGAATGTTGATAAGAGCACTCTACCTGCTGGAAAAATCGAAGTTAAAACTTCCAGCAGTTCTACAGAAACAACCTCCAGCAACTCCGTAGCGCAGTCCAGCTCTGACGAGACTGTTTCAAGCAGCGACATTGCTCCTTCTAGCTCCAACGCCTCTTTGCAAGTTACATATGAAGGTGAGCTGGAACAAACCTTAATGAAAGGTGAAAAATTCTCCCCCATTGTATTCAAGAATGTAGAAAAGGATCCTGGTTCAACAGGCGGACGCCCCAACACCATGTACTATCTAACGGGGCAGTATGACGCTACCCAAAAAACATATACCCTTTCTGGAACTGTCCCAACATATGATTTGTCATCAGGGCAAGACACAGAAACGATTACTTTTGGCGATCAAAAATTCGTGATTAAAGTAAACATCTCTGCAACACAAAAAATTCCTGTCACTTACACAGGTGGAGCTTTGGAACAGGATGTGGTAAAGGGAGGAGCCATTACTCCTATCGTGTTCAATAATGTTCAAGTTGATCCAAAAGATAATAACGGCCGATCTAACACAGCATACTACCTTAATTTCGTTTATGATTCAAAAAAGTTGACTTACACTGTTTCTGGAAAGATTCCCGACAATTACGATCTCCAGGATGCAGCGAAAACAGAAACTCTTACCCTCGGTGGGGAAAAGTTCGTCATAAAGATAAATGTTGTAAACAAGGTAGAATCCTCCAGCAGCTCCGTGGCACCGTCCAGCTCCAGCGCTAAGCCCTCCAGCAGCTCCGTGGCACCGTCCAGCTCCAGCGTGAAGCCCTCCAGCAGCTCCGTGGCGCAGTCCAGCTCTAGCGTGAAGCCTTCCAGCAGCTCCGTGGCACCGTCCAGCTCTAGCGTTAAGCCCTCCAGCAGCTCCGTGGCGCCGTCCAGCTCTAGCGCTAAGCCCTCCAGCAGCTCCGTGGCACCGTCCAGCTCCAGCGTGAAGCCCTCCAGCAGCTCCGTGGCACCGTCCAGCTCCAGCGTGAAGTCTTCCAGCAGCCAGGCTCAACCTGAAAACACATGCTATGACAAAGCTTCTGGTAAGTATGTAGAACTTTATACAGCCCTTTTGGGCCCCAATAGCGAACAATACGCTTATCAAGCCAATTGCGCCTTCACATGCTACTATGACCCAACGGGCAATGACTGCAAATTGGTGGAAAGTGGCACCATCGTATCAAGTTCCAGCAGCTCTGTGGCACTATCTAGCTCTAGCGCTAAGTCTTCCAGCAGCTCCGCGGCGCAATCCAGCTCTAGCGCTAAGTCTTCCAGCAGCTATAGCGGCGGAGAGACACCTAACTTCAAGATTAAAGAAGGCGGGCGTTCTGGTCAAGGCTGGGGAAGCCGCTACTGGGATTGCTGCATGCCTCACTGCGCATGGAACGGAAATACAAGTAATCCTACGAAAACATGCAATTCCAACATGGATGTAATTGGCGAAAGTGGAGGAAGCGCCTGTGGTGGTGGAAGTGGTGGTGTTTGTGATTTTCAAGCGCCCTGGGCTGCCAGTGAAAATTTGGCTTACGCTTTTGCAGCGGTACCCTCTGGTTTGGGTGGCGAATGCGGCAAATGCTTCCTCCTCACCTTTGATGGAGGGTCTCATGGTAATAGCGCTAGAACAGGAGCTCTCAATGGAAAGCAGATGGTAATCATGGTCTCTAACATAGGAGGCGATGTAGGATCCAATCAATTTGACATCATGATTCCTGGTGGTGGTGTTGGACTATTCAATGGTTGTGGCGTTCAACTCGGCATCAGTAGTACTGGAGCCCAATATGGCGGATTTATCTCCGATTGTTCAAGCAATAGTGACCCAGTCGCTTGCGTAAAAGAAAAATGCTCTATATTTAGCAAGTACCCAAAAATCCAGGCTGGTTGCGAATTTTCTGCCACATGGTATAATGCCGCAGACAACCCAACCTTCCATTTTGATGAGCTAGAAAGCTGCCCCAACGAAATTTCTTCCAAATGGTAATACCTTAATCATGTGATTTCAAAAGTCCCGAGGTTCAGGCCGCGGGGCTTTTTTTATATTTGCACCGAACTTTTGAAAAGGAGAAATTTATGCATAAGAAATTTTTTGGCCTTGCCATCAGTATCGTTGCAGCCTGCGGCTTTATTGCCTGTGGCGACGATTCTTCCAGCGACAGCAATTCCAAGGAAGGCTTTATCACAAGCCCTACGGACCCTGTGAAGTGCGAATTCAAAGAAGCAGACGCGGGCCTTTCCTTCACCATGAAGATTACCATCGACAACAAGGCTGAAGAAACCAAGGAAGAAGCCACCACAAGAGGTACCTGCGTCAAAGATACTTGCGGAATCTTCCAGACAAACACCATCGGTGGTGGCTACGAGGCACATGAAAGCATCACGCAAGCACTTGATGGTGACATCTCGGACTTCAGCAAGGAAGACTTCCGTAATCGCAAGAATGTCATCAAGAGCGAATGCGATGCGGTGAACGGCAAGACCCGCGAAGTTCTAGAAAACTACCAGAAGATGATGGAAAACGTCTACTGCGAAATAGACGAAAATGAAGACGCGCACTACAAGCACACCTTCACCAATAATGAAAAGGAAGCCTCCACAGAGTACACGCTTGACGGAACGACAATCACTATCCACCTGGTGGAACCCATCTTCCGGGATTTCGAGAAGACTCTCTGTGAAGAAAAGAAAAAGGCCGCCAAGGACTCCGATGCAATCACCTGCTCCGAGGAATTCATGATTACGGAATCCAAGGTAGAAAGTAAGGATGAGGATTCTGCAAAGGAACTCTTCAAACGGTTCAGCGAAAACAGCAAGAAGATTTGCGATTCGTTCACAAAAATGTAAGCCGTCGATAATGACTGCAAAACTGCATTCATAACGAAAGCCCTGAGATTGTTCTCGGGGCTTTTTTTACACGGGTGGTTATGCGAGATGGCCGGGAGGGGTACTGGCGCTAGCGCTGATAGCCGCCTGTTTTAATTCTACAATGTGGTCAGCGATGGCGCGGGCTTTTTGAGTAAGCCAAAGCCAAGAATGGGAACCTGTGGTATAATCCGCCTCGCCGAAGGTTTGGACGCGGCCATCGTGCTGCAAGGTGTTCACTTGATTGAATGCGGCCACATCTCCCTTGGGGTACACGGCGAAAGCTCCGCCGCCGTTAGCATTCATGATGCTGAAGGCGGGGACGTCTGAGGGACCGTCCGCGATGTAGACCATGTTCTCGAAGGGAACACGACGGTCTTCTTTTGCAATGGTAGAATTTACGTTAATGCGGTCGGGGAACTTGGTGCTGCCCTTGTTGATTTCAAAAAGATATCTGGTTTTGGAAGTGTTATCCAGGGCGATGGCGACCTGGGATACTTCACATTCTTTTGCGGGGGTGCCCGAAACCAGTGTATTCCCAGCGCTACCCAGGTCGCAAAAGCCCGGAAGTGCAGGGCTTTCGATGAATTCCGCACCAAAAATGCCTTCTACAAATGGTGCGATAGCGCTACCGCGGATGGTTTCTGCAAAACCAGTGCTTACCACGTAATGTTCCACATGGATGTCGTAAGCTTTATAGCGGGGGTCGTTTTCGATGAGGGATTTGATTTCACCGAAGAAGTTCGGGAGGCCTGGATAGAAGACCAGCTCTCTACCAAACTCGCGCAATAATTTGTTCGTAAGTCCTTTGAAAATTCCGGCCTTAACATAGGTGAGAATGTGGTTTAGGTAGGAGGTATCGGAATTGACACTGATGCCCTGAGCGGCGTAATGCGGCTTGAGGGCATTGACTTCTTTCCAAAATTTGCCGGCATCCACATTGTAGTGGCGGAACAGAGGATCTTGCATGTAGGAACTGATAAGTGTTTTATCGCAGTCCCAGACCATGGCAATGATATTTTGTTCAAAAGGTGCGTTCGGCATAGTACCCTCACCTATTACTTTGTTATGAAATAATCTTCAGGATTCACGGGTGTGCCATCCACACGGATTTCGTAGTGGAGGGATACGCTGGATTCCGTACCGCTTTCGCCAATGAGAGCGATGGGCTGGCCGCGGCGCACTTTGGAACCAGGCTGCACAAGGACCTCACCCAAGTGAGCATAGAAAGTGGAAATCTTCTGGCGGTGATCTATCTTGATGGAAAGGCCAAAACCGCGAAGACGCATCACATCGTTGACGTATCCTGCACCCGTGGCGTAGACCGTATCGCCAGTGATGGCCACATAATCGATGCCCGTATGCGGAAGCGTCTGTTCCGTGAAAGGGTCGTAAATCATCTCGAAGCGGTTCTTGATGGCATGGTTATTCTTAAGGGGATGAATGACGGGCGCGGTTACCGCCAATGCGGAATCCGTTTCGATTTTTGCGAGAAGCCCGCGAAAAGTAGCCTCAATTTCGGTAAGGCTCTTGCGGGGAGCATCAGAGGCAACACGATCAGAACCCTCCTCCAGCATGAAGCCAAGACCTCCTATCTTGATAGTGCTATCCCGAAGGAGTTTGGTCTCTTCTGCCTTGAGGATGGATTCATCCACCGACTGGCGGATTTCCTTGATTTCTTTTTTGATGATATTGTTTTGGCGGTAGACGGAGATGACGTTTTTGTCGGAGACATGGTCCACGACCTCGCCTGGCGCAAAGATAATGAAGCCGATTACTGCAATAGCAATCAAAACGACTGTAACAATCGCCCTGCGGAGGGAGATTTTATAGCTCTTTACACCGGATGTTTTCCCGGGAAAGACATGTATCTCGAGCTTCTTCATTACCCTTGAGGTTCTTCGCCAGCAGACTCTGCAGTAGATTCTTCGGAAGTAGCGTCCGGAGAGCCCTTCAAGCGAGCTTCCAAATCCTTAATCTTCTTCTGAGCTTCTTCAATGCCACCGATGATTTCCACCACGCTGGGGTCTTCCTTCATGGTATCCAGAAGGTTGCCCTGGATGGCGCCGTAGAGTTTTTGGCCCAGAGACTGGTACTTGGATTTGAGCTTCTGCTCTTCCATGGTGAGCTCCACCCGGGTGCGGGCGGTGTCTGCCAAACTGGAAGCCTTCGACTGGGCGGCATTTGCAAAACCAAAGGCCTTGGATTTGAGCTTATTTAGCACTGATTTATCCATGATGTTTTCCTCGTTTGCTTACAAAAATAGTAGTTTTACCACAAAACAAGGGAGATTTCCTATGAGCCGTAGCGAACGCAGACGTGCAAAACAGAATGCTAAGAATTTTGTGCCGAAAAAGACCAATGCCATGGACAAGCGCGTGATTATCGCACTTGCCATCATTGCCGTTGTTTTCTTCGTAGGAACTACTTTAATTCAAAGAGGTGCATAATCCATGAAGTTTCAAATTCAGAAAACCGTATTTCAGGATGCTCTGCAGGCAGCTATCAATGCCGTGCCTAATAAGTCCACCATCCAAATCCTGAACAACTTCTCTCTGCGCCTCGAAGGCAACTTCTTGGAAATCAGCGCCACCGACCTGGACCTGGGTGTCAGGGTCAAGGTTGAAGTGAATGGCGAACGCGACGGCGCCGTCGTGATTAACGCCCGCAAGCTTTTGGAATTGGTGAAGAGCCTCGTAGACCCGAGCATCACCACTGTTAGCGTGGATGTGCAAGACTACTTGGCAAAGTTCAAGTGGAGCGACAAGGGCCAGGCAAGCATTACTGGTTTCGATGCCAGTGACTTCCCTCCATTCCCCGCTGTGGATGATGGCGAAACTCTGAGCTTCGCTGCCAGCGAACTGGATTTCTTGGTGGAAAAGACCAAGTTTGCAACTTCTACCGACTCCACCCGTTTGAGCCTCAACGGCATCTTCCTGGAAGCCAAGGATGGCCATGTTTCCATGATTGCTACCGACGGTCACCGTCTGGGCCGCGCTTCCATTGAACAGGAAGGCGCCAACCTGAACGCCGGCGTGATCATCCCCCGCAAGGCTCTGGAACAGATTCTCCACATGGCAAAGAGCGATGCCACTATCGAAGTGCGTACTTCTGCCACTCACATCCTCTTCAACACCGGTTCCATCCAGGTGATTTCCAAGCTGTACGAAGGACCGTATCCCAACTACCGTGCTGTGATTCCGCAGAACTTTGAACGCACCGTCCAGCTGAACACCACGGAGTTCCTGAACAAGATGCGCAGTGTGATTGCCATGGCAAACGCCCGCACGCACAAGGTTCGCCTGCAGATTGATGGCAGCGTGATGGAAATGAGCGCTAGCGACCCGGATGTGGGCGGCGCTTCTTCTGAAGCAATTGCAGTGACCCACAATGGCGAAGGCAGTTTCAGCATCGGTTTCGACGGCCGCTACATTACTGAAATCTTCAGCATGTGCAAGAGCGAAGAGACTGTGATGAAGATGAACAACCCCATTGGCGCCTGCATCATCGAACCTGTTGGCGACGACCTGGGATTCAGCTTCCTCCTGATGCCCACGCACCTGACGGAAGACTAATCCTTCAGTCTAAAAGATTTCAGAAGGGTCCCGCTGTGGACCCTTTTGTTTTCTTCGAGACAGCGCACTGCTTAAATCCCTAGAACTTATTGCCGCAAAAACCATGCCGAATCAAATCCGTAAACGCATCAGCAAGAAGATTACCAAGGCCATCCACGACTTCGGTTTGATTGAGGATGGAGACAAGGTGCTGATTGCCGTCAGTGGCGGTAAGGATTCCAGCGTGCTACTGATGGAACTGGCCAGCCGCATGGGGAAGTTTTTGCCCAACTGCGAACTCGGAGCCATACACATCCAGAGCGATTTTGCGGACAAGGCGCCGCGGAAATTTTTGGAGGACCTGGCCCTCCAGTATCCGCAGATTCCGTTCTTCTTTAAGGATGTGGCGGTGGAAGCTAGACTCAAGGAAGGCCGCAAGCTGAACTGCTACTGGTGCAGCACCCAGCGCCGCACAGAACTCATCAAGTTCGCGCGGGAGAAGGGCTACAACAAGATTGCGCTCGGGCACCACATGGACGACATTGTGGAAACCCTCCTGATGAACATGCTCTACAAGGGCGAGTTCAGCGGGATGCCGCCCATGGTACCTTACGAAAAGTATCCCGTGAGCATCATCCGCCCGCTGTGCTACTGCGAAGAGAGCGAAATCATCGAGTATGCGGAAGATGCAGACATCAAGAAGTTCACCTGCACCTGCGAGTTCTCCAAGGGAAGTCACCGGAAGAGCATCCGGGAGGAAATCAAGGCCCTCACCAAGGGGAACTCTACCTTAAAAGCTAATTTGTTCGAAAGTATGCGTAACATCAAGATGGATTACCTGCTGTGATGAGATTGGGATGGAAATGTACGTTGCTGATGGGCGTGGCAATGCTCTGCGGATGTAGCACAAGCAGTACCTACACCCGCATCAATGCTTTTGAACTGGAAGTGCCCTCGGCACCGGACATGCATGGCGCCAATGGCTATATGAATCCTGGGGAGAGCAACTGGAGAATCAGCGGAGACATAAATATCCACAAGGAAGAGGGGCTACACCGCGGTGGCTACGGTGTGAATAGCACCAGCTGCAAACTCGGAAGTTGCGATAGGATTCATTTGCCACAAGAAAAAGTCCACGATAGTTTTGTGCGAAAAAATATGGACTATTTTTCCGGAGACATTGAATACCTTACCAAATCCGGTTCATCAAGAGATGCCATTGACCAAAATGCAGGCGGTATGTTCAGTTTTGGAATCGCATACCGGCAAGGCGCCTTGATACACGCCGGCTTTGGAATCAATACCAAGTATTTTGAAATGGGAGCAACCCTGGGTTTGTGGGGCCAATACCGCCACCTCACCTACCGCGCCACCAAATACAGCTGCCATAGGGATGTTTTTCCTGCGAATTTTTATGCTTACCAAGACGATGAAGACAAAGAAATCTATGAGGAGCATTACACGGACTATGACGATGCCACCACCATTGTGGGCACCTACGGAGGCTACCTGAGCGCCTATTACGGCCCCATGTTCCTCACCTTCAGCGCAAGCATCTACACGCCCGTAATGACCCTCACCACCAGCGATAGCTACTACAGATTCCGCAACATGGAAGAAGACATGCCGAAGGTGATTACGGAATACTTTACATTTGGCTACCGCATCAGCAAAATGGTGGAAGTCCACGCCGGCGCAAGCAATATGCTTGGAGAATTTGAGGGCTGGCACTGGGGCGCCACTGGTGGCGTTTCCTTCTATCTCTGAACTCTAATAATGCGGGACTTGTTGGAGGGAGAAATTGTACGGCCCTTCAAATCGAAATACTGCTTGGGTAGTCCAAGGCCTGTTGGAAGGCTTCTGGGAAGAATAGCCTGCTCTTCTTCTTTCTTTGGCTTTTTACCATTGTCATCATCAACATCCTTTTTGCTATCACCTTCACCATCATCATCTAATTTTTTCTCTTCATCACCGCCATCGTCATCATCCGTTTTCGAAGAATCACGGCCTGCTATTTCTGCTTGAGTAGCTTCACGAACGACTACACTCTTTTTTGCAAATTCCAAAGTGTACCGGTTCTGTTCATCGGGCCACAACAATTCCTCACCTTGCTCTAAAACAACAGAAGCATCGCTTGACCACCCCGTTTCGGCAAGGAACTCTGCATTCAATATCACTTTGACAGGTATGCTCTTTGGCATGTTGGAGTGTGGCATTTCCCACTGAAGCGTATAGCGGGAATCGCTCTTAACCGCAGAGACTGTATCCAAAGTAAAGTGGGCCAGATAGTAGGCGCCAGCAGAGCTAAACGTAGTAACCCACATGTCGTTCTCCAAAGCATGGCGAATCATGGCTTCCATATCTTTCGGACTAGCTGACAAATTTACGTCATCATCAGCTACCCCATGAGTAAGAACCACAAGCCAGGAGCCCTCAGGACCGGGACGCAACCAAGATTCCATAGAGGCAGTATCTACCATAACAGCTGCCGTGTCCAAAGAGGCGCACATGCTTTCCGCTGTTTCCATAGAGCGATCCCAGCCTTTTGCCCACAAATTAAAGACATCAGATGTAGTACTCCAATTGACGCGACCATGCCATCCACAATTGCGATTGAGAAAATACCTTTTATCAATCATACTTATGACATCATCATTCTTGGCGCAAAAAGGCGTGGCAAAAGCGGTGACCGTTATGTTCGCGCCTTCTGCTGCAAGCATGGACTCAATGTCAGATGCCGAACCAATAACCTCCTTCTCCAGCTCCGCAAAATCTGCAATGGTATCTAATTTTTGATGACTGTAGCTGTGACTACCGATTTCGTGGCCGGCATTTGCTAGAGCCGCAAAGCCTTTTACATCCTGTTGGAGGTAAGATGCCCCTGCCATAAAAAAAGTGACATGCGCTTCGGGCATGGTGTCGAGAATAGGTTTCAGGTTCTGAGGTTGACTAGCGAGACCATCATCAAAGGTGAAGCTGACAGCAGCACGATGACCATTCCAGGGTACCGTTACAAAAGGGACCGCAGCGAAGGAAGTCATCGCCATCGCAAAAAACAAAGAAGCAAAAATTCTAATCATGTTGTCCATCCCCTGTAAAATATAACCTCACAAGGTTTAGCTGTCATCAAAACGCTATCTAGTTTTTGATTTCTTTTCCAAAAGGCTTTGTGAGCATGATTAACACCGGAGTGATGGTGAAGTCTGCCACTAATGCCGTAGCAAGGCCGATGCTTGCCATAAGCCCGACCCTAAAGAAGATGGTTACGGGACTCACCATATAGGCCACAAACATCATGCAGAGAATGATGGTGGTGCTCACCATGCTCTTCCCTACATCTTTGAATGTGGTGAGAATAGACTCGCGATAATTGCCACAGCGTTCAAAACAGAGCTTAGAGTGATTCACAAAATGGATGGTATCGTCTACAGCGATGCCCAAAGCCATGGGCATGACCATCATGGTCATCATATCCATACTGAAACCACAGATTCCCATGACTCCACCAATCACGAGAATCGGCGCCACATTTGGAATCATGCCGATAAGACCCGTTTTTATACTCATGAAAGAGATAATCAGAAGTATCGCAATCACTGCAAAGGAAATGCAGATGGATTCAATTTCACCCTTCACCAGCTTGTTGTTCATGGAGGTTTGTTCCACGGCATAGCCTTCCACGCCAACGGAAGCCTTAGGGAAATGTTTGCGAACAAGAGCCTGGGCGCTATCCATATCCACTTCCGCCTGCTGTGAGTTCCATTCCTTCAGTTCCACATGGATGTAGGCCATGCCGAAATTTTCAGAGACTCCGCCCACCATTGCGCGTGCCTTGCCCTCGGTAATTTTTGTGAGGGGAAGTTTACCCAAATCCTGGATGGCACTATCCAACGCCATAAAGTTTTCGGGATTCTTGAAAGCATCCGGTTCGCCAAAATCCACCATCACATTGTAAGAATAAACATTGGCCAGCTCCGAATCCATAAGCTCTACCAGGCGCTCCACAAAAGGCAACTTGGTGCCAAACATTTCTACATAATCCATATTCACCTTCAGCCATGTGCAGCCGATTGCGCTAGCAATGCAGATTACAATGGAGATGAGGGTAATGGGAAGTTTTAGGCCCAGCACTTTTGTGCCCAATTTTTCCAAAAAATTTTCAATGAAGCCAAAGTTGTTTTTCGTCGGATTTTCTGGCGTATTTCGTGCCGACCCACCATAACTAAAAAGGATGGGTACCAAGATAATCACATACAGATAAACTGCAAAAACCACGGCACCGCAAATAGTACCGATAATCCTCAATACGGGCATTTCCACAAAGAGGAAGGAAAGCATGGAAGCCACCGTAGTCACCACCGTAAATAGGATAGGCCAGCCTGTTTCCGTAACGGCTTCCACAAGGGCTGCTTTACGATTATTCAGGCGGCTATAGGCTTGCTTAAAACTGTTGATGTAATGGATGGAATAGCCCACACTCAGCGCCATCCCGAGCATCACAGGAAGCGTGAACAAGGCAAAGTCCGGCTTGACTCCAATCCAGCCGCAAATGCCAAACACGGATGCCATGGCGAGGGCCGTCGCCATAAAGGGAACTAGAACGCCAAACTTGTTGCGGGTGAAAAACGCGAGACAGAAAATCATGATGAAAACGCCAATGATGACGGAGCGAGCCGCCTGAGGCATGGAAGCATCGTTCTTCACCACATCCAGATAAGGCTCGCCGGCGGCATTCAAATCCCACAGTTCGGAATTGAATTCCGGACGGGCCAGAAGATCTGCTACAGCACGCCCAACTTTTGTGGCATCCTTTGCCGGATTTTCATAGCGCTCCAGGCTCATGTGGATGAGGGCTTCAGTACCCACAGAATTTTCAATGGCATGAATTTCTTTTGCCAGGGGGATGTTCGCCAGCATATAGCGGGAAAGAGAGTCCCACATTTCCATGATAGCGGAATCCCGAACGCTTGGCGCAGGATTTTCGCCCGGCGTACCTTTTGCAGTTACCAGAATGACAACGCTAGCGTCGTTCCCGAAATTCTCCCGAAACTTTTCCGCATTAAGCTTGGCAGAATCCCCTTCCAGAAACCAGCCGTCATTGGTGAAGGTAAATTCAAACCGCAAAATCCCCGCGGCGGCAAGAAGCGTAAAGAGAATGACTCCTAAAAGAATCCCGCCACGATGAGCCGTTTGGAACCGGCCCAGTTTATTGAAGAACTTGTTGATTTGCTGAATGCGCATGAGGGGATATTTTCTTATCAGGCGCAAAGATACAAATTGTGGGAAAACAGCCATCTGTATTATGAGTTTAAATCATTCACTTACGCCACGAGTCTTGATTATTTTTCCCATTCTCTCTTGACTTTCCGTACAAATTAACATATATTATGTAAGAAATTTGTAAGAAGGAGATTTTATGAGAAAAACGTTTGCCATACTTATGGTGTTTGCCGCCATGGCCCTATTTACGGGTTGTGGAGATGATTCCAGCAGCGGACCGCATCGTTCTGGCTGTGTGGTGCAATGCATGGATCAGGGCAAAACGGAAGCACACTGCCAAGACGCATGCGCCTCCATCGGCAAATAGCCGTTTATATCACACTCGTTTTGTACCGCATCGACTCCTCGCCCGGCACATACCACACCGGCCCTTCCTATGCATTTAACTATATTTATGCATAGATATTTAGAGGTGCGCGCAGAATTTGTGCCAAACCTATGCTCTGTTTACACCAAGTTTGTGCAAAATCCGTGCCGAACGCACCAAAGAGGATAAAATGGAATACAAAATCAAGGATATCAACCTTGCCGTGGAAGGCCGCAAGGAACTCGATCTCGCCGAAACTGAAATGCCGGGCCTCATGGCTTTGCGCAAGGAATACGAAGGCAAGAAGCCGCTCGCAGGCGCCCGCATCATGGGTAGCCTCCACATGACGGTGCAGACCGCCATCCTCATCGAAACGCTCGTGGACCTGGGCGCAGATGTGCGCTGGGTCAGCTGCAACATCTTCAGCACGCAGGACAACGCCGCAGCCGCAGTCGTCGTCGGCAAGAAGGGCACCGTGGAAAACCCGCAGGGCGTGCCCGTGTTCGCCTGGAAGGGCGAATCCCTCGAAGACTACTGGGAAAACACCGCGAAGGCCCTCGTGTGGCCGGACGGCAAGACCGCCGACCTTATCGTGGATGACGGTGGCGACGCTACCATGCTCGTGACCTGCGGTGCAGAATTCGAAGACGCCGGCAAGGTGCCTGAATTCAACCCGGAAAAGGACAGCGAAGAATGGGGCGTATTCCTCGAAACCTGCCGCAAGATTTTCGCCCGCGACCCCAAGCAGTGGACCCGCGCCCGCGAAACCTTGAAGGGCGTTTCCGAAGAGACCACCACCGGCGTGCATCGTTTGTACCAGATGGCGAAGGATGGCCGCCTCAAGTTCCCGGCCATCAACGTGAACGATTCCGTCACGAAGTCCAAGTTCGACAACCTCTACGGCTGCCGCCACTCCTTAATCGACGGCATCAACCGTGCGACTGACGTGATGATGGCAGGCAAGATTGCAGTCGTGTGCGGCTACGGCGACGTGGGCAAGGGCTGCGCCCAGAGTCTCCGCGGCCAGGGCGCCCGCGTGATCATCACCGAAATCGACCCGATTTGCGCACTCCAGGCAGTGATGGAAGGCTACGAAGTGAAGACATTGGACGAAGTCGTCGACATGGCGGATATCTTCGTCACAACCACCGGCAACACGATGATCATCAGCGCCGCCCAGATGGCAAAGATGAAGCACCGCGCCATCGTGGGTAACATCGGCCACTTCGACAACGAAATCGACATGGCAGGCCTCAAGAAGATTCCGGGCATCGTCCGCAACGAAATCAAGCCGCAGTACGACGAATGGATTTTCCCGGATGGCCACAGCATCCTTGTGCTGGCCGAAGGCCGCCTCTTGAACCTCGGCTGCGCCACTGGCCACCCGAGCTTCGTGATGAGTGCAAGCTTCACGAACCAGACCATCGCCCAGGTGGACTTGTGGCTCAGCGCAAACGGCAAGAAGACCGTTTCCGGCCTCAAGTACGAAACCGGCACCGTGTACACCCTCCCGAAAATCCTCGACGAGAAGGTCGCCCGCCTCCACCTGGAAAAGCTGGGCGTTCACCTGACCAAGCTCACCCAGGCCCAGGCCGACTACATCGGCATGCCCGTGGAAGGCCCGTACAAGGTGGAGTTCTACAGGTATTAAGAGATCGGCGCGTTGCGCCTGACACCTATTAAAACAGGACCCTTTTACGGGGTCCTTTTTTTTACCCGATGGCTTTGCGGGCGCGAGCCGGCAAAATCTTCAGTTCTTCTTCGCGATACTTCGCCACCGTCCGGCGAGCGACCTTGATGCCTTGAGCTTCTAGGGCGTCGGCGATGGCCTGGTCTGAAAGCGGTTTCTTCTTGTCCTCTTCGTCCACCAGTTTTTTGATGGCGGCGAGAATCTGAGCGGAGCCCACGACTTCATCGTCTGCGGCACTGCCCTGCTTTACGCCAGAAGTGAAAAACTGCTTCAGCTCGAAAATGCCATAGGGCGTGTCCACAAACTTCCCGTTTGTGACACGACTGATGGTAGAGAGATCGCGACCCACTTCGTCTGCGATTTCCTGCAGAATCATGGGCTTCAAAAATGCGGGACCCTTCTTGAAGAATTCCTTCTGGCGCTTCACAATGGCCTGCATCACCTTCTCCATAGTCGTGAAGCGGTTGTCGATGGCCTTGATGAATTCCTGCGCCTTTACGAGGTGCGTGCGGATGTATTCCTTGTCTGCTTTTGAAGCGGAGGGACTATCCAAAAGGGAAGCGTATTCCCGATTGATGCGGAGACGACGCTGCACCTGCTTTTTGAAGCACTCCACTTCGAAGCGCCCCTTCTTTTCTACCACACGCATGTCGGCAACTTTGACGCCTGCGGGAGCACTGGAAATCTGCCGCCCGGGATGAGGCACCAGTTTTGAGAAGCAAGCAACGGCCTGCTGTACCTCTGTGAGAGGGACGCCCAATTCCTTTGCGATTTTGGGGTAGCGGAGAGCCATCAAATCCTCAAAATGCTGCTGCAGAATCTGGAGGCCAAGTTCCGGAAAATCCGCCACGTAGCGGGCCTGAATCAGGAAGCATTCCTGCAGGTTTCGGGCGCCGATGCCCCGAGGAGAGAAGCTTTGCAATACATGGATGGCTTCGGCCACAGGGAGGCTTGCGGATTCCAGAGGAACTTCGCCGCGGAGGACTTTCTCCGCCATCACGATGAGCGGGTCATTGTCCAGAAGCACCTTCATCATGGCGGAATCATCGGCGCCCTGGAGGTAGCCGTTTTCGTCCAGAGAGTTGATGAGGTATTCCACCAGCTGGCGGAACTTCTCCTCAGAACAGCCCGCCGTTTTCAGCTGGCTCAGAAGTTCGCGAGTGCCGTTCCATTCCCGCAACTGGTCCAGCAATTTTTCCTGAAGGCTTTTCTCGCGGTCTTTCTGCGGGCGGTCCCACACATCATCCTGGTCTTTCTCTTCCCGATTCAAATCCTTGAAAGGAGCGTCTGTATCAGAAGTTCCATCTTCCAGATATTTGGCCCAATCCAGTTCCGAGGGCGTGGAGCCATCCAAAATGCCGTAATCCATATCAGCGCTGTCTTCCAGCGAACCGCTGGAGAAATCCATCTCCTGCATTCCGGAACCACCGACGTCATCGGCTAACCCATTACCAGAAACATCGTCAGCGTAATTGTCGTTTTCTCCGCGACCCAATTCGCGCAAATCATCGCCGGCGCCACCTTCACGGCCTTCTCCGGATTCAGACACCATGTTTTCAGGGAGGCTTTCGTCCAATTCCAGCAGGGGATTGTTCTCCACCTCTTCCTTGATGGCGGTCTCCAATTCCAGCGCATTCTTCTGAAGAATGGTGACGGACTGAAGAAGCTGCGGCGTCAGGGTCTGTTCCAACCGCTGACTTTGCCCAAGATTGATTCCAAAATCCATAGGCACCTCTAATCCAGACGGAAACCTTCGCCCAGGTAGATGCGGCGGGCCTCCGGATCGTTGGCCAGATATTCGGCGGAACCTTCCGTGAGCACTTGGCTCTTGTACATGATGTAGGCGCGGTCTGTGATGGAGAGGGTTTCGCGGACGTTGTGGTCCGTGATGAGAATGCCCATGCCCTTGTCTTTCAATTGAGATATGATGGACTGGATGTCGGCAACGGCGATGGGGTCGATGCCTGCGAAAGGTTCATCCAGCAAAAGGAAGGAGGGGTCACTGGCAAGTGCGCGGGCGATTTCCAAGCGGCGCCGCTCACCGCCGGAGCAGCTGTAGGATTTCGTTTTGCGGATGTGGGTAATCTTGAATTCTTCCAAGAGTTCTTCCAGACGGCGCTTCCGTTCAGCACGCTTCATGTCCTGAGTTTCGAGGATGGCCATGATGTTGTCTTCCACACTGAGCTTGCGGAAGATGGAGGCCTCTTGCGGGAGGTAGCCTACGCCCAGGCGAGCCCGCTTGTACATGGGCTTGTCCGTCATCTCGATATCATCCAGAAAGATGTGGCCTGCATCGGGGCGGACCATGCCCACAATCATGTAGAAACTGGTAGTCTTGCCGGCGCCATTGGGGCCCAGGAGCCCCACAATCTCACCTTGAGACACACTGATGGAAACATCGCTCACCACCTGGCGACCGCCGTAAATCTTACGGAGTTTATCTGTACGTATGGTACTGACTAAACTTTTCATTTTCCATCCTTTTTCGCTTCGGATTTTGACTCTTCTACTATAGCATTTTTTTCGGCAGGTTTGGAAGGTTCACTTGCTTCCTGGCGGGCCTTTGACTCTCTAAACTTCTTTCCAAAACCTTTACGCGGTTCCCTCTCTTCTCTTATCGTCGACTTTTCGCTTTTTGTAAAATCTTTGCCGCGTGGTTCAACAGCCTTCCCCGCCGCAGTCGATGATGCCGGAGATTTACCCGCTGTAGGTGCAGGCGCAAAAGCCTTTGATTTTTCTGCAGCCTGTTTCGTCTTAGCAGATGTAGTGTCTATTTCTACAATGCCCAGAGCCTTCAAAGAATCCAGACGGGCTTTCTCCTTAGCTTCCTTGTTGCGGCGTTCCTTTTCCAAATCCACATAGCGTCCGCTGGCAAGAGTCGTATTACCCAGAAGACGAAGGGAACGAACCGCATTCTTTGCGGCATCGAACACGATGTTGATGGTATCGCCGGCGGCCTCGTTCTTGCCCGAAACAGTGCGATCGTTTTTGACATAGTAGTAGGTGCTCTGCGCCTTGCCCGAAACCACGGCGTGATCCATCTTTCCCTTATTGAAATAGAGATCCAAACGGTCTCCATCCATCAAATTGCGATAGTCCGGCAAGTCCGTCTCGTAAAAGAATCCTTTGGCATTGAGGTTCACATAAAGGCGCTCAATCTTATCGTCCTTGAACTCGCAATAAAGCGTATCTCCAAAAGCCTCCGTCACAGAGCCTGGTGCATTACGCTTGGGTTCCTCTTTCTGCGTTCCATGAGCATTCCGAATCACAAGTGCAGATTTCAATGTTTTACCAGCGGAATCCAATTCGATAAAAATGGAATCTCCCGTCAAGTGGTAATTATTCATATCGCAAGTGGGGTGGCCCTTCATGGAAAGCCAATTGTCCTGCCGATTAAAAATGCCTGTATCGCATGTCACCACCATTTCCCGCTGCGTGATTTTTACACTGTCAAAAGCCTGGGCAAAGGATTCTCCCTTATTGTAGATGATTTTTTTCGCCTGGATTTTCACGGTATCGATGTGACCATCCTTCTGCTTTTCAAACTGATAGAGCACAGGCTTAGCCGGCATGGTGAGAATTTCTTTTTCCCTGTCGTAAACGAGGTAGTCTCCTGTAAACATGTAAGTATTTGCAGAATCCGCGGCACGGACATCACCCGCCGCAGAGGCCATTCCCTGCTTCTTCTTGTAGTTTCCGCTGCGAGCCTGAACGTAACCGCTAGGGTGCGTCAGAAGAAAACCGCCATCGCACTGAATCTCTTCATTATCCTTATGCCAAACCGCCCGCTCCGTGCGGAACGTGGCGCTATCATGAACAAAGTAGACCTTGCCTTGAAGCAGCAATGTGCCACGGCCGCGAGACACATCCAAATTATCCGCATGCTTCATGATGAGGGGAGATGTTTGTGCCAAGGCAAAAACCGCTAGGCCTAAAATGATGGCAAAAAGAAAGCGCAGCATTACGGCCTCTTCCTTGCTAAAGGACGATTTCCTGGCATTGCCCTATTTTTTGGCACAGGTTTTGCTACGCCTGCGGCTGATTTCGTTTTCAATGAATCCAACTTTACAAGCTTCACGTTTGCAGAATCCGTACTCGCAGAATCCGCCTTCACCGGTTCCACTTTTGACGAATCCTTCTTCTCTATCTCCGCCGCTTGCTGCTTGTCCTCTTCCTTGATGCGAGTGGCTGCATCCTGGAAAATTCCCGTCACATCGGAAATGATTTTCCAGTTGTCCATCTTGGCATCACTTTCAAAACCTTTCCCCTGCAGCACATCGCCATCTTCCGAAACCACCCGAACATAACTATCCGTTTTCACCAAGTTCGTCTTCTTGTTCCAAAGAAGCGAATCTGCACGAACAGAGGCGCCTTTAGGTGTAATGGCATAAACACGGCCGTAGGCATAAACATAAGTGAACTTCATGTCCAGGCGGCCTGAATCCGCACGCAAGAACGCTACGCGCTCTCCAAGCGAATCATAAATATCCACGAGAACTGGCCGCACATACACCACTTCCTTGTCTGCCCAGCGCTCCAGATAAGCGGTCTTCAACTTCCAGGAAAGCGCGTCCTTGTCGTAACTATCCAAGAGGGTGGTATCGGTGAAAAGCATCTGAGGACGTTCCACCTCCTCCCATTCCTTCTCTTCCTCTTCGATTTTCTCGCAGGCAGAGAGTACGAAAAAACTCAGCCACAATAACAGGCCAAAAATACATACCCGTCTTGTACGGCTGAGTTCCATTCTACTCCTGTGGAAAATTCCAACTAGGGGTTGGCGTTATCCGTTAGCCTTCGCGACCAAGCAAGAATGCCTTCTTGTTCCCTTCATGGAACTTTTCGGCAAACAGCTTGTTGAGGGCCACTTCCCACTGGTCCACGGTGAAGTCGAAGTGCTTGCTGAGTTTCCCAAGCATGGCCACATTCAACGCCTTCGCATTTTCCAGTTTGGAAACATCAATGTCGGCAGGTGTCAGAAGAATACCGCCCTTCTTGAGGAAGGCTTCATTCACTACCACCTGGGTTTCATCCAATACCACCAGGTAATCGGCTTCGCCACACGGAATCATGGGGCTCTGCACTTCTTCACCCTTGGCAAAACGCACATCGCTGGCGATAGAACCGCCACGCTGGCTCATGCCGTGAACCTCGGCCTTCTTTACATCAAAGCCCTGTTCAAACACAAGTTCTGCCATCACGTCGCTGGCCTTGAGGACACCAGCTCCGCCGAGGCCTGCAAATTTAACGTTTACTACGCTCATAATTATTCAACCTCTTCTTAAAAGTTTCCGCTCTTCTTGGCAGCAGCTTCTGCTTCGGCCAAGGCCTTCTCGGCACGTTCCTTGTTAGCCTTGTCCCAAGCGAGAATGCTCTTGAGAGCAAGAATGCAGGGGCTCTTTGCCACGATCATGGTAAGTTCATCCTTTTCGAGGGCTTCCTTCACCACGCGCTTGAATTCCTCAGGTTCCTTCACCTGGTTCACTTCAATCACATTGTCGAAGCCTGCCATTCTGGCCACTTCCTTGTAGTCAATCTTGTAGGCCGGAGTGTGGTCCAAATGACGACCTGTACCCGGATGTTCCTGCTGACCCGTCATGGCGGTGATGCTGTTGTCGAGAATGATGACCACATGGCCTGTATCCGGGCGGTTGTAGCCAGCCTGAACAAGACCCGTAATGCCACTGTGAACAAACGTGGAATCGCCAATGACAGAGACCACACGCTTTGCCTGTTCGCGAGGAAGCACGTTACGGAGACCAATGCCCATGCCAATGGAAGCACCCATGTCGATGGTGTAGTCCATAGCGGAAATTGGCGGAAGGGATGCCAAAGTGTAGCAGCCGATGTCGCCAGAAACAATGCAGTCCAGTTCCTTCAATACGGCAAAGGAACTGCGGTGCGGGCATCCCGGGCAGAGCATAGGCGGCTTGCCCTTGACCGGCACCGGGTCCGGACTTCTGTCGCCAGCAATGATGCGGCGCACGCGGTTCACATCCAGTTCGCCAAAACGGAAAATCGGGTCGTACTTGCCTTCCACCTGAATGCCGGCGGCGCGGATGTTCTCCACCAGCCACGGGTCGTTTTCCTCAATGACCATGAGGCGCTTGCCTTCAAACTTGGAAGCAAAATCCTTGATGAGTTGCATAGGCAGCGGGTAGGTCATGCCGAGTTTCAAAATACTTGCCTCGGGTGCCGCTTCACGCACATGGTGATAGCTGATGCCGCTCACGATAATGCCCATATCGACACTGCGCATTTCAACCTTGTTGGGGCCTTCCGTCGCATTCCAGGCAGCCATTTCGTCCATCTTGGCGCGGAGTCTGCGACCTGCGGGCTTACTATAGCCTGGCACCATCACATGCATCGGGACGTTGCGTTCAAAATTCGGTACCATGGGAGCAAGGGGCTCCTTCGGGACGACGATACTCTTGGAATGGTCCACGCGGGTGGTCATGCGGAGAATTACAGGAATCTTGAACTTCTCGCTAGTCTGCATGGCAAGGCGGAAGAAGTCGTAGGCTTCCTGGGAATTGCTGGGCTCAAACATGGGGCACACAGCAGCCTTCGCATGATTGCGGGTATCCTGTTCGTTCTGAGAACTCGCCTGGCCCGGATCATCGGCCACAATCCAAACCATGCCACCGTCGACACCGGAGTAGGTCGCCGTGTAGAGCACGTCGCTTGCCACATTCAGGCCCACCATCTTCATGGTCACCACACTGCGGGCATGTCCAAAGGCTGCACCGAGAGCAGTTTCGGCAGCAACCTTTTCGTTAGGAGCCCACTGGGCATATCCGCCCAAATCAGAATAATCTTCCAGAATTTCGGAAGAAGGTGTTCCCGGATAACCACAAGCCAGTTGCACGTTGCAGTGGCGCATGGACAAGGATATGGCCTCGTTACCGGAAATCAGCATCTTTTTCGCATTAGGGTCAAAAGCTGGCATAATGTTCCTTTTTGTTGATTAAAATCCAAAGGAAAAGTAGAAAAATTTGCGCATTCGTCAGCCTTGCGCATATTGTCGTGACCAAATGATTGCTGTTTTGAAAAGCAAAACAGCACAAAAAATTTACTTCTTCAACAACAACTTGTTGTTTCCCTGCAATCCGTCGTTATCGAATCGCACTGTGGGATTCTTGCCCGCCTTAAAAGCTTCTTCGCTTTCGTAGAGGGAAAGGACCACAGAAACACCAGGCAGTTCCGCTACATTGGTCTGCTTCGCCGGCACGGAACTGGCAAAGGAAAATTCCTTTACATCGCCGTCGTTGAAGGATGCCTTAGGAATCTTGATGGTTTCGCCAAGCTGCGCAAGCGCGGCCCCCGTGCTATCCACGAATTCCGCCGCCATATACACATCAAAGAAGCAAGGGGCCACACCCGTATTCTTTACGGTAATGTTTAATTTGTTTGTAATCGTAGTGCCCTGTGAAATCGTCAGAAATTCTGCATCCGTAATTTTGAAATTGTATCCGATGACGTGCGTCATGGAATCGGCAAGTGCCTTGTTATCCTTGTAGAACTGGTAAGCGCATTCCTCGTCCTGATCCAACACATAGTAGGTCAAATGCGCAGTCTTGATGGCATCCACCCAGCGGGCGGGAGTCCACTTCAAATAATCGCCGGGAATAACATCGGTGTACGTCAGCATAATACTGTATTGCCCCATGTTTTCCGCAATCGTCGGAAGCCCCGCCTTGTAGGCCCGCACCAATGAATCCGCTGTACCGGGGATGCCAATCATGCCGTCATCACGCTTGGTGACGCCAAGGCTCAACGCGTATGTGTAGATTTCGCCATAGCCATCAGAAGGAATCACCAGTTGCGTTTTTTTGAACTCGTCGGCATAGTGTTTGACAATGTCCTTCTGGATTTCAAGCGATGGCATTTGACTCCCCTCCAAGTTGGAAACATGCCATTCACCCCACTCGCCAAAAGTGCGGATGTCGATATATTCTATGCGGGGGTCGCCATCGTACTTTTTCGCCAGAGCGGTGGCAAATTCCTTGGCATACTTTAAATAGATAGAATCATCCCAAACGGGAACCTGGGCCTGAGTCCCGCTTTCCAACAAGCTATTTCCCTTCACGGTAGCTTTTTTGTTTTTAGCACCCTTTTCATATACGAATTTTGGCGTCCAGTCGTAGTTTTCGGTAGGAGTATCGTTTGCCCTAATGAAGGATGTCGAGTAAGGGAAAACACGCAGGGCGTATCCCATGTTATGCTCGGCAAGAGCCGCCAAGAGCTCATCCAATTCAGTCCAGTCGTAAACGCCTTCGCCCTTGTGCAGGTCGCTCCACTTCCGATATCCGGAGCCGTACGTAATCAAATCCCAGGCACGGTTGTTCCAGGCGCCATAGGGGCCATACTCAACGGCAGGGTCAAAAATCCAGGGAGCATCGGTGACCACGGTGAAGCCCTTGTGTGGGTTGGCGAGAGGACCCTCGAAACCTTTGAGGGTATAGGAAATCTTTGCGGTGGTGTCGGCAGGGAGTTCCGTTTCGGAGGATGTGACTTCCGAAATCGCGGAAGAACTTTCTGGAGGATTTTCTAATGATGAACTTGAAATATCTTCCTCGACGATGGCGCTGCTTTCGCCTTCCATGGGGTCTGCGCTACTGCCATCATCACCGCAGGCAACAAGCCCGAAAGCAATAGCGGAAAACACAACAGAACGCATAAAATGCTTCATTTTACTTCTCCAGCCACGCTATTAAAAGGGTTTGCACCCTACGGAAAATTACTTACTGCCCTTGGCTGCGGCAAGCTCTTCTTCCAGCTTCTTGTTGCAGTTGTTCTGAGCGTCGCAGATGTTCTTCAGATTGTCGATTTCTACCGTCTGCTTGGTAACCTGATCCTTCAGTTCTTCGCACTTGGCGGCAAAGGTCTGCTCGGATTCAATACGGCTGTTCAACTGGGAGCGGAGGGAATCCACAGAATTGCGAAGCGTTTCCACAGCTGTCTCAGCTTCTTTCAACGCCGGATTTTCTGCGCCATCAGCACAGTTACAAGGGCAGCCCTTCTTGAAAAACTTCTTGGAGGCCACGACTGCTGCTGCGCCAAAAGCCAAACCTGCAATAAAACTACTTGCCTTCATAATAAAAACTCCTGTTTATCTGTTCCTAATATCGCAAAACATACCCGAATTGTCAAGAACATTCATCAAAAAACGCATAAAAAACTACCTTTTACCTCATGCAAAACGAAAACGAAATTCAGGGCCGCCCGGCCGCCCTTCTCCCCATCGCCATCTTCCTAGTTCTCTACCTGGGTCTTGGCATCACCTTTGAATACGTGCTCCACATTCCCATGGGATTCTACAACATTCCCATTGTGGCGGCCTTCATGGTGGGCATCCTTGTCGCCTGCCTCCAAAACCGCAAACTGGATTTCAACGGGAAGCTGGATGTGATGGCAAAATCCATGGGCGACCGGAACATCCTCATCATGATTCTCATCTTCATTTGTGCGGGCATGTTCGCCGGGATTCTTGGCCGTAGCAGCGCTTCTTCCGCCGCCTACTTCCTCCTGGATTTCATTCCGGCCCAGTTCGCCGTCGTTGTGCTGTTCATCGTCGCGGCCTTCGTCTCCACCGCCATGGGCACTTCCGTCGGCACCATCGCCGTGGTGGCCCCCATCGCCATCGAAGTCGCAAACGCCACAGGCTTTGGCGTTCCCTTCTGCGTTGCTTCCGTGATTGGCGGTGCCATGTTCGGCGACAACCTGAGCTTTATTTCTGACACTACCATCGCGGCCTGCTCCACACAGGGCTGCGAAATGAAGGACAAGTTCCGCACCAACTTCATGATTGCACTCCCCGCCGCAATCCTTGCCACAGGCATCATCGCCGCGGTTTCCATGAGCACCGACGCGAAGGTGGTCACGGAAGGAACCTACAATTTGACCCAGCTCATCCCCTACGTGGTGGTGCTCGCCCTCGCCATTATCGGCATGAATGTGTTCCTGGTACTGCTGGTGGGCATCATTCTTGCCTCCATCATCATGGTATCCACAGGTGCTGTAGATTTTGTGGGTTTGATTGGAAGCACTGGTGCAGGAATTTCCGGCATGTACGAAACCATCATGGTGACGCTCCTCGTAAGCGCCATGTGCGGGCTCATCCGAGTCTATGGCGGTTTCACAGCACTCCTCAACTTCATCCACAAGATTTTCAAGGGCCACAGGGGCGGGCAGTTGGGCGTCGGCCTTTTGGTAACGGCCATGGACATCGCCACCGCAAACAATACCGTCGCCATCGTGATGGCGGCTCCTATCGCAAAGCAGATGAGCGAGGAATACGGCATCTCTTCAAAGAAGACCGCCTCCATTCTGGATACCTTCAGTTGCGTCATCCAGGGAATCATTCCCTACGGCGCCCAAATGCTGGTGGCGCTTTCCGCCATCGCAGCAGCCAAGCTCGACGCAAACTACAGCGCTTTCGACATCATTCCATTGATGTTCTACCCCTTCCTTTTGCTGGCAAGCTCCATCGTCGCCATCGCAGTGAAGGGGAAAAAGGCGTAATCGCCGCACAGAAACATCGCGCCTTAAAACGCACAACGCAAAAACCGCGCGGCATTCGAAGTCGCGCGATTTCGTTTTCTGCCGATTTTTTTACTTCACGAAAGCGGCGATAGCCTTGCAGGCTTCGGCGCCTTCTATAAAGCGGATTTCGCTCACTGGCTTGTACACAAAATTGGAGTATTGCGCCAGTTGCAGAGCCACAAAACTGCGGTCCTTGGAATAGCAGAGCGACAGGCGGAAATTGCCATTGTCGCAAGTGCAAGGGCAACCCTCTTTCGCCACCAGCTTTTCCATTTCGCAGATTGGGGCTCCCACCAACAGTTTCACCTTCTGGCCCACCGTGGGGTCGTAATCCAGGCAAAGCCCCACCAAAGGGGAATTTGTGGGAGTGTAGGTGACGTTTGTCTTGAGGCCAAAAAAGGCTTTTTCCACTTTGATGCATTCTTTTTCGAAGAGGGCGCTCGCCATCTCCATTTTGCAAATGTTTTCCATATTCTTTCTCTTTGACCGCGCTAAAACGATGCGATTTTTCGCTAATAAGGGCGCGGATTTTGTTAAAGGTTTGTTTTTGAGGCCGACGTCTGCGCTGGATTTAAACTGCGCAACATACTGCGCGGGCCCCATGGTTTTTCTCGGATCGCGAGCTGCCTAGCCGCGAACCGAGCGATTTAGAGAAAGAACGATTAACAGAGCATGCGCTCTAAGGTGTAGACGTAGTAATCTTTGGAGAGTGAAAACCGAGAAGCCTGCGGAAAACTGCTTTGCCCGACTGCGAAAGCGGCAATCTTATGCAAGCTGCGGAATCCTATATCGCTAGTGATGCTGCCGCTACGCCCGTGGTAGCCCTGAATGGAGCCCGGACGATATGGCCGGAAGGACGCCTGCGGCTGTGGCCTGCGAGTGTTGAGGATTGCCGCCGGAGAATGGCTGTAGGGGTCCGTGATGGACTCGCCCTGCGATGCGCCATCAAATTCCTGGGTCGCGGTGCATATACATGCCAACCCATCCCCATCAGACGTCACCGCATTACAGACAAACGAAGAATCCCAAAAACTCGTGAACAAGGCTAGTGCCAAGCCCACAAACATCAGGAATGCATTTCGTCTTTTCTGGGTCATATCTTTTTCAAAAATAAAAAATTTCTGAAATTCCTCCGCCGTGGGGGAAATTTGCACGGGATTTGGGCTCAAACCGCGGGCAGGCCGTTCCGATTTTTGCTATTTTGGGCGTGTTAAATTTTAATCAGTAGCTGCGGATTTCCACAGCTGTTATAAAGGAATACTATGAGCTTAATCGATTCCCTCCTCCACAAGGTGTTCGGAACACCTCATGAACGCAAGGTGAAGCAACTTCGGCCCGTGATTGCGAAGATTCATGCCGCACGCGAAGCTTTGGAAGCCCTGGACGATGCCGCCCTTGCCGCGAAGAGTGCAGAATTTCGTGAAAAACTGAAGAATGGCGCCACGCTGGAAGACATCAAGGTGGAAGCCTTCGCCGTCTGCCAGGAAGCCTGCGACCGCCGTCTCGGTATCTTCAACATCTTCAAGCCAGAATTTGGTTTTGATTTCAGCCGCCTGGGCCCGGAGCTTCAGGACGCCGTCAATGACGCGAAGGCGGAACTGGATAGTGGCAAGAACGAATGGGAAGTCTACCTGCCCGCCGCCGTGTATGCGAAGGTCCGCGAACTTTATCCCGATTCTGTAAAGCCCTTCCGCATGATGCCTTTCGACGTGCAGATGATTGGCGGCCTCGTGCTCCACGAAGGTGCAATTTCTGAAATGGCCACTGGTGAAGGTAAAACCCTAGCTGCGGCACTCCCTGTGTATTTGAACGGCCTTGGCGGCCATGGCGTGCACGTGGTGACGGTGAACGATTACCTGGCTGGCCGTGACGCAAAGCAGATGGGCATGGTGTACAAGTTCCTGGGACTCACCGTGGGCCTCATCGTGAATGGCCTTACTCCGGAACAGCGCCGCGTGAGCTACAACAGCGACGTGACCTACGGCACCAACAACGAATTCGGTTTCGACTACCTCCGCGACAACATGGCCGTGGAGCCAAACCAGCTCGTGCAGCGGGAACTCAACTTCTGTATCGTGGACGAAGTGGACTCCATCTTGATTGACGAGGCCCGTACTCCGCTCATCATCAGTGGCCCTGCCGAAGACGCCACCGACAAATATGCAAAGGCAAACGAAATCGCTCAGAAGCTGGTGAAGAACCGCGACTTCTCCGTGGATGAAAAGGACAAGAACATCCAGCTCACGGAAAAAGGCGTGAACCGCATTCAAGAATTGATGGGCATCCAGAACCTCTATGGCGAACATGCCGACTGGGTCCACTTCTTCGATCAGGCACTCCGCGCCTGGCACCTCTACGAGAAGGATGTGGACTACATCGTGCGCGATGGCGAAATCATCATCGTGGACGAGAACACCGGCCGTTTGATGGAAGGCCGCCGCTACAGCAACGGCATGCACCAGGCCATCGAAGCAAAGGAAAAGGTTCAGATTCGTCGCGAGAACCAGACCCTCGCCACCATCACCTTCCAGAACTACTTCCGCATGTACAAGAAGCTGAGCGGTATGACAGGTACTGCCGAAACGGAAGCTACGGAATTCATCAAGATTTATAACATGAGCACCTGGGTCATCCCCACCAACAAGCCCTGCATCCGTAAGGATTTGCAGGATTTGGTGTACAAGTCCGAAGATGCCAAGTGGAAAGCCATCGTGGCAGAAATCAAGGCCCGCCATGAAAAGGGGCAGCCCTTGCTCGTGGGTACGGCAAGCATTGAAAAGTCTGAAAAGCTACACGGCATGTTGGAGAAGGAAGGCATTCCTCACGAAGTGTTGAACGCCAAGAACCACGGCCGCGAAGCAGAAATCATCCAGTACGCCGGTCACAAGGACAAGGTGACCATCGCCACCAACATGGCTGGCCGTGGTACCGATATTGCCCTTGGCCCTGGTGTGACGGAACTGGGTGGTCTTCATGTGCTGGGTACTGAACGCCACGAATCCCGCCGTATCGATAACCAGCTCCGCGGTCGTTCCGGCCGTCAGGGCGACCCCGGTTCCAGCCAGTACTTCCTAAGCCTGGACGATAACCTGATGCGTATTTTCGGCGGCGACAATGTGAAGAACCTCATGAGCCGTTTTGGCGTGGGCGAAGATGAAGTCATCACCCACCCCATCGTAAGCCGCAGTATTCGCGGAGCACAGCGCCGCGTGGAAGGCCAGAGCTTCGATATCCGTAAGCACTTGCTGGATTACGATAATGTGATGAACGAACAGCGCAAGGTGATTTATGGACTGCGCCGCCGCATTCTGAATGGTGAAGACATTCATGAAGAAATCATGAACCGTATCGAAGATGCCTGCGATATCAAGGTTTCCCAGTACGTCGCTCCGCAGAGCTATGCAGAAACCTGGAATCTGGAAGGCCTCTCCACCGACATGCAGCGCTCCTTCAGCATGGAATTCAAGCTGGATATGGAATCCGCAATGACGATGACTCCGGAGCAGGTTCTGGACAAGGTCATCGAGAAGTGCCGTGCCCGCTACGACAAGCTCACGCAGATTATTCCGGAAAGCGATTTCCGCAACATCGAACGCCGCTTCCTCCTCATGACTATTGACCAAGTGTGGAAGGAACACCTCTACGCCATGGACCAGCTGAAGGACGCCATCCGCTTCCACGGATACGCCCAGAGAGATCCTCTGATGGTGTACAAGAACGAAGGCTTCAAGATGTTCCAGGGTTGTCTGGAGAAGATTGCGACCCTCATCGCCCTCCGCATTCTGAACATCCGCATTACGATTCCTGGGCCCAACGGCCAGCAGATTACCGTCTCTCCGGACCAGTTGCAGCTAAAGCCTAAGGCCGATGCCGCACAGAACGCCGACGGCAACGAAACCGCGGGCAGTAACAGCGCAGACGCCGCAAACAGCGCAGGCCAGATGAGCGCCGAGGGTGCCAAGGCCGCGGGCCTCGCAGGCACAGCAGCCACCTCCGAGACGAACGCTCTCTCCGCACAGCAGCAGATGCAACAGCAGGCCACGCAAAGTGGCGCCATGCCGCAGTCTGCACTGCCGGGCACGAAACCTGCAGTCCGCCGCACCTACACCAATCCGGAAGTTCTTGCAGCCGCCCGCAAACGCGCAGCGCAGCAAGCCGCCGGCCCCAAGCTCGGGCGCAATGATCCCTGCTGGTGCGGTTCCGGACTCAAGTACAAGAAGTGCCACGGGAAGGACGTCGCCGACTAACCTCAAGCCGCGACGGACGGCACCCTGCGACAGCGCCGGGCCCGATTCACCATGTGATGCATTGGGTCCAAACGCACGGCAGGCAACGCCCGCAACAGCGCAGTCCTCACGGCGACGCGAAGAGAACAACACTATGAAAACAGCGAAGCGTTTCTTTTGCTTGGAAGGCATCGACGGCTCGGGTAAAACCACCCAGCTGGACATGCTTGCCGCAGCCTTGGAAGCGGAAGGCTACACCGTAGTCAAGTTCCGCGAACCCGGTGGCGCAAAAATCTCCGAACGCATTCGCGAGCTTTTGCTGGACCCGAGCTTCAAGGGCATCATGAGCGACAAAGCAGAACTCCTGCTCTACAACGCCGCCCGCGCCCAAGTCATCAAGGAAGTGATTCAACCCGCACTGGACGCGGGCAAAATCGTCATCGCCGACCGTTTCGCCTGGAGCACTTTCGCCTACCAAGGGTACGCCCGCGGTCTCGGGCCCGAAATGGTGCAGCGTCTCACCGAGATGACCTGTGGCGACTGCTTCCCGGAACTCACCGTCGTAATGGACATCAGCGTTGAACGCAGTCGCGCCCGCACCTCAAAACGGGGCGAAGCCCCCGACCGTCTGGAGCAGGAAAAAGCCGACTTCTTCGAACGCGTGCGCCAAGGCTATCTGGCCGCCGCCCGCGACTACCCCGACTGCGTCGCCGCCATCAACGCCGACCGCAGCGCCGAAGAAATCCAAAAGGAACTCCTCGCCCTCGTCAAGGCCCGCCTCGCCTAACCCATGATTTTCATTTTCATCCTGATATTCGGAGTGCTGTTCCTGTTTTGGAACATACGCGCCATCGCCCCCGGGAACAAAGGCAGCCTCACCGCCGGCGCCATCGTCATCCTGCTGCCCATCTGCTTCTTTTTCCGCGAACACTTCTGGGCCTGCATCGGCCAAGCGTTTCTCTCGGTATGGCTCTGCGAGGCGCTACTCATTTACTTGGGGTGGTGGGCCGTACGGTTTATCCGGCGGGCATTCAGGCCAAAGCGGCCCCTACCGCCCAGTAGCGCCAAACGCGCCGCCAGAATCCTTTTTGTCGCAAGCGTCGCAATCTCTGCAGGCATGTGCATCTACGGCGTGCATCACAACAACGACTACGTCATTCGTAATGCGGAATGCAGAATGCAGAATGCAGAATTGAAATCTGGCGATGTTAATGCGGAATGCAGAATGCAGAATGCAAAATTAGAATCTGGCGATGTTAATGCAGAATGCAGAATGCGGAATTTTGTTGAGGCGAGTGAAACGGCCGAGCTTGCTCGGGCACTTCCGAGCCGAAGTCAAAATGAGTGCGAAGCACTAATGCAGAATGCAGAATTGAAATCAAACACAGACTCCATCGGACGTCATTGCGAGCCCGTAGGGCGCGGCAATCCTAGCGATTCTGGCATGGATTTTGCCGACGATTTCAGCGGCAATGTTGCCGGCGATTCCAGCGCAGATTCCGCAGTCAGTACAAGCAAAAATTCAGCATTCAGCATTCATCATTCAGAATTCACAATCCTCTTCTTCAGCGACCTCCACCTAGATCCACTTTTCAACGGCGAGAAATTGCAACGCATGGTTCAAGACGCAAAGCGTCTCCATCCCGATTTAATCCTCTTCGGTGGCGACCTTGCCGACATGCATACCGATGCCCTCAACGAACTCGGCTACGACAGCCTCTTCCGGCAACTATCCGCTGCCGCTACTATAGCCGCAATCGCCGTCAACGGGAATCACGAAGGATATATGGAACGTAGCGGCAGCGACCCTCACGGATGGCTCCGGCAAAACGGCTTCATCGTGCTGGACGATTCCACCGCCTGCACGAAAGTCGCCTGCATCACCGGCCGCACCGACACGCAGGTAGCGCGCGCCCGTGGCATGGAACGCAAAACCCTCGCGCAACTCATTCCTGAAAATGAAACCCCCGCGCCCGAAAATGCACAGCCCATCCCTGAAACCGCGCAACAATCGCCAAACACAACACAGCTCCCTCCATGTCATTGCGAGCCCAATTCTTCCTCACGTCATTGCGAGCCCACAGGGCGTGGCAATCTAAGCGATTCTACACTCAACCGTGCGCTCCCCTGGCTCCTCCTGGACCATCAACCCAAAGGAATCGAGCCCGAACACAGTGGCCGCCTGCCGGACCTAGCACTTTCGGGCCACACTCACGACGGGCAATTCTTCCCCGGCACCATCATCATCAACTGGGTCTGGCGTCTCGCCTATGGCTTTGGAGAACTTGATGGCGTCAAGTGGCTTGTCACAAGCGGCATCGGCTCCTGGGGCCCACCCGTCCGTGTCGGTAGCGACACCGAAATGTGGTTCATTGAATTTAGAACAAAGTAACTGCGAGACAAACGTCATAATTCAACAAGGCCGACGAAGTAAAAATACGAAATAGATAACACAACGATGTAAAAATATGGAATAGGCAGCACAGCGAAGCAAAAGGCGCGATAAGCACGACGAAGTAAAACCCGCACAGTTTAGGTACGAAGTAGATAATATGTTTTGCAATAGAATTTTAGGCACCACCCATCACGGCACATACAAGAAAGTCATCGACGTCCCTCTCCTCAAAGAGGAACTCACCGCCCGCTCCATCCGCTGCATCGCCCGCGATGGCGTTGAAATCGAGATGGAACTGTACGAAGACCTGCAGGAAGGCGACATCGTGGCCGAAACCGAGCAGAACGTCTACGCCATCAAAATCTACGTCCCGAAAGAGAAAGGCAAAGCCTAAAAGCATCCAACAGAATTAAATTTTAATTAAAACAACGGAGTATACGATGAAAAAGATAATCACGATGATAGCCGCTTTCGGCTTAGCAATGGCTTTCACCGCTTGTAGCGATGATTCCTCGTCTAATCCCGGCCCAAACACGGACTCAAATGGTCCAGGCATGGACAAAGATAACCAAACCAAGGGCGAAGCCTGCCTCATCAGTTATTCCGACGGGACCAAGAGATGCAATACGAGTGAAGTATCTATGATGCTTTGCGGCGGAACCGGTTCCACTGATGGAGTGAGTTTCACCACTGAAGCTGTTGATAGCTGCCCCCCTGGCGCAAATCTCAAGTGCGTTGACACTGACGGCAGTTTCTCTTACTTCTACGACGAAACCATGACCGAATGCCCGAGCTGGCTGAAACCTGCAGAAGATTAAGAAAAACTCTGTTTTCCTATATTTCCCACCATGGATAGAGACCGCAGGCGAAAATTCGGGCAGAACTTTCTGGATGTGCCAACCGCGCAGATGATTGCAGGCGATCTTCCCGCAAATGCTGGCGAACCCGTTCTGGAAATCGGCCCCGGTCACGGCGCCCTCACGGAGCACATGCTGGCCCGTGGCCTTGATGTCACCGCTGTAGAAATCGACGAACAGTGCGTGGAATTTCTGCAGAACAAATTCGCGAACTTCCCGAACTTCCACATCACCAATTGCGATATCCTCAAGTTCGATTTGGACGCTTGGATTGCAAATCACGGAAAACCGTGGCTCACCGGAAACCTTCCCTACAACGTTTCCACCGCCATCATCGCAGGCATCATGCCGCGCCTCCACTTGACGCAAGGCTTCATGGGAATGGTCCAGCTGGAAGTTGCCGAACGCATTTGCGCCAGCCCTTGCTCCAAAGCCTACGGGAGCCTCTCCGTTCTCGTCTCCGCCTATGCCAACACGCAAATCCTCCGGAAAATCGGGCCCGAACACTTTACGCCAAAGCCAAACGTGGATAGCGCCACCATGCTTCTCACGCCTCGCGCCGATGCCCTCCAGGCACCAGAGGGCTACTTCGATTTCGTCCGCGCCGCCTTCACCCAAAAGCGCAAAACCCTCACCAACTCTTTCGGCGGCGCCTACCCCAAACAAAAAATCCAAGAAGCCATCGAACTGCTGGACTACCCCGCCACCGTCCGCGCCGAGGAACTTTCTCCCGAGCAGTTCCTGGAATTCTACAACGTCATCGCGAAGTAGCCAAAAAATGCCCGGCAAATAAACCTTGCCGAGCATAAAAGTTTATGACTTAAAATCCGAGAAAGCTTAGAGTTTTATTTTATTTGATTTTATCGTACATGAAAGTGGTATTAAAACTTTTTCACCGCGCTTCAATGGATTGCCAATCTGAATTTTTGCAGTGGAAAATTTTGTCTCCTCTTTAGTGAACAAAGTTACGTCTGTGGAACTCCGTTCGTAGCCTTCTTTTTCGAGAGCGGCCTGTAATGCTTTCGCCACAGTTTCTAATTCTGATTCCGAAACAGTTATCGTAGCCTCAGTGTTGGATTTCCAACTCACAACATCATCTAGGAATGCAAATGTGCTGGGACGGCAATTTGTTGTTCCGCAAAGTGTCACTTGAACACTTGCAGGCAATTCCTCATTGGACAAAGGCTCATATTCTTCATCCGGAACAATAATTTTTTGAGCTCCAGTCACACTAAACGTTAATGTCACAGACCCTGTTCCATCATAACTATTTTCCAAATTCATGGGGCAATCATCATCATACCCCGTGTCACCAATATTGTCACCCTCCAAATATGTTTCATCGTCAACTTCATAATTGCATGATGCCAAGCCAGGCACTGTGAAATTTATCGTCTCATTCATATAAATCATCGTACGCTGAGAACTGGAACTTCCTGCCTTCACCACAATCTTGTATCCGGCAAAGCTGGAGCTGGATCCGACAACCACTTCTGCTTCAGAGCTGCTGGAGTTTCCGCTAATAACTTCCGCTTCAGAGCTGCTGGAGTTTCCGACAACCACTCCATCATCAGAATCGCTGGATTTAACATCAGAGCTGCTAGACTTGGCCTTATTTCACCCTTGTTATCGGCACTGCAGGATTCCTTTTCCATGTCTTCCTTGGAAGATACGGTATTATCGGAACTTCCCGAACTGCTGTCATCACCGCAAGCAGTGAATGAGAAGGCCAAAGCAACGGCAACTGCCATCGCGGAAAAACTAAAACGTTTTTTCATATATTCTCCTTTTCTTATTTTATTAGTACATAGTCAATTTAGATATTTTTAATTTATATCATTTCACTTCATAAACAATTCCATAGGCAATTTTACCCAATTTATAGGCACTAACGGTATGATTTTTGTATATTCTTCCGTGATGTTGAATAGGGATGCAAAAAATTTCCGGAGTTTCCGCGCCATACGTGCCACCATTGCCACGTTCATCTTTGCGACGCTGTTCCTAGCGGTTGCCCCATGCCTCGCCTTCGACATCCAAGTGAACGCCCATGTAGATAACGCCCAGGTCTTTGTGGGCGACATGTTCAACTACGAAATCTCCGTCACCGCACCCGAAAACGCCATCGTGGATCTCCCCAGCTTTGTAGGGAACCTAGGCAGCTTCGAAGTGAAGGAGATGAAGAACGACCGCACCACCGAAGGCATGCCCAAAGGCAGCGCCAAATTCACATGGCAAGCCACCCTCAACACCTTCGTCAGCGGCGATTTCCTCATCGCCCCCCAAGAAATTCTAGCCGTCGTCGATAAAGACACCGTCCAAACAAAAACAGACCCTGTGGCCGTGAAAGTCTCCATGCGCACGACAGGTGAAGAGACGGATATATTGGATGTGGAAGCTCCTCTGGCCGACCCCCGCCTTCCCATCTGGATTTACGTACTGCTCGCCATTCTAGGCGTAGCGCTCCTCGTGCTTCTCGGGTGGTTCCTTCATAAAAAGTTCCGCAAGCCGGGCGAAGTTCCGTTATTGCCACCGTATGAAGAAGCTGTCCTCGCCCTCACGGAACTGCGCCGCAAAAACTACCTCGCCGCAGGCGAGCAGGGCGACTACTTCATGAACCTCGGATTCATCATCCGTCGCTACATTGAGCGCCGTTTTGAAGCCGACATTTTAGATGCCACTACAACAGAACTGAAGCAGCGCATGTCCCATGTGGCGGGCCTGACCCAGGCCTACAAGGAATCTGTCGTCACTCTGGCCGTAGAAACCGAGCCCGTAAAATTCGCGAAGATGAAGCTGGATGGCGAGCGCTGCCGCTTCTGGGACGAATGGGCCGACCGTCTTCTGGAAGATACAAAGCCCCGCCCTGAAGAAACCCAGAAGAAATAAAATTTTTCATATAAGCTGGAAATTTTTGTCCCCTTAAAACGTTTATAAGAATAAAGGGACTTTTTTTACTATATCCCCTTGACAGTGTATCAAAAAGGAGATACATTTATATGAAGGAATATGTAGCGTATAAAGGCAATGCTTTTTGTATTGAATGGTATTATGATGTAAACGGCAATAGTGAAGCATTAAGATTTTTCAACAAATTGAGTTGCTCTCAACAAAGAAAAATTCTGATGCTCTTTAAACGAATGGGCGATAACGGGAAAATCATGGATGCAACCAAATTCAGAAATGAAGGCGACAAAATCTATGCATTTAAACCAAAGCCTCACCGATTCCTATCATTCTTCTATTCAGGGCAGAAACTAATTGTCACAAATGCATTCACAAAGAAGACAGAGAAATTACCAGAGAGCGAAAAAATACGAGCTCTCGCATACAAGGCAGATTATGAAAAGAGAAATGAGCAAGGCAGCTACTATGAAAAATAAATCAACATTTGACAGGGTGATGGAAAACCCGCGGCAACGCAAAAAATTCGAAAAGGAATATACCAACTTCCTGCTTTCTGAATTATTGCTAGAGGCGATGGAAGAACAAAAGATCAGCGTACGGAAATTGTCTTCACAATCAGGAATTTCCACATCTGTCATTCAAAACCTGCGAGCCATGCAGCCAGTAAATGTCACCCTGAAAACACTAAATGCCTTATTTTCTGCACTTGGCTATGAACTCGCTGCACGAAAAGGCGAGAAATTTTACAATCTTTCGCCTGAAATATTCTGTCACAAATAAAAAAACACCGGCATTAACCAATGTTCCTCAAAAATTAATTTATCCTAAATCCGCGCTGTATTATACAAAAAACGCGAACTTTCCAGAAGTCCGCGCCATTTTCTAAATGCAAATAAAACTTATTTCTTCAAGCCAGCGGCTTCGAAGGTAGCCTTGTTGTCCTTGTTGGGGAGAGCCACTGCAGTAATCCAGTTGTATTCTGCAATACCGCCGGTAAGACCAACGCGGGCGCAGAGCTGATCGCGAGCCACATTGTAGGCTTCCAGCATCTGGACCTTTTCGGCATCGGGAGCCTGATCAATCTTGGTAGTCCAAACCACGCCAAGTTCCACAAGGCCTGCACTTGCCTTCACGTAGCGCTTGGCCTGTTCCAGCGTCACAACGGGCTGGGCAGGAGCAGTGAAAGGCTTCACCTCTACAATGGGAGAATTTTCCGGAGCCTGGACTGCTGCAGCTTGCTTTGCAGCGGCAGACTGTTCTTGCTGAACATCACCGCAGGCAACAAAAAAAGAGGCTGCTGCCAAAAGTGAAATTACAAGACTTCTTTTTGACATAATCGCCTCATTTCTAAAATTTAATAGCGGTTCAGGGATTTGAACCCCGGACCAATGGATTATGATTCCAGTGCTCTACCACTGAGCTAAACCGCCATTCGCACCCAAATATAGCAACAGAGCCACATTTTTCAAGGCACTACTCAAAATAAACTTGAGTTTCGACGAAATTTTCGCCCCATTTGATGGTCTGCCAACCAGGGGCTGCGCTCTTCAGGTTAAAGTACGGAGTGTTAGGGTCTATCTGCATCTGGGAAGAAGGCGCCACATGCACCACTTGCCTACCCAGTTCAATCTCAAATTCGGAATGATAATGGCCACAGAAAATGTGAGTCAGGTTATCCAATCCTTCCAATACCTTTTGCACTTCCAGCATATTTTTCAGGTGGTAGCGCAAGTCCATAAAGCGGTGGTTGCAAAAACAAGGCGGATGGTGCAGGAATAGGAGAATCTCTCCCTTCACCTTCGGGGCTTCTTCCTTGAGCCATGCCAGCTGGTCCTGGGAGACTTCTCCGCAGGCGCTATCTAGGAAGAAGATGGAGCGGTCAGCTATATCGTAGCGATAATAGCATTTGCCGTTATGCACCTTGCCTTTCAGAAAATCAAAATAAGGTTCCATGACCTCAATACGGTCGTGGTTCCCTGGAATGATGCAGTAGGGAATATCCAGCTTTGCCAAAAAATCAGCAACATACTTATAGGCGCCAGGTTCCGCATTTTCGTTTGCCAAATCTCCAGAAAGCACAAGCAGGTCCAAATCCTTCATGGATTCGGAGTTCATAGCTTTCATGAAATTGGCACGAACATCTATACCTTGCACGAGACTTTCATCTTCGCCAATGTGGATATCCGATATCTGCCCTATCTTCAAAACCTTACAAGCCATAAGTAGTCTTTCAAATATAATCCCAAAATGCTTAAAATTTTTAATTTCTCCCAAATTTCGCTGTAAATGTGACCCATATCAAATTCACAAATTGTTGAAAATTCGGCATTTTCAATACCAGTTTGTGTTTTGGATGTGAGTTGATGTTGAAGTTTCTCTTTCAACATCTATCCACATTGAAAAAAGTGGAGAAATTTTAAGTTTTCAACAATTATAAACGAAACTTTCAATGGTATATCTTGTTGAACACCATAAAGTTATGTTAAAACCGTCCAAAACTTATCCACTATTCACACCATTACTATCATTATCATTTTATATACATAAATAGATATTAATGATATGGGTGTGAATTAAACCTTCTCCTTAGGTTGAACTGCAGTGGCAAGACCCATCTGGCAGTTGCCCTGGAAAATGGCACCTTCCTGAATGATGAGTTGCTTGGTCTTGATGTTACCCACGAACTGGGAACTGCTTTCAAGAACCAGCTTTTCCTTGCATTCGATGTTGCCCTTGATAGAGCCGGCAATCACAGAGGAGAGAGTCTTGATTTCACCTTCAATGCGGCCTGTGCGCTCGATGATGAGCTCACCTTCGATGTTGATGCTGCCGTTTACGGTACCAGCGACGCGGACATCGCTCTTGCCGATGATGTCACCCTTGATAAGGACGCTGTTTCCAATCTGAGTTATTTCGTTTTCACCTTTTACTGGCATGGTTTCCTCTTTAGTAGTTAAAAAATGTTTCCGGATCTTCCGGTTTTCCGTTATGAGTGATGGAATAGTGGAGATGTGGCCCGGTAGTGCTACCAGTGCTTCCTACGCTTCCAATAATGTCGCCTTTATTCACAGTTTGATTTTTATGAGCCTGGATTGTGTTCATGTGTGAATAAGATGTCTTGTAGCCATTTTTATGGTCAATAACGACAGTATTTCCGAGATTGCCTTTTTTGCCGGCAAATTCCACTATGCCACTGCCTGCGGCAAAGACCGGATTCCCTGCCGGAGCAGCGATGTCCGTTCCGTCATGTCCGCCTTCTTCTGTAAACTTTTTACTTACAATTCCGACAGCCGGAATGATGCTGGGGATGTGCTCCAGCTTGATTTTCTCTTCCATAGGAATCCAGTGGTAGAGACCGTCGTAGTTGATTTCAATTTTTTCAGAAGGAGTATGGGCAAACTTGTTTTTATCGATGATGCTCTTGATGGTATTGGAGTCGTTCTCGATGAAAGTCTGGAAGATGTTCTGGATTCTATCTTCCAAAACCCAGAGGGAATCCAGGCGGGAGAACATCTCCTCGTAGTTGTTGTCCTTCTTGATGAGCTGGGCGTTGGTCACCTTCATCTTTTCATAGTTGGCGATGATGTGGTTCATCTTCGCCAGATTGAAAATGAAAAATCCGCTGACCAGGATGAAGACAACCAGGAACGCCTTCAGAACCACAAACCATCTCGTAGAGAAGCGATACTTTTTGATTTCGTTCGCTCCTTCCGGAATGATCTGTATGGTAAAGTACTTGGATTTCACGATTCTACCATTAATGATTGTCGAGAAGTTCCTGGATGCGGGTCAGGTCATCCATGCTATAGTACTTGATGACGATGGTTCCCTCGGTCTGCTTTTCGTTGGCGGGATTCAGTGTGACCTTGGTCCCGAAGAATCCTTCCAGCTTGCTTTCGAAGTTCTTGAGGTCGGCGCTGAGAGCAGGCTTTTCCTTCTTTTCGGTGGCGGGCTTTGTGGCTGGCTCCGGACTAGAAATGAGGGCTTCAATCTGGCGGACGTTCAGACCTTCGGCGATAATCTTCTTAGCGATGGCTTCAGGGTCCTTGATTTTGTCGCTGCAAAGAACACGGGCGGCGCCACTGCTGAGTTTTCCATCCTGAATCCAGGACTTCACCGTCTCCGGCAGTTTCAGCAGGCGGAGGGCGTTGGTGATGGCGGAGCGGGACTTACCAACAGTTTTGGCCAAATCATCGTGAGTGTAGTTGTGATTATCAATCAATTGTTGATAAGATTCAGCAATTTCTATCGGGTTCAGATCCACGCGCTGGATGTTTTCGATGAGGGCCCATTCGCTCATGGTCCGGTCATCAAGAGCTTCGTAGACTTGAGCCTTGATGGTGGTCTTCCCTGCCAAACGAGTAGCACGGGTACGGCGTTCACCGCTGATAATCTGGTAACGGTCGCCTACTTTGCGTACGGCGATAGGCTGAATGAGGCCATGAATCTTGATGGTCTCAGCCAAATCCTGCAATTCCTCGTCGCTGAAAACTTTTCGCGGCTGGAACGGGTTCGGGTCCACCAGATTCAGGTCAATTTCAACAATCTTGTTTTCGTTATCATTACCGCTAGCTGCCGGAGCACCAGACTTCAGTTCATCCATATTGATATGGCTCTTCTGGAGCATGGCACTCAGGTTGCTGCCAAATGCAAAAGACTTCTTACCCATAAAGATTACTTATCCTTATTCAAAATTTCTTCGGCCAGCTTCATGTAGGCTTGTGCGCCGTTGCTGGTCACATCGTACAAAATCACCGGCTTGCCATGTGAAGGCGCCTCGCCCAGACGGGTGTTTCTCGGGATTTCCGTATTGAACACCGTGTCGGAGAGGTTCTCGCGAACTTCCTTGGCTACCTGCTGGCAGAGGCTCAGGCGCTTGTCCAGCATGGTGAGGAGTGTTCCCTCAATCTTTAGTCCCGCATTCAAATTCTTCTGGACTTCGCGGATGGTCTTGAAAAGTTCCGTCATACCCTGGAGGGCGTAGTATTCGCACTGCACCGGAATGAGGACGCTGGTGGCTGCAGTCAGCACGTTCAGCGTCAAGAGGTTCAGGCTTGGAGGTGCGTCGATGATGATGAACTCGAAGGAGGACTTCAATGCATTGACGACTCGTTCCAGACGGCGCTCGCGGCTCATGGCGTTCACCAGCTCGATTTCCATGACGGCCAGATCCGGGCCGGAGGTCATCACCTTGAGAAAGCTGAGGGGTGTGTCCAAAATGGCGGGCTGGAGATTTTCCAGCGTCATGTTGTCCGGATTGTCAGCCATGTTCAGGACTTCGTGGACGTCCACGTCCTGCATTTCGGTGAACCCGAGACCCTGGGAAGCGTTCCCCTGGGGGTCCATGTCGATGAGGAGAGTTTTCTTTTCCAGTGCGGCAAGGCTTGCGGCCAAGTTCACGGCTGTGGTAGTCTTACCTACACCACCTTTCTGGTTACAGATTGCAATGACTTTACTCATTCGTTACCTCTGGTGACAAAAGCGTAGAGTTGTTCTTCTTCTGGTAAATTGTACTTCTGAATGTGGATGGCAGGGTTCCCTTCCAATTCTTCCACATTATGGTAGCTTTTAAGAGTGGTGAAGATACCACCCTTCTTGAGGCCGACTTTTGCCCGTTCCCAGTCGTTTTCGAAAGTGGAAAGGGCGCGGCAGCTGATAAAATCCAAATTGGCGAGGCCGGCTGTTTCGAACCGCTTGCCTACCACCGTCAGGTTGTCCAGGTGGAGTTTTTCCTTGGCCATCTGCATGAACTTGACACGCATATTGCGGGGTTCAACTGCATAGAATTTCACATTCGGCATGGCGATGGCAAGGGGGAAAACCGGGCAGCCTGCGCCGGAACCCATATCCGCCCATGTTAATGCAGAATGCGGAATGCTGAATGCAGAATTAATGTCTGGCGATGAACTTTCTCCCGTGTCATTCTGAGCGCACAACGTGCGCGAAGAATCTAGCATTCCATTAATATATATGAATGGGATGAGCGAGTCGGCGATGTGTCTGGACAAAAACTTCTCGGAATCCTTCGGGGAAATCAGGTTCCCGAATTCCTTGGTCTCCACCACCAGATCTGCATAACCATAAAGCTTGTCTAGGGTTTCCCTGGACAAGGTTACGTTGTTGGCTGCCAGAAACTGGTTCAGCAGCGTCTTTTGTTTTTCATCTAGCGATGGTTTCATGGTTCCACGTGAAACATTTTGCATAAAATGTAGAATTTCCTGGGATTAAAATAAACCTGGATAAGGTTGGCGCCTGCAATTAATTAAAAAATCTGTGGATAATATTTTAGTTTGCGTTGATAAAGTGTTGATTTTGAAATCTCAGGTGTTAAAGGTAAGGTGCGATTTATGATTTATAATTCACAATTCAAAATTATCTCGGGAGAGTACTTCGCTTGAGATTTCTCGTACTTCATAATTCACAATTAGTGTTCGCACTCATTTTGACATCGGCTCGGAAGTGCCCGAGCAAGCTCGGCCGTTTCACTCGCCTCGACAAAATTCATAATTATCCTCTCCCCCCTTTATATGTATGGTAAAAAAGCTATATTTGCGCGCGATGAAAATTCATAACCTCGGCATTGTATTTTTGCTGTGGCTGTCTTTGGCAGTCGCTGTTTTTGCCGAGGGTATGGCGCCGGCGGACACTGCCTCACATCAAGCGGATGCTGCCGCGAATATCGTCTCGGATCAGAGTGCTCCCGACACTGCCGTCTTGAAGTCGCCGGAACCAGATTCGTCCAACCAAAATATCACCGCATTGCCGGACTCGGCCTATGGCTGGAAAATCACCCGGGACCCCAAGCTCATGATTGCGAGCCTCCTCTTCATGAAGGATGCGTTGAAGCACTCCAAGACCCTGAAGGACTGGCCCATCTTCTTTGTGGCGGCCCCCATGCTCACCATCGATAATTCCATCGAGCGGGATTTCTTGAAAATGTTCTCCCTGAAGCTTGGGGTTGGCGAACGGTTGTCTCCGGTGGATGTGGGCGCAACCGCTTCCATTAATCTCGGGCTGTTCCATCTTCTGGAATTTGGGGTTTCCGGAGGGCTTAATTCTGCCTGGAACTATGGCGGCGATGGTGACTTCATGGGCGCCTACAATCCGGCGAAAGCGGATTTTGAAGGCGACCTCTTCTTGACGGAATTTGCCTATAACGGCCAAGGAAAAGCATCCCTTTCTATTCCCATGATGATGTTCCTTCCCAAGTCCAAGTGGACGAAAATTGTCCTCACCGCTGGAGCATCCATGACTTATCATGCCTATACCGGAGCTCCCGACGGAACGCCTTGGACGGCCGGCATGGAAGGCGGTGTCAACGGAATTGTAGAGGATTACCGCTTGAGCCTCATGTACCTTTTCCCGTTCGAGCAGCTGAAGATGGCCATGGTCACGATGTCTTATAACGGGTATTTGCGAAGCTCCTACTTTGATGAAATCTACAAGGATTACGACCCGGACTACAAGACCATAAGTATAAACCCCATGTTGGTTTTTGCACTGAAGAGCCAGTGGTCGGCTATGGTTATGGCGCCTATTATCCGCGAGCGAGTTTACGACCGCGAAGTTTATGAAGGCCATGAACGATTCCTGATGAAGAAGACCGGCAGCGAATGGACCCTGAAGATGGTCATGTTCGTGTTGACCTGTAAATTGGATATATAAAAATCATTCCGCAAAATTTTGGGCTCGTTCGTGACCAAACAAGTTTTGTCGCGACTCTC
>JAKSIK010000002.1 GCA_024398835.1 Fibrobacter sp.
CAAAGTCAAGCAGCAGCGTGAAATCGTCAAGCTCGCAACAGTCTAGCTCCAGCGCAAAGAGTTCATCCAGCGCAAAGAGTTCCTCCAGTGCGGTAAGTTCATCTTCCATTGCAAACAGTAGCAGTGCAGAGTCTTCCATTGCAAGCAGTAGCAGCGCAAAGTCTTCATCCAGCAGCGTTGAAGCTATTGAACAGTCCTCTTCAAGCGAGTCCTTTTCTTCCTCTACCCAAGCCGTAGAACTGCAAACTTCTTCCAGTATGGAAATTTTGGAAAGTTCGTCATCAGAAACGTACACTTCTGGCTCAGATGATTTGATAAATGATGAACCTTCGTCGAGTTCCTATGAAATCCCGTATTCAGATTCAAATGAACAGGGCGTGGCTGTGGTGCTTCCTGGAAAGTATGCCATGGTTCCCGTTTTAGGGAAAGTCTTCCGTTTGAAGGTCCCTTCTTCAGAGGATTATCGGGTAGATGTTTTTGATTATAATGGTAATGTAGTGCAACAGCTCCATTCTGGCAGATATATTATCCGTGTGGAATCTCGCAACTACAATTACGTTACATCGGTGCTTGTCAAATAAAAAAGGAAAAGACAATGAAAAAACAATGGATGTGTTTGCTGCTTTGCGCGGGGCTCGTCACTTTCGCCTCGGCAAGGAAATTTGAGGTTACCAAGGGCGACGCTAGCGACTTGGCTACGGCAGCAAAGAATGCTGTGGCTGGCGATACCATTCTCGTCCCTCCGGGAACCTATAAACTGGATACAGACATTTGTCAATCTGTTGCTGATTCCTTTAAGGGTGATGGTCGCGACAAAGGATGTCTCTGGGTGGGCGGTAAGTCAGACAAGAGAACAACCAAGGATAACCCCATTATGATTGTGGGAACGGATCCAGCCAATCCCCCAGACATCATTGGCCCAGGGACGGGTTCAAATTACTATACGGCCCATATTACCGAAAATTACGTCTACTTCAAAAATTTGAAGTTGAGTCAGGGTAGTAAAGTTCTGATTATTGACTATGCCCAAAATGTTATTGTGGAAGACTGTGAGCTGACTGGTTCTGGTACGGAATTACTCCATGTCCGCGATTCCAGTCAGAATGTGGTCATCAATCGTAACTTCATTCATGGTTCAGGACACTATACGGGCATGTATGGGGAAGGCGTTTATGTGGGCACATATCCGGGTAGTTGGTATACACGAAATTCTGACGATAGAGCTAAACTGAAAACTCCTGATAATTATGGCTATGACTGGCGAGTAAACGGAACCCAGATAACCTGTAACGTGATTAAAGCCACGACAGCGGAACCCATTGATGTGAAGGAAGGTGTTGATGGTGTTCGCATTGCGAAGAACATGTTTGTGGCGGACTGGCTTGCCACTGAAAGTGGCGCTCCTAGTTATGATGACGCCTATATTGATATGAAGGGTAGGAATGCCGTCGTAGATAGTAACTACATGTACGATTCCAAAGATGCTAGCCTGCTCTTCTACAACCCGAAATTCAAGTATTTCGTGGAAGAGGTGGCGAATAAGGATGCAAACGCAGTTGCGTGGGAGGAGGCAACGGGAATAAAGGTTCGCCCGGATGGCTATACAAGTACTGGTTGGTGTGATAACAGCGCTAGCGACAACAACAAATGCTTTGCTGCAAGTAATAATGTGGTTAAAGAAATTCGCGATGTTCGTAATGATTGTGATGAAATACTTTCCATTCCAGGGGGTTCCGCGATTACATATAGCGATGTAGATTTCGCTGCTGCGGATGAGATTCGTCTTACCCCTGGCGGCAGTTCCAGTTCCAGCACTCCGGGTAGTTCCTCCAGTAATTCTGGCGGCACAACTAAGACCACTTACTATGAGGCGGAAAGTGCCGAACATGGAACAGGTGAGGTGAAATCCCACGCCGATGCTCATGGTGGCAGTTATGTGATTGTGAAGGATCAGAATGTGACCTTTACGGTAAATGTTCCAACGACGGGTTCTTATGACGTTTTGGTTCGCTTCAGCAATACTGCACAAAATGCAAAGACTCAGACTATTCAGGTGAATGGTTCAAAACTGATGGACAAGGAATTTCCGGTGACTTTGGAAGGGAATGTCGGCGGAGCCAATGCCAAGTTTGAGGAAGTGACTATTCCGATGAATTTGAACGCAGGTTCCAATAAAATTGCCTTCATAAAGAACTGGGGTTATGTGGACTTGGATTGTATCGCAATTACTACGATAGAATCTCCCACTCCCACCAAGACCACGCGTTACGAGGCTGAATCTGCAAGCCATGGAACGGCAGAAGTGAAAACGCATAAGGATGCAAGCAACGGCTCCTACGTGTTCGTCAAGGATCAGGATGTGGTATTCAATGTCAATGTGGCTACAGCCGGAACCTACGATGTTCTGGTTCGCTTCAGCAATACGGCTTCCAATGCCAAGACCCAGACCATTCAGGTGAATGGAACAAAGGTCATGGATAAGGAATTCCCGGTGACGCTGGAAGGTAACGTGGGTGGTGCCAACGCCAAGTTCGAGGATATGGTCCTTTCCTTGTCTTTGAAGGCCGGTTCTAATACCATTGGATTTATCAAGAATTGGGGATACGTGGACTTGGATTACATTGAGATTACGGAAAATGCTGCGGCAATTTTTGCCAAGCGTGCTCCCATGAATTTCCGTGCGACAGTCCAAGGCCGTTTGCTCCAGATTCAGAGTGCTACGGTAGGGGCTGCCTATGCGGTGATGGATATGCAGGGTAGGGTGGTCAAGTCCGGTTCCATCGGTGCTGCCTCCATGGTTTTGCCTATGCCCGCTAGTGGAAATTACCTGGTGCGTGTAGGCTCTCAAATTCAGCGAATTTCCGTAAAATAAGGCTTTTTTACACCGCCTCCTCGCAAAAACAACCTTGTCGGGGGGGCATTTTTGTTTCTATATTTGAGAAGTAAAATTTTAACCCTTTTAAAAGGAAGGTCTATAATGGCTAGAAAGAAGATTGCACTTGTTGGTGCTGGTCAGATTGGTGGTACAATGGCTCTCGTGCTCGCTCAGAAGCAGCTCGGTGATGTCGTTCTTATTGATATTCCGCAGACTGAAGGCATGCCCAAGGGCAAGGCTCTCGATATCATGGAAGGCCGTTCTGTTATGGGCACTTCTTGCAACCTTACGGGTTCTACCGACTACGCCGACATCGCCGGTGCAGACGTTGTGATTGTTACCGCTGGCGTTCCCCGCAAGCCGGGCATGAGCCGTGACGACCTCCTTGGCATCAACTGCGGTGTCATCAAGACCGTCGGTGAAGCCATCAAGAACACCGCTCCTAACGCGTTCGTCATCGTGATTACGAACCCGCTCGACGCCATGGTCTACAACATGCAGAAGGTGACCGGCTTCCCCTCTAACAAGGTGATCGGTATGGCTGGCGTGCTCGACTCTTCTCGTCTCGCTTGCTTCGTCGCTATGGAACTCGGCGTTTCCGCTGAAGATGTCAAGGCTGTCGTGATGGGCGGCCACGGCGACACGATGGTGAGCCTCTATGACTGCGTCTCTGTCGGCGGCATTCCACTTTCTCGCCTCATGGATCGCGCCAAGTTTGACGAACTTGCTAAGCGTACCGCTGGTGCAGGTGGCGAAATCGTGAACCTCCTCGTTCGTGGCTCTGCCTTCTACAGCCCGGCTACCTCTGCCATCAAGATGGCCGAAGCCTACCTCCTCGATAAGAAGAGCGTTCTCACCTGCGCTGTGAAGCTTGACGGCGAATACGGCGTGAAGGGCCTCTACTGCGGCGTTCCTTGCGTCATCGGCGCAAACGGCGTGGAAAAGATCTTCGATCTCAGCTCCACCATGACCGATTCCGAAAAGGCTGCTTTTGCAAACTCCGTTGAGGCTTGCAAGAAGAACGCTGACTGGGTCGACGCTAACACGTAATTAGTTCGTTCGCTGCGAACTTTTACTTTTGAAAAGACTCGGCTTGTGCCGAGTCTTTTCGTATTAATGGTCGTTTTTTTTAGTGGCGGGGGCTGAAACCGACCGCGGTTTTAGCTGCTCAGCGCCTTTAGGATGTTGAGGCTCGCTTTCTCGTTGAGGGCGTCTGCTGCGGCAGCCTCAGTAAAATCCATGTCCCGACCGCGCTCTCCGCAGATGTCAACGCCGAGAATTTGGGTTGTATTGCAAAGCGCTTGAAGGCAGCCGCACAGCATTTGAAGGCTTAGACTTCCCTGGTCCCAGTTGGTGGCGGCATCTTCTTTGCGCAAGACATCTTTGTCGATGGAGATGTACGTCGGGCAGTCTTGTGGAAGCGTTTTTTTTATTCGCATTGCTAATTTTTCGGCGACTTGATTGCCGGCGGTGAAGGGATCGCTTGCGATGTCTTTTTCCACGATGTCGCCTTCCCGGATTTCGCTTTCGGCAATGAATTCGACGCGGTCTTCAAATTTTGAGAATTCGGCGGCCTCGTCTCCCTTCAGATCGCTTATTAATTTGTCTGCAATGCCGACGACAATCACCTTTTGCACAAAACTGTTTTTCTCCAGAACTTCTTTTACCCAGCCCCCGCAACTGAGAATCCCCTCAAATCGAGGAGGCTGCATATCGGGATGATGGTCAAAAATAAGGAGATTGAAGGGTTCCTGAATTTTATCCGTCCAGAGTTTGCTCATGTAATGGTAGTTGCCAGAATCGAAGAAATGGATGCCATTGACGGAAACCCCGGCGATTTTTGCTTGAATAGCCGAAACAGCCTCGTCGTCGCAGTAGCAGTCTGTACCGCCAATATCGCTGCAGTCGATAACGAGTGACGTGGCGGCTTTGAGATTGGGCTGTCCGTCGTATACGTTTGTAAAACTGCAAAGTGTGATATCTTTTGGATTCATAGCAATCTTTTGCCTGAAAATAGCATTTCCGCGCCAATCATTTTCGTTACCCACAAACTAAAAACTACATTTATCCCATGATTCTTGTAAAATCACGATTTTTGGCTTTTGCGCTTGCGGGGCTAGCCTTTGTCCTGCTTGCGACTCCGGTTTTGGCGGCTTCTCCCATCATTTCGCCGGAGCATACCCGCAATTTGCGGCTTCTGGAAACAGCACCCCTTCTGTTTGAATATCATCATCAGACTACGGGGGATTCTCGTCAGTTCTTTGCGTACCCTCGCCGGGATACCACTTTCCGCAAAAATTTTACAACTACAGAGCGAAACTCCCTTCTTTATTTTGATAATGTGAATGGTGCGGGTATTTCTGGCCATGGTTTTGCACCGGGCGATTCCGTCCCGCGCATTGCCATCGCCACAAGCATTGTGGGCGGCATGGATTACCGCGGCGGTGAGGCTTTAGGCGACACCATTTGGCCGGGCATTGATGGCGGCATCTATCTTCGCGGTTTTGCGGATTCCGTAGACTTTGTTTTGGATGCCCGCATTTATGATGAGGGCCATTCTGCCGATACGCCTCGTTCTTGGGACCGTGAATTTTTGGAAGTCCAGAAAGAAGAAAATAATTCTGGCGTGGAATACACCAGCTATGCTCGCTATCGCACGCACTTTGCATTCAACTATGATTGGCTTCGCGTGGATTTTGGCCACGATGTGATGCACTGGGGCCCGGGTTACTACAACAATCTCACCCTAAACCAGTTTGCACTCCCATACAATATGCTGAGTATGGACATGTTCTTTGGCCCGTTACATGTACTTGCGTTCTATGGAGACTTGCGCGTTTACAACAACAGCATGAGCATGAAGAACAAGGGCGCGGACAGAAACATCTTTGGCCATCGCTACGAACTGGCGGTGGGGAATGCGACCTTCGGCATTAGCGAATTGCAGGTCCAGTATGATGAATTGAAACCCTGGCTTTTTGTGCCCACGGTTCCCCTGTTTATGGAGAAGGGAAACTATGCGGAGAATGCCAATAACGGCGCTTTGGCTTTTGATTTCAACTATCGCCTATTTAATGCCGCCCGTATTTATACGGAATTTTTCCTAGATGACATGGAATCTCCGGTGAGCCTTGTGAAGAATGACAACATTGAAGCCAAATGGGCATGGATGGCTGGTTTGCAGGCTGGGCATGACTTCTACTTCAAGGCGCACAAGCTAGAAGCAGGAACCATTGCGGAATATGCTCGCGTGGAGCCTTACGTGTATGGCCATTTTGAAAAGAATACGGCACAGATGGCGCACCTAGGTTATCCCATTGGTAACCCCAATGGCCCCAATAGTCAGGTAGTGGATTGGACGGTGTATGCGCGATTTGATAAGCATATCTTTGCCGCGGTTCGCAATTCCTGGTTGTGGAAGGGAACGGATTACGGTAGTGCTGTGAACGACACCACGCCACTTCATGATCATATGAAGATTGGAAAGAAGTTCCTTGATGGGGCCAAAATGCAGTATTCTCTGACGCCGGCGCTGAGCTATGAAGGCCAGTTTGTGAGCTTCATGGGAGAGGTGACCTTCTTTGACGACAAGAAGGTTTATTTACGCGCTGGATTTAAGTGGTAATTCTGCGAGGTTTTAGTTTATGATGAAGAAACCAGAATTGCTTGCCCCCGCTGGGGATTTGACTCGCATGAAGTATGCTTTTGCGTATGGCGCAGATGCTGTATACGCAGGGCAGCCCGCCTTCAGTCTTCGCTCCCGCGAAAACGGCTTCAAAAATCTGGATGATTTGGCCGAGGGCATTGCCTACGCCCACCAGCATGGAAAGAAGTTCTATCTCACCAGTAATGTGATTCCCCGCAATGTGAAGGTGGAGGCTTTTCAGAAGGCGCTGCTTTCTGCAATCGAGCTTAAACCGGACGCTTTGATTGTAGCAGACCCAGGCTTTGTAGGTTGGCTTCGAAAGGAGCGGCCCGAGGTGGAAATACACCTTTCCGTGCAGGCCAATACCACCAACTATCTGGCGGCGCGCTTTTGGCATGATTTGGGCGTGCGTCGCATTATCCTCAGTCGTGAACTTCGTTTGTCTGAAATATTACAGATAAAGGAAGAAATCCCAGGGCTTGAATTGGAAGTCTTTGTTCATGGCGCAGTCTGCATGGCTATGTCTGGCCGCTGCATGCTTAGCAACTGGGTGACCCACCGCGATGCAAACCAGGGCGCCTGCGATAACAGCTGCCGCATGCCGTATCGCTTGTACGCTAACGAGGGTCCTCAGTGCGAGAACTATCGGGAGCACGAGGGCAGTTTCAGTCTGCAGCGGACGGACCGCCCTGAACTTCCACCGGTGGCCCTGGATGAAGATACCTGGGGCACCTACTTTATGAGTAGCCGCGACCTCTGTGCGCTGGATGTGATTCCCGAACTGGTTCAGGGAGGGCTGGATTCCTTCAAGATTGAGGGCCGTACCCGTTCCGTGTACTACCTGAGCCAGGTGGTGCGGGCCTACCGCATGGCTATAGATGCCTGTGCTGCAGCGCTTGAGGCAGGGAAGGCACCTTCGCCGGAGTTGGTTCCTGCGGAATCTCGCCGGGCAATCTCCTTCGTGGATGGCAGAGGCTTTATGCCGGGATTTCTCCGCGGGCCCCTTCCGCAGAATTATGAATCCACTCATGTGGCTGCAGAAGCCGGCTGTGTGGCAGCCCAGGTTCTGGATGTTGACACGGCCTCCATTCCAGGCAAATGTATCGCCCGAGTCAACGTGAAGAATCCCTTCACCATGGACGATGCTTTGGAGTGGATGAATCCTGAAGGAATGGAACCTTGTGTGGTGGAATCTTTGGTGGATTTCCGCGGCGCAGAAGTGGACCGCTTGAACCCGGGAACCGAGGGAAAACTGATTCTGCCGGCCTCGGCCCTCAAAAATCTGGAAAACCCGAAATTTGGCTTTATTTTAAAGAAAACGGCAACTAAAACGGCGTAATTACATAAATTTTTGCCATGGCTGTTGATGAAGAAACCAAACGGAAAGATGCTCTGGAATTGTTCCAGGTGGATACGGAAGCTATCCTTCCATTCTTTCAAAGCCATATAGCGGAATTGCGGCAATTCATTAAAGAGCGTGAGGGTGAAAATCTTTCCCTTCTAGTGCTTCTAAAGCAGTTTATCCGCGTTTATCGCTTGCCTTTCAATATGCAGCGCTATATGGAAGTGCAGCGCCAGTACATTCAGGAAAAATTGGAGAGCGAAAACCTGGACAGGCAGCAGGCAGTAAGCCACTGGATTCAGGAAAATGCGAGCCACCACCGCGACCGCATGATTCAACTCCAGTGCCTTTACTTGGAAAAGATTAAGGACAAATTAATTCCCGAAGTCCAGGCTCTTTTGCTAGAGTCTACAGAAGCTTCTGCCTCCTGATTTAGGGGCGGAAAACTCCCGAAAATGGAATGTTTTGCCAAAGCCTCAAAAAGGGCGTTTTTGCGCAGATTCCGATTCGTTTTTTATTCTTGAATTTGCTATCTTGAAAAGGGTTAGTTTTGAATAAGAGGAGGCTCTTTTGAATAACTCTCTTCCTATTGTGCAAATGGTGATTCAGTCAGATATCATGACCATCATCGTCCTTTGCATTTTGGCCGTCATGTCTCTCGGTTCCTGGGGCATTATTATCGTGAAGTTCTTCGTCTATCGCAGGAACAAGCGGGCCAATGCCGTCTTCTTCAAAAAGTTCAGCACGGTGACGCAATTCGTGCAGTTGCAGGAACTTTGCGAAAAGGCGGAAGACAGTGCTCTTCGCCGCCTCACTGCAGAAGTCTTGAAGGAAGCCTCCAAGTTCAGTAACTTCGTGAGTTACGATTCCATTCAGCACCGCGCCTCTCTCTTGGAAGACACCATCCAGCGCTCCATCGAAGGCCTTCGCCTTACGGAAGACCGCTACCTGAGTTTCCTTGCCACCAGTTCCAACCTTTCTCCCTTCTTCGGTTTGTTCGGTACTGTGTGGGGCATCATGATTGCCTTCTACCAGATTGGTCAGCATGGTTCTGCGGACTTGAGCGTTGTGGCTCCGGGTATCGCTATGGCTTTGATTACTACGGTAGCTGGCCTTGTGGTGGCTATTCCTGCATCTGCCGGCTATAACTACTTTACGGGTTGCAACGGTCAGAACGAAATCTCCTACTACAATTTTGGTTCCCAGGTATTGAGCCTCTTCAAGCGGGGCGACCTCTTGGCTCTTGAAGAAGTTGCCGGTTAGGAGGCTACGTGAAGCGCAGTCGCGGTAAAGAACTCAAGCAGGAGATGAACCTGACGAACATGATTGATATCGTGTTCTCCATCCTGATTGTGTTCATCATTTCTGCACCTCTCATGAGCCAGGGCGTGAAGGTGGATTTGCCTAAGGCCGAAGCTCCCACCATGGAGCAAGAAAAGCTGCTGAAGGTTTCTATTACGAAGGAAGAGGCTATCTACATCGCCGACATGCAGGTGGATTTCGATAGTTTCAACAATGTGTTTCAATCCCTCTGGAATGGGGAGATGGCGGTGGTCATCAACTCTGACGAAGATGTGCATTACGGCCTTGTGATGAAGGTGGTGACGCAGGTGCAACAGTTGGGTGTCACTAAGCTTGGCTTCCTCACCATGAACCCGAAAGAAACTCCAGGTCGATGAAAAAAGAACAGGACAGAATTCAATATTTCGCTTCAGACGTGGATTCCACGCTTTTGAAGATTATCGTCTGTGCGGTAGTCTTCCATTTGGCGATTGTTGGTGCCTGTATCGGATTCCATTACGTGAAGATTCAGAAGGAGCCAGAGAAGATTCCCGTGTTTGAGTTGGTGCAGATGGCGCCTCCGGCACCTACGCCCAAGCCCCCTGCTCCGCCCAAGACGCAGCCCCCGAAACCAAAGCCGAAGCCAAAGCCCAAGGTGAACAAGAAGTTGCCGCCGGCCATTAAGCCGGAGCCGAAGGAAAAGCCCGAGGAAGTGGTGGAGGATCAGCCGCCACCAGAGCCAGAGCAGAAGGAGCCTGTGGATGACTTCCCGGTAGATGACATGGATTTGCCTGTGGCTGTGGAGGCTCCCAGCTTGGATCCCGTTGGCTCGGTGGACATGGACCCGCTGATGCAGGTCTACTTGGAACAGTTGAAGAAGATTATTATGAGCAACTTCCGCCCGCCTAAGGATTTGAAAGTGGGACGTGATGCGAAGACCACGGTGCAGTTTACGGTGGACCGCTTTGGCGGCATTACCGCGGTGATTCTCAAACGCTCCTCTGGGAATAAAGCTTGGGACCACTTGTCTGTCCGCGCCATCCAGATTTCCAAGGTGCCGGAGCTTCCGCCAAATTACCGCGCTCCTAGCCTGGTGTTGAATTTCAATTTTACTCCGAACTGATTGTAGGAATGATATGAAAAGATTTTTGATGATTTTGATTGCCTTGATGATGGCTCCTGCGACAGCTCTTGCCGCCATCGATACCATCGCTGTGGATGTGGGCATCTCCGTTTTCAAGACCACGCCTATTGGTGTGATTCCCTTTGCGGAGTCGGCTGGGATTGATTGGATGGAGGAGCGCCCTCACCAGATTGTGACTCGAGATGCAAACCTTTCTGGTCGCTTTGATGTGGTGGCTTCTGACAAGTTCAACTTGGCACTGTTCAGCCGTAGTCGTGCCGAATACTATATCACGGGTAAGGTACAGCCTCAGAGTGATGGAAAGCTGAAGGTGGAGTGCGGTCTCTACGTTTCCAAGACAAAGAACCTCCTCTTTGGTGAAAGCTATACCATTGCCCAGAAGGATTTACGCCGTGCCGTTCATGCATTCTTTGATAAGGTCGTCTACCGCGTTTTTGGCGAGCGTGGCGTGGCTTCTACAAAGCTCGCGTATGTTTCCAAGATGGAAGGCGTGAAGCAGGTTGTGGTTTCTGATTATGATGGCTTCCATCGCTCTCAGATTACGCGTGATACAACAATCAGTATGATGCCTGTGTGGACTAAAGGCAACAAGGGTCTTGTGTATGTGAACTTCAAGACGAACCGTCCGCGGCTTTATACCAAGGCTTTTGGCGGTTCCGAGAAGCCTCTGTTCCCGCAGTTCGACCAGACTTACAGCCCCGCTGTGAATCCTGTGACGGGAGAACTGCTGTTCTCTTCTTCCAAGGATGGAAAGACGGATTTGTACTTGGGAAATCTGGAAAACAACAAGGCCCGCAAGTTCGCTTACCTGAAGAGCAATCAGACCAGCCCTGCCTGGAGCCCTTATGCAACGGAGGTCTTATTCACTAGCGACCGCGGTGGTGGTCCTCAAATTTTTGTCATGGGCAAGGATGGCAGCGACATGCGCCGCGTGACATTCATGGGCCGCTATAACGAGCGTGCCAGTTGGTCTCCTAAGGGTGATCGCATTGCCTATACTTCCATGGATAACGGGAAGATGAACATCTATACCTGCGCACTGGATGGTTCCGACATCGTGCAACTCACCAGTAACGCCGGCAGTAACGAACATCCCACCTGGTCTCCGGATGGAATGCTCATTGCTTTCGCCAGCAACCGCAGCGGAACTTATCAGATATATGTGATGCGCTTTGATGGCAGTAACGTCACTCGCATTACCCAAGGCGGCGAGAATACGTCTCCCACTTGGTCTTGGTTTTATGAAGAAGACAAACCTCAACCCAAAGAAGGTAAAAAATGAAAAACCTTGTTAAACTCGCTTTGATTTCTAGCGCAGCTTGCTTGATGCTTGTAGCTTGCGCTAAGAAAAATCAGCCCCAGACGGATCCAGCTGCAGAAGCTGGCGCCGCTGCTACTGAAGCTGTGGATGCAAATGCTGCAGAGTCTCAGGTGAATGCAGATTCTCTGGCTGCAGAACAGGCCCGCTTGGATGCAGAACGCCTGGAAGCCGAACGCGCCCGCTTGGAAGCGCTCATCAATCAGATTATGAGTGAAGATGTGTACTTCGACTTCGACCGTTCCGAACTTACCGAAAAGGCTAAGGAACTCTTGGCTCAGGTAGGCGAACTCCTTATCAAGGAACAGCGCTTCACCATCACCATTGAGGGCCATACGGATGCCCGCGGTACTGAAGATTACAACTTTACTTTGGGTGCAAAGCGCGCCATGAAGGTGAAGGAATTCCTCAGTGCATACGGCATTGAAGACGCTCGCATGGAATCTGTCAGTTATGGTAAGGAAGCTCCGAAAGTGGAAGGTGCTACGGAAGAAGCCTACTCTCAGAACCGTCGCGCAAACTTCCGCGTAAACATCAAGTAGTTTGAGGTTTTGAATATGAAACGATTGGTGCTTGGCATGATTGCCGCATCCATTGCTCTTACGGGCTGCTCCAAGATAACCATGCTCCGCACGGAAGAAATGAAGGCGGTTGGCTCGGATGTCCAGGTGGCGGTTTTGAGCAATTTGGATACGACAGTGCAGATTCTGAGTGCCCAGAACGATTCCCTTCGCGCAGTGTTGGATTCCCTGAAGGCGGAGCAGGCGGCTGCAGCTTTGGTGCAGAAGCGCTTGATGGCCGAAGTGACCATGCTTTCTCGCCGTATGGGAGATGAATCGGAGCGCAATGATTCCCGTCAAGAGGAAATCATCTACCGCTTGGATATGCTTCTGGGTAAGTCCGACAAGATTTTGGCAAAGAAGGTGGTGGTCAGTGGCGCCGCTGCTCCTGTTCCGATGGATAGCATTGAACGGGAAGCGGAAAAGTTGGTGGAGGCGGAAGCCCTCTTCAATACGGCACGTTCCGACTATCATCGTGGCGAATACAAGCTGGCTTATTCTGGATTCAAGCAGGTTTACGAACAAATGAAGACTGGCGAACTGGCAGAGAATTCTCTCTACTGGATGGCCCTTTGCTTGATTGACGCAAATCAGCTGGATAAGGCAAAGAAGGTTTTTGCCGCATTGGCAGATGCTTTCCCGGAAGGTCAGAAAACATGTACCACCATGTTCAAACTTGCTGCTATCTATAGCGCAGAATGCGATATCGAAATGCAGAAGGCTTATCTACAAAAAATCCTGAATAGCAAGACCTGCTCTGCTTCTGGTGAGTTTGAACAGGCTGCGGAAATCCTTCAGGAAATTTTGGAGAAGGAAGAGAAGAAGGCTGCCGGCGAACCGGTGGATGCTTGCGTCTCGACGGTGGTTGGTCCTGCTGATTCTGCAGCTTCGGGCGCGGCTCCTGCTCCTGCAACTGCACCAGCTCCTGCTGCCGCCTCGACTGAGGCAAACTCTGCGCCTGCAGAGGCTACCGCTCCCGCCGTTACTGCGCCGGCTGCTGAGGCTGCCCCGGCGTCATCTGCGGCACCTGCGGCAACAGAAGCCAAGCCTGCAGAAACTGCCCCGGCAACCGCTCCTGCAAAATAAACAAAACATTCTTTGGGTATAAAACAAAAGCCGCCTTCGGGCGGCTTTTCTGTTTGTATATACAATATATGGAGAAATGGATGGCCTGCTTAAGGTGAAAAAGTTATCGGGTGTGGGGGCTCCAGCGTCTTTTGAAGCGCGGCTCGTCAATAACTTTTGCCCAGATGAATCCGCGGCGGATGTCCACGATGTTGCGGGAGAGCCGGATGTGAGGCCAGTTCTCCGCATTTGCATCCGATTCTCCGGAAATGCCGTCGCCCGCAATGCCGTTGTTTGAAGTTCCTGCGTTTTCACGGGCTTCGCGGGCACGAGCCTCGAGCTTGTTGAGCTTGCGCTGGCGATCCAACTCTGCGTCGCCGCCATTGACTGCGATGGTTTCAATGGGGGCCTTGGGTGTTTCTGCCTTGTGCATCCATTTGCTTTGGAGTTCAGCCTTTTTGCGGGCAAGCTCTTCTTGCATGGCTTTTTTAGCTTCGGCCTGTTCACGTTTGAACAGGTTTGCTAGTTCCACTTTGTCATGGACGAGCACGTCGCAGAATCCGTCGCCCATGTCGCGGCCGACAATCTTGTGCTTTTGCAGTTCTTCTAGGACATTCAATGCCGTAGCTTTGGAAAAACCGAACGCGTCTTGCAGGTAATCAACGCTGGCTTCTTCCCACTGGACTACGGATTCCGCAATTTCCTTGAAGCTGAAATGGCTGGGATTTGCTGGCCTGACCACGGGCCGCTCGTTCTCATCATCTTCATCGTCGTCCTTCACGGGCGGCGTAGGCGGCACATAAGTACCCTGGGAGGCTTGCCGTTGTGCTTCCTGAAATTGCCGAATCAAATCTTGTAGATTGCGGGGTGCGCTATGCGGTTCTGCGTTTGGAGATTGCTCCGTTTCGTCCAACCCATCCCCTTCATCATTTTCAGAAGACATCCGCCTTGTGGGCGGTAAGTGGTTCCGCTCAGAAGACGACTTCTTCTTTGCGGCCATGCTCTTGATGACCGCATTGACGACGAAAATGCCTATGAGAATTAGGAGGGATTCCATGGATTACTTGGCTTCAGGAGCATTCCCGATTTCTTTTCTCATTTGAGTGTCGGCTTCGATGTTTTTCAGGTTGTAGTAATCCATCACACCGAGTTTGCCATCGCGGAGTGCACTTGCCATGGCCATCGGAATCTGGGCTTCGGCTTCCACCAGCTTTGCCTTCATTTCCATAACCTTCGCCTTCATTTCCTGTTCGGCGGCGTATGCCATGGCGCGGCGTTCTTCTGCCTTAGCCTGTGCAATCTTCTTGTCGGCTTCAGCGCGGTCGGTTTCGAGGATGGCGCCGATGTTCTGGCCCACGTCCACGTCGGCGATGTCGATGGAGAGAATTTCGAATGCTGTACCGGCGTCAAGTCCGGAGGCGAGCACCTTCTTGGAAATCATGTTCGGGTTTTCAAGTACGTCCTTGTGGCTCTTTGCAGAACCGATGGAACTGACGATACCTTCGCCAACGCGGGCGACAACAGTGTCTTCGCCGGCACCACCCACCAACTTCTGGATGCTGGCGCGCACGGTAATGCGGGTAATGGCATGAAGCTGAATACCATCGAGAGCCACAGCGGACACCTTCGGGGTTTCGATGACCTTCGGGTTCACAGACATCTGCACGGCTTCCAGAACATTACGACCGGCGAGGTCGATGGCGGCGGCTTCCTTGAAGTCGAGCTTGATATTTGCCTTGTTAGCGGCAATCAATGCCTGTATCACACGGAGTACGTTACCGCGGCTGAGGTAGTGTGCTTCAAGGAGGTTCGTGTCGACCGGGAGACCAGCCTTGCAGCTGAGGATTCGGGCTTCCACTATCACCTGGGGCGGCACCTTGCGGAGCCGCATACCGATGAGCTGGAAAATGCTCACGTTCGCCTTGGAGAACAGGGCTTGGAGCCAAAGGCTGAAGAACTTGGCGATGAAGGCCAAGAGGACGATAACCACAATAGCGGCAATAATAATGCCAATAGTGAGAAGAGTATTCATTTGTTTTCTCCGTTTTTTTTAAGTCGTGGCTTTAAGTGTAATTATACAAAGAATTTGGTTGGGTTTTACAGGGACTTATTCAAGATTCACCGATTTCCACTTGTCTGAAGGCTCTGAAAAATGGATGATGGCGAATTGGTCCGTTTCTTTAAAACTTTTGGAACTAGGCCAGTTTTCAAGTGCAGAAGATAGTTTATAGGCTTCGAGAACTTGAATTGGAGAGGGTTCCTTTAGGGGATGTCCCCAAATGGAAAAAACAGCTCTCATCCGGTAATTATTCCCGTCATCGTAAGAGAAAAAGGAACAGCCTAGGGTTCCAGATTTCTTAAATTCCATATTTTTGTAATCTAGGGCACCAATAAAAACAACTGGCTTTTCGTAGTTGAAGAATCGTTCTTCAAGAAATTGGTTGATGGATTTAACGGTTGCCTGGTCTTGAACATTGAGAAGATGCTGGTGATAATAGATGCTGTTTATCCAGCAGGTATGTGCAACAAGTAAAAGAATTCCACAAGTGGTGAATGCCGCAAAACAATTTTTATTAGGGAGTTTTTGAAAAATGTACAGGATTTCCAGGGCGAGGAGCAAGGCTAGGGCTAAAAGTGTTCTTCCGTTTGTCTTGTAAGTACCAAGGCAAATGTACATCATAAATGGAGAAATAAAAAGAGCTGCACTGAATAATAAATTCTTGGTGTTCTTTGATTTTAGGAAATCAGAAATGGAGGTGGAGATAAACAGAATGGACAAAAAACAAATGCCTAATCCACCATATACGCTCACATTCTGGATTGTTACTCCGAAAGATATGCGGATGACATTGGCGAGGGACATAAAGAGAGCGTAGGGTATGCCTCGCTCATCTAACCAGCCAATATAATTTTGACTCAGATAGTCGTTTTCACCTATGTTCAGCGCAATGATTTTAGTTATAATTGTATAAAGAAGGAAGGAAGCGAGAGCAATACCAATTCCTTTAATAAGCACTTCTTTTCTGTTCCTTTCCTTGAAAAAACACAGACCAAAAAGTGCAGTGAGGAAAATCCCAAATAAAGCCTGGTAAGCACCCAAAGCTATAACCAATAAGAGAATGGGGAATAGGTAGCTTAGTATACCGGATTTGTTTGAAAACCGGAATGCTATTGCCACAAAAATCATGGCCAGGGTTTCGGGAACAATCATCATAGAAAATCCGAAAGCTTCGGCCATACATAATGGTTGCGATGAATAAAGACCTAGAGTGAGGAATTTTACAATGAATCTTTTTTCATCGGTAAGTTTCCAGAAAAAATCAAGAAAGATGAATCCGGAAATTACCCAGAAAAATATGCCGAGAATATCTGGAAATGTGGGAACGAAAGAACCGTTATCGGTAAAAATAAGATTGTACAGATATAGTGAATACCTGTTTTGTAAAAGCCATGTCAAGTTGTCGCTGGCAGCAGCATCTACCCAGAATTCTTCGTCAATGCCTAGAGTAGGCTGCATCAGCTTAAAGGCAAAGCAAATGTAACTGAACGCAAGAGATGCACAGAACAACGGACCATTACTTTTTATAAACTGAAATGTTCTTTGCATTTAATTTATTCTAGAAATTTTTTGTGATGTCAAAGGATTTCATTCCTTTGCAATCCAGATTCTGCCGTCAGCAATCTTAATGACTTTAACGGCAGTACCGGCTTCGATGATTTCTCCTTGAGTCTGCACGTCAAAGAGTTTCGAGGAACCATCCGCCATGGTAAAACTTGCCTGGCCAACAGGACGCAGGAACGTTTTTGCTATGCCTGTGTCTCCGACCTTGATTTCCTGGATGTCTTCTGTGGGGGAAACAGCCGTTTCCATATCCGTTTTGAGCATGGGCGTCCAGCCTTCGGGCAGGAGCGGCACCAGGTATTTGCTGGCGGCTACGGGAATAATGAGGGCGATGGCCGCACACGTCAAAATGAACAACAGACCAAACAGCCAGGGAGTGGCGTCAAATGTGGTTTCCACTGCCGCGGGCACATACTCCGGTATGTTCGTCGGGTCGTAACTGAGGGCGAGGGCCGCTATCATGCAGATGATGCCGCCAATGCCAAAGAGGAACGTTCCCGGCATCACGAAGATTTCCACCAGGAAGAGGACGACGCCGGCTACAAGCAGTATGGCCGGGAAGTAGCCGTCCAGCTGGGGCGCAAACTGCCCGAGGAACACCACCGCGACGAGGATGATGCCAATAATCCCGAACATGCCAAAACCTGGGGTCTTGAATTCGATGTAGAGAGCTCCGAAACCGAGGATGAGGAGAATGCTGGAAATGGCGGCAATGGCGTTCGCGATGTCTTCTCCAAATGTGGTTTCCACTTCGCTTTTCTTTTCGATGGCAAGAGTGGCTTCAAATTCTTCGCGGTCCTTGAACGTTCCCTTCGAAAAGCCTAGCTCAAAAGCTTCCTGGTCTGTCATAGTTAGGAGTTCTCCCTCTTTCACGAGGATTTTGGGCGCTCCCCAGAAGGCCTTGTCTGCTTCGCTCATGACGGAATATTTTTCGCCTTCTATAATGAGAGTGGTATCCCGCTCAGATTTCTTGCCGGCATCCAGTTTGGCGTGAAGCTCCAGAATTTCAAGTTCCGGCGTGACCATGGAGCTGGCTAGAAGTTCCGGGTAGCCATTGCGCTGGGCTAAGTTGCGGAACTTGGCGCGGAGGGGTGACTGAATTTTTTCGCCTACGATTTGGGGTGTGCCGTCACCGCCCTGCACGATGGGAGCGCAGTCGCCGATGGTGGTGGCTTCCAGCATGTAAAGCTTTTTGCAGGCGAGGGCGATGAGGCTTCCTGCACTGATGGCTTTCTTCTTCACGAGGGCGATTGTCGTTGCTCCTTTCACAGCCATGATGGTATCGACGATATCAAATGCGGCATCCAAGCGACCGCCGAAGGTATTGATTTCAAAAATGATATAGTCCGGATGCTTTTCCTGGGCTTCACCGATGGCCCGGGCGCAGAATTCGTACATGCTGGGGTCCACATCGCCTTCCAACTTGATCCACACTGCGTGATGTTTTGTGTCGGCGGTGATGGCTGGGCTAGAGGTGGTTGCGCTGTCAGTTTTTGTGGTGGCCGCAACGCGGTCCGTTTTTGCTGCAGTTACGGCCTCATCGGCAAAGGTGAATGCGGCGGTTATCGCCAAAATAGAGAGCAATTTTGCAAGAATCTTCATATCCCTAATGTATAAAAGTTTTTTGTCATTTGATGTCAAAAAAAGAAATTTTCGGACCTGCCGCAGTCTTTTCCTGAAACTCAATTATGCATTTTAAATTTTGAATTGTTTGCCCTCGATTGTGCCAGTTTTTCTGCACAGGGCTTGCTTTGCCGCAAAATTTTCGTCAAGGCGCTGGGGGTGAGGCCAAAAGCTGCTGCCGCTGCCTTCACATCGCCGTTTTTCGTGGCCATAATGTCAAAAACGTGGGCCACAAATAGCGGAAATTGGGGATTGCTGGTTTGAATGTGCCCGTTGCTTCCTGGAAATGGCATTTCCACGGCTGGTGGTGTTTCCCGCACTTTCAGGGCCAGGGCCATCTGCATCCGGTGCAACGCGTGGACCTTGTTTTCCTTGGCGCTCCTCCCTTCACAGGATTTGATTTCTAAATTGTAAGCATTAAGACGGAGCCAAACTCCGGTGTTGGTCTTGTTCCGGTGCTGACCTCCGGGCCCACTTCCTTGGAAACCTTTGGCGGTGCACGCACCCCAAAGTTGGTCAAGGGTCATATTTAGAAAGGTGTCGCGATGCATATTGTGAAAAATAACATTCTTGCCTTGCTGTTGGCGATGTCTGCTGTTTTTTTTGCAGCTTGCGCAGGTACGTCCGAAAATGGCGGTGAGGCAGTCTCTCAGCAGAAGGCATACGAACAGCAGCAGAATGCTGGCGAGAAAGATGCCAAGTATCAGGAGCGCTTGCAGGATAAGCAGACCATGCTGGAATCCATGTTCGCGAATTTCTTGGATGCAGTGCGGAACAATGCCTCGGCAGAAGTCCTCTACGGATTCTTGACGGATACCTCGGAATACTGGCTGGATACTTTGGAAAATCACGCCCGCAGTTACGATGCGGATGCTCTGGATACCTGTCAGTTTTATGAGGCCTATGCCATCATTCTCTACCGCCTTTACGAACGCGAACACTTGTGGGAAACCGATGACGACCGCATGCTGTTCCTCTTCCTTTCTAAGAGCGGCATGCTGGAACGCTTCACCCAGCTGAATCTGGGCCCGTTGGAATACAAAAATGACCGTGGAAGTGTGGGCCTTGCCAGCAGCCCCAAGGTCCCCATTATGTTGTTTGAATGGGACGATACGGCTTGGAAATTGAACTTGCCAGAGACTTTGCCGCTCATCACCAAGGGCATAGAATCCATTGCGGTGAAGAAGAAGTGGACCAATCGCAAATTGGCACTCTACTGGATTGAAAAAGAATACCACATGACCTATTCCCGCTTGGACGAATCCTTGCTGGATCCGATTTTCTAAGATGCGCACCCTGTTCCAAACAATTTGCCTTCTCGTTGCTGTAGCTTGTGCTATGGCGTTCGCAGCCCCGGCGCAGTCATTGTCCAAGACTCCTGCACAATCCTCGCCCAAGGCCTCGACGCAATCATCGCAAAAAAAGTTAGCCTCGGCTAACATTTTTGGTGCCGTAGATTCCAAGACACCATTTAGCAGCGACCGCCTCTTTGCAGTTCTTGATTCCGTAGGTGGTGCGGGAACTTGGATGGAATGGGATGTGAATGGCGTTAAAGACCCCAGCGTGATGGCGGCCATCGAGCCTCTTCTAAAGGCAAAACGCAATCCAGAAATGGTTTGGGTCCTTTCAGAAAGGGAGAAACCCTTAGTCTCCATTCTTGCGCCCAAGGGAACAGGTGAGGTGCTGCTGTTTTACGAACTGCAAACTTTGGATGCTGTACCGGAGCCGCTGAAGATGAATGCGGTTCTCACTCCGGATGTGGTGTTCCGCGACTATCGCCAGGTTTCTCCATCGGAATTCGTCCATCTGGATAAGCCCACTTTGAAAGTGATGGTGACAGACAAGCAAATCCGTTTCACTTATGAGAATCCCGATAAGACTCCTCTCCGGTTCGATTCGGATTTCTCCAAGAAATCATTTGTAGAGAAGCGGAGTGAAGTCCGTGATTACATGGATTACTTGAAATACGATTATTCTCTCATGTTGCGCGCATTCATCCAGTCCACTCGGGCTCTTTTCAACTGGCAGCCTTGGCATTGGTATATGGCCTCTTGGAACGGGAAGAATGTCATCACGGCAGCTGAGGTGGAAGCCATCCTCACTAAGGGTGTGAAGCCTGAATATTTCACGGTATTCAAGGCGAAAGCCGTAGGCGGGGAAGTGGTAGAGTTTAGAACCACGGGGAATGGCTTTTTTGAATGCCTCATTACCAGCCCCTAATTTCCGATGCTCCTATTTTGTATCTTTGAATGGTGCAGTTGACCCATAAAATCTGGATATTCGTTTTTGTTTGCAGTGTAGCGGCTTTCGCTTTCTCGGCTACGGGCGCGCAGTCCCTTCGTCGTAGTGCAGCAGCGGAAATTCCGGATGTGAAATTCCTGGCGGAATTTTTGGTGGGCGACAAAGATGTGGCAACCACTGAGGAAGACGGCCTTTATGCGGTGGATTTCAATTCCATCCGCACGGCGATGCTTCCTTATCTGCGGCAGGGAGAGTTGGATGGCATTCCGGTAGAGAAACTTTGCGTCTATGGCGCGAGCCCGGATACGCTTTCGGATGTGGCTCCCGGCGCAGTTGATCGTATTCCGGCTCATATTTTTGAAATCCCCATAGAGGTGCGGGACCATTCCAAGGGTTCTTCAACTCCCAACGGAATTTTTGATGATGGTGATACCATTCTCTTTGTGGGTTATGGAACATCCTTCTGGAAGCGCATCAGCCAGGAAGTTCCTGGTTTTGTAGATGGCAGGATGGACTACTACCATTCCACTTCGCCTTATTCCTTCTATCAGCACTTCCAGTTTGGCTATAAAAATTCCAGTGCGGGCGTTCGCCTGTCGCAAAAAGTCAAATCTCCTGCTGGTTCTGGAAAAACTGTGGAGTGGATGCGCTATGTGCGGGCTGAGAAGGATTTGATTCTTCGGGATTCCTATTTTGAGAAGGCTGCAGATTGGGAAAGCGGAACGGGGAAGGAATGGTTCTGGATATGGCATTCCCGTTTGGAAACGACAGCATTGACGGGAGCTACTTTGAATATGCCTCAAACGGTTTCTTTGCCTGGGCGTATTGATGGTGGTCGGGAATATGTGGGTGTGACTTTTTTCCCCTATCGCTCCGTTCATACTTCATCTGCCGAGAAGGATAACGATCAGAAAGTGATTTTGGATTTGTCGGCTAAAAATTATGAAGAGCGGATGGATGGTGTGCAGTTTGATTTTGCCGTTAACGGGAAAAAGTGGGAAAAGTCCAAGGCAAAACTCATCCCTGGCAATACGTTCTTTTTTGAAAAAGTGGACTTGAAAAGTGAAAAGAACGATTACAGTTTAACGCTTCTTCCAAACGACTTCCAGTATGATCGTTTTGACGGATATACGGTTGCTTATCAATGGAACCCCGTTGTAGAAACCGCAGAATGGCTTTTGCCAGGAAAAGTTTCGGGTGTGATTCAAGTTCCTGTGCCAGCAGGAACGTCCGTTATGAAGTTTGTGAACTTAAAGCCAGTGGGCCTTTTGAATGTGCAAAATGGTGTTGCTAAGGATAGCGTTTCTGCGGAGGATGATGTTCGTTATCTTGCATATAAATCAAGTTCACCGAAAAATGTGGCGAAGGTGGAGTCTCGCCCGGTTCAGCCGAGCGGCGTGCTTTCCAACCTTTCCAAAATCAATACAAAAACAAAATATCTGATTATCGCTCCCGATGAATTTTTAGATGCCGCAGTCTCTTTAGGGCAGTTCCGTTCAGATGGTTCTGCGGTTATGAAAATTCCGACAACGGTTGTTTCTGTGAACGATATCTATCGCAATTATACGGGAGGCTCACTTTCCCCATCTGCAATTCGCAATTATATCGCCTATGCCCGTTCTGTTTGCCCCGATTTGAAGTGGGTGCTACTTGCAGGTTCCGGCCATTACGACTATCGTGGGGTAAATGCCAAGCTAGGAAAAATCAATATTCCTCCTTATGAAAGGGAATCTTCAGTAACAGAAGATTTCTATGCGGCTTTGGATTCGGGAGAATTTGTTCGCTATGGAAATTACGACTTGGATGTGGCGGTAGGTCGCCTTCCTGTTTCTACACCAGTAGAATTTGCCAATTACATCGAAAAGGTAAAGCAGTATGAAAAATTGGGTGGCTTTGATCATTCGGAATGGCGCTCCACGTTATTACTGGCTGCGGATGATGCACGTAATGGAATAGAAATTGACCACGCATTGCATACAAACTTTCAAGAGGGAATTGCAGGGGTAATAGATAGCCTTTCTGATAGTCAGGGGGCGCGTTGGCGTGCTCGGAAAATCTACCTGATTGATTATGATTGGGATGCAGCCGGTCAGAAAAAAGACGCAGTGGAAGATTTTCTGAATATTTTGAATCAAGGTGCGTTGCTCACCACATATTTTGGTCACGGTTCCATGACGGATTGGGCGTCTGAGGGACTTTTGAAACCCAGCTACATCTCTAAATTGAATAACAAAGGACGTTATACAGTTCTTGGCTCCTTCTCCTGCACGGTAGCGCGATTTGACAAGGGCGATGCTCGTTCTCTTTCGGAAGATTTTGTGTTGGCTTCTAATTCGGGTTCCATAGCTTCTGTAGGGGCCATGCGGGATACTTATGCTAGTTTCAATTTGGGTTTTGGCAAGGCATTTGTTTTAAATCTCTTGAAAACACCTGGAATTACCATTGGCGAGGCATTTGTTGCTGCAAAAAAACAAAGCACGTCGGGCTATTCTGAACAACGTTACAATGATGAGCATTACGTGCTTATTGGCGAACCTGTAATTCAAATGCCGGCTCCATCTTTAAAGGTTACTATGGATGAAAAGCTGGATACCATCAAGGCTTTGGACAAAATGCGCATTACGGGAACAGTTCGTGGAATTTCAAAGGGCTATGTCAATTTATCGTTGCGGGAGGGCCGCTATAGCAAGCGTTTGTATTTGGGCCTGGATGATATTGAGGATGATTCCATCGATGTTGCTTTTGAAGGCCCGCTGATTTATTCTGAGGAAGTTCCTGTGGTAGGCGGCCGTTTTGAAACAGAATTTGTGACGCCGCGAAAGATTGCCTTCGGCGATACGGCTGCGGAACTTACCGCATGGGCTTATTCTGCAGACAATCCTGCAGTGGGTCGCTATTTGCAGAAGCACATTGCAATTGCAGGCGTTTCCGCTTATGCGGATTCCATTTACGACAACACGCCGCCGGCGGTGCAAATCCAGACATGCTACGGCGGCGGTGTTCCTACGGGATTCTCTGACGGACAAGTTGTGAAGCTCCAGTCTCCGGCGTGTCTCCAGATTGTGGTGGAGGATTCTACCGCCATCGATTATCGCGAGGAAGCGGATGAGGGAATCTCTTTTGAGGTTGTGGGCGTGGAAGATCCCTTCCATCCCTGGCCTTACATCGAACAGAATTCCAAGCGGGCTGTAGCACGCATGACATTTGCCGCGGCATCTTATCCGGAAGGAAAATACCTCTTCAAGGTTCGCGCCCACGATGTGCTGGGAAACGAGACTGTGAAAACAGTGAATGTGGAAATCGCGGGTGAGATGAAGGCGGGCCTTGCCGATGTGTTCAACATTCCAAATCCCATGGGCAAGAAGGGAACCACCTTCTATTTCAAGAATCTGGCGGTGGATCGCACTTCCAGCGTAGACATTTTTATCTATAATCAAAACGGGCGCTTGGTGAAGGTCATTAAGAATGCTGTTTCTGGTGTAACCCACTGGGATGGCCGGGATAATTTCGGAAGGCTTTTGGCCAACGGGCTTTATCATTACGTGGTCCGTAGTCGCGTGGCCGCTACGGAAGACTTTAAGAAAAAAACTTGGACTAAAAAACAGAAGTTGCTGATTTCGAGGTAGTTATGGATTTGAGAGAAAAACCGGGAAAGATTCAGAAGATGATGGAGTTCTTGCTCCGTCTCCGGTTAATTTTTGTTGTGATTTTGGTGGTGCTTTCCGTCATATTTGTGGCTACCAGTTGGCAGGCCATGAGCACCCTTCCTTTAGCCGCATCGGAATCTATGGGAATGTGGCTTGCGGAATTGCAGGGCTTTAGCGGTTTCTGGGCTTCTGCTCAGTATTTGGGTGTCGCAGCCGTCGCTATGATTGTATTACACTTTGTATTTACAGGTGTGAAGGGTGGATTCGCTGGTCTTATTGGATTCGTAGGCATGATTGGCGCAGTTTTTGCATTAGCGGGGTCCGATGGAATGCAGTTCATCTTTTTGGGAACTTTCGCAGTTGTTGCCTTGATTCTTTTGTTAGCGGCAAAGTGGAGTGCTGCTTGCGTGTTGTTTCCGTTTGCTCTTTCTTGGGTGTTTTTGACGGGAATTTTGAATTGGACTTTCGCGACCTTTGGATTTAACGCAAGCCAAACAGCTGTTCTTTGGACTGCCTTTAGCGTAATTGGTTTTTCTTCTGCTTTGGCTTTTGCGTTTTCTTGCGGCGGGCTGCTTGGTTCTGGGAATCCTCAGGCCGGTTCCATTGTCCGCGCTGCAAAGAAGGCGATTCTCCCTGTGACCATTTCTTCTCTTCTCGCCCTTGTGGCAATCCTTGTAGATTCTGGCAAGGTGGATGGGGCGGGAATCGGTAAGACCGCTGCCTTGTGGGCTGAATTCAACGTGTGGTTCTTTGCCTTCCTCATTCCCACAAGCTCATTCGCTCCTTGGGAACGGCTCCGCTCCAAGAGCCGCCGGGTAGAGATGAAGAAGGGTTCTTCCAAGAAAAATTCCAGCAAATAGCGCGTCGCCTATGCTTCGGGACATGTTCTTTGAAAGCGAAATCCGCCCGGAACAAAACGGGCATTTGCTGCTGGACAGTCTGGCGGAGCGCTTCACCTATCATGCTCGAGAGGAGTGGGTAGATCGCCTGAAAACGGGAAAGGTCACTTTGAATGGCGAGGTGGCGAATCCAGAAAGTGTGGCTCACAAGGGTGATAAGGTGGTTTATCACATCGAGAATTACGAAGAGCCCGATGTGCCGACGGATTTTGAAACTGTTTTTGAGGACGATGAATTCCTGCTGGTGTCAAAGCCTGCGGGAATTCCGGTGCACCATACGGGGCGAATCTTCTACAATACTTTTACCGCAGTTGTTCGGCGCGCAACGGATTGCGAGACGGCGACTCCAATGCATCGCTTGGACCGCGACACCGGCGGCTTGATGCTTTTTGCCAAAGACAGCGATACGGCGGCCAGGTTCCAGAAAAATCTGGACCGGATTCTGCTCCGGAAGTTTTATCTGGCGGTGGTGCCGGGCGAGTTTCCCGCAGAAGAAGTTCGTTGTGATTTGCCTTTGCGCGAGGATCCTGCAAGCCCACTGCGGGTAAAGATGTTTCATTTTGAGGATGGAAAAGCTTGCAGTACTGTTTTCAGAAGGCTTGCTGTTTTTGATTGTGTTGATGCTGCTGAATCGTCTGCGAATCTACCGCCTGCGAAGTTGTCGTCCGCGAAGTTTTCTCTTGTGGAATGTGAACTCCTTACTGGGCGAAAGCATCAGATTCGTGCCCACCTTGCAGAACTTGGCTTCCCGATTGTGGGCGACCGCCTTTACAGCCATGAGGGAAAATACTACGAGAAAATGGCCCGCGGTGGAGGCCTTACAGAAGAGGATTTCGCCGTATTGGGAAGCCACTTCCAGATGCTTTTTGCCTACAAGGCAGAAATTCTATTGCCATATTGGGATGCACCACGAACTTTCACAAGTTCCTACTTCCCCAAAGATATGTCGGATTTGCTTGAGGCTTACCACTGGAGCGTTCCCACGCCATAGGCGCGGTAGCCTTCGTAATCCCCGAAGAAACGGGTGTATCCTGCCCGTACAGAAATGAAGCTCCAAGGCTCTATACTGAGAATTCCGCCCAGCTCTTGATACTTCAAGGTAGATTTGTCATTCAGGAATTTTTTGTCTGTGGCGTCATCGGGCCCGTGAATGTCGGTAAGGTTTCCACCGAAGACGGTATCTTTAGCAACAGCTCCTGCGACAAGTGTTCCGCGGACAAAACTGATTTCTGCAGAGAGCTCGGAATGAATTTCTTGTGCGTTGGGTCCTAAATCGCTTCCCAGACTTTGGGCGTAGCTCGCGTAAGTATATCCACCGCCTTTGTGGTGTGTGTAGACCCAGGGCTCAATGCGGGTGTATTCTCCAAACCAATCAATCGTTGCAGGCCCCAACCGTAGACCATCGCGGGCAATGCCAACAGTTGCCGCCCACTTGTTTCCCCACCAACCATCATCAAACATGCTGGTAGGGGATTTCATGTCATCCCACAAAAGTTCACCGTAAAATTCCCAGCCGGGAATGGTCTTCACGCTCAAATCAAAAGCGAGGGAAATGTTGTCCTGGTCTCCTTGCAGGTGCTCCTGGAAAACATAGGGGACAAAGGGAATCACGTAAGCCCATTCGAACTCGCGACCGGAACTGTCTGCCTCAAGGTTGGGGTTGGTGCCCGCATTTTCAGTGGTGCTCCCGTAGAGGGACGTCTCGGAAAGCCCGAGGGTGATGTTCTTGGGAAGATTCAAATCCAGACGATGAGCATGAAAATATTTTCCCAGGTTCTTCTTCTCAAACAGTTTTGCTGCATATTGGGTATAAACAATGGGACCAATCTCAAACTGGTAACCAAAATAGGGCGTGGGTGCCGGGTCAGAAATTTGACTGCTGCTATCTTGCCATGGGCGATAAAAACCTTGTTCCCCGCGGAGAATCACGTGATTGCGGCGTGCCGGGCCCCAGCTAAGGTAGTCAAAGCCACCCATAAGCGTGAGGGGAGCAAGGCTATAGCTGGCGTTAGCCGCAAACAAATCCCAAGTGCGTTTGTGCTCGCTTTGCTTGTTGTAGGGAACGCCTTGCTCAGGGCGGTAGGAATGCTCTACAATGGAGCGGTTGGTGAAATCGGTGCTGACTTTTACACGAGCTGCATACTGGAACGCTTCTGTAAAGTGACCATCCAAAAACAAACGGACGGACATGGAATTGTCGTAATGAGTGGGGGCGTTTTCCAGGTTGGTAATGGCAAGAGAATCCACCAACTGGGCCTGGATATTCAATTCATATTTTTTTGCTGAATCTACAAAGGCGATGTGGCCTTCTGCGAATACAGCTTGGGCGGCAAAACATGCAGAAAATAAAGCGATGCTATAGATTTTCGTCATGGATGAACCCGCCGTTTTGCAAAATGAATTTTTTGTAGTTTGCCTTTGACCGAATAATAGAAAGAATTTTGGGTATGTGCTTCCATTCGCCCCGCTTGATACGGAGTACAAAAGATAATAGAAGCCCCAAAGTGTAGCCCCATTTGGGAAAACCGTATTTTTTTGCGAAGTGAATGCGGTTTCGCAGCATCAGGCAATCAATGAAAAATGGAACCTGCCGGCTTTCGCTTTTAGTTGAGGAGGCAATATCGTGATAGACGATGCTGTCTCGTGCCCAGGCCATTTTGAAACCAAACTGTTTGGCTTTTGTGCAGTAATCTGCTTCCTCGAAATAGAGGAAGTAATCCTCGGGCAATAATCCAACTTTATCAATGCATTCTGGAGAGAGAAGGAAGGAGGATCCTTCCACATAGTCGAAAGGAATTTCGCCTGTAGCGCTGTCTACGGGAACTTTTACGCGGCGTACAGAAGCAAATTTCGGGTGGATTCTGCACACCCCTCCGGAAACATTGCCGCTAGCATCTAGAATTAAAGAACCTGTAATGCCGGCGCCGGTTTCCTTCGCTTTTTTCAGGATGTTTTCAAGCGCGTTTGCCTCGGGCTGTGTATCGTTGTTCAAAAGCCAGATATAGCCTTTGAAGCCGCAGGCCTGCGAAAGTCGGATTCCCTGATTGCAAGCAGCCGCAAACCCCAGATTCTGCTCATTCCAAATCCATTGCAGAGGGATTCCTCTTTCGCTTTGAGCAAGTCCTGCTCCGAACGTATTTTCAAATTTTTCACGATCGGCGGTTCCGCTGGCGTTATCAATGATGTAGATGCAGTCGGGAAGAAGGCTTTGGTTGTCAAGCGCCTGGATGCAGCTGATGGTTTTGGCTGCATTTTTGAAATTCACCAGGATGACGCTCAATCCGGAACTCATTTCCCGATACCTCTCTTGAAGGCTTCCAGAAATCCCGCTCCTGTAGCTGCATCTGGTTCCAGATGGGCGCTTTCTGCCCATTCGTTCCAAGCGTTCACAAATAACAACTGTTTTTGCTCCGGTCTTTTCTGGAGAAGTTTCGTGGCGGTTTTTACCCATTTTTCAAAATCTTGGGGATTGTCATTCTGGATAATGGTTGCCGCTTTCCGGCGGGGAGAATTATCCCAGTTGGGGAACACCGTAGGGTAGTGGCTATCGCTGAAATCTTTGTAAAGCGCGATAGCATTCTCTGCGACCTTGTTATAGGGAACCCGCAATATGGAATTGACTTGTGGTAGCCCTACTTTTCGTGCCAAGGCGTTCCACTGCCGCTGCATCCAACGCCAACCCTTTCCAACTAGAGAGCGCTTCGGAAATTCTTCGGGATTGGGCTCAAAATCAATGATGTCGTGAATGCCCCATTGGGAAAGCATTTCATCTGGAACATTGGAGGCAAAATTCCGTACAGCCATTATTAGAACATCTTCAAAACCACATTTCTGAGCTTCTGCCTTGAGGGCGTCTACGAAGTGCTTGGGGTTGGGAAGATTTGCCACGCGATAAATCACAAAAAGAGGCTTCCCCTCGATTTTCAAATACCGGGAATCCGAAAAAATTTCACAGAGGTGCTTGGCGTGGTTGACGTCGTCGTCGTCACTGTACTTTTGCTCCATGAGAATTTCTTTTTCTTGCCCATCCCATGCTCTAGACCAGGTCTCGTTAGCCCAACAGATGCAAAACGGCATGTCAATAGCCTTGTTCTTAAGCATCTTGTTTACGGGCATTTCCAAAAGTTGCTTGCCTTCAAACCAGTAATGGTAATAGCAGAAGGCGTCTATGCCGTGTGATTTAGCCAATTCAGCCTGGGCCATTCGGGTCACATCACTATTCAAATCATAGTAACCGAGAGTGCTGGGAACTTGTGGCTGCCTGTGCCCAGGAAATAAAGCAGAGGCCTTCTTCACATTGGTCCATTCCGTAAAACCCTTGCCCCACCAGGAATCATTTTCCGGGATAGCATGAAATTGCGGAAGGTAGAAGGAGATGGTCTTCATTTATTTTTTCCAAAGAAGAGATGCACGGCTTTGGCGCCAAGCAGGGAGAACAATAACTTTTTTGTGCGGCCTTGATTTTGAGGGAAAAGCTCTTTTTTGTGCTTCCACAGCCAGAAGGTGTAGGCAAACAAGAAATAATGACCCTCTCTAGCTTTCAGATAGGAGCAGAAAACTTTCAGGAACTTGGTTTCCTTTACATCCAAGTTCAGTTTATCAGAATCTTCTAGCAGGGTTTCCACTGCGCAAATCTGCTTTTGGGTGGTTTCGTCGTAGGAATAATGAGTTCCTGTCCCCACCGCGTTGGAATCGTGCAGGCGGTATTGAATCAAAACATCGGGAATGGCTAGGATCTTCCCGAATTTTGCGGCAATAATGCCAATCCATGCATCGTGAACCATGGCGTTGGCTGGGATGGGTAGGATTTTATTCAGGAGTGCCTTGTCAAAGATGGAAAGGCAACCGGTAATGTTGTTGAATCCCGCTAGGCGGGCAAGGACGGGGATGGATGTTGGCAAGTTTGCCATTTTGCGCCAGGAATTGGCAATGGGGGAAAGATCTTTTGCCACCACCTGTGCGTCACCGAAAATGAGAACTGGAATGTCTAAATTCTGGTGGACTGCTTCCATTTTCTTTTCAAGTATGGCGAGTTTTTCGGGGAGCCAGACGTCATCCTGGTCGGCAAGGACGATGTAATCTCCGTCTTCCTGCGCGGCAAGTTCTAACCCTTTGGAAAAAGCGGCGTTGTGGCCTTGGTTGCTCATGCAAGCATGAATCTTTAGCGGAAGTTTTTGCTCGTAGCTTTCCAAAATGGCTTTTGTGCCGTCGCTGGAACCGTCATCCACCGCAATCACCAAGTCCGCGGGCCTTTTTTGTGCGGCCAAGGAGTCCAGCATCTGGGGTAGATACCTTTCTCCATTGAAAGTGGCCATTACAACACAAATTTTTGCCATAGGGAAAATATACAAAATCTATATTTCGCAGGTATGCAAAATAACCCTAAAATTCTTGTAGTCTGCGACAAGGATGCCTCCACCAGCTTCGGGCGGCTTTCCTTGGACATATATGGGACTTTCAAGAAAATGGGGATGGACGCCTCTCTTCTGTGGCTCATGACGCCAGACTATTTTCATGGGGCGGAACCCACTATGGGAGATGTCCTTAAGGCGCCTTCTTTTTTGAGGGGCTTTTTCTGTTTTCGCCAGAAAGTAAATGCGTTCTTGCAGAATGCAAAGCCGGATTTGATTTTCTGGGTGTGCCCGGAATTGGGCTTTCTTGTTCCCGGTATAAAAAAGAATTTTCCGCAGATAAAGAATGTGGTGATGGTCCACGATGCCTTCCCGAAGATTCTTTACCCCAATAGCCTAAAGTACAAATTGATTTATCGGCTGTTTTTGAAGCCTGCAGCGGCGGCCGATTACTTTGTCTATAATTCTCGCTATAGCAAGGCAAGCATTGAAGCCAATTACAAAGTCCCGAACAACGAGGGCCCAGTTATTGGATGCCCTGTGAATTTTGAAGTCTTCCGAAAACCGGAGGCCCCTGTTACCCGGGAAGAGAAGAAGTCTTTCTGGCAGGGAAAGGGATTGCAGGGTTATGATTCCTTCTGCCTGAATGTGAGTTTGGATGAACCGCGAAAGAACATTGAGACCTTCCTTCAGATGGCGGAAAAACGCCCGAACACGGCATTTGTGCGAGTCGGCGTTTTGACACCCCGACTCAAGCAACTAATTGCTGTAATGAAATTGAAGAATGTGTTTCACTTTACGCATCTTTCTGCGGCAGAGATTCGGGACTTTTACTGGCATGTAGATTTGCTGGTTTTTCCCTCGTTCTATGAGGGTTTCGGTCTTCCGCCGGTAGAGGCTATTGCTGCCGGTACACCTGCGGTTTGTGGCGGAAATACGGCCTTGAAGGAAAATTTGGAAGGAATTTGCCCTCTGGCAGAGCCTGCAGATAAGCTGGATGTTTATTTGATGGCTTTAGATGATGTCTTGGCTGGAAAAGAGGTTGTTGATTCCGTAAAAGCTGAAAAACTTTTCGAATATTGCTCAAATCAGGCCTTTTCAAATAGGCTTCAAGCGCTTTTAAAGCATTTGCTGTTCTAAAACAGCGGTATTTTGCTATTTTGAAAATCATATGAACGCTATGAAACCCAAAATCATCGACATTCCCATTGCTCACGACCAACGCGGCAACTTGAGCGTTGTGGAAGGGGGAGAATCCATTCCTTTTGATATTAAAAGGGTGTACTACCTATACGACGTTCCCGGTGGAGCTTCCCGTGGAGGTCATGCTCATCGCAAACTGCAGCAGCTGATTATTGCTGCCAGTGGTAGTTTTGATGTGGTTCTGGATGATGGAATTACGCGGCAGAAGTTTACTTTGAACCGCTCGTATTACGGTCTTTACGTTCCCGTAATGCATTGGCGTGAAATCGAGAATTTCTCTTCTGGCGCTGTATGCCTGGTTCTTGCATCGGAACATTACGATGCAAGCGATTACATCTACGAATACGAAGATTTTAAACGCGAAATCGCTTCAAAAAGCGTAGATAGAATTGGCGCTGCTTTGCTGACGCAGTTCAATCGCTGCAGTTTAGGCTGATGCAGTTTAGGTGACGGCTAATCAGAAATCGCCTTTCGTATAAGAGGGATTGATTACCGCTTTACTTCCAAAGGATTCCTTGAAGCGGAAAAGGTTCTCGTTTAGGAACTTCCCGCCATTTTCCGTAGAAATCCCCCAGGAGAATTTTTCATACCCGTTCTTTGCGGCTTCACGCATGGCTTCCACAAAGAGAACGGTCGTGGCATTCATTTGCTTGAAACTTTCGTCGGGCGCGAGATACTGGAAGTGAACCGCCTTTGCATTATTGAAGGCAAACATCATCAGGCCGGAAAGATACTGCTCGCCCTGCCAGATGCCGCGGAAAATGATTTCTCCCGGGAGCCGTTTTTGCAGGTCTTCAAGTTCTGCCAAAGTATGGACGGGCTTGGTGTTGTATTTGGCTTTTGAAATTTCCAGAAACTTGTAGAAGGTCTCCATCTCGTCGCTATTGATTTCGCGATAGGTGAGACCGTTTTTTTCTGCTAGTCTGAAGTTATGGCGGCATTCCCGTTTGCAGCATTCCAGCGGATCCAACTCGCTATCTAAAAGCGTGTAGGCGCTGAGTTCCGAATGGCGCTCATAGCCTTCGTGCTCCAATGCGTATTCTAGCAGATCGGTTGGCTCTTTGCAGAAGGTTTTGGCGGAGGGCTTGAACTTGATGCGCTTGTATTTTTGCGTTAAGAATTCATCCATGGTCTTGACGATTTCCAGCATTTTGCTGCCGGAATAGAAACCATTGGAAATAACAGGTCCGCCAAAAGTGGAACCCTGGTGGGAAATCCACGCTCCATCGGGAGTTTCGTTGCCTGGAAAAACAGCCACGATGATGCCGCTTTTTTCCATGACGAAGGAGGCATCTTTAAAACGCTCCGCTGGATGGTAGTTCAAAAAACGCCTTGTCTGGAGAAATGTACCGTTGACGGACTCTTCCATGACGAAGCGGTCCCAACGACTTTCCATTTCTTTTGTATAGGGCAAAATTTCAAACATGCCCTTAAATTAGCATTTTATCCAAAAATAGGGTAGGAAAGGGTAATTTTGGGCTATTGATTTTTCTATTTTCAGTGTAGAACATGAATTCTGTGCCTTTTTATTCCTTGGATTATGTTTCCGATTCACTTGGATCGGAACTTTCTTCGGCTTTTGATGCGGTGCAGAAATCTGGATGGTTTATCCGCGGAAGGTTCTGCCAGCAGTTCGAAACGGCGTTTGCTGGCTATTGTGGCGTGAAGCATGGAGTTGGTGTAGGGAATGGCTTGGACGCCCTTACGTTGATGCTTCGTGCCGAGATTGAATTGGGTCGCCTAAAGAAGGGCGATGAAGTGTTGGTACCCGCAAATACCTTTATCGCCACCATTCTCGGAATCACCTCGGCCGGGCTTGTCCCCGTCCTTGTGGAACCCGATGAGACGACTTTCAATTTGGACCCGAGTCGCTTGGCTGCAGCCTGTACTGCGAAGACCAAGGCCATCATGGTTGTGCATCTGTATGGGCGCTTGGCGGCTATGAATCAGATTTGTGCCTTTGCCAAGGAGCGGAATCTTCGGGTTTTTGAAGATGCGGCCCAGGCTCACGGCGCAGAACTTTCTACGATTGGCACGATTTTCGCAGAATCCGGCAAGGCGCAAATGCGTGCTGGAGCCTTTGGTGATGCAGCTGCCTTCAGTTTTTATCCTACAAAGAATTTAGGCGCTTTAGGTGACGCTGGAATGGTGGTCACGGATGATGATGAATTGGCCAAAGTGGTGCGCGCATTGGGCAATTACGGCTCCGCGGAGAAGTACGTGAACCGCTATCAGGGCGTCAATTCCCGCTTGGATGAGCTGCAGGCGGCGCTGCTCTTGAAAAAATTACCCCAGTTGGATTGCTGGAATCAGCGCCGCCGCGAGATTGCGGCTCGCTATATCGCAGAGATCAAGAATCCGGCGGTTATTTTGCCCAAAACTGCGACCGCAGACCATGTCTTCCATATTTTTGCAGTTCGGGCGGAAAGTGCCGCGGCTCGCGTGCAGTTGCAGCAGTTCCTGCAGGCACGAGGTGTTGAATCCATGGTGCATTATCCCATCCCGCCGCATTTGCAAGAGGCCTACTGCAACGAACCTTGGGCGGAAAACGTCCATCTCCCGATTACGGAAGCTCTGGCAAAGCAGGAGTTAAGCCTCCCCATGGGTCCGTATCTTACAGATGCTCAGGTGGCGCAAGTCATTGAGGCGGTGAACGCCTTCAATCCTAATGCAGGATTCTAGCATGGAGGAGCGTTCTAAATTCTGGAAGCTTTTTGGCGGTTCAAGCCTCGTCACCATTGTGGCGGCACTGAAGGCTTTTACCATCAATAAACTTCTGGCTGTATTCCTCCCGCCGGCGGCATTTGCCTGCGTGGGGCAGTTTATGAATCTCATGACCATGGGGCAGGCTACGTCATCTTTGGCTCTCCAGAATGGTTGGGTTAGCCTTACCGCGCAAAACAAGGATGATGAAAAATCCTTGTTGGGGATTTGGCGTGGCGGCGTTCGTCTCACCACTTTTGCAACAGTATTCACTTGCATCGTTGCCCTCCTTTTCTGCTTTATTGCGCCTTTAGAAACGATATTGCCGGGCATTCCGAGGCGCCTTGCTCAAGCAGCAATTCTCTTTGCACTTCCGGGAATTGTGGCCGCCAACTGGGTTTCCATTTGCACGTCTGTAATGAATGGCCTTGGAGATTATCGTCGTTGGGCAGTCATTGGCGTTGGCGCTTCTATCATTCAATGCGTTTGGGTGGCGTGGTTCCTCTACACGGGAATGCTCAGTGTGCTTTCTATTGTGGCGACGCAATCCATTGTAGCGGCAATCTTTGCCCATCAGATTTCTGCAAAGGCGGGCTTTAAACTGCGCCGAGTGTGGTCTTCGCTTTTGGATAATCGCAAACCTTGGGGCTCCTACGCGTTGATGGGAATTATTCCCATGATTTTAACGCCAATCGTTCTCACCTTCATCCGGTCTATGGTGGGTACAAAGTTGGGTTGGGATGCTGCAGGCATTTGGCAGGGTATCTGGAAAATTTCCGATTTCTTTGCCACGGGATTTTCCGCGGTTCTTGGTGTTATCATTCTCCCGAAAGTTAGCCGCTCCATGTCGCGCGAAAATTTCTCCCAGATGTTCAATCCGCTGCTCCTTCGAGTTTTTGGAATTACTTTTGTGGCGGTTCTTGCCATCTATTTCCTCCGCGGTTGGATTGTTCCGCTATTTCTTTCCAGCGCTTACATCGGTGCTGTGGACTACATGCCAATACAACTCATTGGGGATTTCTTCCGTGCCGGCGGCTGGGCCTTTGGGCTTGTGCTTATTGCCCGCCGTGAGACGAAGATTTTCCTCGCCATGGAAATAGGATCTAATGTTTTCCTCGCGACGGCGGCTTACTTTGGCATTCGCTTCTTTGAATTCTCGGGCCCCATGATGGCCTACGCCGCCGAGAACTTCCTCTATTTCGTAATCATGTTCGTTATTGTCCGGAGGCTCAAATGGAGTACTCCATAACAAATCTGGCAGTGGATAATGTTGGCGAAAACGTCTATGTGAAGGCTTTTGCCGAGGGCGTAGAGATGGAACAGCGGGAAAATCCGCTTCTGGTTTCGGTGCTGTTCGCCAGCTACAATCACGAGAAGTATGTGGAGGCTGCAATACGCTCCATCATGGCGCAGGAAGGCGTGAAATTTGAACTCATCGTCATCGATGACGGCAGCACGGATTCGTCTCCGCAGATTCTGGAGAAACTCCAGAAGGAATTTGACTTCCAATACATCCATCGCCCGAACAAGGGCATCTCTGCCACCATGAATGAACTTTTGGCAATGGCCAGAGGCAAGTATTTCTGTTCTTTTGCTAGCGATGACATCATGCCAGCGGGCCGTTTGGCGGAACAAACCACATATCTCGAAAATCATCCGGAAGTCCCCGCCTGTTTTGGGCAAATTATCACCATGGATGGGGAAGGGCATCTTGCCTCTCGCATAGACTCGCGATATGAAAAATCCATGCCTCAGGTCACCTTTGAGGAATTCTTCCTCGGACAAAAAGAAATCCATGGTTGCTCCGAGATGATTCGCACGGCGGATTTTCGGGAGTGGGGCGGCTATGATGGCCGCATTGCTCAAGAAGATTTTCAGATGATTCTGAAGCTTCTCTCCAAGCATTCGCCCCTGCCTGTAATTCGGACGGTTTGCTGTCACTACCGCATTCACGGGAAGAATGCTTCATCTGCAGAAACGGCAGAGAATGTGGACAAACTCTACACCAACATGCTGCAGACGGTGGAACTCTACCGCAGTCATCCGCTGTACAAGAAGGCGGTGAAGTTGTGGAAAATGCGGTGGTTTTCTGCGCTGGCCTACAAGAATAAGGTTCATGCCATTACGAAACTCCCTGAATTGGCAAGCTGGACGCCAGCATTTATCAAGCGTTTGCCAAAACTTTTGATTCCCTCTTTCCTGTTGCGGCATTAATCCCCCGTCAAGAATTTTTATGTCTGAAATATTTTTTAATTGTGAATTTTGAATTATAAATTGTGAATTGATATGATTTTCGTCTGCATGGCCACATATAACGGAGCGAAGTTCCTGCGGGAACAATTGGATTCCATCCTCACGCAGCTGGATGAGAGCGCTAAGGTTATTGTGGCGGATGATGGCTCTACCGACGGAACGCTTGAAATTTTGCGGGAGTACGGGGCCCGTGATATAAAAGATGTTGCCCGCGATGCAAAAGGCGTGGCCCAAGTTCAACTGATTCCCGCGGCAGGGCACCCACTTGGCCCTATTTATAATCTGGAACGGTCTTTGCAAGAGGCTTACAAACAAAGTAACGCCGGCGATTTGATTTTCCTTGCAGATCAGGATGATGTTTGGTTGCCGGGAAAAGAGAAGCAGATGGTAGAAGCCTTGCAGAATTCGGCCCTTGCCGTTCATGACGCCTATCTTTTGCAGGAACTCTATGAAGGAGTGTTTGAACGGGGAGACAGACTCTCTGAAATCCGTCCTTTCGCAAAGGGGCTATTCAAAAACTGGCTCAAGAATCGTTATACGGGCTGCTGCATGGCATTGCACTGTGAACTTCTGGACAAAACACTCCCGTTCCCGAAGAATCTCCCAATGCATGACCAGTGGCTGGGGATGATTGCAGAGAAGTTTTTTGATGTGACTTACGTTGATAGCCCCCTTATCAGTTATCGCCAACACAAAAAAAATGCCACCCACATTGCAGGGGGTGGCGCAGGTGTTATCCAAAAACTGAAATGGCGCTTGGATTTACTCAAGGCGTTTTGGTCGCGGCGGTAGCCCGAACTATATCGATCCAACCGTTTTGTACAAAAGCTCCGGCCATAACTAGGTCGTTTTCCGCTTTTTCGTAGGCTTTTAGGATCTCGTTGTAGGCCTTAGTGTCACGGATGACCTTCACATCCTTGGTGAGTTTTCGTTCCAGAAAGTCCTGCTTCCATTGGGCGGCGTCCGCGAGGCATTTGCAGGCGGTGTCCAGCGCTTTCAGGTAGGCGGGGAGGGCGTTGAAGTAATCCTTCTCGAAATCTTTAGCCTTAGGCTTTGCCTCAGCCACTAGATTTTCTTGGGCGATGATGTTCCTCCGAATTTCTCCCATGAGGCGGACGATGCGGTTGAAGTCCACCTGGGGCCAAATGAGGCAAAACGGCCACATTTTTTTCCAGTGGAACTTGAACATGGATTCGTGAGCCGTGTTCTTTGCGCGCACCAATTCCCGCAGGTTATCGAAGATAATCTGAAAGGGTGCCTTGTTTTCGATAGAATTTTCCGCCATGGCCACAATATAGATAAAATCATCTTGAACCGTTAGGACAACGACCACTTAGTGCCTTTGACGCTTATGTGGACATGATTCTCGGTCATGGGGACGCGAATCTGGCAGATTTACTATACTTCCCTATGTAATTCATACAAAAAGGTCGCTTTATGAAAAAGTTCCTTCTATCCTCTGTTTTTGCGGTGACATTTGTCGCACTCTGTGCATGCGGTGACGATGTTACCGAGGTGAACGAAATTCATCAGGAAGGAATAGCCGTCCTTGATGCAGGTCTAGAACTTTCGAAGCAGAAATGCGATGCAGAAAACATGGGCGAGATGCTTTTTGTGACGGATTCTGCCGAAGTGTTCTTCTGCGATGGCAAAACCTGGCAGACAACAAAGGGTGCCGATGGTAAGGACGGCGTTAACGGCTTGGATGGTGAAAATGGGAAGGATGGTGTCGGCAAGGATGGCAAGCCCGGCGAACCGGGTGCCGATGGCAACGATGGCGATGATGGCGCCGGTTGCGTAATCGTAAAGGATTCTGCGGGTGTTGTGACTCTTGCTTGTGGTGAAGGTGAAACTGCCGATACCACCACGCTTTTCAAGGCCACTTGCGGCTCTATTGTGTTTGACCCCGCTACGCACTTCTGCTCAGAAGGCATCGTGCGTGAGTATGGCTTTATCGAAGACAGTCGCGATGGACAAAAGTACCGGACTGTTAAAATTGGCGCCCAGACCTGGATGGCGCAGAACCTGAATTACGATCCAAATTTTTTGCCGGAGGGGGCTGAGGACAGCATCGTTTGGAGCTGGTGCTATAATGATAGTGCGGAATATTGTGAAAAGTATGGCCGCCTGTACACCTGGGCTGCAGCCATTAATTCAGTTGCCTTGGCAAATGATGCTTTGAACCCGCAGACCTGTGGTAATGGCGTGGAAGATTGTACGCTACCTGCAGTTATTCGGGGAGTGTGCCCTGAGGGCTGGCATCTTCCGGATACTACGGAATGGAGAACATTGTTGACCTTTGTTGGAGGTCAGGATGTTGCCGGAAAAATGCTGAAATCCACCAGCGGTTGGAACGACAAGTCTGATGGCTCCAGTGGAAATGGAGTGGATTCCTACGGTTTTGCAGTGCTCCCTGCGGGTTACCGAGATTACGGCGGCGATTTCAATGCTGAAGACGGAGATTCCCGTTTCTGGTCGTCAATTATCGAGTACTCTAGTAGCGACGTCTATGCCTATTTCGTACAATTCGACTACAATAATTCAAACGTGGACATGGACCCCTTTCATATGGACTTCGCACACTCTGTCCGTTGTGTCAAATAGGAAAAATCCCGTTCGTTGTCGCTTTTTTACATACTTTAGGTTTGCATTTCGGCGAATTTTGAATTAAATTCTATGAAAACCGTTCAATTTTGAAGGAATTTTATGAATAAAACGAAATTCAAGATTTTGGCTATCGTGGACGCTGTCATCATCGTAGCCCTCTTTATCGTGATGTTCACGCTGAAGGGTCAGTACAACGAACAGGCCCAGACTTCTGTGAAGGAGCAGGTGGGCGCTTACCAGGAGAAGGCCAACGGCGTTCTTCAGGAGCAGTGGCTCTCCATGGACCAGTACGGCATGGCTTGGAAGCTTTTGTTCACGACCCTCACCGGCGACAAGACGGAAGCCACCTTCGATGCTACGGCAAAGGCCATCTTTGAAAACAAGGATGCTCGTTTGAAGCAGCTTTCTTACATGTACACGGCTGCGGGCATTAATCCGGAAGCCCAGAACAAGATTAACGAAGCCGCCGGCATGGCCGACAAGCTCGTTGTGAAGGACGAGAACGGCGTGAAGGAAGTGGCTTGCGGTAAGAACTGCGTCATCACATTCACCTTTGCCAAGGGTAAACTTGTGAGCCAGGACTACAAGGCCTTGGTGGAATACAACATGACTGAAAACTTTAAACTGGAAGCTCCGGCAGCTTTCCACTTCGAATAAGGAGCACTGAAATGAATATCAAGACTATTGCTATTGCTCTTACGGTTCTCGTGTTCGGCGTGCTGATTCTCGTGCTTACGCAGAAGGGCAACTATGTTTCCCAGGCTACGGAACACTACGAGAAGACAACTGCCAATTCCTTCAAGGGAACTTCCAAGATTGTGGAATATGTGGGCAGCTCCATCGACATGAACAAGATGCTCTGGGCTCTCAGCTGTGAAGCTATCCAGACGGTGAAATCCTCTCAGGACATGGCCAAGCTGGAAGGAAAGTATTTCCCTTCCACCAAGGGCGCCAACAGCATTTCCAAGATGACCCGCCGCTTTGAAGCAACCAGCGCCTACTTCATCGTTTCCAGCTTTGATAAGGTGGAAGTGGACCCGAAGACTCAGCTGAAGACACTCTCTGGCCTCAAGTCCATCGACGTGAATGCTCTTCTTGGCGAAGTGGCCATGGCTGCTCCTGTTGAGGAAGAGGACGAAGGTTCCGAAGAAGAATAATTCGTAACTCTTTAATAGACAATAAGTTACAAAAGGCCGCTTTCGGGCGGTCTTTTTTTGTGCAAAAAAAGGAGCGGGCAGCGCCCTAGAAGTACTTATTTTACGGGCATTGCCAGCGTTAACCATTTTCGTCCAACCCCTTATCAAATGCTAGATTTAGCGCCGTAATTTTTAACAGTGCCTGGCTTGCGATGTCCGCGGGTCAGTGCGATCAGAGGTGACAATGCTTATTCTTCGTGGTACTCCGGCTCTCTCGGATTTCCGTATTCAAAAATTGATGGCTGACTTCAAAAAGGAAGGCCTGAATGTTGCAAGCGCTTATGCAGAATTCCTCCATGTGGTGGATCTCGCGGCGGAACTCTCTGGCGAAGAACTGGCGACCTTGGAGAAGGTGCTTCACTACGGACCCATGCGCGAAGTGAAGGCTCTGGAAGGCGAACTTTTTGTGGTGTGCCCGCGTCCGGGAACTATCAGCCCGTGGAGCAGTAAGGCTACGGATATCGCCCACATTTGCGGTCTCCCGGCCATCAAGCGCATTGAACGCGCTATTGCTTACTATGTGAAGTTTGAAGGTGCCGTGCCTGCCAATGCCCGCGATGTAATCAAGGCGAAGATTCACGACCGCATGACCCAGGCGGTGTTCGCCGATACCGCTTCCCTGGAAGTTCTCTTCAGCAAGGAAGAACCGCGCCCGCTGAACATCATTCCGGTGCTTACGGAAGGCCGTGAAGCTCTGGTGAAGGCAGACAAGGCCATGGGCCTCGCTCTCTCTCCCGATGAAATCGACTACCTGGTGAAGAACTTCACGGAACTCAAGCGCAATCCGACAGACGTGGAACTCTACATGTTCGCCCAGGCCAACTCCGAGCACTGCCGTCACAAGGTGTTCGGTGCGGAATGGACCATCGATGGCGTGAAGCAGGACAAGTCCTTGTTCCAGATGATTAAGAACACCTACCAGCTCCACAACACCAACATCTTCAGCGCCTATAAGGATAACGCCGCTGTGATGAAGGGCGCAACTGCTGGCCGCTACTACGCCGACCCGCGCAACAACAAGTACGATTTCCACAACGAAGAAGTTGATATCTTGATGAAGGTCGAAACCCACAACCACCCGACGGCAATTTCTCCGTTCCCGGGTGCTGCGACCGGTAGTGGCGGTGAAATCCGCGACGAAGGTGCGACGGGTAAGGGCAGTAAGCCGAAGGCCGGTCTCTGCGGCTTCAGCGTTAGTAACCTCAAACTTCCGGGTGCCGTGCAGCCTTGGGAAAAGGACTTCGGGAGTCCGTCCCGCATCGCGACTCCGCTTGATATCATGATTGACGGCCCTCTTGGTGGCGCCGCCTTCAATAACGAATATGGCCGCCCCAACATCCTCGGCTACTTCCGCACTTTCGAACAGGAAGTCTCCAGCGAAAAGGGTACCGAAGTCCGCGGCTACCACAAGCCCATCATGCTGGCGGGTGGTCTTGGCAACATCAAACACGACCACATCGAGAAGGGCCACATCGATCCGGGTGACCATCTGGTGGTACTCGGTGGCCCTGCCATGCTCATTGGTCTTGGTGGTGGTGCAGCAAGCTCCGTGCAGAACGGCGCCGGCAATGAATCTCTGGACTTTGCCTCCGTGCAGCGCGAAAACCCCGAAATGGAACGCCGCTGTCAGGAAGTGATTGACCGCTGCTGGGCTATGGACGACGAGAACCCCATCACCTTCATTCACGACGTGGGCGCAGGTGGACTTTCCAACGCTTTCCCGGAACTGGTGAACGATGGCGGTCTCGGCGGTAAGTTCGAACTCCGCAACGTGCCCAACGATGAACCGGGCATGAGTCCGTTTGAAATCTGGAGTAATGAATCCCAGGAACGCTATGTGATTGCAGTTGCGGGAAACAAGCTAGATGTGTTCGATGCTATTTGTAAGCGCGAACGCTGCCCGTATGCAGTGGTGGGCGAGGCCATTCCTGAAAAGCACTTGACTCTGACCGATAAGCACTTCGGTTCTACTCCAATCGACATGCCGCTGGAAGTTCTCCTCGGTAAGCCACCCCGCATGATTCGTAACGAAAAGAGCCAGAAGCGCCCGCTGAATTCCGCTGTGGTTCCGGCAGATGCTTCCATCAAGGATGTCGCGCACCGCGTGATGGCGAACCCCACGGTGGCCGACAAGACGTTCCTCATCTCCATCGGTGACCGCAGCGTGACCGGCATGATTTGCCGCGACCAGATGGTTGGCCCGTGGCAGGTGCCGGTGGCCGATTGCGCTGTCACGAGCGCCACGCTTGACACCTACGAAGGTGAAGTGATGAGTATGGGCGAACGCGCTCCTATTGCGTTGATTAGTCCCGCTGCTGCAGCCCGCATGACGGTTGCGGAGGCCCTCACGAACATGGCCGCGGCTTATGTGCCGGATATGGGCCGTGTGAATTTGTCTGCAAACTGGATGGCAACGCCTAACTATGAAGGTGATGGCGCCGACCTCTATGAAGCTGTAAAGTCCATCGGTATGGAACTCTGCCCGGAACTGGGAATCACAATTCCTGTGGGTAAGGATTCCATGAGCATGAGCACCGTTTGGAGTGATGCTAAGGGAAGTCACCGCGTGACGGCCCCGATTTCTTTGGTGATTAGCGGTTTTGCTCCTTGCGCCGATGTGCGTAAGACATTGACCCCGCAGCTCCTGCAGAAGAAGGATACGAGTTTGCTGCTGGTGGATTTGGCCCGCGGTAAGAACCGTATGGGTGCTTCCATCGCGGCTCAGGTCTACAACAACTTGGGCGACAAGGCTCCGGATGTAGATAGCGCAAAGGAACTCCGCGCCTTCTTCGAAACCATCCAGAAGCTCAATGCCGCGGGCAAAATTATGGCTTACCACGACAAGAGCGATGGCGGTCTCTATGCTACTGTGGCTGAGATGTGCTTTGCTGGCCATGTGGGCGCAACTCTCGATGTGACAGCCCTCAAGGGTAACCTCATCGACGCTCTCTTCAATGAGGAATTGGGCGCAGTGCTCCAGGTTGCAAACGCAGATGTCGCCGCCGTTCGCGACGCCTTTGCCGCCGCAGGTCTCGGCGATACAGTCGCTGTTATCGGTACGCTTAACGACACTTATAATTTTGTGATTGGCGATTACACCGAGGGCCTCTCCGACATTCGCGCCATCTGGAGTGACACGACACGCCGCATCGCCGCAATCCGCGATAATCCGGCCTGCGCCGAAAGCGAATACAACCTGAAGTTGAATCAGGCCGACAAGGGCATTAGCCCGAAGGTTACCTTCGATGTTGCCGCTGGCGCCAAGGTTGTCAAGGATTACACAAGCCGCCCGAAGATGGCCATCCTCCGCGAGCAGGGCATCAATGGCGAGCTGGAAATGGCTGCCGCCTTCCAGAAGGCTGGCTTCGAAAGCATCGACGTCCACATGACCGACATTTTGAGTGGTCGCGTGAGCCTCAAGGACTTCAACGGTCTTGTGGCCTGCGGTGGCTTCAGCTACGGCGACGTCTTGGGCGCCGGCGAAGGCTGGGCCAAGAGCATCCTCTTCAACCCGAAGGCTCGTGCCGAATTCGAAGCCTACTTCAACCGCAAGGATACCTTCACGCTCGGCGTTTGCAACGGCTGCCAGATGGTCAGCAACTTGAAGGATTTGATTCCAGGCGCCAAGCACTGGCCCCGCTTTGTGCAGAATGCCTCCGAACGCTTCGAAGCCCGCTTCGCAAGCCTCAAGGTGGAAGAGACGCCGGCGGTGCTCCTCAAGGGTATGGCTGGCTCCGTGCTCCCCATCGCTGTGGCTCACGGCGAAGGTCGCGCTGAATTCGCAAGCCGCGAAGCAGCTGAAGCATGCCTCAAAACTGGTCTCGTGACCCTCCGCTATGTGGACGGCAACCACGACTACACGGAATGCTACCCGCTGAACCCCAACGGTTCCCCGTTCGGCATTACGGGCCTCTGCTCTGAAGATGGCCGCGCCATGATCATGATGCCTCACCCCGAACGCGTCTACCGCACTTGCCAGAACTCCTGGCACCCGGCTGACTGGGGTGAAGACGGCCCGTGGATGCAGCTGTTCCGCAACGGTCGAATTTTCGTGGGTTAGGGTCGTTTTTTTTGAAGACGCTCCCGTTAAGGGAGAATTACTTCAGCTCTCCTCGCTTTGTATCGAGGGGAGTTTCTTATATTATTTTTACAAGAAGTCATGAGTTAGGAGACATGTATGGGAATGGGTAGATTTTTTACTGTTGCAACCTTTGTTTGCATTATGAACTTTCTCGTGGCCTGCGGTGGCGATGAGCCTAGCTATAACGGACCCGCCATTGCCGAGGAGAGCAGCTCCAGCGAAGGAGTGGTGCAACGCTATGATTCCGAAGATGATATGCCTAGCTGCACGGCGACACGTGACGGTGATGTCGCGGATGTGGATGGGGATATGTTTGTGTGCGCCGCTAAGAAATGGCGTCCCCTGAATGAGATTGTGGACACTGAGTGCGCCTTGCCTGCCTGCGATGAGGATTTGGATGGCGAGTATTTCTATGCGGAAGTCTCCAAGAAGTATTTCGTTTGCACGGATGGAGAGTGGCTGGATGGTGAAGATGAGCCTCTGCCCTCAGAAATGGCTTACAACTGCCTAGTAGATTCCCTTTCGAAGGATGCTGTGGAAACGGAGGATGACCTGCCTAGCTGCACGGAGAAGCGGGAAGGCAAAAAGAGGTATGTGGATGATGCCGAAGCCATATTCCAGTGTGCTGATGGCGTGTGGGAAAAGTGGGATGGAAGCGAGGACGAGGAGAATGATGACCCTGGTGTGGAATCCAGTGATTCTGAGGATGAATCCAGTGATTCCGAAGACGAATCTCGCGATTCAGACGATGAGTTCAGTGGTCCTGAGAATGCGAGTTCTAGCTCTGTAGCAGGTTCTTCTTCTGGTGTGGCAACATCTTCTGCTACGATTGCTAGTTCCTCTAGCTTTGACCCGTCCAAGGCCTATGCTGCCTGTGAGGCTTCTCTTGCCTCTATCGAAAAAGGGGACTCTGTGACATGGAAGGCGACACGCCTGTCGGGGACCTTGAAAACATACGATTGGACCTTCTCGGAGGGTTCCTCCATTACGACAAGTAAGGATTCAGCTCCTGTAGTCACTTATTCTAAGCCAGGAATTTACACGGCAACGCTGGTAATCAACAAGGGAACTGATTCCGCAAGCGTAGAAATAAAGTGCTTAACGAATGTTGTTGTGACAGGGACGTCTATCGAAGGTTGTAAGTGCACCAATGCGGATTCCACCACTACGTTGTTCTACAAGTCCGGTTCGCCGGCATCTTCCACATGGCAGGTGAGTGGCTGTAAGAACAAGGATGGAAGTGCTGCGAACTTTACCTATGCCTGGAGTGGCGATGCCACGGGAACGGGGACTTCTGCCACGGGCTCGTTCTCCAAGGAAGGCTCCTTCTCTCCGAAAGTCACGGTGACCAATGCCGATAGCTCTACGGCAACACCTACCTGCCCCAGTGTCAAGACGGAACAGCTGATGGGGGCTAGCTGCAATTTGGGTACGGTGAGTTATGCAACGAGTTCCAGTTCAATGACGGTTGTTCCTGGTGCAATGGTGTATTTCAAGCCCAGCAATTTCTCGGGTGTAAAGTCCAGTGTATCCGCTTCGCTCAATGGCGAAGGGGTCTCCAACAAGTCGGTTGATATCTCTTATACTAGCGGGTATACCCCTAGCGCAACTACAGTTTCGTTTACCGCCCCTTCTAAAACGGGAACTTATGAATATGTGATGTCTGTAAGTGGAATGGAAGTCTGTAAGGCTACCCTGAAGGTGGAGTACCCGTCAGGCCTTTCTGTAACATGTGGCATTGGTGCAACTTCGCTCCTTGCGGGGGAATCGACTTCCTTTACCATCACGGGAGGAAATTATTCCGGTTGGACCGATGTGATGGGAGCCGACGCGACAATGCAACTGGTCGGCCCGGATAACGCTTCCCAGGATGTTTCTGTGAATAGATACTACAACAATATCAGTAAAACTGTGAAAACTTCCTTAACACCGGGGACAAATACCTTCAAGCTGATGTACGGCGACCAAACCGTGTGCAGCAAGACCGTGACCGGGAAGAAGCCGAAGATTACGGGAACATGCGCTATTTCTCCCTCTAACGCTATAGTTGGGGAACCGGTTGCCATGTCTATTGGCAACTTCTCCAGCGACTGGAGGACGGACCTGTACGGCTCTAGCCTTTCCATGAAGTTCACGAAGGGCGACGGAACGACGATTGACACGACTATCGCCAAGTCTTCTTCATCTATTTCTGTTGAAACACCTTCCAAACCGGGAATTTATACTTACGAATTGACGTATGATGAGGAAACGTTTTGTTCGGCAGATCTGGTAGTTTCTTCTTTGTTTCCGACTTGTGAAGTGTCAGATTTAAAATCCATATACACCGGTTTTGCATTTGATGTTACACCATCATTAGTTTTGGGATGTACAAATGACATTGAAGGCTGTTCCTATATTGTTGCTGGGGGAACCGCTGGCGAAGCTAGTGGTATAGCCTACACGGGAGGTAAAATTTCTGGTGTGGCTGGAGAATTAGAGACCGGTACTGTAACTTATACATTGTCTTTAATAAATGGAACGGGAGTTGGTTCATGTTCCTTTGATGTGGAATATGTAGGTGCCGACACGACTATTTCAAGTATAGGCAAAGAAATATCGGTTAGCAGTGGAACGGCAATTAAAATATCCAGTGATTTGACCAGTGGTTCTCTTCGTTGTTATCATGGTGGTTGGCAGTCCAATAGTTGTACGGTCAATATTGAAAGTGCTTCTGTTGTATCGAAGTCTCTGACTGAATGTATGGGCGGTTCAAATTGGGGGAGTTATATAGATTTCCCGGTATCAAACCTAAATGAAAGCCGAATGGCGATCGTTTCCTTTACTGGTGTTAGCGATGGCTCGATACAATGTATGGTATTTGATAATTGATAAATTTTTTTGTGAGCCTGCAATTTGAGTAAAAAGTGGCCTTTGGGTCGCTTTTTTCGTATACAACTGTTTGCAAATTTGGCTGTTATAGATTGTGGGGGCGCACTGCTTTCACGACATTTTCCCTATCTGTTTAGATATTTGTAACTCGTTGAGCATAAAAGTGATACATATATGAGTCTCTCCGCGCGGATAGTGCCTGCGACCCCCGTATTTTGTGCTAAATTTATGTTGTGGTCCTATCTTGTAATCAAATTATAAGAGCGACGGCGGTTTTTGCACTTTTGGTTAGTGCAGCCGTTTTCGCTGATGGCCCCGTGGTGGGTACTGAGCACAACCGCAACCTGCGGGGCTTGGATTATGCCCCCATGCTTTTGGATTACCACCGCCAGACGGTGGGGGAGGATCGCCAGTTTTTCACCTACCCGGTTCGGAATCCTGATTTCAGGACGAACTTCGCCAAGACGGAAGGCGGGGCCATGGCCTACTTCGTCGATACCCTGGGCGGCACCCGAGGAACAGATACCCTGGGGGTCGATGCTAAAAACGGCGATGACAGCGCCCGCGAAGCAGACAGCGCCTGTGGTGCAGTTGGACATACCATAGGCATTGCAGTTTCCCCTGTGGGTGGCATGGACTACCGTGGTTCCTCTGCCATGAACGATACCATCTGGCCGGCTTTTGATGGAGGTCTCTACCTCCGCGGTTACGCCGACTCCCTGGATTTTGACTTGGAAGCCCGGATGTACGCCGAGAAGCATACCGCCGGCGCCAAAAAAGACGACCGCCGCAAACCCCAAAGCTACGACCACGAAGTTTTTGACGTGCAGAATGAGGAAACCGGTGGCGAGGATTACATCAGTTACTCCCGGTACCGCGCCCACTTGGGCTTGAACTATGCCTTTGCTCGGCTGCAGCTGGCTCGCGACGTGCTTCATTTTGGCCCGGGCTACTACAACAACCTCACGCTGAACCAGTTCGCCCTCCCGTACAACATGCTCACCCTGGATTTGGTCTTTGGTCCGTTCCGTGTGTTCAGCGCCTACGCCGATTTGCGGGTGAACTCCTGGAGCTACAGTAAGGACAACCTGAACGACCGCAATCTTTTTGCCCACCGCTATGAGCTGGCTCTGGGGAACCTTACCTTGGGCATGAGCGAAATTCAGATTCTCTACAACGAGAACAAACCGTGGCTCTTCACGCCGGTGGTGCCGCTCTTCATCGAGAAGGGCAACTACACCGAGCGTGTGAACAACGGCGGCCTTGCTTTGGATTTGAACTACCGCATTCTCGGCTTTGCCCGCGTCTATGGCGAATTCTTCCTGGACGATATGGAATCGCCTTACGCTGTGTATGAGAACAAAATGAGCAACAACCGCTGGGCGGCAATGGCCGGCATGCAGATGGCTCACAACTTCTACCTGAAGGCCCACAAACTGGAGGCCGGCACCATCGCAGAAATCGCCCGTGTGGAGCCCTACACCTATACCCATTACGATACGGCCATGGCTCAGATGGCGCATTTGGGACTTCCCCTGGGCAACCCCAACGGACCAAATTCTTTAGCGGTGGACTGGACCGTGTACGCCCAGTTCGGGGTCGGCGCGATTCAAGGCGCAACCCAAGGCGCGACCCGAGGCGCACAAAGTGGTATGGTATTTGCCGCGATACACAACAAATGGCTGTGGAAGGGCGTGGATTATGGCAGCAATCTGGATGACCCCTACAAGACGGTGGAAAAACGGTTCATCCACGATGCACCTTTGACATGGACCATAGCGCCTGCGCTGAGCTATCAGGGCCAGTACGTGGCCTACATGGGCGAACTCACATTGGGTGATGAAAAGTCGGTCTACTTCCGGGCAAGTTTCAAGTGGTAAATTGGGGTTTGTGCTATGCTGAGTAAAGTTTCAAGTTTCCGTTTCCGCAAAAGGGTGCTGGCCGTTGCCGATGCGTTTATCGTCGTCATAGCAGGCCTCATCATCAACTTCATTTTCTACTACTTTGACATCTACCTCCTGGTGCCGGAGGAAATGCTGGCCTTCTATGCCCTCAGCGCCTTCTGCTGCTTTACCGGCATGATGCTCTTTGGCTGCTACAACAAGCTGTGGCGCTACTTCAACTGGAAGGATTACATCGATTGCGCGAAGGGCATTATCATGGGTATGGCGGTGACAGGTCTTGTCATGGGCCAGTTGCGGGGTTACATTGCGCTCCGCTACCTCACGTTCCACACCCTTCTTGCTATTGTTGGCGTGTGCGGCTTCCGCTTTATCTTCAAAAGTTCTTTCCTCACCTTGGTGGCTGTGGGTCGTAACGAGGTTGATAAAAAGCGGACCATGATTATTGGCGCCGGGCGTTGCTGCCGCGTGCTTCTGTGGGAGATTTTCAATGAGGGCGCCTCCGAAGATGAAGTAGATGCCCCCAGTCCTATTCGTGAATTTACGCCGGTCTGCATCATTGACGACGACCGCACCAAATTGGGACTTCGCATCAAGGGCGTGGAGGTGATGGGTACCACTAGCGATATCGTCAAGCTGGCAAAACTCCACAAAATAGAGCAGATTCTGTTCGCCATTCCCAGTGCCCCTTCAAAAGACCGCCAGGCAATTTTGTTGGAATGTTCCAAAACAAACCTGCCCGTTAAAATCATTCCCTTCTTTGGCCAGCAGTTGGAAGAGGGCCATATTCTGGGGCAGATTCGCGACATCAAGGTGGAAGACTTGCTGGGTCGCGAGCCGGTGAAATTCGATAACGCCGACGTGCGCGACTTTATTGCAGACAAAGTCGTCATGGTCACCGGTGGCGGTGGCAGCATCGGCTCGGAACTTGTCCGCCAGATTGCGAAGTACGGACCAAAACAGGTCATCATCGTGGATATCTACGAGAACAACGCCTACGACATTCAGCAAGAACTGATTATGGAGTACGGCAACTCCCTCAATTTGGTGACACTCATCGCAAGTGTCCGCGACTACTTCCGCATGAGCCAGATTTTCAAGAAGTACAAGCCCGACGTGGTGTTCCACGCCGCCGCCCACAAGCACGTGCCCCTAATGGAGAATTCCCCCATGGAGGCCATTAAGAACAACGTAATTGGCACCTTCAACATCGGCACCCTCTCGCTCTTTAACAACGTGAAGAAGTTTGTGATGATTAGCACCGACAAGGCTGTGAACCCCACCAACGTGATGGGTGCGAGCAAGCGCTGCTGCGAAATGATCATCCAGTTCCTCAGCCAGCAGAAGGATAGCAAGACGGAGTTTGTGACCACCCGTTTTGGCAATGTGCTGGGCAGTAACGGCAGCGTGATTCCGCTCTTCAAAAAACAGATTGAGCAGGGCAAACCCGTCACCGTGACGCACCCGGACATCATCCGCTATTTCATGACCATTCCCGAGGCCGTGAGCCTGGTGATGGAAGCTGCCAGTATCGCCCACGGTGGCGAAATCTTCGTGCTGGATATGGGTCAGCCCGTGAAAATCGTGTCTCTCGCCGAAAACCTCATCCGCATGTACGGCAAGGTGCCCTACAAGGATGTGGAAATCAAGTTCACGGGTCTCCGCCCCGGCGAAAAGATTAAGGAAGAACTGCTGATGAACGAGGAGGGCCTGCAGAAGACCCGGAACAAGCTCATCTTTATCGGGAAGCAGATTGAAATCGATACGGACAAGTTCATCAATGAGCTTTGGACCCTGAAGAACGCTGCCGCCGAGAATGAGGAGGGTGCTGCCATCCGTGCCCTGCACCACATCGTGCCCACGTTCACCACACCGGAAGAGTTTAACCGCACGCAAAAAATGAGGGCAATTTAAGGATTTTATGGTATGAGTTTTAGGTTTGAAAACAAAGTCTGGCTCAGTAGCCCCACCATGCACGGCGAGGAAATCAAGTATGTGCAGGAGGCCTACGCAACAAACTGGATGAGTACCGTTGGCGCCAACATCAACGAAGTGGAACGCCTTGCCGCCGAGAAGGTTGGCTGCAAGTACGCTGTTGCCCTCAGTTGCGGAACCGCAGCCCTCCACCTGTGCACGCGATTGGCCGGTGAGCGCCTTTACGGCCGTGCAAAGCCAGGGCAGGGGAGCCTCATGGGCCACAAGGTTTTTTGTAGCGACATGACGTTTGCCGCGACACTGAATTCCGTCGCCTACGAAAATGGCGAGGCCGTCTTCATCGATACGGAACGGGATACCTGGAATATGGACCCCGCCAGCTTGGAACTCGCCTTCCAGCAGTTCCCTGATGTCAAATTGGTGGTGATGGCTCACCTTTACGGAACCCCGGGCAAGTGCGATGAAATCCGCAAAATTTGCAACGCGCACGGAGCCTTGCTTGTAGAAGATGCCGCCGAAAGCTTTGGCGCTACCTACAAGGGCGTGCAGACGGGAATGTTCGGTGACTATGCCGCCATCAGCTTTAACGGGAACAAGATTATCACAGGTTCCAGTGGCGGAATGTTCCTCACCAACAGCAAGGAAGATGCGGACAAGGTTCGCAAGTGGAGTACCCAGAGCCGCGAGCCATTCCCCTGGTATGAACATGAGGAAATCGGCTACAACTACCGCATGAGTAATGTGATTGCAGGCGTTGTCCGTGGCCAGTTCCCGCATTTGGAAGAACACATCGCGCAGAAACGCGCTATCTACGAGCGCTACAAGGAAGGTTTCAAGGGTCTCCCCGTGAGCATGAACCCCTTTGATGCGGCAAACAGCGTGCCGAATTTCTGGCTCAGCTGCATGCTTATCAACCGCGAAGCAATTGCTGCCGATGGAGCCTGCGAACCGGGCAAAACAACCCCCGCCGCCGTGCTCCAGGCAATCACCGACATGAACGCCGAAGGCCGCCCCATCTGGAAACCCATGCACATGCAGCCCATGTACAAGAATCATCCCTTCGTCTCCGCGCCTATTGCAAGCTCTTCTCAAAACGTCATTGCGAGCGAAGCGAAGCAATCTATTGCCGATGTCGGTGCCGACATCTTCGCGCGAGGCCTCTGCCTCCCCAGTGACAACAAAATGACCCCTGAACAGCAGGACGCCATCATTGAAACCATCAAGGAGTGCTTCGCCTAGATGTACCGGAACTTCTTCAAACGTATCATCGACTTCTTCTGTGCGCTCCTGGCCATCGTCTGCCTGAGCCCGGTTCTCGTCGTGCTTACGATTCTGGGTGCCATCAAGATGAAGGGGAATCCCTTCTTCACGCAGCTGCGTCCCGGGAAGAACGAGAAGATCTTCAAGCTCATCAAGTTCCGCACCATGACCTGCGAGGCCGACGCTAACGGCAAATTATTGCCCGACGAAGTGCGCCTCACCAGCTACGGCAAGTTCCTCCGCAGCACGAGCCTCGACGAACTCCCCGAACTCTTCAACATATTGAAGGGCGACATGGCTGTCATCGGTCCGAGACCGCTTTTGGTAGAATATTTGCCTTACTACAATGAACGAGAACATCATCGCCATGATATTCGTCCTGGCCTATCAGGATGGGCTCAGGTAAATGGACGCAATTCTTTGAAATGGGATGATCGTTTTGAATATGATGTACAGTATGTTGAAAATTTGACTTTTATGAAAGATGTGGAAATAGTTTTTAAAACTTTTAAGAAGGTGTTTTGTCGTAGTGGTATTGCAGAAGATACAAATAGAATTGAAGGAAACTTTGCAGAAATTCGCAAAAAACAAATGAAAGAAAAAGGTGGTGCATGAAAAAAATGGAATATATAACATCAATAGAAAATATTGATTTTTTTCTGTTTCATCCAACTTTTTTTTGCTTGTATCCAAAGATTTATCCTGTTGGAGAGAATCCTCCATATATAAATCGTATTGTTCATAAAATAAGAATGATTCTTCAAATTTTATGCGGCGGATATAGAGTTTATTATATGTATGTTGAAAAAAATATTGTAGGTCATATTGTTGTTATGCCCGGCGGAAACCGAGTTGCTCAGAGTAAAAAGAAAGATATTGTTATTGGACCCATATGGATTGCCCCTTCGCAACGGGAAAAGGGGTTTGCAACAAAGGGAATAAACGCAATATTACATAAGTTAAATATTCAATATGAGAAAGCATATGAATTTATTTCATGTGATAATACACCTTCAATTCGAACTGTAGAAAAAAATGAATTTAAGTTTTTAGGGAAAGCTGCTGAGAAAGGTATATTTAGAAAAATACTGTTGTCAGATGATGGACATTGGAGATTGTACTGTTTTTCATCGAAGGAATAAAAAATGAATTTTCTAATTTTAAGCTGTGGAACGCGTAACAAAATTGTTCAATATTTTAAAAAAGTATTCAACGATGGTGTAATTGTTGCCACAGATATGAGTGAACTAGCTCCGGCCCTTTATGAGGCCGATAAACACTACATTGTTCCTCGCATTACAGCTGATGGCTATTTAGATGTTATTGTTGAAATTTGCAAAAGGGAACATATCAATGGTGTTTTGTCATTAATTGACCCTGAATTAAATTTGTTGGCTAAAAATAAAAAACGCTTTGATGAAATAGGTGTCAAGATTATCGGTTCAGATTTTGATCAGTGCGAACGTAGTCTTGATAAATTTAAAATGTATAACTGGTTGCTAGAACATGGATATAAATGCGCAAAGTCATATATGGACCGCGAAAAATTTTATTCTGATGTTGAAAATGGTCAAATTAGTTATCCTGTATTTGTTAAACCATCCTGTGGTAGTGCGAGCATAGCAATTTCTAAAGCATTTGATAAAGAAACTGTTGATCTTCTATGTTCTCATTCCGAGGGAATGATGATTCAAGAGTTCTTGCAAGGACAGGAGATAGGGGCAGATGTTTATATAGACATGATTAGTAAAAAAGTTGTGTCGATTTTTACTAAAAAGAAAGTTGTGATGCGCGCTGGCGAAACGGATAAGGCCGTTTCTTTCAAAGATCCTGTGTTATTTGATTTAATAGAAAGGTTTGCGGAAGAAAGTGGTTTTACGGGACAGATTGATATTGATATTTTTGAAATAAAAGGTGAATATTATATCTCTGAAGTGAACCCTCGTTTTGGTGGTGGCTATCCGCATGCATTCGAGTGTGGATGCGATCATATGACTTTGATTAAGTATAATCTTGCCGGGGAGGTTAACCCCCAAAAAATTGGCGACTATGAAGCAAATATTTATATGATGAAGTATAATGAAGTCGCAATAAAAAAAAAGGATGTTTTTAGATGTTCTAAGGGGTAAGATGATGACTGATGTTGCTCTAGATTTATGGATTAGATGTATTTGGAATAATTTTGACTAGAGACAACGTTTTAATGGCATCCTTGAAAGTTGCAAATGAAGTACAAATATAGGAAATCGCTGAGAATGTCTATTATTACATAGAATATTTGCCGAAAAGTAAATGATATGAGAATTCTGTACGTAACAACAATTTCTAATACAATGGGTTTCTTCGTAGAGCATATAAAAATGCTTTATGCAAAAGGAAATGTTGTTGAAATTGCGTGCTCAAATGGAACAAAACCACTTAATTCGATATATAATGAATTGGGATGTGAAATACATATATTTCCGTTTTCCCGCTCTCCGTTTAGCAAGTGCAATTTGATAGCTTATAAGCAGTTGAAGGGTCTTGTGGAGAAGGAACATTATGATATAGTTCATTGCCACACTCCCAATGCCGCCATGATTACACGCTTGGCGTGTAGAAATGTTCGCAAACAGGGAACAAAAGTATTTTACACTGCGCATGGGTTCCATTTTTTTAAGGGAGCTCCTTTGAAGAATTGGCTCATGTACTACCCGGTTGAAAAAATCTGTGCGCATTTGACTGATGTGCTGATAACCATCAATCACGAAGATTTTGAACTTGCAAAAAAGAAAATGCATGCGAAAAAAGTATGCTATGTGCCAGGTGTGGGGATTGACCTTTCGAAAATTCAAAGTGTAGAATGCGATAGGGCTGAAGTTCGCAAATCCATGGGTGTTCCTGAAGACGGCGTTTTGCTATTGTCCATTGGGGAACTCAACGTCAATAAGAATCATCAAGTTGTCGTTAAGGCTCTTGCAAGATTGCATAATGAGAATGTCCATTATGCAATCGCTGGTCTTGGCGACCAGAAAGACAATCTCTTGAGTCTGGCAAAGAACCTTGGTGTAGAAAGCCAATTCCATTTACTCGGTTACAGAACAGACGCCCTTAAGCTGTATAAGGCTGCGGATGTCTTTGTTTTCCCATCGTTCCGTGAAGGTCTTTCTGTTTCTATGATGGAAGCGATGGCGAGTGGCTTGCCGATTGTTTGCTCAAAGATTCGCGGAAATGTTGATTTAGTGGAAGACGGGGTAGGAGGATTCCGTTTTATCCCCAGTGATGTGGATGGCTTGATTCAGAATTTGAAAAATATCATTGGTAATTCTGCAAAAATCGTCCAGATGGGTGATGCGAATAAAGAAAAAATAAAGATGTTTAGTCTGAAAAATGTTTTGGACATGATGAAGGAAATTTATAATGCCAGATAAGAGTTCAAAGAAAATATCGTTTTTTTTGGGTAGCATGGGACGCGGTGGTGCTGAACGTGTTATCAGTATTTTGTCCAATGATTTTGCTGAATGTGGTTGGGTCACTCATATTGGTTTGTTATTGTTTAATAAAGTAGATTATGATTTAAACGATTCAATAAAGGTTTTTGACTTCACGGGAAAGATTACTTCTCGATTAAAAAGGACTCCATATTGGATTAAGAGTATTCGAAACTATATAAAGAAGGAAAGACCCGATGTAATAGTTTCCTTTGCTGCAAGAATTAATGTACTTGTTTTGTTGGCTTCTTTGGGTACAAAAACAAAAGTTATTGTGTCTGAAAGAAATGATCCATGGCATGATGGACGGGGTTTGGTCACGCGGTTTATGGTTCGTTTGCTTTATCCTTTTGCTGCTAAAATTGTATTGCAGACAAAAAGAAGCGTCGCATATTTTTCAAAAGTGATTGCAAAAAAGTGTATTGTTATTCCGAACCCAATTTCAGTGAAGTGCGAAGCGTCTCCGGTGAAAAGAAAAAAAATTGTGGCTGTAGGAAGATTAGTTAAGCAGAAAAATCATGAAATGCTTATAAGAGCATTCTCAAGTTTACCACAGGAATACAATGATTATAGTTTGTTCATCTATGGAAATGGGCCTCTATTAGAATACTTGAGCTCATTGGTCAAATCGTTAGGTGTGGAAAATAGAGTTTTTTTTTCTGGGAATGTTTCAAACATACATGAGCAAATTGCGGATGCGGAATTATTTGTATTGTCTTCAGATTATGAGGGCTTATCTAACGCCCTTCTTGAAGCTATGATGATGGGATTGCCGTGTATTTCTACAAATTGTGCTGGTGCGGAAGAATTTATTGAAAATGGACGGAACGGTTTGATTGTTCCTGTTGGAGATGGAGATATGCTGAAAAATGCGATTGTAAAAATGCTATCGGAAGAAACTTTTTGTAACATGTGTGGACAAAATGCAAAAGAAACGTCAAAAAAATTTGCGAAGAAGGAAATGATAGCTTTGTGGAAAAGTCAATTGGAGGAAGTGTAGTATGTTGAGAAAATTATTGAAGATTTTATTTTCCATCTTACCTGATAAGGTGTATATCCAGTTGAAGTATTTTTATCATTTTAGGAAATTTGCGAATTTAAAAAATCCTAAAACATTTAATGAAAAAATTCAGTGGCTGAAATTACACGACAGAAAAGATGTTTACTCAACAATGGTTGATAAGTACGATGCGAAAAAATATGTCACTGATAGAATTGGCTCTGAATATGTGATTCCCGCTTATGGTGTGTGGGAACGTTTTGAAGATATTGATTTTAATTGCCTACCTAATCAGTTCGTGCTGAAAACAACGCATGATTGCGGAGGAATTGTTATATGCCGCGATAAAACATCTTTTGACAAAAAGAATGCTAAAGCTTTTTTGGAAAAACATTTGAATTTTAATTATTTCAAAGAGGGCCGAGAATGGCCTTATAAAAATGTAAGACCTCGAATCCTTGCTGAACAATTTATGCATGATGATGAAACAGGGGAATTAAGAGATTATAAATTTTTTGCTTTTGATGGTGATGTGAAAATGCTTTTCGTTGCGACTGATAGACAGTCAAAAATGAAAGAAACAAAATTTGATTTCTATGATTCTGATTTTAAACATTTAAATGTGAAAAATGGTCATCAGAATAATTCGTTGAATATTGAAAAACCATATAATTTTGAATTGATGAAATCCCTGGCTTCAAAATTATCTAAGGGAATTCCTCATATTCGTGTTGACTTTTATGAGGCTAACGGCAAGGTTTATTTTGGAGAATTGACTTTCTCTCATTGGAGTGGTATGGTTCCTTTTGATCCTCCTCAATGGGATGAAATTATGGGGGACTGGATTAATTTGCCTGTTGATAAGAGGTCATAAATGATTTTTAATGTCATGATTTTCAAGGAAATACTTGAAAAAAACAATTTTAGCGTGTATCCTATAAAAAAAGCAAATGTTTACTCTAATGCATTGTGTAGGTTGTTCCCCTTTTTAAAAGTTCTATTTGTTGATACATCTTTTTTTAAAAATGAGGATGATTGGATAATATATTTCGATGCTGGAATACGAGATTCCTATTATTTGAATTATTTAAAGAACTCTTTGAAAAATAAAAGGCTGATATATTATTATTGGAATCCTGTTGAAACAACGCTAGACCCGACAGAAATTCCAGATTGCTTTGAAAAATGGTCATATTCATTAACAGATTGTCAAAAATATGGTTTGAAGTTTAATCCAACCTTTTATTTTGATGATCTTGTAGAAGAATCTTCTTTGGGTATAACTCAGGATGTGTTTTTTATTGGAAAAGATAAAGGTCGGTATGCGGAATTGAAGAACTTTGAAAAGCTGTTTGCTGAAAAAGGACTCTCAACGAAGTTTTTTGTTACTGCAAACCATTCAATCTCTTTGTGTAGAAAATATTCTAAATCTATTTCTTATAAAGAAGTTTTAGAAAATGTTAAACGAAGTAAATGCTTGTTTGATTTTTATTCTGATTCTCTAGCGGGATTATCTTTGCGTGCGATGGAATCGCTCTTTTTTGGGAAGAAACTTATAACAAATAATAAAACTATTAGAGAATACGATTTTTTTCATCCAGAAAATATATTTATTTTGGGGGAAAGAGATTTAATTGAGTTGAAGAATTTTGTTTGTTCCGAATATTTGCCGATTTCAAAAGATGTGAAAAAGAAATATTTATTTAGTGAATGGCTGAAAAGATTTAAATAAAGATGCTTTACTTGCTTGCTTTTGTTTTTTTGCTGTTTGTCATCTTGTCCTTTATTCTTTCGGGACGAGATGCCCTTTCTCCTACTTTTTTATTATCGGGAGTTTTTTTTATTTGCAATGTTTTTTCTATTGCAGGAAATTCTTATTGGAATGTGGAAATTTCTCCTAAAGTATGCATCTTTTTTCTGTATGCATTTTTCTTTATTTTACTGGGAGAATTGATTTCTAATAAGGTAGAGTGTTGGTCAACTTCAAATAAATCAATTCAATTATCCCGTATTGATCAGTGTAATCGTGCTCAATATTTTATGGTGATTATTTTTTTGTTTGTCCAATGTTTCATTTTATATCAGTATTATCAACGCCTTGTTGATATGGCTGCATTTGCTGGATATGCTGGGGATAATTTGCAACAATTTGTTCGTATTGCCGTAATTAATTATGGAGTACATGTAGGTGTTGCTTTTGCGGTATTTATTCCTGCAATATCAGCTGGTGCAGTAATCTTTTTTTATTTGTGGTGCACAAAATTTCTTATTCATCGAAAATTAAAGTCGTGGGATTCTTTATTTTTGGTCCCGTTCGTTATATCTCTTTATTCGTCGTCATTTTCCGGAGCCCGATCTGGAGCCATTGCGTCCATTATATTGGCTTATTTCTTATTTGTTTTTGTGATGAGGGAAAAAAAAGGATGGATAAATATGGTCCAACTTTTTGTTGGAACTTTGTTCCTGTTGTTTGTCTTGGGTTTTGTATTTGTTTTTCTGGGCTCTTTGGCTTTGAGAATAAATGATTCCAGTTATATGTCCTCGTTATATATATATGGAGGATCTCCTCTTGTTGCATTAGATGTATGGCTTAATCTAAAAGGGGCGTTTTTTTATGGTTTGTTTGATGGTACTTTTGCAGAGGAATCGTTTTCTGGGATCCGTATTACTTTGAATCGTTTCTTCCCGATAATTGAGGCTCCATCTCCTTTTTTGGAATTTGTATCTTTCCCTAATGGGTCATCTACAAATATTTACACTGGATTTAGATCGTATATAAAAGATTTTGGAATGCTGGGGATTCCATTTATTTGTTGCTTGTTAGGGTTCGTGTTTGGCTCTTGTAATAAATACTTGAGAAGGAAAAACTCGCCTGCAAAATTAATGATATATGTTTATTTTTTAAAAAACTATTTATATTTGGTGTTTGCGCCTTCTATTACCTCTGCTCTTTTTTCTCCAAGTCAGTTTTTTTGGATTGTGTGGTTTGTTATTTTAGGGTATTTAATTTTGGGGAAAAATTTTACAAAGCCTTTATAAAATGTCGTCAATTAAAAGAAATATTTCCATTTCCATGTTGGCTCAAGTTATATCCATGGCTTGTGGTTTTCTGCTTCAACTGTTGATTCCTAAATTTATTGATGTTCAGCAGTATGCGTATTGGCAAACATTTGTGCTTTATGCCAATTATGTTGGAATTTTACACTTTGGTTTGTTAGATGGGTTTGTTTTGCGCTATTCCCAATATGATTATGAACAACTAGATAAAATTAAACTTAGAACCCAATTTTTTATTCTCCTTGTTTGTTTGAACTTTTTCGCTTTGATTTTGTCGGGGTGCGGATTATTTTTCTTTGAAAACGAAAATAAGGAATTAGTTTTTCTTATTGCAGTATCTATTTTGATAAAGAATGTTTTTACTTATGCTTCGTATTCTTTTCAAATAACAAATCGAATAAAAAATTATGCAGTTCAGGTCATTTTGCACAGGGTCGTATATCTTCTTGGTGCGGTTGTCCTGATTTGGGGCGATGTAAATGATTTCTTCTGGTTTTGTTTTATTGAAATGTTCGGTGAATTTATTGCGATATGTTATGCTTTTTCTTGCAATCCAGATTTGTACATAGGTAAATTAACGACTGCAAAAAATGTTTTGGTGGAATTAAAAATGAATGTTTTAGCCGGTTTGATGCTTATGTTGGCTAATTGGACCGGAAATTTTATGGTAGCATTAATGCGACTTGTTGTGCAAAATAAGTGGGGAATGCTTACTTTTGGCCAGGTGTCGTTTAGTTTTTCTGTGATGCAAATATTTTTAGCATTCATTATGGCGGCGAGCATCGCCCTGTTCCCCTCTGTAAAAAGAATGAGTTCTGATGTTTTGCCGAGATTATATAAGAAAATGAGAGATTGCTCGTCTTTTATATTGTTGTGCGCTATGCTTCTTTATTTCCCTGTTGCATATATATTGAGATTATGGTTGCCCAAATATGAAATGTCTGTGGCTTTTTTAGCCGTACTTTTGCCTGTTATGATTTATTCAGCAAAGTTGACGTTGCTTACAAATACATATTTGAAAGCGTACAGAAAAGAAAAGATGATGATGCTTATAAATGTTTTATGTTTGCTAATGGCTTCTGTTCTATTTGTGTTTTCGGCATATTTGATTCAATCAATGAAATTTATTCTATATAGTACATTGCTTGTTATGGCGATTAGGTCAATCATTTCGGAATATGTAGTTGAAAAAATTGTTAATCAGCGGGTTGTTTTACTTAAAATAGAGGAATTGCTTATTTCTGTTGCTTTTGTGTTAATTGCACAAAATTTATCTTTGTTTGACGGTTTTGCCGTTTATGCAGCTTTAACTGTTGCGTATTGTGTATATAAGAGGAATTTGGTAATGCAAATACTTCATGGCGGTTTGAAAAAATTGGATTAGACGTATTCTCTCAACAGTTTTCCTTGTTTCTCCCTAGTCAAAAAAACTTTGGGCAGTTGTTTTCATAGAAAAGATTGTGTATATTTCTATTACTTGAGCTGTCTTTTTTGACCAGGCTCAACCAAAATCTGCGGGCAGACTGCTTGCTTTTTTTTGTTGACATAACTTCCCATTAAATTTCCCTCTTCCCATTTTCCCTTCTCCTTTGTCATATTGATGCTAAATCAAACAAAGGAGAAAATATGCACAATTGTAATCTTAAACCGGTAGATTCCGCCCTAATTAAGCAGGTGGGCTACAATCCCATGACTTCCGTGCTCTGCGTGGAGTTCCGGGATGGAGCCGTCTATCATTATTCCGGGGTCCCATCCTCCGTCTATGAGGGGATGATGCTCTCCAGTTCCATGGGGCACTACTTCGACACCTACGTGAAAAAGGCCGGATATTCCTACACCAGGGAACGATGATTCTTTCAAGGATAGGCTTGTTTTCTACACGGTTTGCCATACCATGAAAACTCGGGTTCCTGGCGAGCCTACGGCTATTGACGATATCAACAACGAAAAAGAGGTCGTGGATTGGCCAAACCCGTTGATGAAATGTCTGCAGGTTGAGTAATTTTCGTGTGGATTACCTGCTGACGGAGGCGAAAAACATGACTGATCGTGAATACGAACGTTCCATGGATCGTTCTTACAACGAGTGGCTCCGGCTGCTCGTTTCTTTTATAAAAAACGTATCTATTGAAAAAAAAGACGCACCTCTTGCGTTTGTCAAAAATATTTTATATATTTGGAAAAATGATTAACGAAGGTGGTTCTATGAAAGTTTGTTTTGACAATAAGGATTTGGAACTTTACGCTACAGAAGAAAGGGCCGCGCTAAAGGCCTTGGGTAAGCTGCGGGCGAAGCTTTATGCGAAAAGACTCTTTTCTTTGAGGTCTGCGTTGAATTTTGAAGCCCTAAGACAATTTCCCGGTAATTTTCATGAATTGGTTGGGAATAGGAAGGGGCAGTGGGCGTGCAATCTGGATCAACCGTATCGTTTGATTTCAAAAGGTGCTGAACCGAATGAATCCGTTATTTGGTCTAATGTGCGCGAGGCGACAGTCCTGGAAATTGTAGATTATCATTAAGTAGGTGGGTTTATGGCTAAAAAAGAAATTCAAAACTATTGTTTTGTTGTTTCTCCCGGTGATATCCTTGAGGAAAAGCTTGAGGAAATGGGGATGGATGTGAACGAGTTCGCAAGGCGTATTGGTTATACGCCTAAGACGGTGAACGAAATCCTCAAGGGGAAGTGTCGCGTTTCCACGGAGGTGGCGCTTAATCTGGAATATGCTACCGACATTGCTGCCGAAGAGTGGCTTTCTATGCAGAGGGTGTATGAAGAAGACCTGATGCGTAAGAAAATGCGTGAATCTCTTAAAAGTCAGCCTCTATGGCGTTCCGATTTCCCCTTGAAAGAGCTTTCTCTCCGCAACTGGATTAAGGACCTTGACAACAAGGATGACAATGTTTCTCCCATTCTGCGGTTCTTCAGGGTGGCGTCCCCGAAGGCCTGGGAGAACTACTATCTGAGTGCCGACCTCAAGGTGGCTTTCCGCATTTCGCTTGCAGAGGCGCAGGACCCCTATGCGACTTCCGTATGGCTTCGCCGGGGCGAAATTCTTGCAGAGGCCATCCCCATGGAAAAGCAGAACGACAAGAAGCTGCGTTCCGCGCTCAAGAAGGCCTTGCCGCAGTTCCTCAACCTGGCCCGCGCTTATGGCAGTGAACGGACAATGGGGAAGCCTGGCGAAATTGACGAGGGAATGCTCAAGCTTCAGGAACTGGGACTTTCCCTCGGCATAAAAATCCTGTATGTGCAGAATTTCAAGAGCGCTCCCATCCATGGCATGGCCCGCTGGTACCGCGATATTCCCATCATCCAGATTCACGACCGCTTCAAGAGTCGCAAGGCTTTCTGGTACACTTTCTTCCACGAACTTTCCCACATCATCCTTCATGGCAAAAAGGACATCTTCATCAAGAATGTGTATCACGGCAACAAGAATCTGCAAAAGGAAGAGGAGGCGGACTTGTTCGCCTTGAAGTGCATGGCCGATGCTGGCCTTGAAATGGATGGTAAACTCCGAAAGTTCGTAAACGTTTAGGCGCAGAATTTAGCTATATTCTCCATCTGTAAGGGTTTTTGTATGCAGATTCTATTGACAGGTGGTGCGGGCTACATTGGTAGCCATACGATTATTGAGCTAGACAAGGCGGGCCATTCCGTCGTAGTGGTGGACAATCTTTCCAATTCTTGTGAAGAATCCGTTCATCGCGTTTCTGAAATCATCGGCAAGCCCATTCCATTCATCAAGGCGGATGTCCGTGATGCCGTGGCCATGGATTCCATTTTCAAGTCGTACAAGATTGGTGCGGTAATCCACTTTGCTGGTCTCAAGGCTGTGGGGGAGTCCGTCGCGAAGCCCCTGGAATACTACGAGAACAACCTAAATGCCACATTCGTGCTGGTGAGCGCCATGCGGAACAACGGCGTGAAGAACATCATCTTTTCGTCATCTGCCACGGTGTACGGGAACCCGGCCGTTATCCCCATTACGGAGAGTTGCCCCAAGGGCGAATGCACCAATCCCTACGGCAAGACAAAGTCCATGCTGGAGGAGGTCCTGAGCGACGTGCAGAAGGCCGACCCGGAATGGAACGTGGTGCTCCTCCGCTATTTCAACCCCATCGGTGCGCACCAGAGCGGCCGCATTGGCGAAAATCCCAACGGCATTCCCAACAACTTGATGCCCTATATCACCCAGGTGGCGGTGGGCCGCCGGCCGGAGCTGGGCGTTTTTGGTAACGATTACGATACTCCCGATGGAACGGGTGTCCGCGATTACATTCACGTTTGCGACTTGGCAGCGGGCCACGTGAGCGCCCTCCAGGCGATTGAGCGCAAGTGTGGTTTGGCTATCTACAATCTCGGCACGGGCCATGGCTATTCCGTGCTGGATGTGGTGAAGGCATTTGAAAAGGTGAACGGTGTGAAGGTGCCCTACAGCATCAAGCCCCGTCGCGCAGGGGATATTGCCACCTGCTACTGCAATCCGGCCAAGGCCAAGGCGGAACTGGGCTGGGAAGCGAAATTCGGCATCGAGGAAATGTGCCGCGATTCCTGGAACTGGCAGAAGAACAATCCCAAGGGTTACGAGGGTTAGTATGCAAGAAGAATCTAAGCAGCAGACCATCAGCGTTGCGGCCATTGCCCAGCCCCAGAACGATACGATTACTCTTCTGGAAGCCATTGGCATTCTGTGGAAGCGCCGTCTGTTCCTGTGCGGCATGGTGCTCCTGGGTGCGGTGGTTGGCTTGTTGGTCTCCTTCTGGATTCGTCCGCAGTTTACTAGTGATGCCCTTTTGCAGATTGATGTGAAGGGCAACAAGGCCAGTAAGGCCATGGGCGAGATGGGCGCTTTATTGGAAGTGGCGAGCCCTGCCGATGCAGAAATTGAACTCATCAAGAGCCGCATGGTGCTCAGCTATGTGGTGGAAGAGGAACATTTGTGCTTTAGCGCAACTCCGGTGAACAAGCTCAAACGCTTGCTGCACAAGGAAGGCCGCATGGACATCGAGGCCTTGGAAATTCCCGAAGTTGCCCGTGCCGATGAATGGCTGGCGGTGGCTACTGGCGCCAACACTTACAAGGTAATTACGCCTGAGGGCTCTACTCTGGTGGAAGGTAATGTGGGCGACTTGCTGAAGGCTCCTTATGCGGGCGATACCTTGAGCATTCGCGTGAAGCTTTTGCGTGCGGAAGACGGGGAGGTGTTCCGCATTGGCCAATCCAATCCGTTGATGGCCAGCCGTGATCTTTCCAAGTCTTTGAAGGTTGCCGAAAAGGGAAAGCAGACGGGCATCATTGGAGTTTCTTATTCTCACCGCTATGCAGACCGCGCAGCTTCTATCCTCAATACCATTGCAAATACCTACCTCCGCCAGAATGTGGAGATGCGCAGTGCCGAGGCGGAAAAGACGCTGGAATTCTTGGAACAGCAGCTTCCGGGCGTGAAGTCCAAGCTGGACAGCGCCGAGAAGGTCCTGGCCGATTATCGCCATTCCATCGGTTCTGTGGACATGACGGGCGAGACTCAGGTTCACCTGCAAAAGGAAGTGGACTTGCAGAAGCAAATTCTCGCTTTGGAGCAGGAACGGCAGCAGGCGACACGCCTCTTCAAGGAAGAACATCCTACCGTCCGCACCATCATCAAGCAGCAGGAAAAACTCCGCGGCGAACTTGCGAAGTTGAAGGCTAATGCCGAGAAGATGCCGCTCACGCAGCAAGAGGTGATGCGCCTGCAAGAAGAGGTCCAGGTCAACAACGCCCTCTATACCACCATGCTCAACAACATTCAGCAGCTTCGTGTGGTGCGCGCCGGCGAGGTGGGCAACGTGCGCATTGTAGATTACGCTCAGATTGAACCCCTCCAGAGCAAACCGAAAAAGTTGAACATCCTGATTTGCGCAGTGGCTGCCAGCTTCATGATTGGCGTTCTGATTGTGTTCCTGCTCCGCATGCTCCAGAATGGCGTCCGCAGTTCTTCTGAAATCGAGCGGGAAACGGATGTGTGCGTGTACGCAAAAATTCCGGAATGCCATAATGCTATTCTCCATCGCCGTAAGCACAAAGGGCATACCGCCGGCCAACCTCTGGTGTCGGCTGCTCCTGATGATCCTGCTAGCGAAGCAATCCGCTCGCTCCAGACGGCTATGGATTTCAGCACCACGGGCGCCAACAAAAACATTATGGTTACGGGACTTATTCCTGGCGTGGGCAAGAGCTTCGTTTCTTTGAATCTGGCGGCGCTTCATGCTGTCTCTGGCAAGAAGGTTCTCTTGATTGATGCGGATATGCGTCGCGGTGTTCATCGCGGGCGCAAGAACGCTGGCCTCGCCGATGTCCTTGCTGGCAAAAAAGACATCATGGAAGCAAGCGTCGAATCTCCGGTCAAGAACCTTTTTGTGATGGGTGCTGGCCGTGCCGCGGTTTCTCCAAGCGAACTTCTCCGCGGGAAGGTTTTCGCAGATATGCTTGCTAAGGCAGATGAAAATTTTGACCTGGTCATCGTGGATACGCCTCCGGTAAGTCTCGTTACCGATGCTGAGCTCATTTGGCCGGTGGTGGACTTCAATCTTGTGGTGCTCCATTACGGCAAGCATTCCATGGATGAGATTAAGGAAACTATCAAAAAGCTCAAACTCTTTGGCGATAAGCCCTGCGCCTTTGTGATGAACCATTGCGAGCACGATCGTGGCCACTATTACGGCTATGGATACTATGGCAAGTATTAGTCCGGTTGCGCTTTTTTGAGTTTTTATATATATTGGATTTAGAAGAAGTAAGGAGTTTTTATGAATCGTTTTGCAAAAGTGGCTTTGACTGCAGCTCTGGTTGCAGCCCCTCTTATGGCTAGCGAAGAATTTGGTGGCATCGGCATCACCATCTATCAGGTGCCGGCTGGCGTCCATGTGGTGGAGGTCATTCCTGGTGGCCCTGCAGCAGAATCCAAACTTGCGGTAGGTGACGAAATCATCGCTATTGATGGCATTTCCCTGAAGGGCAAGTCTATCGACGAGTCCAAGAACCTCATCCGCGGTCAGGTGAACCGCCCGGTGGAACTCACTTATGTGAGCGGTGGTGATACCTATACGGCTACGGTTCGTCGTGCTCAGATGCGTGTGGAAAACCTGGATGGTGAAGCCGTGACCAAGTGGTACAACGGTCAGCAGGAATTCTCTGCGGAAGAGTTGGAAACCTTCGCTGCTGCAAACACCACGGACAAGAAGCTTTTGACGGTGCTTAGCAATGGCCGCACCATTCCTGCCGAACAGACGGTGGGTGCTAAGGGCCTTGATGGCATTTTCGTAGAAAAGGCTGAAGCTCCTGCTCCGAGTTACAAACAAACTAACAGCACAAAGTCCAATGGCGCAAAGCTTCGTGGCTTTGACCGTCAGAAGATTTCCTTCACTTTGAAGAACGCTGGTACGGTGGTGGTGAAGGTGAGCGATGCCAGCGGCAACATGGTCTTCGAAGCCCGCTTGGATAACGCTAACGTGGGCATCAATTCTGTAAGCTGGGATGGAGCCAATGTTCCTTCTGGCCGCTATATGGTGAGCTTTGAGCAACTTTCGGGCGTGTCTGGCAAGTTTGCTGTCCTCAAGTAAGCCACATCCTGTGTAGAACGTAAACTGCGTTTTACGCGAAGAACATCGCTATAACCTCAAGGTTTTGAATCGGGTCTGCAGTATGTCTGCAGGCCCGTTTCGTTTTGCCCAGCATCTTGCTGCCACCTCCAAATTTCTATTTTATCCCCGACATGACAATGTCTAGAACCCATAGCCTTCTGTGGGTCGTTTTGTCGTTTGTACTTGCGACCCTGTTTGCTCCTGCCGTGCTCGGCCAGGAGATGACTCGCTTTGAGCTTGAAGAGCGTGTGCAGGAGGAAGAGGACACTACCGAAGTGGACTGGATGAACGATACCACAGGTACGGATACCGTGGAATATCGTGCGGTGGACTTGATTTACGATGTGGAAAAATCCACCTTCAATTTGAATAACAGTGCCCAACTGAAATACCGAACCGCCACGCTGGATGCAGATACCATCTGGTTCGACCAGCAGAACAGCGTCCTTGCCGCAAGCGGAGACCCCATATTGCGAGAATCCTCCAATCCCTCCCTCTCGGGTATGCGGATGAAGTACAACATGAAGAGCCGCGTAGGCGAGATATATTACGCTACCACGTATCAGGACAATCAGCAGTTGAACGGCATGGAGGTGCGGCGCTTGCCCGATACCCGCTTGCAGATTGCTCGTGGTGACTTTAGTACTTGTAACGATTCCACGCACCAGCACTTCTACTTCTACGGCCGCCGCATGGTGGTAAAGCCAAAGGAGACCATCACTGCAAGGCCTGTGGTGCTGAACATTGCCGATGTGCCGGTGGCGGTACTTCCCATGGTGGTGGCGCCTCTCAAGAGCGGTCGCCGTTCTGGCTTGTTGACTCCGAAATTCGGTGGTGACCAGGTACAGGGCTACTACATCAGCAACTTGGGTGTCTACTATGCTCCTAACGATTATTGGGACGCCACTTTGAAGGGCGATATTATTGAAGGTGAGGAAGCTCGGTTTGAACGTTCCACTATGACGGGCGAGGTGCGTTACAAAAAACGTTACGTGCTGGATGGAAATATTAGTTATACATCATATTTGGAGGAGTTTGATTTCGCTAACAGTGGTTATGACATCTCCTTCGCCCATAACCAGAATCTCACTCCTGATGGCAAGCACACCTTGAGCGGTTCCGGTTCCTTCGTCAGTAGTCAGAATGTGCGTAAGGATAACGGCCTCGATGCCGAGACCATCTTGAACCAGCAGGCAAATGCACAGCTGGCCTATTCCGGAAAGTTCGGCACCAACAAGAGCCTTACGGTGAAGGGAAGTCAGCAGCACAACTTGGTGACTGACATGATGGAACGCCAAATTCCGGACGTGCAGTACCGTATGAGTGGTCCGCTTTTTGAGTTTGAGTTGGACGAAGACGAAGAGGCTGCAGACGATGGCTCCTTTGAAAGCTACATGGAAAAGTTCAACTACAACTTCAATAACCGATTTAACTATTACACCAAGCGTGCTCGTGATACAATCCTCGATATGGATACCACGGCGGAATACGTTGGCTATACGGGCAATTATTCTCTGGATTATTCCTTGACGCTGTTTAATGTTTTGAATCTTACGCCTAAGGCTTCATTTACGGGCTATTGGACGGGAACTTCTTGGATTAATCCTCAGGATTCCAGCAAGTACTGGAAGCGCCGCATGAGCCTGGATCCGGAGCATGATGAGTATGGTGAGTTTGCCTACAATCACGATTACAGCATTACGGCCGATACGAAGTTGTATGGAATTTGGTTGCCGGAGTGGGGAAGATTCACGGGTGCACGCCATGTGCTTTCTCCAAGTGTTTCGTATACCTATGCTCCAGAGATTGATACGGTGAAACATTTTGCTCCACATCCGTTGTTAGGGCAGAGACCTTATCAGGAAAAACAGAAAACGGTGGGCTTTGGCCTGAACAATGATTTCGATATCAAGTATTTGACGGTGGTGGGCCATGTGGCGGATACCGCCAACGGCGATACATCTTCTACGGTGGAGGACCAGTATGGCAACAGGCGTATTCTTACCACACGCCACAATGTGTCCTACAACTTTGCGGCAGATTCTCTGAATTTCTCCGACATTACATCCAGTTTTGGTTTGCAACTCTTGCCGGATTACTTGTTTACCATAAATACTCGTCATAGTGTGTATCATCAGTTCTCCAGCAATCCGAACAAGGTGCAAGTTCCGGAACTCACCTATTGGGGCTATGAGCTTTCCCGCAACTTCCATTGGGATGGCGATTTCAACGGAGGGCTCCCTTCCCAGATGGGCAAGTACGAAATGCTCAAGTGGAGTTTTGGCTTTGACTACCGTTACACCTTCTCCAGCACTCGCGTAGGGAAGGATTTGTTCAGGGATGACGTGTCGCATTCCACGGGAATCACGGCCACATTCCAGCCTACGGTGAATTGGGAGATGAGCTACAGCACCCGTTACGATTACAACGAAGGAAAATTTGTCACGCATGAATTTACCTTCAACCGCGTTCTCCACTGCTGGCAACTGGATTTCACTTGGACTCCAACAGGGCCTGCCGCGGGCTGGAGTTTCTCCATCTACGTGCGTGATTTGCCCGATATCAAGCTGAACGCCGGCAGCACTGAAACTTCTACTAATTAAGAATGCTGAATGCAGAATGCTGAATTTTGTCAGGACGAGTATCTTGTGGAATGAAAAAGATTAGGAAATAGACTATATGGAAAAGAATTCTAATGTTATTGTTGAAAAAAGTCGGGCATTTGCAATAAATATTGTTCATTTGTATCAGCAGCTTGTGCAAGAGAAAAAAGAGTATGTTCTCTCCAAGCAAATGCTGAAATCTGGAACGAGCATAGGGGCAAATATACATGAGGCGATAAGAGGTCAGAGTCATGCTGATTTCATTGCGAAAATGAGCATTTCTTTGAAAGAGGCTTCTGAAACGGAATATTGGATTTCGTTGATGATGGATACCGGTTACATATCCACAGAGAAGGCTCAGCCTCTACTGAAAGATGTGGAGGAGTTGACGAAAATTCTAGTTAGTATTGTGAAGTCGGCAGAAAAAAGGAAGGGTGTTAAATATGAAACGTAATTCAACATTGACTTCGCCTGATGGTAATTCTGCATTCAGCATTCATGATTCAACATTGACTTCGTCTGATGGTAATTCTGCATTCAGCATTCATGATTCAACATTGACTTCGTCTGATGATAATTCTGCATTCAGCATTCATAATTCAGCATTAATCTTGGCAAGTGGTTCTCCTCGCAGGCGTGAAATCCTCTCCCAGCTGGGCATAAAATTCCGCGTTCTCGTCTCGGGCGAGGAGGAAAATCCCAAATGCGAAAATCCTCTGGATTATCCTCGGGAAAATGCGGTGGCGAAGGCCATGGCCGTCTCTCGCAAGGAGGCGGGCGCAGTGGTTCTCGGGTTCGATACGCTAGTATTTCTCGACGATAAGCCTCTCGGCAAACCGAAGGATGCCGCAGATGCGCTCCGCATGCTTCGGGCGCTGAACGGTCGTTCGCATAAAGTAATCACGGGCGTCGCCATCGTCCAAGATGGAATAATCCTCGACGCCTCTGAAGAAGAAACTGAGGTGATTTTTCGGGAAAACTCCCAACAAGACCTCGAAAATTATGTAAATTCTAAAGACCCGCTGGATAAAGCTGGGGCGTATGGCATCCAAACGCAGGGTGCTCGCCTCATCCACTCTATTCGCGGCTGCTATTACAATGTGGTGGGGCTCCCCGTGGCTCGCACCCTTGGAATGCTTGAAAAATTAAAGTTGAAGGTATAGTAGTGAATCCTATTGAAGATAAACGACCCGACGAACGTCTTGGCGCCTATCTCGCACGAGCCCGTGAGGCTCGTGGTATGTCCGCTGCAGATCTTGCGACGGTAACGCATTTATCGGAAAAGAACGTTGAGCTTATTGAAGCCGGGGATTGGAAGGCTTTCCCCATTGAGGCCTATCTCCGCAGCTATTTGAATTCCATCAGCAACAAACTGGGCCTGGACCAGAAGCGTGTTTTGGACTGGTATGGTGCCGAAAGCGGAACTCGCCACGCCAGCATTCTTAGTGATTTTGCTCCTAAGGCCGACAAGGCTTCCAATCCTCTTGGTCTTGAAGAGCCCGCAAAGCATAAGAATTTCATTATTCCCATCATTGTCGTGATTGTGGGTCTTGCCATTGTGCTCGCGGCTCATTTCGCTCGTGATGTTTCCAAGGCTACGGAAGCGGTATCGAAATCTGCTCCGGTTAAGGAAGCTGTGGTGGAAGAACCCGTTATGGAACCTGCGGAAATGCCCGAGGGTGCGATTGCCGCCGATTCTCTGGAAGGCGATTCTCTCGCGGCTGTGGATACTGTTGCAGCCGATACGGCAAAGAAAAAGGAACCGGGCCTAAGTCAGGCGGAAGTGGATTCCGCAGTGAAGAAGTCTGCGCTCCCGGCGTCAGCTACGATTTTCATTTCTTCAACATCGACCGAAAAAGAAGAGGCTGCTGAAGAAGAGGAGGCAGAAGAAACTGCTGCTGAAGAACCTGCTGTAAAGGGTGCAAAGACTCGCTTGGAACTGGTGGCTTCTGGTGAAATGCGCACCTGGATAGGAATCAAGCGTCATGAAGATGATGATAAGTTTCTTCGCGAATCCAACTTGGTAAAGGCCGGGACTCGCATGGTCTATAAGGCCACCGATACGGTCTTTGTAGTAATCGGTGAACCTCGTGCTATTTCCAAGATGGTACTGAATGGAAAGACTACAAAGATTCCTCTGGCAAAGAACGCCCGTGTTGCGAAATTCAATGTGTACAACGGAAAAGTTTTAAAGTAGGTTCAACATGAGAACTTCTACAATTTCAAGAAAGACTTCTGAAACTTCCATCGACCTCTTCCTCAACCTGGACGAGGCTTCCCGCGGGAAGATTGATTCCGGCAACGCTTTTCTGGACCACATGTTGGACCTGTTTCAGGTCCATGGCGGCTTCCATCTGGATTTGACCTGCAAGGGCGACACTGCAGTAGACATGCATCACAGCATGGAAGACATCGGCATCGTCCTCGGTCAGGCTCTCGTGGAATGCTTGGGCGATAAGAAGGGCATTGAACGCTATGGCTTCTACTTTGTCCCCATGGACGAGGCCTTGGCCCGCGTGTGCATCGACTTTAGCAACCGCATCGGTTTTGTGTGGAAGGTGGAGCTCCCTGCGGCAATGGCAGGTGGCGTTGAAGCCAGCATGTTCGAGCACTTCTTCAAGAGCGTTTGCGAAAATGCCCGCATGAACCTCCATGTGGAGCTCTTCTACGGTAACGACAACCATCACTGCCTGGAAGCAATCTTCAAGGCTTTTGCCCGCTCTGTGGCTATGGCTGTGGCTCCCTCCCGCAATGTGAAGGGTGTTCCCAGCAGCAAGGGTGTACTCTAGAAACAAAGCTGTGCTTTGTTTCTAGTTATGAATTATAAGTTATGAGAGGTTCGCGGGCATGGAATCGCGAACTTTTTTTACGAGCTATAAAAAATGGTTCGCCGAGTGGCGAACCTCTTGTAATTCATAATTAGTAACTCATAATTTAAATCCTAGGTATCCGCACTTTGTCGCCGGCGTTCAGGTGCTCTAGCACCACGCCGGGGTTTACGGATTGTAATGTCGAAAGTACGTAGAACCGGGGGAGGTTCTGGGCGCTTGCGCCATAGCTCCGCTTTAACAGCTTGAACAAATCGTCTCCATCCTTGGCTTCCACAACGCGGTAGAGGCTTGCGTTGGAGGGGTCGGACTGGAGGGCGGAGAGCGCCGTGGAAAACTGGTTGGCGAAGTTCTCGGCGGAGTGGTTTGCCTGCGAGGCTTTTGCTTCTCCATTCTTGCTGCTGGCATTAGCAGTCGAGCTTTTCGTTGCCTTCGGGGCATCCTTCTTGCCTGTCACAGAACTCGGGAGGTTGAAGATGGGGGCCTGGTGGGCGTTCATGGCGAGCTGCGGCTTCTTCTCCTTGTCGGCGTTCTTCTTCAGAGGCTCAAGCTTTAGGATGGAGTCCAGGGAGGCCACATAGATGCTGTCTGGCCATTCCAGAAGCGGCATTTTCTTGTTGATTTCCACAATCTTAGCCACCCGGACGGGGTCGCAGGCTGAACCCGAGGCCTGGTCACAACCAGTCCAACCCATTAAAAAAAGAGAACCCATCAAGGCGCGAGAAAGGAGAAAACAGCGTTTCATGCCCCTAAAATTACTAAAAAAAGGGCGTTTGCTTGCCAAAAATCCAAAAATCATCTAAATTTGAGCTCTCAAACAACTACTTCATAGGAAGTTATAAAATGAAACAAGGTATCCACCCTAACTATCAACCGGTCGTGTTCGTCGATGCGAATACGGGTAAAGAATACATCACCCGCTCCACGAAGTCTTCCGCCGAAAAGAAGACTATCGATGGTGTTGAATATAACGTGATTTCCTTGGAAATCACCGCTGATACTCATCCGTTCTGGACGGGTAAGCAGCATCGCGTGGATACGGCTGGCCGTATCGACAGCTTCAACAAGCGTTTTGCTGGTGGTGCAAACATCACTTCTGCTAAGCGCAAGACCCGCAAGGCTGCCCCTGCCAAGGCCGAAGAAGCTTAATTAGCATTTGCCCTCCCTTTCCGGGAGGGCTTTTGTGCATTTTTACAATGAGGAACAATATGAAGAAACAACTCACATTCTGCGCTGCCGCACTCATTGCATTTGCTATGACCGGTTGCCAAAAGACCGGCACCATCGAAGGTGATGTGCTGGACGCTTTCACAGGCAAGGCTCTCGAAATGCCTACTGTCTGGTTTGACTCTACCATTTACTCCACCCTGAAGGAAAAGTACAAGTTCAAACAGGAACTCCGCAAGGGTCACTTCAAGTTTGAAAACGTTCCCGTTGGCACCTATAAGGCCATCGCTGGTCGTTCCAAGTACATCAAGACTCGCAACACCATCACCACTACTGAAGAAAATCCGAACTTGACGGTGAACTTCTACATCTACAGTGACCAGGTGGATCCGGGTCTCTACACGGGTTCCGAAGAAGGTCCGAAGAAGATTCAGAACGAATGGGTGATTTGGTCTACCCAGTGCGACGCTTCTGTTGCAGGTTACCGCATGGAATTCCCGCAGCAGGATGGCTCTGCCAAGATTCCTGGCAAGGAAGACAAGAAGGCTAAGAAGGGCGCTCCCAAGATGATTCCGCTTCCGGCACCTCGCGTGATCGATGGCGGCAAGCTTGACGTGTTCTATCGCAATGCTTCTTCTGTGACTACTCCGCTTGTTGCTAAGACCTACCCGGCTGTGGAAGGCGACGTTGCCGCTCACGCTGACTGTAAGGGCTTTGACGCTGCTGAAAAGAAGGGCCTCTTCGTAGATAAGGATAAGGCTACTGACCTTAAGGTTACCTACATTGCAGAAAACCTCTTCAAGATTACTGGCGACCTTCCCAAGGGTAAGCAGATCATCCAGTTCTCTCAGGATGGCAAGACTCTCCAGACCTACTATTTCGAGAATAAGTAAGTCACGAGAATTAGGGCAAAACTTTATGATGCAAAACTTGAACCTTCGACTTCTATGCCTAATCGCTTCTGGAGCGAGGTTCCAAGGTATTGTCTAAAGCAAAGCGCTAACAGATTTAACCATAAAGAGCCCGCTTCCATCCGATGCGGGTTCTTCTTTTATGCTAACTTTAAGCACGGAAAATCTTGCAGCGCATGGGCGGGCAAGGAGATAAAAATGAACGAAAATAGAAAACCATTCTTTTACGATGTAACACTCCGCGATGGCAACCAGGCTCTTCCGAAGCCCTGGAATAATGCACAGAAGAAAGATGTGTACCTGCAGCTTTTGAAGCTTGGGGTTCAGGGTGCCGAAGTGGGCTTCCCGGCATCTTCCGAAATGGATTTTGAATCCTGCAAGGAGTTGGCGCAACTCACTGCCAAGATGGCCTCCGAAGGTGACGAATCTGCATCCAGAATTGTGGTTTCTGGCTTGGCCCGTTGTGTGGAAAGCGATATCCAGCGCTGCTGGGAGGCAATTCAGTTCGCGCCGCACCCCCGCATTCATACCTTCCTTGCCACAAGCCCGCTCTCTATGGAGCATGTGCTGCATTTGACGCCTGCACAGGTGAAGGAAAAGGCTGTGAAGTGTGTTACCTTGGCCAAGTCCCTGGTGGGTGACAAGGGCGATGTGGAATTCAGTGCGGAACACTTCGGCGACTGCCTGGAGAACATGGATTTCGTTATCGATGTGTTGAAGGCCGTGGTGGAGGCGGGTGCCACTACCATCAATTTGCCGAACACGGTGGAACGCTACCGCCCCAAGCTGTATGTGGACCAGATTCAGCAGGTTTACGAGGCTTTGCCCAAGGACGTCACGATTTCTGTCCATTGCCACAATGATTTGGGCATGGCGACTGCTGCTACGGTGGAAAGCTTCTTTGTGGGCGCAACACAATTGGAAGTGGCTTTGAATGGCTTGGGTGAACGTTGCGGTAACACCAACTTGTATGAGGTGGCTTTGGGCCTCCACAATTCCGGTGTGGATACGGGCTTGCACCTGGACCGCATTTATGAAACGGCTATTCTCATTAGCCAGTGGAGCGGCGTGCCTATCTATATTCGTGCCCCGTTGATTGGTGCGGAAGCTATTGTGCACCGCAGCGGCATCCATCAGGATGGCGCCAGCAAGACGAAGGATATGAAGAAGGGCGCCTATCGCCCTATCGATTACTCCATCATTGGTCGTAACCAGAATGATTCCCTCAGCTTCACGAGCCAGAGTGGCCGCACTGCCGTGTACGAAATCATCACCAAGTTCGGCTACAAGATGACTTTGCAGGAGGCCGCGACTTTGCAGCCGGTGCTGAAAGCTTTGAGCGAGAAGGAAGGCGAGCTTTGCGCCGAACGCGTGCTGGACGTTTTCCGCGAACAGTTGGTGAATGTGAATGGCCGTCTGGTGTTCAACAATGTGGAAGTGATTCCCGACGAGAACCGCTTTATATTCCACTTCAAGAAGGACGGACAGTCTATGGAGCGCTCCGTCATGGCTGAAGGCCCTATTGAAGCAGGCCTTATGCTCATGCGCGAAATCCAGATGCCGGTGGACTTGGTGAAGTACCGCCAGCTGGTGGTGACTGAGAAGGACAAAATGTGGGCGGGTCGCGGTCTCAGTCAGATGCTTTTGAAGGCTCACGATGTGGAGCTGGAAGGTCGCGGTGTCAGCAGCGATACCTTGAAGGCCAACATGCGTGCCTTGTTCTGCGGCGTGAACCTGCTTTATAAGAAGTAACATTCCCGGCATGGGGCTGAAAAGTGGTGAAGTTTTCTAAGCGGCTTCCAAAGGATTTGGACCCGAGCCCGTTCTTTGCGGAATTGGAGAAGGCGAAGGCTTTGGTGATGCCGACCTCGGCAGAAACTGCGCCGGACAAAACCGCATCGGACTTCATCGACATGACGGTCAGTAGCCCGCTGAAGGTGGGCTTGCCTTTTGACTTGGGACCTGCGGTAGATGCTGCCCGCGGTGAGTTTGGGACGTGGGTTCCGGACGCAGCGGGCAGGATGTCTGCTCGTGAGGCGGTGGCCGAATATTACAAAGCCCGCGGTGGATGGTTTTCGCCAGAGCAGATTCTTCTGACGGCCAGTACTAGCGAGGCCTACAGCATTCTCTTCAAGACGTTCTGCGACCCTGGGGATGTAATCCTCACGCCAATGCCGGGCTATCCGCTTCTCGATACGCTGGCCCAGCTGGAGCATCTGGAATGCTACCCTTATTTTTTGAAGCTTGCCCGTGAAAAAGAATTCCGCTTTGTGCTGGATACGGACAGCCTTCTCAGCGCATCCGAAAAAGCCAAAATTCTTCTTCTGGTTTCTCCTCATAATCCTACAGGCCATTGCGTAGGGGAGAGGGAATGGAACGAAGTTGTGCATTTCTGTGAAGAACGCAACTTGATTCTTGTGGTGGATGAAGTTTTTGGCGATTACGGCTTTAGCGACAAGGTTCGTCGTTCTTGGGAATACTTGAAGGCCGACGCTCGAAGCATATCTCCCAAAGATGGCCCCCGTTGCCCAATCTTCTGGCTGAACGGCCTCAGTAAAACCGTCGGCTCTCCTCAGTTGAAGCTTGGCTGGATGGCATTCTATGCTCCGACGGAACAATTCGAGCCCATTCGCGCCGCACTAGAATTTGTGGCGGATGCTTATTTGAGCGTTTCTGCTCCTGCTCAGGCCCTTGCTGTTCCAATGCTAGCGAATGCTGCGATGTACGAAGCCTCGATTCGTGAACGTTTGCGGGTCAACTGGAAGGTTCTGCGCTCTGCATTCCCTTCCAAATACTGCCCGGAGGTTTTGGGCGGCTGGTATGCGGCTATTCGTTTGGGTGAGGACGATGAAAAATTGACTCTCCAACTTTTGCGTGAAAAACATGTGCTGGTGCAGCCGGGATTCTTCTTTGATTTCGAGGAAGACGGCTGGGTTGTAGTGAGCCTGCTTAATCCGCCGGAAGTCTTTGCAGAAGGCGTGGCGCGCTTGCAATCTATGTATATTTCTTCAAAGAAGTAAAAACGATGTAAGGATAATTTGATGGCTAGACATGGAACTCCAACTCCGGGCCAGGCAATTCTAGAAAGCCTGGAATGGCTCAAAATGGATAAGCCGGAGTTTGCTCGTCGCTTGGGTATGGGCGTTGATTTTTTGGAAAAGCTCATTGCTGGCGAAGAATCCATTACTCCTGAAATAGCCACATCTCTGGAATCGGTGACCGGGAGCCCTGCGGCTTTCTGGCGCATGTTGCAAAGTAAGTCCAACCGTTATTCAAATCCGTAGTTTTGATTATGAATATTTCTGAAGCAGTATCTTTTATTTGTGAAAAGGCCAAAGGGGAGGCGGAGCAGTTTGATATCATTGCCTCCAATTCTCATTCCGAGGGTTTGTCGGTTTTTCAGGGCCAGGTGCAGAATACGGAAATTTCAGATTCCGTGGGCCTTGGACTTCGTGTGATTCGGGATGGTCACCCTGGTTATGCTCATACGGAACGGCTTTCCAAGGATGCCTTGGAACAGACCTTGAAAGATGCTTTGTGCCATACCCAGTGGACCGAAAAGGTGGAGATTGAACTTCCTTCGGATCAAGGCTTCAAGGACGATGGATTTAATTACAATTCCAGTTTGGAAAGTTTGAATCTCGCCACCATGAAGGATGCTTGCATCGAACTGGAAAAAATGACGTTTGCGAAGTCCAGGGAGATTGAAAACATTCCATACCTGGGTGCGGACATGTCGTCTGGCAACTCCGTCATTGCAAACCATCGCGGCGTTTTCTATGAGACTAAGTCCAATTCTGCTTCCATTGGCGTTGGAGCAGTGGCCTCCCGCGATGGCGTCAAGAAGTTGGGAAATTTCTCCAAGTCTGGCCGTGACTGGAATGAATTTAATTTGGATGAAATTGCTTCCAAGGCTGCAGGCTATGCTACAGAACTCTTTGGCGCCAAGAAGATTGATGGCGGCAAGATTCCGGTGGTTTTCTCGGAACGGATTTCTGCCCGCGTTATCGGGATGTACGTGCAGCCCTTCATCGCAGAAGCCATGCAGAAGGGCCTTTCCCGCTTGGCAGGGAAAGAGGGCGAGGTTATCGCCGCAAAGGGATTCTCTCTCTGGAGTGACCCTCAGGGCGAACTCTTCCAGCATCGCTACATGTATGATTCTGAGGGCTGCCCGACTCGTCGGGTGAAGGTGGTGGATGAAGGCGTCTTCACCTCGGCGCTTTACAATCTGGAGACTGCTGCAAAGGCGGGTTGCCAAACTACGGGCAATGGCGCTCGGGATTTTGGCACCAAGATGGCTACGGATTTCTACAACCTCTGTGTTCCTGCGGGCACCATGACCACAAACGAGCTGCTGAAGCTTTTCCCCAAGTGCCTCTTCGTGGTGCGCTTGGAGGGCAATTCCGGCTGTAACGCTACCAGCGGAGAACTCTCCATCGGGGCCCACGGCTTTTGGTGTGAGAATGGCGTTATCGCTCACCCGGTAGATAGCGTCACCTTGAGCGGAAACTTCTTTGACATTCTGCGCGACATCGTTGCTGTTGGCTCTGAATATCGGGACCCCTTCGCCAGCTATAAAGTGCCGGCCTTGGCGGTTTCTTCGCTTTCGGTCAGTGCATAGGGCCGTTTTTTACGGATGTAAACGTTTTTCGAACTCGCGTGCCTCTTTTTGTGACGTGAAAAGTTTATTTTAACTCCCGTAGTGAATTTTATTTCGCGCAGTAGCGCAAAGGATGAAATATGATTGATGTGAAGGGTAAATGGTGCCTCGTCACTGGCGGATGCCGTGGTGTAGGTCGCCTGACGGCTATCGAAATGGCGAAACTGGGTGCAAACATCATCTTGCAGGGCCGTGACAAGAGCCATGCCGAAAAGGTGATGGCGGAAATCAAGCCTTTTGGCGTGGAAGTTCGCGCTGTGGGCTGCAATCTGGAAAACGAAGCTGAAATCGATGCCGCCCTCGCAGAGATTGATTCCTGGGGCGTGCAGGTGGACTTGGTGTTCAACAACGCGGGCCTCATGAGCCACTACTTCACTGATTACACCACCAACACCATGGAAGACTTCCATCAGGCCATGGCGGTGAACTTCTTTGCCCCCATCAAGATTGTGTACCACTTCTTGCCGGGCATGATCAAGCGTGGTTTTGGCCGTATGCAGCTTACTACGAGCGGTATCGCCAACGAGCCTGAACTTTCCGCTTATGCTGCTGCAAAGGCTGCTCTCACCAAGTTTGTGAAGGACTTTGCCTGCAAGCTGAACGGCACCGACGTGATGATGAACGTCATGGACCCGGGTTGGCTCCGCACGGATTTGGGCGGTCCTAACGCTCCTAACGCTCCAGAGTCTGTGATTCCGGGTTCCATGGTCAGCGTGCTTTTGGACGACAAGAAGAGCGGTCGCTGGTTCAGCGCCCAGGAATTTACGGGTATGTCCATTGCCGACGCCGTGGAAAAGGGCAAGACCATCGAATAAATCCAGTTTTTCTGAATATGGAGGCGGGCTTCGGCCTGCCTTTTTTTATATTCCTGCTCATGAACAAGAATGAATCCCGTACCAAGCTTCGCGATGAAGTCTATACCCAGATGATGTGTGCCCAGGCACGCCTCAGTAAAGACCAGAATACCCAGATGGGGGCTGTCCTCGTCAGTGCCGACGGCCGTGTGCTCAGCACGGGCTATAATGGCGCTCCGGCCGGTTTTGATGACGAAACTGTGCCGTATACCCGTGAAAAGCAGCTGCTGGCCTACGACTTGCAAGATGCCGATACGGGCGAGGTGCTGAGCCATCATGAGTTTGAGGCGAACAAGTACCCCTTCATGGTTCATGCGGAAATCAACGCCCTCCATTATGCCCGCGGAAAGGTGCCTCCGGGATGCAAACTCTATGTGATTGGTTTCCCCTGCGAGCGCTGCGCCCTGGATGTGAGCTTGGCGGGCGTTTCTGAGGTCTTTGTGACCAAGGATGATTACGACCCCAAGTCCACCCTGAACAACAGCCGTGATACGGCCTACTACATGTTTGCCCAGGCGGGAATTGTGGTAACCCTGTGTGGTAAGCGTCTCCGCCCTGTGGTGGTAAAGCCGAACAAGGCTTAACAGCCTTATTTTGCGTGAAAATAGCTGAATTTCCGCTTGCGGAATCTCACATTTTGCGGTAAATCACATCTTGGCACTTTCCCCTATATAAGGGCAAAAAAATTTCATATTTTTTATATGTTAAAATGCCCTAGGGGTCTTTGAGGTTTTATGAGTTTCAAAATTTCAATGTTTCGCTTGCTTCCGGTAATGCTTCTTGTTCCGGCACTTGCCTTCTCTGCTTCCGCAGTGGGTAAGGTTCGTTCCGTCCTCGGTGAGGTGGATCGCCAAAAAGCTAAGCAGAAGGATTGGGCTCCGCTTCGCGTTTCTTCCCCCATCTATCAGACGGACCGTGTTCGTACGGGTCAGGAATCCGAGGTGGTGTTCGGTCTCCCTGATGGCAGTATCATCACCATTGCAGAATTTGCCGAAGTGGAAATGTCCCAGCTTCTGGAGTCCGATGGCAAGGGTGCATTCAAGACCCGCTTGGATATCAAGAAGGGTCATGTGAATTTCGCAGTACATAAACTGAAAGAGAAAAAGTCTTCCTTCACCTTCAAGACTGCGACCGCAACCGCTGCTATTCGCGGTACGAATGGCTTTATCGGTGGCGGAGACACCTTCTTTGCTAGTTTGGCCACCGGTAAGTTGGAAATCTCCCTCAACAAGGCTCCCAAGGCTAAGAAAGGTAAAAAGAAGTCTAAACCTCAGTCTGTGAACATCGTTGCTGGTGAAACAGTGATTGGCGCTGACACTTTGGTCACCATGAAACTTGCTTCTTCCGGCGATACCAAGTTTGCCAAGAAGGTGGAAGCAATCATTGCTTCTGGGGAAAAGGATGTCAAGGTCCTCGTCAAGAAGATTGAAGAGGCCGATGCCGCCCATCAGGAAGAACTGAAGAATGCGACTAAGGTAGAACCTACGGATGGCTTCACTCTCAACACAACATCTCCGGTTTCCATTTGCGATGAGGGCCTCACCATTGAGGGTTCTTACTTCACTAAGGATACCAGCGCTTCTTTGATCTTGAAGGTCGGCTCCTTCACTTCCGAAAACTTGATTATGGTTGCTGATGGAAAGCCCCATAACTTCTCCCAGAAGATTGCTCTCAGTGATGCCAACAATCTGTGGAATGAAACTTCTGCCACAATCTCTTTTGTGGCAGGTAGCATTGTGGATGTGAAGAATGTCGATTTGACGGTAGATAAGGCTTGTCCTGGCGTGAACCAGAAGGCTCCGTCTCTCAAGTTCCTCTCCTATGACTCTATCGCCTGTAAGATGTTCGTCTCTGTAGGGGAAATGCTGGGCGATGCAGGTATTTTGACTATTTCTAACGACGGCGCTCCAGTGATGGAAGAGGCTCTCACTCGTAACGAACAGAAGCGTGTGTCGCTATCCTCTGGAGTTCATAAGTATGAGTTCTCCATGAAGGACCAGGCCGGAAACGAAGCCAAGATGGAAAAGGATTTGGGCTGCTATCCTGTGAAACACTTTAATATCGATGTCTATGGAAATGCCAAGGAAGTCCTGAAAGTTCCGCCTCCGCCAAAGGGAATGCAGGACCGTATTACCAAAACGCTCCAGTTTAAGATTCGTAGCCCTGAAAATGACCCCCTATATCTGTACAAGGTGACTGTAAAGCATAATGGAAAAGTTATATTACAGGAGTCCTTGGCGCAGATCCAGTCTCTAGATTACCAGATACCCTTAGATCTGATGCGGAACGCTCAAAATCGCTTTGATATTGAAGTCGTTCACAAGAGTGGCTTTACGGCCAAGGCGCAGAAGATCTTTGAGGTTCGTTGATGGGATTTGGTGTACGGCTTCTAGCGTGTATTTTAATGGCTGCCCCGCTTGTTATGGCGGAGGCAGCTCCTTCTATTTTAAAGGGTGAGGTTTCGGGCTTCTTGAAGGCCGCTAATTCCCCATATATCGTTCAAGAAACAATTATGGTTCCCGAGGGCAAGGCTCTGGTTGTGGAGGCAGGAACGGTTGTGGATTTTGCTCCGGGTACAGGCTTGGATGTGCAGGGTGGTTCTGTCGCCTTTGTGGGTGAGAGTGGACAGCCTGTGGTGCTCAAGTCTCAAAATCCCGATGCTTATTGGAATGGCATTTCGGTAACCGGTCAGCGCTCTGCGAAATTCCAGAACGTGTATATCTCTAATGCCGAAATTGGCCTTGCGGTGGAGAATGGCATTGCTGAACTACGCGATGTAAATTTTGAAAATATCAGAAGCATCGGTTTGTATGCCAAGGCTGCTTCCGTAGATGTCCATTGGGGTTCGTTTAAGAATGGGAAGGGGGTTGCTCTTTGGGCTTCCAACAAATCATTCGTGAATGTTGATGCGACGGCATTCTACCAGAATAAGGTGGCTGTAGTTGCGGGGGAGAATTCAAACCTTAACCTCCAGTTGTCTAATCTGGCGCATAATGATTGTGCAATTCTGGATATGGAAAACAACAATTTCCATCAATTGCGTTCCAAAGTGGAACAAAACCAGGTTGGCCTGATTTCCTCGGACATGCCCTCGGATGAGTTTAAGGCTATTGTTCACGGCAATGCCACTGATTTTTCACAAACGGTGCAGGCAACTGTTTCAACTTTGCCTGATGAACCTTCCAACGCTTTCTCGGAACGTTTTAGACCTGTGGCCCAGTTGGTGGGGGCAGGCGCGGCTGATTCTTCTTGGACTGTTAGCGGGAACTTGGAAGTCTCTGGAGGGTATCATCATGTGATGACACGCCATAACCATTCCGGCGAGGATTACGTTATGGGGTCTGATACGGTAGAGAATGGTAAGCGTTATAAGAATTACTTCCAGACCCCCGGATTCTTCACCAACTGGAATGCCTATCTCTCCATGGAATCTCCTAGCGGTCAGTTGTTGGAATTCTCTGCTGATATTTCGGCAGACAAGTGGAATAAATTCAATCCTGAAAATGTGTTGGCGGTGTATAGCGATAATATGCAGCGCGCTGCTGTAGGTGACATTTACCTCTCGGCGGGTGAAGCCTATTTGGCTGGCGTAAACATCTTGGGCGGTTCCTACGACTTGAATCTTTTCAACAATCGTGCCGGTGAGCCACTGTTTGTGCTTTCTGCATTTGGTGGTGAATCTCAAAAACCGAAGGTTGTGGGTGAACGGGACGAGGACATTTATAACGATTACATTGAAGATGGTGAAGGCGTTCCTCAGGAATTATTGGTGGGCGGTAAGATTCGCTGGAATATGCACCGTCGCTTCAATGGAACGTTGGGCTTTATTGGTAGCAAGGATTTTCTAGAAGACCCTCTTCTCCGTGATGGGATGAATGATAACGTGAATACTGCGTCTCCTGTTGTCACGTCAAAGACCTTCTTTGCGGATGGTAACTGGCTGTTCTTCCCGGGTGATATTGAATTGAATGGTCAGGTGGCTATTGGAGCTGCCGACACTACCAATGCGGAACTGCAACGTGCCATCAATGAGGTCTTTGTGGATGCGGGTCTTGATGCAAGCAACTTCGCAAAACTTCGCCGTTTGATGGCAAATCCCAACCTGGTGAATCGCATGGACGAGGGTGAATTGGAAGAGTTCTTTGGCGACAACTCCATGAAGACTGTTTCTGAAATGCGTCAGGAGTTGATTGCCCTTTTGAATGCAGCAAAACAAGTGCAGCAAAAATACAAGAGTGCAGAAAAGTCTCCTAGCGAAGTGAAGAACTGGGATGGCCAGAACTACTCTGTCGCAGCATCTCTCCGTTGGGCTATTGGAAATACCTTGATTAACGGCCATCTTGCTTTTGTAGGTGCAGATTTTTACAGTGCTGGCTCTCCTGACTTGCGCCAGAACTCCAGAGAATTCGGTGGAAGCATTGATCAAAAGATTTTTGACTTCTGGAAGTTGAATGCGGGTTACGAACTTGTTGTAGAAAATGCATCCCACGGCAACAAGTACAACATCTTCGGTCTTTCTGAGGGCACGGAATGGGGATTCTCCTTTGGCGCAGAAGACGATTGGCTTGAAGAACATGAGCAGGATGACAATCGGACCCTTTACGACCATACGGCATCATTGGGTAACGTTTTTGATGTCGGCAAACTGCTTCAGATTTCGGTCAATTACTCTTTGAATCTTCGTAGTCGCTGGACGAATCAACGCCTCTATGCGGATTATTCGGCGGCTTCTGGAATTTATAATGATTCTTGGTTTAAACCTCGCAATGGTAAGGGAACGGTCAAATTGCTGGACGGCTCTGACACTTTGGAATTGGATTCTCTTCGCTGGTCCGATTACTACGGGCTTGCATCTGAACCGTTCCTGGCAACCCAGTTCAATGAACGCATTGCAAAGCATACCTGGAATTTGGAATTCAAGTTCAATCTTCCGAAGAATGTGTTGAAGGTGGGCGGTGCCTGGACTTTCCGTCGAGACCTCTCTTACTTTAAGCAGGATGGCTTGATGGATGATTTAGATTTCTCGGATGAAACTTATGGAATTCTTGGGTATTACTTCCATGGGGCCGATTATTTCGAACAACGCTATCCCGTTTCTCTGGTGACTACGCTGGATGGTTTCCGGAACATGATTTCTGTAACGCCGCGGTACAAGCTTTATAATCGGGACGATATGGAAGATTTTGAATGGAAACTCATAGACAATATGACCATCAGCTTGTCTAAGGACTTCATCGACCTCTCTCTGGCAGGCGCGGTCCGTCAGGAATTTATGGGTCGCGATGAAGGCTCCGAACGCATTAATGAAAGCGAATCCGATTACGAGGGCAGCCTTTCCCTCAAGTTCTTCCATACTCAGAACCTGACGACGGAATGGACGGTGGGCAGCTTCATTAGCTACAGACCCGATAATCGGGCTGACGAATATAAGGATATTTTCGGAATCCTGACCTTGAACTACATGTTCTAGGCCAAAAATCCCCATTTTTTTGAAAAAATCCCCTTGACAGTGTCAAGGGTTTATCTATATTTGGAGCCGTCGGTGAGAGTAATCTCGCTGGCTGACATTGCCTCATAGCTCAGTTGGTAGAGCCCGCGACTGTTAATCGCGTTGTCCTTGGTTCGAGTCCAAGCGAGGCAGCTCAAGAGCCCTCAGCGTTAGCTGAGGGCTTCTTGTTTTTTGTTTTCGAAAGCTGAGGGTTTCTTGTTTTTACACCGCTGTTTTTGCAAAAACATGTTATTTTTAGAGCATGCAGCAATACCTCGAATTACTACAAGATATTTTGGATAATGGCGTTGATCGTTCCGACCGTACGGGCACTGGCACCCGCAGTGTTTTCGGTCGCCAAAAGCGCTTTGACCTTTCACAGGGCTTCCCGTGCCTCACCACGAAGAAGCTTCACTTGCGTTCCATCATTCACGAACTTCTGTGGTTCTTGAAGGGAGATACCAACATCAAGTATCTTCACGATAACAAGGTCTCCATTTGGGATGAATGGGCTGATGAAAATGGCGACCTGGGGCCTGTGTATGGGCACCAGTGGCGTAGCTGGCCGACTCCCGATGGTGGTCACATCGACCAGATTCAGAACTTGGTGAATAGCCTCAAGAACAATCCGGATTCTCGCCGCCATCTGGTGTGCGCCTGGAATGTGGCTGAGGTGGACAAGATGGCTCTACCTCCCTGCCATTGCCTCTTTCAGTTCTATGTAGGCGGTGTCGGTAAGACGGGCAAGCGTAAACTTAGCTGCCAGCTGTATCAGCGCAGTGCAGACACGTTCCTGGGTGTCCCGTTTAACATTGCTTCATACTCGCTTCTGACCATGATGCTGGCTCAGGTTTGCGATTACGAACCCGGCGAATTCGTCCATACCTTTGGCGATCTTCATCTGTATATGAATCATTTTGACCAGGCGAAGGAACAGCTTTCCCGCACGCCTCGTAAGCTCCCCACCATGAAGATTAATCCGGATGTGAAGGACTTGTTTGAATTCAAGTTTGAGGATTTTGAATTGGTGGACTACGATCCGTACCCGACCATCAAAGCACCGATTGCGGTGTAATAATGCTGAATGCAGAATTATGTCTAATGAAATACCTCGCCTGAGATAATTATGAATTGTGAAGTACGAGATATGTCTGGCGAGGTATTGCTCCGGAGACCTAATTGTGAATTTTGTCGAGGCGAGCGCTGAGATTTAATTATGAATTATGAAGTATGAATTATGAGATGTATCTGTCGGAGAGTTTCGCCTGAGATTTAATTTTGCATTTTGAATTTTGAATTGTGGATTGCCTATGCTTCTTTCTGCTATTGTTGCTGTTTCTGAGAATAACGTCATTGGTCGGGATGGTCATCTCCCGTGGCATTTGTCCCTAGACTTAAAGCGGTTTAAGGCCATCACTACGGGTCATTCCATCATTCTTGGCCGGAAGAACTATGACGACATTGGACGACCGCTGCCAAACCGCACCAACTATGTGCTGACCCGCAATCCGGATTTTGTGGCGGAAGGCTGCATTGTCTGCGGTAACCTCTCGCAGGCGATTTCTGCGGCGGAAGCTGCAGGGGAGTCAGAGACTTTCATCATCGGCGGTGCCGCGGTTTATCGCGAGGCCATGCCTTTGGTAAAGAAACTCTACTTCACGAAGGTGCTTTCCCAGGTGGACGGGGATGTGTTCTTTCCGGAATGGGGCGAGGGCTGGCGCATGGTGAGCGAGGAACGTTTTGAAGCCGACGAGAAGAACGACTTCCCGACGGTGTTTCAGGTCTGGGAACGCGACTAGATTTTATGATTGAGTTCAACGAGTTCTACAAACTGGCAGCGGCTTTGGGCATTGGCTTTGTCATTGGCCTGCAGCGGGAGAATTCCAACGACAGTAATAACGCGAGGCACCCCGCAGGGCTTCGGTCTTTTACCATCGTCAGTTTGTGTGGTGCAGTTGCTGCCTATTTGGCGGAATTGATGAACACGGTGGCGCCTTTTGTGGCGGGCTTCGTGGTCGTCGGGCTTCTGCTTCTCACTTCTCACATTTCTTACGGATTGAATAGGGTAGAAGAAAAGTCTAATTTCTCGGGCCTTACTACAAGTCTTGCTTTGTTCCTGGTGTACTTCCTGGGCGCTCTCTGCTGGTACGGAAAGCTCCTGGAGGCGGGAATCCTCATGATAGTGCTGCTGTGGCTCCTCACGCTGAAAAAGCAGTTGCACGACTGGGCCGCCAGAATCTCTACAGAGGATATCATCGCCGCGGTGAAGTTCGCCGTGGTCACCCTCATGATTTTCCCGTTCCTGCCGAATCAGGCGTACGGCCCCGCAGGCCTCGAGGTGCTGAATCCGCACACCATCTGGCTCTTTGTTGTTTTCATTAGCGGCATAGGCTTCGTGGGTTATGTGCTCATCAAGGTGGTGGGACCCGGTAAAGGAATCTGGCTCACGGGACTTCTGGGTGGGCTTGCAAGCAGTACAGCACTTACACTAAACTTGGTGGGCCGTAGTAAGGAGAACGAATCCTATGCGGAAGACTTTTCCATGGGCATCGTTCTCAGCTGGGCGGTGATGTATGTGCGTCTTTATCTGATTTGCATTGTGCTTGCACCTAGTCTTGCGATGCCTCTTGCGCTGCCGCTGTTGGTGCCTGCGGTGCCGAGCCTTGTTTACGCGATGTATTTGAAGGTGAAGAGTGCCCGAGACCATAAGGAAAAAAGTTCTAATTTCAGCAATCCCTTCAAGCTTTTGCCGGCCATCAAATTCGGTATCATTTTTACGATAGTGATGTTTTTAGCGAACGCCGCCCGCGTTTACTTGGGCGATGGTGCGCTCCTTGCCTGCAGTTTCCTGGGCGGTGCCGCCGAAATGGATGCGGTGGCCTTCTCTGTTCTGGATATGAGCATCAAGGATGTAATTCCTGTGCAGCAACTGGTGCTCGCCCTCTTGTTTGCTAGCCTTGCCAACACCCTTACCAAGGGCGGTTTGGTGTGCTTCTTGGGGGCGAAAACTATGCGAAAGCCCATTATTCCGGCTGTTGCCTTGATTTGCATTACCACAGGCGTTTTAATCGGATTTTATTTTTAGAAAAGAAGTATTTTATAGAGAAATAGGAGTCCATTATGCGTGTTTTTGTTACCGGCGGAACAGGTTTTATTGGCCACTACGTTGTGAAAGCGCTTCTTGCGAAGGGCCACGAGGTGGTAATCTCCACAAGGCACCCCAACAAGGTGCCCTCTCTACGCTCACAGCCCAATGTCTCTTTTGTGGAAGCCTCCCTTACGGATTTTGATGCCATGGGCGAGGGCTTGTTTGGCTGCGATGCTTGCATTCATATTGCACTTGGCTGGGGCGAAACGCCCTCCCTCATGCTGATGAATGACACCCGCGCGACCGTTACCCTTTTGGAAATGGCTGCCAAGGCTGGCTGCCAGAAGTTCATCTATACCTCTAGTACGGCAGCTATGGGTCGTATGCGTCCGGTAATGCGCGAGGTAACCGGTAATTTGCCGATGGACCTTTATGGCGCCACGAAGGCTGCGGGCGAAGCCTACGTTCTTGGTTTTACTCACGGCTACGGGACCCACTTCCCGGAAGTGAAGATGAAGCGAAACATCATTCGCCCGGGTTATACTTTTGGAAATCCCGCATTCCCTGATGGCTGTACGCAACCCGACCGTCGCTTCTTTGATATTGCAAAGGCCGCCAAGGAAGGCCGCGACATCCATATCATCAAGAATGATGGAACGCAGTTCATTCATGCAAGTCAGCAGGCGCAGCTCTTTGTGAACCTTCTGGAATCCGACAAGAATGAGGAAATCTTCTTGGGGCTTGGTTCCGTGTGGATTAGCTGGAAGGAAATCGCTGAAATTGCAATTTCTCTTTGCCCGGGTACAACCTCCAAGATTGTGGAGAAGGATTTGGGTTGGGGTGATGAACCCATGCTCTTCAATGTCCAAAAGATTCAGGACCATTTTGGCCTCGTCTTCGATGCCCATGAGTTCTTGGCCGGGCATTTGAAGTACAACATGGATCTTCCGTAATGGGATTTTTTGAATTCTCGTTTTTAACCTTTTGCAAGGTGTTTTAGATTATGATTTTTTATGAGTCCAATTTTGAATTGAGTAACGAAGCCGTTGTCAAGTATGCTAAGGAAATCAGTGAAGCATACGAAAAAGAGGCGAAGAAAAGAGTCGGCAATGTTCAGAAGTTCAAACTGACGGTAGAAGAGATTCTGCTTCGCTATCAGGACCTTTTTGGGGCTGGCGTTCCTTGTCATGTTGTGGGATTTTGGCATTTTGGTAAACTACAGTTCTCTGTGGAAGTAAAGGGAGATTCTCGGAATCCGCTGGTTATTGATGACCAGTATGCCTACTCCTTTGATTTGCTCACCCAGATGGGGATGTTCCCCAAGTACAGTTACAGTCCGCGGAATGGTGGCAACAATGTGGTGGTGATTCCTGCAGAACTGAAGGCTCGGAAGAACCAGTTCTTGATAAACGTTCTTATAGCGGTTGTGTTGGCGGTGGTATGTTTCTATGGCATGAAGCTTCTCCCTGCAAATGCCTCGTCTTTTATCGAAACGGGCTTTGTGAAACCCATCTTCATCAAGATGACCAACATCATGGCAGAAATTGCGACTCCGCTGGTGTTTTTGGCCGTGGTGACGGGAATTATCGGCATTGGCGATACACGCTCCTTCGGCAAGATGGGTCAGAAGTTGCTGACGGGAATGCTCACAACATATCTTTTTGCGGGTATCCTTTGTGCTATTGTTTCCAGTTTTGTTTACGGCATTGGTAAGGCTGCAGGGAACGGCGATTACGGATTTGTTTCCCAGATGGTTCAGTTGGTGTTGGACATAATTCCCGATAACTTGGTGGCGCCCTTTGCCATCGATAATGATTTGCAAGTCATCACCATTGCGGTGTTTGTAGGATTTGTGCTGTTGGTTCTTGGAAACAAAGTGAAGATTGTGACTCAAGTGCTGACGGAACTTTCTGATGTGGTGTACAAGGCCATGGCCTTTGTGTGCAAGTGCATTCCAGCCCTTATCTTTTTTGGCATTTTGAATGTGATGTGCAATGAAATGTCTGGATTCGAAAATCTCTACAAGATGCTCATCATCTTTATTTGCTGCTCCCTTGCCACAGTTCTCTTTGTGGTGCTGAAAACCTATAGAGTCGCACGCGTTCCTTTTGGCGTGCTCTTCAAAAAACAGTTGCCAACCACGGTTATCAATTTGACGACGAGTTCCCAAGTGTCGGCCCTTCCTGCCAATATGGAATGTTGCAAGCATAAGTTTGGTGTTGATGAACGTCTGGTGAATTTTGGACTTCCTCTTGGCATTGTGGTGTTCATGCCATGCGGAGCTATCTTTATTTCCCTTGTGGCGTGGAGTTTGTCCACTATGTGGGGCATCCCCTTTGATTTTGGACAGGTGGTGAAGGTGACCTTCCTCGGAATTGTTCTCGCTATAGCGGCCCCACCTATTCCCGGAAGCGCATTGGCTATTATGCCAATTATCTTTTCGGCATGTGGTTTGCCGCCAGAGGCTTATCCCATTGGCATTCTTATGGGGACGGTGATTGGGTATGCGTGCCCACTACTGAATGGATTCCTTTTGCAGCAGGAACTGCTGTGCACGGCAGTGAAGCTGAATGCCTGCGATAAGGAAGTGTTGCGAAAACCGGAAACCTAGACTGCTGCGAACTTAGGCGGCCGTGGAAATCACTAGGGAAATCAGTCCCAGGAACATGGCGATTTTCGTCGTGCTTTGGGCTTTGCGGTAGTTCTTCTTGCCTGCCATCAGGAGCGTTATCCCGAGAGTGGGCGTCATGGTGATGGCTGTGAGAATGAGGAATAGTTGCGGGTAATAGCCCTGCATCACAGGCAAGGGAAGCAGAATCCAAGTAAATAAGATGATGGTGCCTGCGAACCGGCGAGCGGTGGTGCAGCCCGCAATAAGCGGAAACGTCATGATGCCCGCCTTCAAATCGCCAGTCTCATCTTCCAAGTCCTTGTAGATTTCTCTTGCGGTAGTGAGCAGGAATGCGAACAGCATGGCCGGGTAGAGCTTTCCGAGGGAATCCAGATTCAGAACGGGGGAGTGTAGCCAGTTGAGAATGAGGGGTGTTGCACACAGAAAGGCGACGGTCATATTTTTCAGTAGCGGGATGTGCTTCAGTTTTGAATTGTATGCGACGAGGAGTAGGGTAAGAGCGACGAAGAAGAGGGCTGGGATGACTGCAGTATCGGGAGAAGAACTTTGCCACAGCAAGAGAGAATCGATAAGCCCGCAAAGGAGGGTAAGGATGGCGCCCGCGATACTGGCGGCTTTTGCCTGAGGTAGGGAAATCGTGCCGCGAACGAGTGGCCTTTCCGGACGGTTCATACGGTCACTTTCCAAATCCAGAATGTCGTTCTGGATGTTGGCAAACCCGATGGCGAATGCAAATCCCAAAAGTTCTAGAATGAGATTGGGAACACCAATGCCAACCCCTTTCCAAAAAGCGAAACCCATCAAGAAATAGCCCACACAGAGCGTCACCATGGCGATGGCGATGTTCACGGGGCGGCTCATCTTGAAGAGGGTTGTAATCATTTATGTTTAATATAAAAAATTGTGAATTATGAATTGTGAATTTTGAATTATAAATTGCGCGCAGTCCCTGCCCGAGATTAATTCTGCATTCTGTATTCATCATTCCGCATTTGCTAGCTGTTTCAGCCCGCATCTAATTTTTAATTTTGCATTGTGAATTTTGAATTGTGCGCATCCCCTGCCCGAGATTAATTCTGCATTCTGCATTCATCATTCCGCATTTGCTAGCTGTTTCAGCCCGCATCTAATTTTTAATTTTGCATTGTGAATTTTGAATTGTGCGCATCCCCTGCCCGAGATTAATTATGAATTTTGAATTGTGAATTTTGAATTGCTATATTTCCTCCGTGCCGTTTTTTACAAAGAGCAATTTGGAAGACCTTCGGAAGGAAGCGGATCAGCTTTCCATCTGCGTGGAGCATTTTCTCTACGCTTCGGAGCACATTCCCGAAGGGGATTGGAAGACCAAGGGCTTCTATGACAACTGCATCGAGAAATGCAACGGCCGCCTGAAGGCTATCCATTTTCTGATGGAATCTATCCGCCGGGGGCACCCAGTGACAGAGGATTCCGAGGAAGCCGCAGAATCTGCAGCGACGGAAACGGACTCCGCAGAGATGGATGCCGCAAAGCCCGCCGCCACAGAAAAAGACAAAGCATAAAAATTCTCTTGTCGCCCTCCTTTTCGTGCAGCTACATTACGGAGAAAAGGAGGAAATATGGAAAACCTTAAATTCTACCGCTGCCCCGTCTGCGGAAACATTGTCATCCATCTGGAGAAATCGGGAGTGCCCGTGCATTGCTGTGGCCGCCCCATGGAAGAAATCATTCCAGGTACGGTGAATGCTTCAAGAGAGAAGCATGTGCCTGTAATCGATGTCTTTGAAACGGCAGTCCTCGTTTCTATAGGCGAGGAACCGCACCCCATGCTGGTGGAGCATCACATCGAATGGATTGCGTTCCAGTCCGCTACGGGGTTCCAGGTTCACTACCTCAGGCCCGATGAACCGCCCTGTTATGAATTCCAGGTGCAGGAGGGTGTAAAGGCAGTGGCTGCTTTCGCCTACTGTAATTTGCACGGGCTCTGGAAAGCGAATATAGATTGATGGGGGCGACTCCAAAAATCTATATTTCGCCTATGCAAACTCCTGGAATGGACTATCTGAATTCCCGACTGATGTTCGGGATGCAGCCGGGGCTCAAGAATACCTACGACCTTTGTGATGCTTTGGGAAATCCGGAGCGCAGTTTCAAATCCATCCATGTGGTGGGTACCAACGGGAAGGGCTCTACAGCCTTTTACCTGGCAGGGATTCTCAAGGCTCACGGCTATAAGGTGGGCTTCTATTCCAGCCCGCACCTCATCAGCCTTCAGGAGCGCATTCGCGTTGATGACGTCCCTATTCCAGTGGCGGATTTGGATCGCCTTCTGTTGCAAGTGAAATCCGCGGCGGAGAAGATTCAGGTGGAGCCCACTTTTTTTGAGGTGGTGACACTCGCTGCATTCCTTTACTACAAGGAGCAACAGATTGATGTTGCTGTTTTGGAGGCGGGAATGGGCGGCCGTCTGGATAGTACTGCTTGTGCCCGCGGTGGCATTGCGGTTCTGACAAGTATCGGGCTCGAACATACGGAAGTCTTAGGCCCTACGGAAGAGGCTATCCTGAAAGAAAAGATGGCGGTTCTCTGCGAGCGGAAGCGGGCTACGGGCCCTCAGGCCTATGTGGTGGGCGGCATTTCCGGGAAGCTTCTGGATGCGGCTCGCTTTTATGCGGAGTCCCGCGGTATTCCTTGCCATGTTCCGAAGGTGCGTGAAGATATCGCGCTCCCGAATTTGGGTCGGCATTATGCGGAAAACGCCAGCCTTTCTTTGCGGGCCGCACAGCTGTTTGTTGCCCGTAGTGGAAAAACTTTTGATGAAACTCTGGCGTTGGAATGCCTGAAAACGCGGTCTTGGGCCGGGCGCATGCAACTTTTGCGGGATAGTGAAGGCCACGTCCGCTATATTCTGGACGGGGCCCACAACTCTCATGCGGTCCGCCGCCTGGTGGAAACGCTACAGCAGTATTATCCCGGACAAAAGTTCCGCTGCGTTTTTGGCGCCCTCAAGGATAAGGATGTGGATGTGATGCTCAAGATGATGGAGCCTGTGGTTTCTGAATGGCATTTGACCCGCACGCCCTACCCGCGGTTCCGTGAACTGGATGAATTGAAGCAATTGGTGGAAGGTTGCGGCTTGAAAGTGGCTAATGCAGAACCTATCAGCAAGGCGTTCCTGGAGTCCGCGGTTGACCCGTCTTTGCCAACCCCTGTCCTTATTACAGGCTCTCTCTACATGATTGGCGCTGCCATTGAGCTTTTGAAAAACGAATTCGAGGAATTGCAGTTTTTCCGTGGCCTAGAACCCACCACAAACGAACATCGCTAGTCAAGTTTGTCTGTTTTTTGTAAAAAACAGGACTTTTCCTTTTATTGCGTGGGGTGCATTTTTTATATTTGCCTTGTAAATTTTAACAAGGAATGAAAATGCGTTCTCTTAAAATGGTTTCTCGTGGAATTTTGACGATTGCCTTGGCCGCAGGGCTTGCATCTGCTCAGCTTTTGAACAGCAAGAGCATGGATGTGATTCGTGTGGAAAAGGCGGGCATTTCTGCCGGTAAGATTGATAGCCTTACCCAGATGCTTGCTGCCCAGCAGTTCCCGGGCAAGAAGTTGAATGACGAACAGATGACCCAGGTTCGCTATGCGGTGATTGACAATTTGGTGGGTCAGGAATTGGTGAAGCTTGAAGCTCAGAAGCAGGGGATCAAGGTGGCGAAGTCCAAGGTGGACAGCACCGTGAAACTCTTCAAGGCTCAGTTTGGTAGTGAAGAAGTGTTCCAGAAGGAACTGAAGAAGTCCAACACCACTATGGCTCAGTTCGAAAAGAAGATTGAGGAACAACTCCAGAGCGAAATCATTTTGGAGAAGAAGGTGCCGTATCCTGGCAATCCCACTGAAAAGCAGATGCAGGCTTTCTGGGAATTGAACAAGGGCAAGGTTGTGGTTAGCGATACTGTTAGCGGTGCTCGCATCTTCATTAGCACCAAGGGCAAGTCTGCTCAGGAAATTAGCGATGCCAAGGATATGCTGAAGGGCCTTGCCGCTCAGGTTCGCAGCAAGAAGGCTACGTTTGCACAGCTGGCTGCTGTTTACAGCGACGATAAGGATGCCAAGAAAACTGGCGGCATCATGAACAAGTTCATTGCCAAGTCCAAGGGCGACGGCTATGTGAAGGCTATCGCCAAGATGAATGTGGGAGAGATTTCCGACATCATCACCGAGAAGGACGGCATCAGCATCTTCATGCTTACCGAGAAGAACGATGGCAAGTATGAAAGCTATAAGTTCCAGATTGAATACATCCTCCGCGTTCAGGCGGAACAAGACCGTCAGCAGCAGTTGAAGGCCTATCTGGATGGCCTTGGAAAGACCTATAAGGTTCAGTACCTGGATAAGAAGTATACGCCTCCTGAGGCAATCGGGGCTGCCAAGTAATGGCATTCCAGACAACGCATACAGGGCTTATCGATTTACGCGCCCGCGTGGATAAGCTCTGGGGGTATCTTTGACTTAGAGGCTAAGCAAGAAGAACTCTATGTGCTGGAGAAGGACTCCAGCGATCCAGACCTTTGGAATAATCAGGAAAAAGCCCAATCCATGATGAAGAAGATTGGGAATATTCGTGATTTGCTGAATTCCTGGAATGAAGTTTCCCAGACATGCAATGATTTGGCCGAACTCTATGAAATGAGCAAGGACGAGGACTCGGCGGAACTTACGGCTTCCATTGAATCTGATGTGGCGGCATTGAAGGCCCGCATCGAGGAGATGGAATTCAAGAAGATGCTGAACGGGCCGGACGATGCTTGCAATTGCTTGCTTACACTTCATCCGGGTGCGGGTGGCACGGAAGCCCAGGACTGGGCGCTGATGCTCTTCCGCATGTATACCCATTTTTTTGAACGCGAAAAGATGGACTTCAAGGTGGTGGATTTTCAGGAGGCGGAAGACGCTGGCCTGAAGAGCGCAACCATCGAAGTGACTTGCGAAAATGCTTACGGCTTGCTTCGCTCGGAAATTGGCGTGCACCGCCTGGTGCGCATTAGCCCGTTCGATGCGAACGCCCGCCGGCATACTAGCTTCTGTGCGCTGTACCTCTATCCGGAACATGACGACGTGGAGTTCGACTTGGATATGGCGGATGTGCGTGTGGATACCTACCGCAGTAGCGGCGCTGGTGGCCAGTACATCAACAAGACGGATTCCGCCGTGCGCATGACCCACTTGCCCACGGGCATTATGGCCAGCTGCCAGACGGAACGTTCCCAGATTCAGAACCGAGAGACTTGCTACAAGATGCTCAAGGTTATGGTGCAGGAACACTACCGCTTGGAAGAAGAAGCGAAGCGTGACGCCCGTATGGCCGAGAAGAAGAAGGTGGAGTGGGGAAGCCAGATTCGCAGCTATGTGCTGCAACCGTACCAGCTGGTGAAGGACCTCCGCACCAATGTGGAAACCTCTGACACCGCAGGCGTACTGGATGGGAAAATCAAGCCCTTCATTAACGCATACCTGCTAAGCACTAGCGAAGCGGAAAAAGCTTAAGTAAAAAATGGGACTCGCGCTTGCGAGTCCTTTTGTGTGAAAAAGGGTCCGCGGTGCGGACCCTTTGAAGTTTTACGAAGACTCGTTGCGGTAATAATTTTCGCGACGAGCAATCTCTAAGAATTAATCTTCATCCTCAGCGGGCTTCTTGGATTCCTGCTTGCGTTTCAGGTGATCCAGCGTATTTTTGCGGAGGCGGAGAATTTCCGGAGTCACTTCGATGCATTCGTCATCGTTGATGAAGGTAACGCATTCTTCCAAAGTGAGGCGGCGGTAAGGTGTCAGCTGAATCATGTCGTCAGCGGCCTTGGAACGCATGTTGGTAAGGTGTTTACCCTTGGTGACGTTCACCACGATATCTACGTCGCGGTTGTGTTCGCCCACAATCATGCCCGGATAGACTTCTGCACCCGGGCCGATGATGAGGTAGCCACGTTCTTCCAAGTTGGAAAGAGCGTAGCTTGCAGATTCGCCAGGTTCCTTTGCAATGAGCACACCGTTGATGCGGGTGGGAATTTCGCCCTTGTAGGGCTGGTATTCCTTGAAGATGGACTGGGAAACTGCGTAACCCTTGGAGAGGGAAAGCAGCTTCGGACGAATACCGATGAGGCCGCGGCTGGGAACCACGAACTCGAGCGTTACGCGGTCATTGTCGTCGGTCATCATGTTCACCATTTCGCCCTTGCGCTGCTGGATTTCCTGGATGCAGGCTCCGCTGAATTCGCTGGGCACTTCCACCTTGAAATCTTCCACAGGTTCCAGGAGCTTTCCGCTTTCATCGTTGTGGAAAATCACCTGAGGACTGCCGATGGTGAATTCGTAAAGTTCGCGGCGCATGTTTTCCACCAGAATGGTAAGGTGGAGAATGCCTCGGCCAGAAACCTTGAATGTAGATGCACCGTCAATCTTTTCCACCAGGAGGGCGGGGTCAGCCATGTGGGCGCGTTCCAGACGTTCCTGCAATTGGTTACCCGTCATGAACTTTCCTCCGTACTTGCCGGCCAGGGGCGAGGTGTTCACCGTGAAGTTCATGGAGATGGTGGGCGGGTCAATGTGAATGCGGGGAAGGTGTACCGGATTGTTTGTTGCACTGATGGTATCACCGATATCGAAAGTATCGAGACCAGCGAGAAGGATGATGTCACCTGGACCAGCTTCGTCCACCGGCTTTGGCGTGAGGCCTTCATAGCGCAGAATCTTCTGAGGGCGAATGGTCTTCACGGAGCCATCGGTAAATGCCTGAGCATAAGTCTGGTTTGCCTTGAAGGTCCCCTGTTGCACGCGGCCTACGGCCAAGCGGCCAAGGAAGGTGGAGTATTCCAGGGAGGCAATCTGCAGAAGAGGTTCTGCTGCGGGGTCGCCCTTGGGAGCTGGAATGCGTTCGATAATCTTGTCCATCAGGATGCTGAAGTTCCCATCCGGGTCTTCCATTTCGGCGCGGCAAATGCCAGTACGGCCACTACCGAACACCTTGTCGAAATCCAACTGCTGTTCGTTGGCATCCAGTTCGCAGAACAGGTCGAAAACCTTGTCGAGGGCGAGGAGTGGGTTACAGCCATCGCGGTCAATCTTGTTCACCACCACGATAGGAATGAGTCCCAGTTCCAGTGCCTTCTGGGTCACAAAGCGGGTCTGGGCCATGGGGCCTTCGAAGGCGTCCACCACCAGAAGCACTCCATCCACGGTTCCGAGAACGCGTTCCACCTGGCCACCGAAGTCGGCGTGCCCCGGGGTATCCACGATGTTCACGCGGTAGCCCTTGTACATGACGCTTGTGTTCTTGGAGAGAATGGTAATGCCGCGCTCGCGTTCCAGGTTGTCGGAGTCCATCACGCGGTCCACCACTTCTTCACCTTCGTGGAAGGTTCCGCACTGCTTCAACAGCTGGTTCACCAGCGTAGTTTTACCATGGTCAACGTGGGCGATGATGGCAACGTTTCTAATCTTTGATTGATCCATAGATATATCGACCTCTAAGGTTCATTTTTGGGCCCAAAGATAGAAAAAAAGTGGCGTTTTTTCAACTCTTTTGCTATATTTCAAGCCACTATGGCAAAAGAACTCGATAATTTTGATGACGAATTGGACGAGGAATCCGAGAAGGATTTTCTTGGTGAAGAATCTGCTGAAAACCAGGCTCCCATTGTTCGCGATTACACCACGCGCCGCATCCTGATTTGGGAAGAGAATGACACCAATCGCAATGCCTGCTTGGAAGTCCTTTCCGACCTTCTGGTGGGGGCAACCTTTAAGGCTGTAAAGACCGAGGAAGAAGCCATTGCCGAAATCGAGAATGACGACTGGGATACTTTCGTGGTGGATTTCTATACCGAGGGTGTTTCAGCCAGCGATTTCATCAAGCGCGCCAATAACTATCCGGGTTCCATTCTGGTGGCCATCTCCATGGGTCCGCTGACTTTGCCTGATGAACGCGATCCGTCTCGCACGGAACTGCTCCGCCGTTTGTTTGACATGGAACGGCCCGCTGCCCAGATTCACGGGTAAACGCAATTCACAATTCAAAATTTAAAATTCACAATTCATAATTAATAATACGTAATTACGAATCGGCTTTTTCGCCTTTTTTTACAAGGCTAGCCAGCGTCCCTGCAACGAGGGCCACTACAATCAAGGCAAGGCTAATGGCCGTAGGAATCTCGTAGAGTTCCGCAATCAGCATTTTCACACCGATAAACGCCAGGATGAAGACGATGGCGTATTTCAGCTTGGCGAACTTGGCGAGCATTGCGGCTAGGGCGAAATAGAGGGAGCGTAGCCCGAGAATGGCCATGATGTTGGACGTGAACACGATGAAGGGGTCCAAGGTTACCGCAAAGATGGCGGGAATGGAGTCCACTGCAAAGAGCACGTCGGAAGTCTCGATGACGAATAGCGTCACGAGGAGCGGTGTGATGAACCGCTTGCCGTTTTCCTTAATGATGAAGGAGTGTCCTTCCATCTTTGTTGTGACAGGGAGGAACGCCCTGCAGAATCGGACTACGGCGTTCTTTTCTAGGTCTTGCTCCTCATCGTCTTTCCCGAACAGCATTTTGAGGGCGGTGAAGATGAGGATGACGCCAAAGATGTACATAATCCAGCCGAAATGGAGGATGAGGGCGGTGCCGCCAAAGATGAAGATGCCGCGGAGAATGATGGCACCCAGAATGCCCCAGAACAGCACGCGATGCTGGTAGATTTGAGGAATCTTGAAGTAGGCGAAAATGGCTGCCATCACAAAGATGTTATCGAGGGAAAGGGATTTTTCGATGACATAGCCGGTAAGGTATTCCAGCGCTGCCTCGGAACCTGCAATGGGGCCTTTCGGACCTTCAATGATTCCGTTCCCGTACAGGAAAAAGATGGCCACGTCAAAGGCGAGGGAAACGAGAATCCATACCCCCGTCCAGCGGAGGGCCTCGCCTACACTGATGACATGGTCCTTCTTGTTGAATACGCCAAGATCCAAGGCAAGGATGATGCCTACGAGAACTAGAAATAGGATCCAGAATAAAACCATGATACCTTACCTTGTTCTTGGAATATAGCATTTTTTTAGGTTATGGGCATGGTTGAATTGAACCCGGCGTTGGAGTGCCCATGCACCAGGAGGTCGCCTTGTCTTTGGCTTCCCACTTTGCCATGTCAAGCGCCGTGCTGAGGGGGTTGGAACTGGGGTTACTGTAGTTGGGGAGAGTTCCCTCGCTTAGGCTGTCGGGCTTGCTGTTGTAATAGAGGGAGTCCATGGCAATTCCATCGCAGGCAAGGACGATGTTGCTTTGGGTGTTGGTGAGGTCGCCCCAGGTTTCCGTATTGCGGAAGGGCTCCGGCGTTTTTGCAGAGGAATCGCCCAGGACCAGAATTTCGCTGGGGGCGATGAAATTGCGGGTGATTTTCCAGCCCTTAGCCTCGTTTGCGGTTGTTCCGATGGTGCATCCGGCGAGGTTGAGGGTGTCCAGACTCCCGTTGTAGATTTCGATGAACTCGTACTGGGAGGAATCGCTTTTCAGGGGAGAACTGAAGAATTCCGTAATGAGCATATCTCCATTTCTCGGAGCCCGGCGGCCGGAGGGAAGCAAAATTTTAATATTGAAATTCATTTGTTCTGCGATTTGGACGGATAGGTTCGCCTTCCCGCGGAGTGCCATCAGGTTGAGGTTCGGGACAGGTTCATCTTCGCTGAGGGTGACATTATCCTCCACATGGTACAGTTCCTCTCCGGTTTTATTTTTGAGGATGAGTTTAATCTGGTAGTCCTGATTGAGGGGAAGGGCCTCGCTTGCGAATGTGATGGCGTCGTTTTGGATGTGGCCTGTATAACTATAGCTGTTTTTCCCGTTGACAAGTTCGAGAACTCCCTCTTGAATGCCCACGGGATTCCCGAGCCCAAGGGGAATCTCCACATAGAAGAATCCTAACAGCGGGTGCATCTGGATGAAGAAATTCTCAATTTCGCCGGCGTCAATCCTAGCAGTGAGTTCTCCCGTTTGCATTAGGAAGCCGTTGGCGTAGAGCTTTGCTTCGAATTTCCAGCGGTCGTAGGGGAACAGGTCCAGAGAGAAGTCTGTCTCGGCGGAGTTCTGCATGATGTGGAGGGTGTCTATGCCGTAGGCATCCAGAACGATGCTATCCAGGAGAGGGATGTTTCCGTACTCCAGATGAAGCTCGGCAATGGTGCCCGAGGCCTCGAATTCCGCGCTGGGTGTAGATTTGTCGTCATTTCCGCATGCGCAAAGACAGAGTGCGCTGATAAGGGAAAGGGCTGCGATTTTGGACCGGACGAGTGCCGGTTTGGTTTGTCTAAAGAAAGGACGCATTGATACCTCCTATGGTTTGTGATGGTCCTAATCTCTATGAACGTTTTTTTGATGTGATTCTCACACCTCTTCATTTGATTTTTCTAATTTTCTTTTCATGGAAATTGATGACTGGCGAAACCGCATAGACGCAATGAATGACGAAATCATCGCTCTTTTGAACAAGAGAGCGGTTTGTGCGGCTGAAATTGGCAAACTGAAGAAAGAGTTGGGTTTGCCGGTTTTGGATGCCAGTCGCGAAAATGAGGTTCTGGAAGCTGTGGGGGAGAAGGCCGTAAAGGCTGGTGGCCCCCTGACTGCGGAATCCGTTAAGAAGATTTTCCAGGCCATCATGGAAGAAACTCGCAAGGTGGAGGACTAGATGAAGCGCATCACATTGGTGGGCTTTGGCCTCCTTGCTAGTTCTATTGCCGCCGCCGTCAAGCAGGCAAAATTGCCTACGATCGTCCGTGCAGTGAGTTCTGCGAATACGCTCAATCGGGCCCGCGAACTTGGTCTGGCTGATGAATTTTTTGAGTACGAAGCCGCTGAGGAATGGTCCAAAGACAGCGACCTGATTCTCCTTTGCGGCCCCATCCTCCACATTTTGAAGTGCATTGACGCCCTAAGCAAGATTACACCGCAAAATCCGTGCTTGGTGAGCGACATCGGCAGCACCAAGGTGGAGATTTGCAAGGCTGGTGCAAAATTATTGGCCCCTTTCCGCTTTGTAGGGAGCCACCCCATGGCGGGTTCTGAAAAACGGGGTTGCGAACATCACGACCCGGCTATTTTTGAAAATGCCTACTGGTTCATCTGTCCGCCGGAAGGAACCGAGGAATCTGTTTATTCGCCGCTTCTTGATTTGGTGAAGTTTGTAGGTGCGAATGCGGTGGTGTTCCCTCCGGAGCATCACGACAGGACTATGGCTTGGGTGAGCCACATGCCTCAGATGCTCAGTTCCACCTTGGCGGCGAACATTCCCGAACGCTTGCTCAGTCATAACTACCAGCATTACGCGGGCCGGGCATTTAGAGATATGACACGCATTGCCGCCAGTGGCTGGGGGATGTGGCACGACATTTCCGTCACCAATCGGGATGAGATGGTGCGGGCCCTTACCGAAGTCCGCGATGGCGTAGACAAGACCATTGAAGCCATGAAAAAACTCAATGTGGTGGAAAACGGAATGCCTGCTGGCGGTATTTTTGGTAACCCTGGCGCAGGGTCGACTGAGGCCGATAATAGTGCCGCACTTGCAGACATTTTCAAGGCTGGCAATGATGGCCGTGCAAGCCTTTTTGCTCCAGGACGCAATGCCTCTGCTGCATTTTTTGAAGTGACGGTAATGCTGAAGGATGAGCCTGGCGCACTTTTGGCGGTAATGGAACCATTGGCGAAGGCCGGCATCAATATTCGGGATATTGAACTGATGAAGGTTCGGGAGAACATTGCGGGCACATTGCTTCTTGCCTTCAAGACGCAGACCGCGGCGGCTCGCGCAATTCAGATTCTCAGAGATCTCGGGCTCGAGGCGAAGGAACGGTAGATGGAATTTCTTTTGAATCCAGATCGGGAACGCATGAACCTCACACTCGTGATGGCTTTGCTCGTCAATGGCCGTACGGTTCTGGAGGATTTTTCATGGCCAAGTGGTGCGGAGCGTTTTGCTAATGCCCTCAAGGAATTTGGACTGGAATTTGCAACCCAGGGTCATCAGCTGGTGCTGACGGGGAAGGGCTTCCAGTACAGCCTGCCATCGGTTCTGCCCTATGATTTTGGGGAGCTGGAAAACGTGCTCCTCTGGACGTTGGCCAGCAAGGATTCCGAGCAGCTTTATACTTTTATTGGTGATGATTTGGAATCCGCCAAGCAGCTCTTGCAAAAGTACTTCAAGATAAAGCCGCAAACCGATGAACCGGGCAAGTTCGTCTTCAGTTTCGAGCCTGCAGAGCCCAGTATCAGGAAGGATACCTCGGGCAGCATTCCGTACATCATGCGAAACCGCCTCCTCATTCGGGCCCTTGTTCGGAGCGAATACCTCACCTTTGAAGAGAAATCTCCGGTTCGGGACCAGCTCACCAGAATGTTCCAGTTCTTTGGCGTGGCGCTCAAGTACGAGGGCCGCGGCATGGAACAGTTGAGCGAGTTCGAACGCCGCCTCATGATGGCGCAGGGAAAAAAAATCGAACGCACGCAGACCACGGAACTTTCCGAAACCCGCGTGCTTACCGCCCACGATTACTTTGTTCCCGGAGACACTTCCGAGGCTGTGGCGATTGCTGTGCTTACCGCTGTCGGGAATGTCCCGAAGGAAAATGCGGTCAAGATTCTAAATGTGGATTTGAACACCAGCCGCTCGGGAGCGATTTCTTGCCTCAAGCGCATGGGCGTGAATGTGGATAACGCCACCCGCCGCGAAAAGTTTGGCGACGTGTTTGGCGATTTGGATGTGTTCCCCATGGCTGCCGGCAAACGCTTGCAGGGGCGCCGTTTTGGCGAAGACGCTGTGGCATCTAGTCTCAGTGAGTATGCGCTTCTGGCTGTTGCCGCCTGCTTTGCAGAGGGCGAAACCATCCTCCGCCTGCCCAAGGAAAATCGGGCAGCAATGCGGCCCATGAATGAATTCCTGGCCGAAAACCTCCGGAAGACGGGCGTGGAAGTGGGTGTCTACGAAGATGGCATGGTCATCCGCGGTATGGAAACCATCCTCAAAGGGAGCGACTTTAGCGCTGGCGAATGGCCCGAAGTTGGCCTTGCGTTGACGGTTCTCTCGCTAGCCCTTCAAAATGACGAACCTATCGAAGGTGCGGATTTGGTGGAAGCGACATATCCGGGAATTCTCGCAAAACTCGAGCAGGTGCTGGTTTCGGAGAAAACAGAGGAGGTTGAATCGTGATTTCCTTGAAGATTAATCCTCAGGCCTCCATGTTCAAGAAGATTGGAATTGTAGGCTTCAAAGACAAAAGCGCTGATTTAGCCTGCGCCTTGAATCAGATTTCCGTGTGGGCAATGACTCACAAGGACGTGACCTTCTGTGCTCTTGAATCCCTCCGCGGGCTTGCCAACAAACCCATCCGCGTTGTCAAGGAATCTGCACTCCGCAAGTGCGATTTGCTCCTGGCCATCGGTGGCGATGGTACCGTTTTGACGGCAGCTCACATTGCCCTCGGCTACGGCATCCCTATTCTCGGCGTGAACGCGGGCCGCGTGGGATTTCTGGCGGAAACCCGCGTGGAAGATCTCAAGCGCACCTTGGACTCCCTTGCTGCAGGCGATTTCTCCACCCGCGAGCGCATGATGATTGATGCTAGTGTCATGCGGGGCAAAAAGTGCATCTCCAAGCAGACCGTTTTGAACGAAGTCCATGTCCGCGCCCATGCTCCTGAACGCATGGTGAACGTGAATGTGGAATATAACGGCACCGCCCTCACGGAATATTGGGCGGATTCTCTCCTGGTTTCTACGCCGACGGGTTCTACAGCCTACAATTTGGCTGCGGGCGGCCCCATTATCCATCCGGCGACGCCGGCGGTGGTGCTCACACCCGTGGCTCCCAGCAGCCTTTCCATGCGCCCGCTAGTGCTTTCCCTTTCGCCCAAGACCCTGAAAATTTCTTCTACGGTGGAACGCCCCGTGGACATCGTCTTTGATGGCCGCATTACTACGGTCTTGAATCCAGGCGAGTCCGTCGTCCTCACTGAAAGCAAGGCGGTGACCACGTTCATCCGCATGCGCCATACAGGTTTTGTTGGCGCTCTCAAAGAGAAGTTGGGTTGGACGGGTAAGCCCCGGTTGGCCTAATCATTCATATAATCTGCGTCATTATATCTAGAATTTTCCAATAATTTTCTGTTTTGCGTCATTTTTTATCAAATAATGCCGCATTTTATGCGTCATTATTGCTATATTTACGCTATCGAGGCGATTATGTACATTCACGAGAAACCGAATTGGACGCAATTTTACTGGAATGCTGCGGAGGTTGACCCTCTAGTGAGCAAGGTGTGTCATGCTCAGGGTGTGCTGTATGGCCGTCTTTTGGGCCTTGGTTTTGATAACCGCATCAAGAATCTAGCGGATAACCTGACCAAGGATGTGGTTCGCTCGTCGGAAATTGAGGGAATTGAACTCAATATGGATGAGGTCCGCTCTTCGGTGGCGAACCGGCTTGGCATCGAGAATGACACGAACATCGCCCCGTCCCATAGGATAGAGGCGGTGGTGGAGGTGATGGTCTCTGCCATGGAGCATTATGACCAATTGCTGACCGACGAGAAATTGTGGGGCTGGCAGTCGGCGTTCTTTCAGGATGGTCATAGCCGCGGTTCCCGCCTAGAGGTGGGGAGGTACAGAACTTGCGAGGAGCAGGTGGTTTCTGGAATGTTCGGTAGGGAGCGCGTGCATTACGAGGCGCCCAAGCCCGAGCGGGTACCCTTTGAGATGCACCGCTTTTTGGAGTGGTTCAACGGCTACGATAACAAACCTTGGGTCATCCGTTCCGCAATAGCCCACTTCTGGTTTGTCTGCATTCACCCCTTTGAGGATGGCAATGGACGTTTGGCTCGAATTCTTGCGGATATGCAGCTTGCTCGGGGCGAGGAGCTGCGGATGCGTTTTTACAATGTGTCGGGCCAAATCAACAAGGACCGCAAAAACTACTACCGCATTCTGGAGGAAACTCAGAATGGTACGGGAGATATTACAAGGTGGCTGGTTTGGTTCATGCATACGCTCCTGTATTCTTTGCAGGAGGCGGAGGAGTGCCTGGATCTGGTTCTTGTGAAGACAAACTTCTGGAACCATTTTGCGGAGGTGCCGCTGTCCGCCCGTCAGAAGAAAATCCTCAACCTGTATCTCAACGGTTATGAAGGGAAGATTTCTTCAAAGAATTGGGCCCACTTGGGGAAGTGTTCCTCGGATACGGCAAACCGCGACTTGCAGGACCTTTGCGAGAAGGGGCTCATCACCTGCGATGACATGCTGGCCAAGCGCCGCACATATCATCTGGTGCAGGTTTAGAACAGTTTCTGGCTAGAACAAACTGGGTTCGTCCTGCTCGCCGTCGCCCTCTTCATCGGGGGCGCTGTCGTCGAAGGGGTCCGGCGGAGAGATGCGGCTCGTGCGCTTCACTTTCTGAGCGGTAAACTTGCTCCCTAGAGCCTTGTAGCCCTTTACATCGGCAACTTCCGTCAAATCCAGTTCTTCCTTCTGGACTTCGCGGCCTACCTGGTATTCCATGAGCTGGCGCGCATCATCCGTGGCGAAGAATTCCACCATTCGGGAATCCTTGTGCTCGCTGATGAGGCTGAATTCCGTAGTCATGGGGCAGCCTTCCAGATTGAAACGCTTCACCATGTAGTTGAAGTTTCCGCCCTCAAAGTACAGGATGGTGAAAACCTGGTTCGGGTCGAACTTGTGGACATACTTGACGCCAGTTCCCACCAGGATGGGGTCCGCCATGTCGTGAATGCGGGCGGTACCGTTCTCCTTCACGATGAGAATCTTGTCCTTCTCGCCGTATTCGCCAATCCGCTCGCCCTTCTTCTGGGTGCTGATGACGCCACTGAGGGCATCGAAGTACATGATGCGGGCGCCAAGGGTGCTCACGCCCTTGCGGATGCGCTTCACCGTCTTCACGGGATACTTGGTGACGATGTTGCCCATGGCTCCGCGGTTCTTCACTTCGATGGAACTGAAATCCACCTCGAAGTTCAATTTGATGCGCGGGCGGGGCTTCAGAACCACTTCCACGACTTCCGCTTCACCGTTCAGGTTGCTGGACATGTACAGGAGGCGGCTACCGGGCTTGTTCTTGCCCATGTAGTAATCCTTGTCGCGGGTCACGCCGCCAACGTTGAAGCGCTTGATGTAGGCCGTGCCATCCTTGCCATCCTGATGGATGACGTTATAGATGTGGCGCTCGTCTTCCTTGTTGAATTTCTCCACCAGGACGATGTCCTTACCTACGAAGTCCTTGTCGCTGACGCGGACCACCTTGAAGCTGCCGTCGGCCTTGAAGACGATGAGATCGTCGTATTCGCTCACGTCGAAGAGGTATTCCTCCTTCTTCATGCCGGTGCCGAGGAAGCCTTCCTTCCGGTTCACGTAGAGTTTCTGGTTGGCGAGGGCTACATGGACGGCGTTCACCATGCCGAATTCGCCGATTTCCGTTTTGCGGTCCTTGCCTTCGCCATACTTCTTCAGGATGTTCTTGAAGTGGTTGACGGCGTAGTCGGTAATGTGTTCCAAATCGTAGTGGACCTGGGCGATTTTCTCGTCCAATTCCGCCATGAGTTCGTCGGCTTTTTTGCGGTCGAAGCGGCTGATGCGGCGGACCGGGATTTCGGCCAGTTTGAGGATTTCTTCACGGGTCACGCCACGGCGGAGATAGCGCTTTACGTATGGCTTTAAGCCTTCGTCGATGAGTTCCACCATCTCGTCGCGGTCTTTTGCCTTCTTGATGACCTCGTAGACTTCCTTCTCGATGAAGATTTTTTCCAGGCTGGTCATGTGCCAGCGGTCTTCCAGGTGCTTCAGCTGGTTTTCCAAATCCCACTTGAGGAGATCCACCGTATGGTCTGTGGAAAGCTTCAAAATTTCCGTTGTACTCAGGAACTTCGGCTTCTTATCGACGATGACGCAGGAGTTTGCCGCCAGGGAAATCTGGCAGTCCGTGAAGGTGTAGAGGGCGTCGATTGCCATCTGGGGGTCGGTTCCCGGCTGCAGATGGATGAGAATCTCCACATTTTCGGCAGTGTGGTCCACAATCTGCTTGACTTTGATTTTCCCCTTGTCGTTGGCGGCAATGATGGAATCAATCAGCGTCTCTGTGGTGGTGCTGTAAGGGATTTCCTTGATGACGAGAGTCTTGTTGTCCAGCTTCTCGATGCGGGCGCGAACCTTCAGACGGCCGCCGCGTTCACCATCGTTGTATTCGCTAACATCGATGATGCCGCCGGTAAAGAAGTCCGGATACAGGGTGAACTTGCGGCCACGCAGGTAGTCAATGCTGGCCTGGCAAAGTTCCTTGAAGTTGTGGGGGAGGATTGTGGTGGCAAGGCCTGTGGCAATGCCATCAGCACCTTGGGCGAGCAAGAGCGGGAATCTGGCCGGAAGCATCACCGGTTCCTGCTCCGTGCTGTCGTAGTTCGGGATCCATTCCGTAGTTTCCGGATTGAACAGCACTTCCAGGGCGAATGGCGTCAAACGGCCTTCAATATAACGGGGTGCTGCAGCCTCGTCGCCGGTAAGGGGGTTTCCCCAGTTACCTTGGGTATCCACCAGCAAATTCTTCTGGCCAATGTTCACCAGGGCGGAATAGATGGAAGCATCACCATGGGGGTGGAAGTGCATGGTGTCGCCCACAATACCTGCCACCTTGTGGTACTTGCCGTCATTGGTCTTGAACATGGTGTGGAGAATGCGGCGTTGCACCGGCTTCAAACCATCTTCAAAATAGGGGACGGCACGGTCTAGGATGGTATAGCTAGCATAGTCCAAAAACCAACCGTTGTAGAGTTTTTCCAGGTGGTTTGCGTTCGAAAGTCCGAGAGTATTCAGTTCTTCATCCATAATTTATAGCCTTTGGGGTCGCGGCGCTTTCCATTTCCTCAAATTAAAGTTCTTCCACAGCTTCGGTTCTCAGGTTTTCCACGATGTAGTCCTGGCGGGCCTGAGTGTTCTTGCCCATGTAGTATTCCAGCATCTTGCCGAGGGAGGCGTCGGGAGGCATAGTCACGCTTTCTAGGCGCATGTCCTCGCCGATAAAGTTCTTGAACTCATCCGGGTTCACTTCGCCAAGGCCTTTGAATCGGGTGATTTCCACTTCGCCCTTGCCCTTGGAGAGTTCATCCTTCGCCATGTCGCGCTCGTTTTCGTCGTAGCAGAAGCGGGTCTCGTACTTGGCGCCCTGCTTCTGGCGCACGCGGAACAGCGGCGTCTGGAGAATGTACAGGTGCTTCTGCTCCACCAGTTCCGGGAAGAACTGCAGGAAGAATGTCATCATGAGAAGGCGGATGTGCATGCCGTCCACATCGGCATCGGTAGCGATGATCACCTTGTCGTAGCGGAGGTCTTCGAGGCCGTTCTCGATGTTCAATGCCGCCTGGAGCAGGTTCATTTCCTCATTCTCGTACACCAGTTTCTTGGTGAGGCCAAAGCTGTTCTTGGGCTTACCGCGGAGGCTGAAGACCGCCTGGGTCTTGGGGTTCCTTGCCTTGGTGATGGAGCCGGATGCAGAATTACCCTCGGTAATGAAAATCATGGTCTCGTTGCGGAGAGGGTTCTTCGCGTCGCTCAAATGGACGCTGCAGTCGCGGAGCTTCTTGTTGTTGAGGTTTGCCTTCTTGGCGCGCTCGTTGGCCAGTTTCTTCACGCCAGCCAGTTCCTTGCGGAGCTTTTCGTTCTGGTTGATGCGGTCGAGAATGGCCTTTGCCACCGTTTCGTTCTTGTGGAGGTAGTTGTCCAGTTCCTTCGAGACGTTATCCACAATCCAGGAGCGGAGCGCGGGTCCGTTGGGAGCGGTAGTGGTGCTGCCCAGCTTTGTCTTGGTCTGGGATTCGAAAACCGGCTCCTGAATGCGCACGGAAACAGCGCCGATGATGCAGTTGCGCACATCGCTTGCGTCGAATTCCTTCTTGAAGTGGTCGCGGATGCCCTTGACCACGGCTTCGCGGAAGGCCGCCAGATGGGTACCGCCCTGGGTGGTGTGCTGGCCGTTCACAAAGCTGAAGTAGTGTTCCCCTTCCTGGTTGGAGTGGGTGAGGGCGAACTCCAGATCCTTCAACTTGCAGTGGATGATGTCGTAGCGGATGGAATCGTCCACGCGGGATTTGAGCAAATCCAGAAGGCCGTTGGGGCTCACGTAGGTCTTGTCGTTCATGACCATGGTGAGACCCGTGTTCAGGTAGGCGTAGTTCCAGATTTTCTCCTCCATGTAGGCGGGGAGGAAGCGGTAATTCTTGAAAAGGCTCGCGTCGGGTTCGAAGTAGATTTCGGTGCCGTTCTTCCCGCTGGTGGCGCATTCACGATATTCCTTCACCAGAATGCCCTTGCTGAATTCGGCCCGTTTGCAGCGGCCGTCACGGAAACTCTGGACCACGAAGTTTGTGGAGAGGGCGTTCACCGCCTTTGTACCCACGCCGTTCATGCCCACGGACTTCTGGAAGGCCTCGGAATCGTACTTTCCGCCGGTGTTCATCTTGGAGACGCAGTCCACCACCTTGCCAAGAGGAATGCCGCGGCCAAAGTCCCGGACCCGGCAGGAGTGGTCGCTCATCTCGATGATAATCTTCTTGCCTGCGCCCATGGCGAATTCGTCGATGGAGTTGTCGATGACTTCTTTCGCAAGAACGTAGATGCCGTCGTCGGGGCTCTGTCCGTCCCCAAGTTTACCGATGTACATGCCCGGACGCATCCGGATATGCTCGTACCACTCCAAAGTCTTGATGTTTCTCTCGTCGTAATTACTTGCCATAGATTCGCCTTAAAACAGTCGTAAAAAGTGCAATTGCCGTTTTTGACCCAATTTTAACAATTTTTTGAACATTCGTGGTGGATACATTGTTCATAAACGGGTGTTTAAGAATATGCGCCGCCACATGACGAAATCAAATATAATAAAAAATTTTGACAAAGAGTGTCAATTTGTGCACTATATGATTTTTTTGAGATGGCCGATGAATCGATTATTAGGAAATCTTGAATTGCTCGATTTCTTCTAGCGACATTTTGCTGATGTCTTTACCTGTTGCTGCAGCAAATTTTGCTAGTTCCAACAGATTAACATTCCCTTGAGGCGGAAGTTTCGTTGGGTCGGGCACATAAACCGACAGTGGTTCAGCGGCTATAAGGGAATCCTTATTAGTTCCACTCATATGTATAAACCTCCAAGAGTTTTTGTGCCGCCGGGATGCCTAGCATAAATTGATAAGGATGCAAACGTCCCAAATAAGAGCATCCTAGAACTTCAATATAGTGTTTTAATAACTCATTGTTAAGGGCAAAGCCATAAACAACCCCTTCAAATCCCCATTGTTTTGATTTATCTACCGCTATTGCAAATAAATGCCCTCCAACTCCACTATACTTCTGCGTCCCAAAAGCATGTTTATTGTTCCAGGGAGCAGCACAAGCCCAATGCAGGTAAGCTGCCTTCATTACGTCATCTCTCCTGATTCCGACAAGACCTTGAATTTGATTGTCGTCTTTTAAAACCAATGCATAAATTTCGACATTCTGGGGCATAGTCTCCCAATCAACGCCCCAGCCATTTTTTTCGGTAAACATCTTAATGCAAGATTTACTTTCAACTCTAAATACAAATGTTTCCTTTAACGCTCCCGTTTCTATTTCCTTCAGACAAGGAACGACTTCATCTACCCATATATTAACACAACCATTCTGAATATTTGGCATATTGCACCTCTTAATGTTTGACTTTATTTTTGAGGCGTCCTTGAATACGGCAATGCCATATAAAACAAAAACGCACTTCTCCATTCGATAGGGAAGCGCGTCAGAAAGAATTATAGTTAATACGCGGTGTTTGGCAAGGGATGTAAAAACATTTTACAATCAGCCTCATTCAAACAACTCAATTTTCCCCGTGCTCCAAAAGAACCACTATAAGACATTATGAAGGAAACGAGTGCGGACTAGAGCGCTATGGGGCTTGTCCCTAACAAGCGAGCGTCATAAGACCGATTCAAAGCACAGCTTTGAACTAATCCTTGATACAGCGGACGGAGAACGCGCTGGACTTATTGTAGTTGCTCAGGTTGGCACTCTCGCCGTTGTCCAATCGCATGTGGTAGGCGGAGTACTCATCCAGTTCGCTAGACGACCAGAAGTAGGCGCTGGTGCCCAATTCGCGGAAATTGCCATTGAAGAGTCTGATGCCTGCAGGTACAGCGGAAAAGCCGTAGCTATCCCCTCTATTGCGTCCATTCCAACTGAGGAATTCCGTCAGGCTGGACTTCAGCTCTGTTCCCGCCGTATTTATTCCTCCAACGTTCGTGAACAAGGTATCCCATTCCGCCTTGCTGGGCAGGTGCCAGCCGGCGGGGCAAACGCCCTTAACAACAGCCAGCCAACAGGGTTTACCATATCCGCAGGTCCGGGGATTTTTAGAATCATTTGCCAAGCCAACCGAGTCAATAGCTGCCGCCCAGGTGTATAGGCGACCACCTCGATCGAGGCAATTGACACTATATTTGTCGTAGCAATAACTCAACGTGTCTTCGTAGTCCCTAAACGGGACTTCCTAGTTCAAATTCTGCGCCATCCAGGTCTGTGCATCATCACCCTCGCCGATGGTCACCACCTTGTACACCTGATTGTCGCGAGTATCCAGGATTTCGCCATAGATGATGCCTGCCTTAAGGTAGGTCGTATCAACACAATTGTATGTGCCGCAATCATAGGTGCCGGAAGGCATCACCTCCGCCACCGCTTCACTGGAACTGCTTTCTTCCTCGCTGGAGCTAGATTGCTTCGCTCCCGAGCTGCTTGCAATGACGTTGGAAGAAGAACTTTCCTCTGCAATCGAGGAACTGCTCTCAGCCTCGCTGCTGGAACTGGTTGCTTCTTCGCTGGAGGAGGAATCTCCCTTCTTGGCTTCGGAACTGCTGGACTTCTTATCGGCGGCGCTGGACTTGCCCTCTTCTTCAACGGAGGAAGAGGATTTGTCCTCAACCTCGATGGAAGAACTAGACTCCTCTTCAGGACCACTGGAACTGTCGTCGCCGCAGGCGCTGAACAGAGCAAATGTCGCGAGAATTGCGGAGGAGAGTAGCAGTTTCTTCATATGTGAATCCTTCTGTGGAATTGCGCCCAAAAGTAGAAAAAACACTGGTGGCTCTGTCAAGTCAATCTGCACAGTAGACTAGAAAGCTATGGGGGTAGTCCTTGACAAGCGAGCGTCATAGGACCGATTCAAAGCACTGCTTTGAACTAGTCCTTGATACAACGGACGGAGAACGCGTAGTTCTTATCGTCGTCGTACAGGCCGGCATACTCGCCGTTGAAGCTTAAGTCCATGATGTAGGCGACGTCGCTATTGATCATCTCGCTAGACGACCAGAAAAAGGCGTCGTAGCCGGCATTGACGAAATAGCCATTGTAGTATCTGTCGCCTGCAGGGAGAGCAGAAAAGCCGGAGTAGTCGATACCCTTGGTTGACTCGGAATAATAGCCCCATCCATCCTCCGACTTCAACATTCTTCCAGCCCCATAATAATACCAGTATGAGGAGTGATCGTCTATACTTGTTGCCATAGGTTCAAGCAAGCGTTTCCACTCGGCTAAGCTGGGCAGGTGCCAGCCTTTGGGGCAGACGCCACGGATGGCTCCGCTCGCACCGCATGCAGCATCAATGTCGCAGCCCTCACCATCAGACGAAAACACCCCCGCGGAGTCCATGGCGGCACTCCACAGATAGAGACGGCCATACTTGGCGCAAGAGTCCGCCTTGCCATTGTAGCAGAAACTGGAGGAATCCAATGACGATGTCCGCACATTATATGCATAGTTCAGATTCTGCGCCATCCACACCTGGTCGCCGATGGTCACCACCTTGTACACCTGATTGTCGCGAGTATCCAGGATTTCGCCATAGCCATTAGTATCAAGCATATCCCGATTCAGATATTCCGTAGAAACGCAATTGTACGAGGCGCAATTATAGGTGTCAGAAGGCATCACCTCCGCCACCGCTTCACTGGAACTGCTCTCTTCCTCGCTGGAGCTAGATTGCTTCGCAGACGAACTGCTCTCTTCACTGCTGGAAGAGACGTCCTCGCTAGAGCTGGATTGCTTCGCTCCCGAGGAGCTCGCAATGACGCTGGAGGAAGAACTTTCCTCTGCAATCGAGGAACTGCTCTCAGCCTCGCTGCTGGAACTGGTTGCTTCTTCGCTGGAGGAGGAGTCGCCCTTCTTGGCCTCGGAACTGCTGGACTTCTTATCGGCGGCGCTGGACTTGCCCTCTTCTTCAACAGAGGAAGAGGATTTTTCCTCAACCTCGATGGAGGAAGAGGATTCCTCTTCCGGGCCAGAGGAGCTGTCGTCACCGCAGGCGCTGAACAGGGCAAATGTCGCTAGAATCGCGGAGGAGAGTAGTAGTTTCTTCATATGTGAATCCTTCTGTGGAATTGCGCCTCAAATGTTTTACGGGACGTTTTTTTCCCATTTACTGCAGTTATACAAGCCGTCTTCGTCACTATCGTTAGGGCAGTGTTCTCCAAGATAACCGGTTTTTAAGCCCTTTACAGGAACAAAGATTCTTTGGTCATTTTCATCGATGATGATTGCTGCTCCGGCAAGGTAGTTGGGCCAGTGCTTGAACACACCCTGATTCCAGTTATTCTGATTGACCTCTAATGTATCATCGACATACGTTGAATCGAAGGTTACGTATTTATAGGCTTCCAAACCGATTTGACGATTTGTAACCGAAATAAGGAAGGGCGCGACGAATTGATCGTGAGAAATCACTATGGTTGCCTTGCCAATGTCTTTGTACTTGAAATGTTCGTTGATAATTTTGTTGACTTGATCATCAACGTTGTAAAATCTTCCTGGACATGCGGCTGTGTCATAAGCAAATAGCGTATATTGAGCCCAACTCTGGATGCCCGCGCAGTTCGCCTCAGTCTCTGGTATTTCAAACCATTTCTCGGTAAAATCATCGCTATAACTGTAATTTGTTGCAGTCTTATCAAATACCTTATTCGAATCCAGGAAATTTTCTCCCTTGCCTCTAGAAATAAAAATGTTGGTATTCATGGTGCGATAGGCAGTTGTACTCATGTAATTAAAGTCATAAGTGTGAATTGCAAGTTTCTGCCCCAGGTATCTAGCTTGAGACTTACCATTTTCATTCAAGTCACCTGTTGTACCAGAAGATTCTTTATTTCGTTCTGCATGACGAATGACGAATACAACCTTTTCGTTGGGAAGGACACAGAAGGGGACTTCTTCCAACGGAACAAAGTGATCCTTTGCGGAACGTATGGCCTTGCAAGCAGAAATAAAATCTAGACCGTTATCGCCATTCTTGCCATTCCAAATTGTGTCAATGACTGTTTTGCCGCAGGTCACTTCAATGCCTTTGAGACCAGTTGAATCCTTCACGGACGCGCCTGTGCAGCTTACACCATCTTTACCATCGCCGCCTTCTTCACCCTGGGGGCCTTGTTCACCCTGGGGACCTTGCGGACCGATTCCGCCATCCTTGCCATTCCAAAGCGTATCGACGATTGTTTCGCCACAAGTCACAGCAATGCCTGTGAGACCGGCAGCATCCTCCACAGGCGTGGCCGTACAACTCAAGCCATCTTGACCATCGTCGCCTTCTTCACCTTGAGGACCTTGTTCACCTTGGGGGCCTTGCGGACCGATTCCTCCGTCATTGCCAGGTTCGCCCTTTTCGCCAGTTTCACCCTGAGCACCTTTTTCGCCGTCCTTACCATCTGCACCATCTTTGCCGTTGGCACCTTTAAGCGTCTGCCAGGTTTTTCCATTGCAGACAAAAACTTCGCTGGAATCTGTCACGAAGAGCATGTCGCCCACATTCGTCGTGTCGCATTTTTGCTTCGAGAGTTCTAGACCGGCATCAAGCACTGCCATGCCGTCTTGATGGATTTCCGTCACCTCGGTAACGTCGTCACTGCAGGCGGTGAACAGGGCAAATGTCGCGAGAACCGCGGAGGAGAGAAGCAGCTTCTTCATACGTGAATCCTTCTGTGGAATTGTGCTTCAAATGTAGATAATAATAAAAGGGGTGCGCCGAAAACCGCAAAAAGGCGGTGGTGAGTGTGTGTGCAACTGTATTTCCCCCGCCTTTCTCCGCCTTTTATGTTTGCCCCGTGCTCAAAAAGAATATATTTCCCCTGAAACCCATGGTGAAACGCATCGTCATAACAAGCCCATTTGCATATATCCTTGGCGCATTGTGCTGCATCATCTTTTGCAGTTGCTCCACGCCAACGGTTCCTAATGACGATTCCAGCAATTCCATTGGAAATAAAATTCTCCCCAGTCAAAAGTCGGACCTCATTACCGACGATATATTGCGCTATTACGTATTTGACACCCTCCATTCCTACATAGTCTACCATTTCAACGGCATGTGTTACGCCAAGAATGGGAAACTGGAGTGGGACCCCAAAAGGGATGAATCCGACAAATATCGCGATTACCGTCTTTCTGGAGATACTCTTGCTTTCTCTTATTCAGAGTCCGTTGTGGAAACCTACCTGCGGGAGACAAATGACGGCAGCGCCCTAGGAGGCCGCTGGATTCGGCTGGAGGATGAGAGCGAAATCTTCACGCCCAAATATCTCATTGTATCTGGACTCACCGCAATCTGGGAGTATTCCCTCAAGGATGACGCCCCTATCACGAGCACGGAAGCCTTTACCTTGATGATGCAGGATATTGTTGCCGAGCAGGATGGAACTTGGCACCCCCATCAGATGGAGGAATACAATGACACCTACGTCTGGAATCCGGACTGGAATTTTATGTTCACCCATGAAGTCCATTTGACGGAAGAGGAATGGCTCGAATACTGTGCGCCCTGCGAGGATTTTGTGCGGACCAATACGTCCATAGCGTTTACCCGTAAAGGGAAGCGGTTTGAACTTTCCGCAGAGAACCTGGTGCACAACGAGAAGAAAATGAGTTACCCCTTCAAAATCGTTGCCGATGGAGATTCCTGCCTTTTCCATCCGGAAATGATTGACGCCACGGAGGACGTGTGCCTATCAAAAGAATATGCGACCAACGACCAGTTTACGGGGCATAATCTGATAGAGGGCCATGCCTACACGGCGCTGGGAAAGGACCCAGAGTACGACAAGTTCCGAAAATGCTTTAAGGGGCTGTTTGAGTAGTTTGCTATAATTCCTTACGAAATTCATACAAAAGGGATTGAGTCATGAAAAAGTTCCTTCTCTCTTCAGTTTTTGCGGCGACTTTTGCTCTTCTCTCCGCCTGTGGTGATGATAGCTCTTCTGGACCTGCGGAAGAATCGAGTTCTTCCATCGAGGCTGAAGAGGAATCCTCTTCTGGCGAAGGGACCCCGGAATCCAGCGCGATGTCATCCTCGGCCGAGATAGAGGAACCGGAATCGTCTTCCTCAAACGTCATTGCGAGCAGCTCGTCTGCGAAGCAATCTAGTAGCAGTTCCGAGGTTTCCTCCAGCAGTGAAGAGGAAAGTAGCTCCAGCGAGGGGGAGAGCAGTTCTTCGGTTGTTTTCCCTGATGGGGTGAAGCCTTCTGGTTACTATAAGGATAACTGCCCTGCAGGCCATACTTGCAAGGATGCTGCCCCGTCCACATACCTTAAGGCTGGCATCACCTACGGGGAAATCCTGGACACCCGCGACGACCAGGTGTACAAGGTGGTGACCATCGGCGACCAGACCTGGATGGCGCAGAATCTGAACTATGCGCCAGACGAAGATTATGTGGCCGGCTTGGGCGAATATGCCTGGAGCGGCTGCTACGGCGAAGGGAATGAAAGTTACACAGAAGAACAGGTTGCAGCGAACTGCTCCAAGTACGGCCGCCTGTACAGCTGGGAAGTTGCCATGGACAAGGCGGGGTGCGGTTACGAAAATGATTGCAACAACAGCTACGAAGGCACTCAGGGAGTCTGCCCCAATGGTTGGCATCTGCCTAGCAAGGATGAATTTGAAACTTTGCTGGGGAGTGTTGGCTCAAGTGACAAGGAGCGCTCTGCAAATCTAACGGCTTTGTCTTGGGGGAATGGACAGGATAAGTTTGGCTTCTCTGCGCTCCCTGCTGGCAACTACAACAGCGACAGCAAGGAGTTCTACAACTTGGGCTACGGCGCCCACTTTTGGTCTTCTACGGAGTACGCTGAGGACTACGCTTACAACTTGGACATCGACCACTACAACGCGGACGTCTACGGCAGCTATGAGAACTTCGGAGGCTCGGTGCGTTGCCTCAAGGACAACTAGAAGCAGAGCGTCGCGAGAGAATGCTTGCATTCTCTCATGACCGAGGCAAGAGTTGTGCGCATGGCGCCATTGATTCAAAGCTGTGCTTTGAATCGGTCCTATGACGCTCGGTTATGACGGTAAACAAGTTTACCGTCGCAACCCTCGCTTGTCAAGGACTCCATCTAGACCGGCGCAAGCCGGACTAGCAGGCGCCTAGGGGCCCCTTTGGGGAAGGCGCCTAACGGAAAAATGGACCGCGCGAAGCGTGGTAGGCGGTCCAGCCATTCTACTCAAAAAAATAATGTCAAATTTTGACATTGATTTGATCAGCCCATTTCAATCCATACCTCATACTTCATATCTCATACCTCATAATTCATAATTGCTTTGCTTCTTGCGATGACGTGTTTTTGCAAACAGCTGTTTGCAAATTCGCGTAAAACTCGTTTTTCGCCCAACCATCTAGTATATTTCGCTCCCCGCCGAGCAACCGGCACACATCATTTATTAGGAGATCGCATGCACGCGTGTCACAGCGCGGGTCGACCCTCTTGCTTTTCTGATTCCGTTTTATTATATTAGTGCTCATAAGTGCAAGTGTAAAAATGGGTACTATATGGAAGTTTTGGAAAAACTCCGGATTTTGTCGGCGGCGGCCAAGTATGATGTCTCCTGCTCTAGCAGCGGTTCCAAGCGCTGCATGCCACCGGGTGGGCTGGGTGACGCCTGCTCTGCGGGCATTTGCCACACCTGGGCGGCTGATGGCCGGTGCATCTCGCTCTTGAAGATTCTCCTCACCAACGCCTGCAAGTACGATTGCGCCTACTGCATCAATCGCCGGAGCAATGACGTCCCTCGCGCCACTTTCACACCTAAAGAGGTCATCGACCTCACTATGGAATTCTACCGCCGGAACTACATTGAGGGCCTTTTCCTCAGTTCCGCCGTCATTCGGGACCCGGATTACACCATGGAGATGCTGATTAGGGTGGCGAAGGAATTGCGGACCGTCCATCGGTTTGGCGGTTACATCCATCTGAAGGCAATCCCTGGCGCCTCGGAGCGGCTTCTTTTTGAGGCGGGGCTGTATGCGGACAGGAGCAGCGTGAATATCGAGGTGCCTTCGGACAAATCCCTGCAATATCTGGCGCCGGAGAAGAACTTCGCCTCCGTCTACAAGCCTATGAATTTTTTCGCGGAACGGAAGCTGGAGTATAAGGCGACAGCCCGAAAGTCCCACTATACACCGCAGTTTTTGCCCGCTGGCCAAAGCACCCAGATGATTGTGGGCGCTTCTGGCGAAACGGATTTGGAAATTCTCGGGCTTTCCTCCGGCTTTTACAAGAATCAGGGCCTCAAGCGAGTCTACTTTTCGGGCTATGTGCCGCTTAATGCAGACAAGCGCCTCCCGGTTCTCACCACCAAACCGCCCCTGGCTCGGGAGCACCGCCTGTATCAGGCGGATTGGCTCATGCGGTTCTACAATTTCGAGTACAACGAAATTCTGGATGAGGCCCACCCCAATCTGGATTTGGAACTGGACCCGAAAATAGGGTGGGCCCTGCGCCATCCAGAAATGTTCCCCATCGACATCCAGACGGCGGATTACGAGATGATACTTCGGGTGCCTGGGATTGGTGTGAAGTCTGCGAAGCTCATTGTGAGCGGTCGGCGCTATGGCAAAATCCGGCTGGAGAACTTGAAGAAGATGGGGGTGGTTCTGAAACGGGCCAAATACTTCATCTATCATCCGGATGTGCCGGCGTTCATGCGGCGTTTTTATCCAGAGCAGGTGAGGGCTCGGCTGCTGCCGCAGCCGAAAGAAGTTCAACTGGATTTGTTCAGCCCTCCGCCGTCGCTGTCATTGCCTGCACTGACATATAATTAATTATGAATTAAGAATGCTGAATGATGAATTATGTCGGACGAGGTACCGCGCCTGAGACTAATTATGAATTAAGAATGCAGAATGATGAATTATGTAGGACGAAGTACCGCGTCTGAGGCTAATTATGAATTAAGAATGCTGAATGATGAATTATGTCGGACGAAGTACTGTGCCTGAGACTAATTCTGCATTCTGCATTCCGCATTCTGCATTCCGCAGCTATCGCCATATGCTTAGTTATAAATTATGAATTCCAAATTGTGCATTTCTTACGACTCTACTTTTGATGGCTTTCTCAGCGCCATTTTCGAAATATACTCCCAGCATCTGGACGTGGGGGATTTTTTGCCGGATAGGGAAGGCTCGCACCCGATGGACATGTTCCTCCAGCCATTTCGGGTGGAAACCCGTGAGGAATCTGCCAACAGGGTCCGCCGTTCTATCGTGAACCGGGCCAGCGGGGAGGTTCTTGGTCTTCTGGAGGCGGCCCTCCTCTCTGAGGAACCGGGCACGGAAATGAAGATTTTCGCCTACCTCCGGAAGCTTTTCTCTGGCGAGGACCCCGATTTCGGGAAGAATCCCGCCTCTATGGAGATGCTTCCGCTCTATAAGCTGGCCCAGTCCGTCCGGCGTGAGGCGGGGAACATGCTGGGCATGGTCCGATTCTCCAAAGGGCCCGACGACTTCTATATTGCCCAAATCGAGCCGAAATACGACATATTAATGCTGATGGAGGCCCATTTCCGGCGCCGTTTTGCCACAGCGAAGTGGATTATTTACGATGCAAAACGGAAATATGGCCTTTTTCACGAGAAAAACGGCATTTCTCAGGTGGTGACCCTCCCGAATCCGGAGGTTTTGACTCAAAAGCTTTCACCCGACTCCTGGACGGAGCTTTGGAAGGTCTTCTACGACTCCATCGCCATCAAGGAGCGCGAAAACGCAAAACTTCTCCGCCAATGCCTCCCGGAGCGGTATTGGAAATACCTTCCAGAGCGAAATCGGGCCCTTTTGTGGTGATTTTCCGCACATTATCCCCTTTTTTTGCATTGTGAGCAAATTTTTTCAAAAATTTACCCTTTTCCAGTTCCTTTTTGTTGATTTTCCTTGTATATTCAATTCAGCGTTTTTATATAAAATTCGCCATTTTTGTGTGTTGTGTCGTGAAATTTTGGACAAATTCGTTGAACTCTCGGCATGCACTGAAAAGGGTGTTTTGTTTGCGCTAGATTTTTGAATTTGAGATAAAATCGGAGAATTACATTATGGCAGAAGATTTGAAGTCCCTAATGGACCGCATTCAAAAGGATGCTTGCGACAAGGCAGAAACTGAGGCCGCCGCAATCGTCGCCAAGGCAAAGGAAAAGGCTGCTGAAATTGTGGCCGCTGCAGAAGCAGAAGCAAAGGCAAAGCTGGAAAAGGCCGACAAGGATGCCGAAGCTTTCACCGAACGCAGTGAACGCACCTTGGAGCAGTCCGCTCGTGATCTTCTCCTCACCGTAGGCAAGAACCTGGAAAAGATGATTCTGGATGTTCTTTCCCTCCAGGTGGAAAAAGCTCTTTCTGAAGATACCATCAAGCAGATGCTTCTTTCCCTCGCCAAGGGCTATACTTCTGATGTGGCTGTGGCTCTTTCTGAAGCCGATGCCAAGAAGCTCAGCAGCTTTGTGGTTGGCGAATTTGCCAAGCAGGTCCAGGGTGGCGTTACCGTGGAAAGCGAAACCGGTATCAAGTTCGGCTTCCGCGTGAAGCTGGATGGTGGCAAGGTCAGCCACGAATTTACCAAGGAAGCCATGGCCGAGGCTCTCTCCGCCATTCTCCGCCCACAGATTGCTAAAGTGGTGAGTGCCGCTGCCAAGGCATAATTATTCGAGCGTAGAATGAGTAACGCAGTCTATATACTGTCGTCTTTGCCGATGCTCCAGTTTGGGGATGTTCCGCCTCTCAGTTTGGCGGAGTTCCGTTCCCGTTGTGGCTCGGTATTGAGCGAAGAGGAATTGCAGGCTCTCGACGCCCTCTTGAGTGGGGAGGAGAGCGACAATCCCTATGTGCAGGCTTACCAGTCCCGTGATAACCAGATGAAGAATGTTTCCGGCAAGCTCCGCGCCCAGGCGTGGGGGCCCGATGTTCGTTTCACGGAAAAGCCCTATGTGGGCTATGACGTCACTTTCGCAAAGATGGTTGCGGATGCCTTCAACAAGGCAGACCCTCTGGAAAAGGAACAGGATATTGACAAGGCCCGTTTTTGGCTGGCCGATTCCCTTGCCAGTGTGGACGATGCTACTATGGGTAGCGTCTTCGCCTATGCCATCAAGCTTCAAATCTGCGAGCGTTGGGCCCGCCTCAATAACGAGGCCGGCGATGCCGCAGTGATAAATGTTATTAATGCAAACGATCCTGCCTTTGGGCAGGTATGACCGGAGGTCCATTTTCAATGGCTAGTATCGGAAAAATCACAGGCGTTAACGGCAACTTGATTCGTGTCAAGTTCGAAAGCGCTGTTTCTCAGAACGAAGTGGCTTATGCCAAGCTCCAGGATGGTGCCAATACCATTCCTCTGAAGAGCGAAGTTATTCGAATTCGCGGCGATTACGCAGAACTCCAGGTGTTCGAAGATACCACCGGCTTAAAGGCTGGGGACGAAGTGGAATTCACTGGCGAACTCCTTTCCGTGGAACTTGGACCGGGTCTTTTGACGCAAGTGTTTGATGGTCTTCAGAACCCGCTTCCGAAGCTGGCTGAAGAATGCGGATTCTTCCTGCAGCGCGGTAAGTACCTGAAGGCTCTTCCCCGCGATAAGAAGTGGGCGTTTACTCCCGTTGCGAAGGCTGGCGATGTAGTTGTGGCTGGTGATACCTTGGGTACGGTTCCCGAGGGCGTGTTCACCCACCGCATCATGGTGCCTTTCAAGGCTCTCGGCAAGTGGACTGTGGAGTCTGTTGTTGCTGCTGGCGAACATGTGGTTGAAGACGTTGTGGCTGTCTTGAAGAATGCCGCTGGCGAAAAGCTGGACGTGAAGATGGTGCAGACCTGGCCTGTGAAGATGCCTATCAAGGCCTTCGAGGAACGTCTCCGCCCCTCTAAGCCGCTTACCATGCAACAGCGCATTATCGATACCTTCTTCCCTGTGATGCAGGGCGGTACCTTCTGTACGCCGGGTCCCTTCGGTGCTGGCAAGACGGTGCTGCAGCAGCTTATGAGCCGCTACGCCGACGTGGATATTGTGATTTTGGCCGCTTGCGGTGAACGTGCCGGTGAAGTGGTGGAAACCCTTCGCGAATTTCCTGAGCTCATTGACCCCCGTACGGGCAAGTCCCTCATGGACCGCACCTTGATTATTTGTAACACCTCTTCCATGCCTGTGGCTGCTCGTGAAGCTTCCGTTTATACGGGTGTGACCTTGGCTGAATATTACCGCCAGATGGGCCTCAACGTGCTCCTCCTGGCTGACTCTACTTCCCGTTGGGCACAGGCCCTCCGTGAACAGAGCGGTCGTTTGGAAGAAATTCCCGGTGAAGAAGCTTTCCCGGCCTACTTGGAATCTGTGATTGCCGCCTTCTATGAACGCGGTGGTGTGGTTCGCTTGAAGGATGGCAAGACTGGTTCCGTGACGATTTGCGGATCCGTTTCCCCTGCAGGTGGTAACTTTGAAGAACCGGTGACCCAGGCTACCTTGAAGGTGGTGGGCGCATTCCTCGGCCTTAGCCGTGAACGTTCTGACCAGCGCCGCTTCCCGGCCATCCATCCTCTGGATTCCTGGTCCAAGTATGAAGGCATCATCGACGTGAAGAAGGTGGAAGATGCCCGCAAGATTCTTGCCGGCGGTGTGGATGTGAACAACATGATGAAGGTGGTGGGTGAAGAAGGTACTTCCATCGAAGACTTCATTCTCTACCTCAAGTCTGAATATCTGGATGCCGTGTATCTGCAGCAGGATGCCTATCACGAAATTGACGCCGCCTGCTCCGCCGACCGCCAGAAGTATGTGTTCGACAAGGTTTACACCATCCTCAAGACTCCGATGACTTTTACCGAGAAGGATGCAGCCCGTAGCTTCTTCCTGAAGCTCACCCAGGCCACCAAGGACTGGAACCGCGTTGCCTTCGATTCTCAGGAATTCAAGGATCTCGAATCAAGTATTTTCGCTTCCGTTAAGGGGGTAACTGCTAATGCGTAATGTGGCTTATCATCGTATTGAACGAATTGCCGGTTCTGTGATTACCCTTCGTGCCGAAGGCGTTGCAAACCAGGAACTGGCTCAGGTGACCAGTAGCTTTGGAACCTCTCTTGCCCGTGTTATCCGCATCGACGGCGACATGGTGGACCTGCAGGTTTTCGCTGGCGCCCGCGGTATTTCTACGGATTCCGAGGTCCGCTTCCTTGGCGAACCCATGAAGGTTGCCTATAGCGATTCTCTTCTCGGTCGCGTGTTTAACGGTGCAGGCAAGCCCCGTGACAACGGACCCGAAGTGGATGGCGAGAAGATTGCCATCGGTGGCCCCTCCGTGAACCCCGCAAAGCGTATCATCCCGAAGACCATGGTGCGTACGGGTATCCCCATGATTGACGTGTTCAACACGCTGGTGGTGTCCCAGAAGCTTCCGATTTTCTCCATCGCAGGTGAACCTTACAACGAACTTCTGGCCCGCATTGCTCTGCAGGCAGAAGTGGACGTGATTATCCTGGGTGGTATGGGCCTGAAGCACGATGACTACCTCTATTTGAAGGATTATCTGGAAAAGAACGGCGCCATGAGCCGTACCGTGATGTTCATGCATACCGCATCTGACCCCATTGTGGAAAGCTTGCTGGTGCCGGATGCTTCCCTCGCTGTGGCGGAAAAGTTCGCTACCGACGGTAAGAACGTGCTGGTGCTCCTCACGGATATGACCAACTTTGCCGACGCCATGAAGGAAATCGCCATCACCATGGAACAGATTCCTTCCAATCGTGGCTATCCTGGCGACCTTTACTCTCAGCTCGCTGCCCGTTACGAAAAGGCTGTGGACTTTGAAGGTTCCGGCTCCATCACCATTCTCGCCGTGACTACCATGCCTGGCGATGACGTGACCCACCCGGTGCCCGACAACACGGGTTACATTACGGAAGGTCAGTTCTACCTGCGCAAGGGACGTATCGAACCCTTCGGCTCTCTGTCTCGTTTGAAGCAACAGGTGAACGGTAAGACCCGCAGTGACCACCGCACCATCATGAACACCATGATTCAGCTTTACGCTAGCTACAAGGAAACCCTGGAAAAGCAGTCCATGGGCTTCACCATGAGTAACTGGGACCAGAAGCTGTTGAAGTACGGTGTCCGCTTCGAAAAGGAGATGATGGACCTTTCCGTGAACATTCCTCTGGAAAAAGCTTTGGATCTTGGCTGGACCATTCTTGCCGATTGTTTCGCACCGGAAGAAACGGGTATTCCTACCAAGATGATCAACGAGTATTGGCCCAAGAAGGGGTAATATGGCGAAGATCAAGTTGACAAAAAACGCCCTCAAGGCGGAACGTGACGCACTGAAGCGCTACAAGCGCTACTTGCCCACGCTGCAGCTGAAGAAACAGCAGCTGCAGATGGAGATGCGTACGCTCCAGGAGAGGGTGCTCGCCAAACGGGCCGAGGAAGACGCTCTCCGCAAGAGGATGGCTTCCTGGATTTCCCTGTTTGCAGAGCCTATCGAATGGTCCAAATACCTGTCGGTGAAAGAAGTACGGCAGGGCGAGGGCAATATCGCCGGTGTGAAAATTCCGACGTATGCCGGCGTGGACTTCAATATTTCTATCCCGGATTTCTTTACGACTCCGGTTTGGCTGGATGACGGTATTCGCGCCCTCCAGCAGCTGATTTCTCTCCGCTTGGAACGCCGCGTTCTGGAACGTCAGTACGAGCTTCTTTCTCAGGAACTCCGCACCACGAGCCAGCGTGTGAACCTCTTCGAGAAGGTGAAAATTCCCGAGGCGAAGGAGAACATCCGCGTTATCAATATCTATCTGGGTGACCAGCAGACTTCCGGCGTGGCCCGCAGTAAGATGGCCAAGGGGAAGGCTACGGCCCGCGTTGCAGCTGAGACTGCAGGGGAGGCCGCATGATTACTCCGATGAAGAAAGTGACGGTTCTTGCTACGGCTGCTTCCAAGGCTCAGATGCTGGAAGCCCTCCGCAGCATGGGAATCATGCATTTGACTCCTCTCAGCACTGCCGCCACCGCAGGCCTTAATTCTGCAAAGAACGAGAAGACCAAGGTGGAGAAGGCTCTGGAAGCCATTCCGGATAAACTTCCGAAGAATGTGGCTCCTGCAGAACCGGGCATGAGTGGGGAGGCTCTGGTTGAAGAAGTGCAGAAGCTCCTTGCTGAAAAGAAGGATGCGGAAGCCAACTTCGCCCAGTCCACTGAAGAACTGGCAGAATACCAGGGCTTTGGCAATTTTGACCCGGAACAGGCGGCCGCCATGGAAAAGCAGGGCGTGTTTGTGCGGCTCTATATGGCCGACACACGCAAGGTTCCTTTTGAAGTGAAGGGTGATTCCGCTTTCCAGGAACGCTTTGGCTTTGTGGAAAGTGAGGATTGCATTGCCGTCTTCAGCAAGAATGCTCCTGCTGAGGTCTCGGGCAACTTTACGGAACTTCCCGTTCCGCCCCGTTCCATTCAGGCTATGCGTGATATGCAGGCGGAATCTCGTGCGACTCTTGCCCGTGTGGAAAACCGCCTCGCGGCGCTTTCCAGCGTGAAGGCGGAAGTCCTCCGCCGCTTGGACGAGGTTTCCGAAGCCTACAACTTCGAAGAGGCTGCCGCAGGGACTCTGGATTCCAAGAGCGTTTGCGCCATTCAGGGCTACTGCCCCGCAAATCGCCTGGGCGAACTTCAGAATTCTGCAAAGGAAAACGGCTGGGGTCTCCTGGCCGATGACCCCACGGAAGACGACAATGTTCCGACTCTTCTCACATACAACAAGCTCTCGAAACCCATGCAGTTCCTCTACGATATCATCGGAATTGCGCCGGGCTACCGCGAAGTGGATGTGAGTAGCGTGTTCCTCTGCTTCTTCAGTATTTTCTTCGCCATGATTGTGGGCGATACGGCTTACGGACTTCTGTTCCTCGCCATTGCCCTCTTTGCGCGGAAGAAAATGCCCAAGGCAAGCAGCGCAGGGTTCCATTTCATTTATTTGATGAGTGGAGCAACCATCGTGTGGGGCATTATCAATGCGAGCTTCCTCGGACTCACTCCGGAACTTGCCGGCTGGAGCTACTATGTGGATATCTGCAACTACAATTGGCTCCCGGAACCTATCCGGAATGCCATGTACTGGATTCGCAGTTCCGCTCCTATGGATCCTGCCCGCTTTGAGGCCTACAAGCAGTTCTGCGAAGGCATTACATTCTTGCCAGCCACCTTCATCCCGAAGGCTGCAGGTGCTTCCCAGATGCAGCACATCCAGTTGTTCTGCTTCTGCATTGCAGTGGTTCACTTGACCATTGCGCACTTGTGGAACGTGGTGGTCCGCTTCAAGCAGAAGAGCTCTACGGCTCTCGCTCAGGTGGGCTGGCTCATGGGCTGCTGGGTCATGTTCTTCCTTGCTTGCCAGATGGTGCTTGGCATTCCTATGCCGAGTTTCGTCATCCCGGTGTTCATTGTGGAAGCCGTGCTCCTGGTGCTCTTCACAGTGCCTGTGAAACGCCTCAAACAAGATTTCATCAGCATCCCCATGCTGGTTTTGGATGTCGTGAACAGCTTTACCGATGTCATCAGTTATATCCGTCTCTTTGCAGTGGGTATGTCTGGTGCCGCTATTGCTGAAGCATTCAATGGCATGCTCTCTCCGCTGTTCGGCTCCGCCGTCGGCATTGCAGGGGCCGCCATTCTACTTCTCTTCGTACATGGATTGAATATCGCCCTCGCCGTCATGGGTGTGGCTGTTCATGCCGTACGTCTTAACACACTTGAATTTTCTAACGGCTTGGGCTTGGAGTGGAGCGGTTTTGCATTCACCCCATTCGCCAAGAAAAAAGCTTAAACCAAGGGACTCGAATCCCACTAAAAAAGAGGATAATAAAATGGATCAACAAACAATGGTGACTCTCGCAAAGATGGGCGCAGCTGCCGCCCTCGGCATTGGCGCTATGGGCTCTGCCCTTGGTTGCGGTACTGCAGGTATGGCTGCAATTACCATGTGGAAAAAAGCTTACGCTCAGGGCAAGAGCGCTCTCTTCACGCTTCTCGTGTTTGTGGGTGCTCCTATTTCCCAGACCATTTACGGCATGCTTCTCATGAACTTCATCTTGAGTTCCGCTGCTGCTGAAGGCTTCACCAACTGGGGCGGCTGCCTCGGTGCCGGTATCTTTGGCGGTATGGGCCTCATGGCTTCTGCCTGGTATCAGGGCAAGGCCGCTGCTGTGGCTTGCGATGCTCTCGGTGAAACCGGCAAGGGCATGGTGAACTACCTCATGGTTCTCGGTATTGTGGAAACCGTGGCTCTGTTCGTTCTCGTGTTCTCCATGATGGTGCTTTAATCCTAAAAGGAGCATTGTAATGGATCAGGAACAACTTTTAACCTTAGCCAAGCTGGGTGCGGTGGCCTCTCTGGGGCTCGCGGCAGTCGGCTCGGCGCTAGGTTGCGGTACGGCAGGTATTGCCGCTATTGGAGCCTGGAAAAAGGCATATCTGAAGGGTAAGAATGCTCTCTTCACTCTTCTCATCTTCGTGGGCGCCCCCATTGCCCAGACGATTTACGGTATGCTTTTGATGATGTATATCTTGAACAAGAGCGCTGCAAATCCGGCCAACTGGGCTGCTTACCTTGGCGTAGGCATCTTTGGTGGGATTGGCATGCTGGCTTCTGCCTGGTACGTGGGTAAATCCGCTGCCAATGCCTGTAACGCTCTTGGCGAAACCGGCAAGGGCCTGGTGAACTACCTCATGGTTCTTGGCGTTGGCGAAACCGTGGCGCTCTTCGTCATGGTGTTCTCCATGATGCTGGTGTCGTAGCGATACGCAAAGAACAATTGCAAAAGGCACCCTGTCACGATGAGTGGCGGGGTGTTTTTTTAGAAAATACTATTTTACCTATAAAGGCATATAACTTTCTTTTTTTTAGTTATGAAAAAAATTGTCCTAATCTTTTTGTTCCTTGGATTTGCATTTGCTCAACCGGCAAATACTGATATTCAGAAGCAGTTTGAAGCATCCAAATACATGTATTCAACCTTTACAAGGTTGGAAAAGCAAATTCTTTCTTTGCCGACAAAAGAATCTTTTTCAACGAAAAAACTAGACAGCCAATCATACGGGTTGCATTTTAAGGTAGAAGTGGGAGATGTGTTTTTTCCTACAAAGGATTTTTGGTGCTCCGACACTTTAGCGGAGTGGTGTAATAAATACATTGAAAAGATGAAGAATGCGTTCTTCATTCCCTATACGCTTTCAGTTGAATTCAAAAAAAATATCGGGAAATGTCCAGCAGGAACAATTCATGAAAAGACCATCTTGGTGAATGCAGATAAAGCAACATCCGTAGATATGCCTTTAAGGCTAATGAAAGACCACATTTTCCGTGACGAAGGCTTTTCATCCAACAACGAAATATATGAATGTTGGGCTGTTATCGAAATAGGACATCAAAATGAGCCCATTATACAAAAGACTCCTCGTAAAGAATCTCTTTATCTTACAGGCCAGCAGTGGGGTGCCCCCGCTACGTTCAATCCGCTTGCAGAAAGTTGGATGGCCTCCTGGCCGGTGGGCGGACGTTTCAACCTGATGTACGAACCACTCATCACGTACAACTCCCTGAATGGTCAGATTGAACCCCTTCTGGGCACCTTGGTCGAGGAACTCTCCAATAACGACTCTATCGTTGTGGACCTGAACGCCGCCGCCAAGTGGAGCGATGGCAAGCCGGTGACCTCCGTGGACGTGACCTTCATGTTCCTGCGTGGCTCCATCAACTCAACCGAACAGATTTCCGCAATCCATATCGACACCCTGAAGAAGGGCGAAGAAGGCGCATTCGAACGCCTTTCGTTCATAGTTGCCAAGGACAAGCGTAACAACCCGTTGACCGTGCGCGACATGTTGCAGGCAACGCGTATCGCTCCGTCTCACGTATTTGAACCGCTAATCAAGGAAAATGGTCTCGACGAAACGAAGAAGCTCCCGATGGATCATAACCCGGTCGTTTCTGGGCCTTATAATCTTATGTCGTATGATAGTTCTAGAATAACATTAAAGCGGCGCGATGATTACTGGGGAAACAATGCTCTTCACCATGGAAAAAGACCTGCCCCAAAATACATTGTTCACCCAATTCTAAGAAAAGGCGACGATATTTTTTCGACAATACGTGACAACGCTGTTGATGTAACTATGACCTATATAGAACATTTTTCTAGAATGCAATCTTTCGGTATTCGTTCTTGGTTTGATTCTATACCATATCATTATCCAGCAACGATTCCAATGCTGATAATAAATGTTACGAAGCCTCCTTTGGACAATGCAGTTTTTAGGAGAGCAATGGCAACAGCTATAGAATATGAAAGAATAAATCAATATGCGATAAAAAAGCAAACATCTGACTTAGAACCAGGTCTCATCATCCCATATGGACTAGAAAAGAAATACTTCCAAAAGAGTCATATAGGGTTGTATGGTATTAAGACATCATTTGACGATTATATAAAAAGAAAAGGTAAGGTTCAAGAAATGCTTAATTCCATAGGAATACAATCTATATGGAACTATGACGGAACATTATCTCACATGGAATGGCATGGAGAACGGATTCCCACAATAAAAATCACTAGCCCAATGGGTTGGACCGATTGGGGGCCAATGGTGTCCTCAGCTGTGAATAGTATGCGCTGGGCTGGTATAGATGTGCAAGAAAATTTCGTGTATGACGACCAATACTGGCCCGCCATGGGGTTCGGCAACTTTGATCTTATTATGCACAGACCGGCAGCCGATGCGTCTCCGTCTCTTCCGTGGAGCCGTTTCAACGAAGTTATGTCAAGTCGCGACTGGCAGCCGCTTGGCGCTTGGGCAAGCGTCAATATCGGTCGATATAACAATCCTGCATCTTCGAATTATCGTCCTGAAGTAGATAGCCTACTAGGAATAATTCCTTTATTAAAAAACGAACAAGATAGAATCGACGCATACGAAAAATTAAACATGATTTTTATGGTGGATCAACCAGCCATTCCCCTTGTTTACCTTCCTGAACTATTCTATTACTTCAACGATAAAATCTGGAAAAATTGGCCAACTCAAAAGAATCCGTATGCACCCCCTCAAATTCCCGGACTAGGTTCAGGAACAAATATTCTTTGGCATATATACTCAAAGTAAAAGAAAATATTTAACCGAAACAGGTATCCAATTTTACAATGCGAAGCATGTGCTCTTTATCGGAAAAATTTCAATCATGGAATTTAAATTCATCCATAGGAGAAAGTGTTTTAGAAAATCTCTCCACGCAGTTTGAAGGTAAAATATTCCCGCCTTATATTCCATTTACGGGAAAATATTTCAGCCAATATAAGATTCTCGTCTATTGTACGGCACAAAATATTTCAAAAAATAGTGAATTGGTCAACCTCTATGCTCAGAATTTTGACAAACTGAGCCGAAGGCTTGAATATGGAGAAAACTTTTCTCGACACTATGGCGAGACTAATTTTGAAATCAATGATGTAGACATTAACCCTTTTGAATCGGGCGTTATTCCGGCTCTTATTGCAATTTTTATTTTGGCAAAGTACTCAAACCATATTAAACATGATGAAATCATTCATTATTCGGGAGTGACAAATTATTATAAATTTTCAATGAATTCTGGTTCTAAAGATCTTAATCCAGAAGATCTTCCGAATACAGTTGCGGCACAAGATAAATATCGATATTGGGCGTTGAATGATGAATTAGTTAAAGAGGAGTTGAAAGAACTAGCGCCACGGTCTGTTATTTCGTTTAAAGGTTCCAAAATCAGAATGCTTGCAACACACTCTACAGAAATAGGATACAACCTTTATGCCGTTAACGATCCATCCTGGCTACTACGAGGAGCAAAAGGAATAAAGGCATGGGAAACAGAATATGATTCATTGGACCATTCTGTAAAAGAGTTGGTAGATGAATATGCCGAAAAATTAAGTGGACGATATTTGGCGAAAAAAGAATTCGTAAAATGGTATCTTGCACATTACTATAATGAATGGAAGATTTGATGGTCGCAAGTGTTTCTTCTGTGCGAACGCATTGCGGGGGAAAAAGCTAATTCCACTCTTTCTTTTTTAGTGCCTTCAAGTAGTTCTGTTTCAAATCTCGCTTGTTTCCAAAGAAGGTCATTTCGGATTTTGAAAAAAGACTGTTTTCGAGTTTCAGGCTCACAAGTTCCATCGTGCAAATGAAGTCTGCAACTTGGAATAACTTGTAATCGGTCGGCATCACTTTTCGAAAAATCGGATTTGGCAGAAGTGCGTTGAATACAGACGACAAGAGCCTGCTTACTTCGACCTGTCCATTATCATAGTAAATCTTGACATCATCAAAAGCAAGAAATTCATCAAAATGATTTCTTATAAATGAGGATATTTGCTTCGAAAGTTTGCCTGTCGCTTCTACAGAATCTTCGATATGCTTCTTTTCGATGTAAAAACATTTGTATTGAACATCTATTGAACGGATGAAGGCCATCATCTTGTTGAAAATGCGCCGCCGGTCAACAATGTCCATGTCTTTATAGATTTCTTCTTTGCGGATAATTGGACCGGTGTGAATGCATAGATTGTTAAGTCCCAAGTAGGATAATTCCGTATCTAGGCGATTGATTTTTTCTTGAATGTCAACATCTTGACGATGGAACACCATCGTTATTATGTAATACGGGGAATGATAGCTATAGTCACCAAAGTCTCCCGATTCATCAATAAATACACTTAGTTCCTTCAAGAAGCATTTCTCCACAAAAAAAGCGAGGAACTTCCTCGCCAGTAGATGGACCTGGGTCTTTCGACCAGCCCAAGAAGAATATACATAATTTTCTGAGGAAAGTCAATAGGTGAATGAACAAAAAAGCACTATTTTGCATCCGCGTTAGGGATTCCCCAAAGGGGATAAGAACACTAAGGGAGTAAACTCCCAAGTGTTCTATAAGTGACCCCTTGGGGCGAAGACTTGCGGGCAGTTTATTTATGCGGTTCTTGGGAGCAAGGCTTCGTTGCAAGAGCGGCGCGGGCGTGCCGCAGGTGCGCACGGGAGGCCTTGCAATATAGCCCGACCCACACGATAGGGTGGGGAACGCCCAAAAGAAGAATGCGTTCCCTGTGAGCCAGAAAGCGACTCAGCGTAAGCGAGTCGTGCTGGCGAGAGAACAGCCAAAGGCTGTTCGGTCGTTATAGGGGTGCTGCCGCCCTCGGCATTGGCGCTATGGGCTCGGCGCTAGGTTGCGGTACGGCAGGCATTGCCGCTATCGGAGCCTGGAAAAAGGCATATCTGAAGGGTAAGAATGCTCTCTTCACTCTTCTCATCTTCGTGGGCGCCCCCATTGCCCAGACGATTTACGGTATGCTTTTGATGATGTATATCTTGAACAAGAGCGCTGCAAATCCGGCCAACTGGGCTGCTTACCTTGGCGTAGGCATCTTTGGTGGGATTGGCATGCTGGCTTCTGCCTGGTACGTGGGTAAATCCGCTGCCAATGCCTGTAACGCTCTTGGCGAAACCGGCAAGGGCCTGGTGAACTACCTCATGGTTCTTGGCGTTGGCGAAACCGTGGCGCTCTTTGTCATGGTGTTCTCCATGATGCTGGTGTCGTAATCGAAATCATGCTATGGCCCGATGCGGCCAAGGTGAATTATAAAATGGACTCCGTTCGGTGATGAGCCGGGCGGGGTTCTTTTTTTAGACAAAAGATATTTCCAGTCTTTTTCCAAGGGCTTTGGCGAGTTTTTCGAGAGATTGTTTTTTTTTGTCGAGTCTTTGACACTTAAGCCAAAATTTTTGTAAAAATTATCGTAAAATTTTACGATAATTTTTGTATATTTGGGGTGGAGGTTGTTATGCCGTGTATTCTTCCTGTATCCGATTTGCGCAATTATAATGAGGTTCTTCAGAATGTTTCTGAAGGTTCTCCCGTATTCCTTACAAAGAATGGGCGCGGCTGCTATGCCGTTGTCGATATCAAGGAATATGAACGTTTGACTGCCGAGCGCAAGTTGCAGAAAACTTTGGATGAGGGGGAAAACTCGGCAAAAGAGTTTGGCTGGCTGGCCGCTGCGGATGTGCGTGCAAAATATGAGGTCTAGATGGCGGTTGTGTATGTCTCTCCCAAGGCCGCTGAAGATTTAGACGGCATAAAGGATTACATAGAAAATAGCTTGAAAAGTCCTCATGCCGCTAAGTTAACGGTTTTGAAAATTATAGGAACATACGAAAAATTGGCTGATTATCCGGAGCTTGGAAGTGAGTTGCAAGGGGTATCCGCTTCTTTAAGGTGTTATAGACATTTGAAGTCTGGAAATTATATCATCTTTTATCGCTTGAATGATGGTAATGTCTATGTGATTCGTGTATTGCATAAAATGGTGGATTTCTTGAAAATTCTTGTGCCGTAAGTTGAATGTTTTGCAGCGTCGTCGTTTTTTTTAGACAAAAGATATTTCCAGTCTTTTTCCAAGGGCTTTGGCGAGTTTTTCGAGAGAGGGTATGCTCACGCTTTTGTGCGGGTTCTCGAAATTGCAGAAAGCCTGCCTAGAAATGCCCATTTTGCGGCAGAGTCCTGCTGCTGACTTTCCTCGTCTGGCTTCAAAGACGGTGTATGCCACGGCTAGATTGCATTCGACTTCTATAGCGTAGAAACCTTTTTTTGCGTTAGCCTTTGTTTTGGAAACGGGTAAGGGTTCCTTTTCCTTTAAACGGACGTACAAAATGCCGTTGAGAGCGTCTTTCGCCATTTCCATGGCTTCTTCCAAGGAGTTTCCATAGGTGAGGCATCCGGGAATGTCTGGAAACTCCACGAGAAACGATTCATCTTCTTTATAAATTTTTGCGATGTATTGCATGTTTTCCTCAAAATACTGTTAGCTTTTTATTCCAGCCTGCTTCAAAATTTTGTTTACCAGTCCAATTGGAATGTCCTTAGAGCCGTGATAAGGGACGGATATCTGCAAATCCCGCCACTTTTAAAAATATAAATTAGTTCTATGACATTGTCAATAAATATATAGACATTGTCAAGTATATTTGAGCGATTCATGATTTTTCTCCACAAAAAAAGACCTAAGCGCATCTTCACGCCTAGATCTACTAATAAGGGTTGTTTGACGAGTAAAATACAAATATCGAATTCGGAAAAGTACGCGCAAGGACCGTTTTTCTCAAATGGGTGTGTGTATAGTCTGGCCTAGAGTTTTTTGTTATAATTGGGCCTGTATGGCAGATGAAAAATTGAATGTAATGCGTGATATGAAGCCAGTTTTGAAATGCTCACATCTTTAGCGCTCATATTCCTTCTGGGACTTTTGCTTGGCGGCCTCTTCATGAAGCTGAAGCTTCCGGCGATTCTCGGCATGATTATCACGGGCATCATTCTCGGTCCCCATGCGCTGAACCTTCTCTCGCCCAAGTTCCTCGGCATTTCCGCAGACCTCCGGCAGCTTGCTCTCGTCATCATTCTCACACGGGCTGGTCTTTCCCTCAGTCTCCACGAGTTCAAACGCATCGGGCGGCCGGCACTCCTCATGTGCTTCGTGCCGGCGACTTTTGAACTCTTGGGCGTGGTATTGCTTGCGCCGCCACTGATGGGTGTTACCTATTGGGAGGCGGCGCTAATGGGCGGTGCCATCGCCGCGGTTTCCCCTGCGGTCGTGGTGCCCCGCATGCTGAAAATGCGGGAGGAAAACCGCGGCGTGCAGCATGGAATCCCGCAAATGCTGCTGGCGGGAGCTTCCCTCGATGATGTCTATGTCCTGGTGGTGTTCTCCGCGTTTCTCGCCCTCCTGAAAGGTGAGAGCGTTTCTGCTACAAGTTTTGTAAGCGTCCCTATTTCTATCGGCTCTGGCGCCCTGGTAGGCTTTGCCTGCGGTCTCATTCTGGTATTTCTTTTTAAGCACGTGCACATTCGCGATACTGCAAAAGTCATGATTATCCTCAGTTGCGGATTTTTGCTGAACGAATTGGAACTCGACATTGCCCATATTATTCCATTCAGCGGCATGATTGCGGTGGTGGCGATTGCGGCTTGCATTTACGGTGGTCGCAAGGAACTGGCTGTTCGCCTTTCGGGAAAGTTCACCAAATTGTGGGTGGCGGCAGAAATCATCCTCTTTGTGCTGGTAGGTGCCGCGTTGGATGTGAAGTTTGCATTTACCGCGGGTGCTGGCGCCATCTTTGTTGTGCTGGGAGCCATGATTTTCAGAATGGCGGGCGTTTTTACCTGTATGCTCCATACGCCTCTCTTTTATAGGGAACGATTTTTCTGCATGCTGGCTTATGTACCCAAGGCTACGGTGCAGGCGGCTATTGGTGGCGTTCCTCTGGCATTTGGACTTTCTTGCGGCAATAACGTCCTCACGCTGGCGGCGGTTTCCATTATGATTACCGCTCCGCTGGGTGCAATCTTTATCGACAAAACCTACAAGCGCCTTGTTGCTGTGGATAAGTAAAAAAATCTATAGACAAAAAAAGCCTCACGAGGAGGCTTTTACTTTATATGTAATTACTTTGTTTGTAATCAATTAAATTGGTTCACCACTTCAACTTCTAAGTACTGCTCTTGAACATCATGTTGGCTTCTGTACTAAACGGAAAGCCTTTGTAATCAGAAAGTACGGAGGCCTTTTTCCAATATTTACGTAATGCGTCCTTGAACTTCGGGTGGGCGCACTTCTCGATGATGACTTCTGCGCGCTGGAGGACATCCAGACCGCGGAGGTCCGCGACGCCTTGCTCCGTAATCAGCACCTGAACAGTGTGGATGGTATGATCCAGATGGGAGACGATGGGCACGATACAGGAAAGCGTGCCGTTCTTGGCGGTGGATTTTGTGATGAAGATGGAAAGGCCTGCGTTCTGGCAGTAGTCGCCTGAACCGCCCACGCCATTCATCAGGCGGCTTCCGTCGATGTAGCTGGAGTTGGTGTTGCCGTAGAGGTCGGCTTCAATCACTGTGTTGATGGCGATGACGCCTAGACGGCGAATGACTTCGGGGCTGTTGCTCACTTCCTGAGAGCGGAGCACAATTTTGTCCTTGTACTTCTCCACATTCTTGTAGAATTCCTGCAGGTCGGCCTGAGGCATGGTGAGGGAGGTGGCAGAGGCGCTGTCTACCTTACCCGCATCAATCAGGTCAAAGATGGATTTCTGCATGACTTCGGAGAATACGGTCATGTGCTCGAAGTTGGAATTCTTGAGACCTTCCAGAACGGCGTTGCTCACGCCACCAATGCCGGCTTGCAGCGGCGGGAGAGGGTTGCAGAGTCGGCCTGCGGCCACTTCGTCTTCCAGGAACTTGATGAGGTTTGCGGACATTTGGCGGAATTCGTCATCCACAGGCATGGTGGTGATGCCGGAATCCATGGTCTCACTTTCCACGATGGCCACAATCTTGTTCGGGTCGCAAGGAATGTAGGGCGTTCCAATTCTGTCGTTTGGCTTCAGCACGGGAATGGGCTTCGTGTTAGGGGCCGGTTCCGTCATGTAGATGTCGTGAATGCCTGCGATAGCCTCGGGAACTTTGGTGTTGATTTCCACAATGACCTTGTCTGCGCATGCCACATAAGTCTCGCTGGCGCCTACAGAAGTGGTGGGGATGATGCCGCCATCTTCCGTAATGGCAACCGCTTCAATCAGAGCTACGTCGATATGGTTCAGGTAGCCGCTGCGGACCCACTTGGGCATCAGTCCCAGGGGCACGTCGAAGTAGGATACCTTGCCGTCGTTAATGGCGTTTCGAAGATCTTTGTTGGTCTGGTAGGGCATGCGGCAGCGAAGTGCTCCGGCGCGGGTCAGGAGCCCATCGAATTCATCACCTAGGGAAGCTCCGGAATAAACCGTCAAATCCAATTTTTCGCCACGTTCGGCGCGTTCCGCCAGGGCTTTGGCAACTTCCTTGGTGTATCCGGAAAGGGTGAATCCGCTAACACCGAGGGTCATTCCTGGGAGAATGTAGCTGGCGGCTTCCTGGCCGGAGCGGATTTTTTTGATGAGTTCGTGGCACTTGATTCTGCTTTTCACGTCTTCACGCATGTTGAGCCTCTTTTTTTCTAAAAAATATAGAATTCTTCCAAAAAATCGTATTTTTTTGCGAAAAGATGTATATTTTAGAGCGCAAATTAAGTGCGTTTTTGAGGACTCTAAAATGAATATTGTCAAGACTATTGATGGAAGTCACGTCAGCATCGTTCTGGATGGTTTTTTGGATACCAATACCTCTGCAGAATTGAAGCAGGCGGTGGAAATGGATGTGACTCCCGATATGGATTTGACGATAGATTGCGCAAAGGTGGAGTATGTTTCTTCCGCGGGTCTCCGTGTGTTCCTCGCTACTCATAAAAAGTTTGCAGCGGCCAAGGGCCTCGTCATCAAGAATGTGAACGACACCGTCAAGGAAGTCCTTTCTTTGACGGGCTTTGACGGAATTTTGAACGTTCAGTAATCGTTACGGATAAAGTAATTTTTTGCAGCCCAAGCTCTCTATAGGTGTTTGGGCTTATTTGTTACCAGTCTGCGCGCCGCCGTTAAGTTTCAAAAACCAGTAGTCTTCGCTGTTGATGCTGAGAGCATCGGTGGAAACCATTTTATCGTAGGCGTCTGCCAGGTTATTTTCGGGCGAGGGCTTCGGAGCCTCGTTGTCAGTCTTCTTTTCTTCCATACTCCGAATATAAATAAAAAAGACGATTCATAAAACTCAAGTTCCTTCGCAGACCCTTCTCGGTGCGGTATTTGTCCTGATTTTAATTTTGAATTTTGAATTTTGAATTTTGAATTGTCTATATTGCACAGCATGAAATTCCGCCTTTCCACAGAGTCCAAGAACCGCTTGCGCCGCTTCCGCAAGAACAAGCGTGCTTTTTGGTCCTTAGTGGTTTTGGTGGTGGCCTACCTGCTTTCCCTCACAAGTCCCTGGACGGTGAATGACGAACCGCTGTTCCTACGCTATAACGGAAAAAGTTATTTTCCGGCGTTTGCCCGTTACAGCGAGGCGGATTTTGGAGGCTCTTACCAGACGGAACCGGATTACAAGCAACTGCTGGATGATGTGGCGGAATGTGAGGTGGATGCGGCGGAAGGTTTTACTCGCGCTGGAGGCTGTCCTGAAGCCTGGGCTATTATGCCGCCTATCGCGCATGACCCACTGAAGGCAGATTTGGATGCGGAGGGGACGCCTCCTTTTGCGCCGAGCGCAAGGCACTGGCTTGGTACGGATTCCAACGGCCGCGATGTGCTTAGTCGTTTGATTCACGGATTTCGAATCTGCATATCTTTTAGTTTGCTGTTGACTTTGGTGGGAACATTCCTCGGCATTGTCATTGGCGGTATCCAGGGCTATTTGGGCAAGTTTTGGGATACGGGCATGCAGCGCGTCATCGAAATCTGGTCTTCGCTTCCCATGCTCTATGTGGTGATTCTCATCGGTAGCATTTATGGCCGCAGTTTCTGGCTTCTCATCCTCATCATGGCCGCCTTCAACTGGATTTCCCTCAGCTACTACATGCGCGGAGAATTTCTGAAACTTCGCTCCATGACTTATGTGCAGTCTGCCAAAGTTTTTGGACTTTCCAACCGCCACATTTTCTTCAAAGAGATTTTGCCTAACGCTATGACGCCTGTGGTGACCTTATTCCCATTTACTTTGATTGGCGGTATTGGAAGTTTGACGTCTTTGGATTTTCTTGGGTTCGGTCTTCAACCGCCTACTCCAAGCTGGGGCGAGCTTATGAGTCAGGGCCTCAATAATCTTTATGCCCCATGGATTTCTGTGAGCACAGTTGCGGCGCTCTTCATAACGCTACTTCTCACCACATTCGTGGGCGAGGGCGTTCGTGATGCAATGGACCCCAAATCGGGAGACAGATATGTTTAATGCGGAATGCAGAATGCAGAATGATGAATTATGAAGTATGAGAGATGTCAGGCGATGAGTTTTGTTAGCGACTTAATTTTGCATTTTGCATTTTGAATTGCTAAGGTTTTTATGTTAGAGATGAAGAAGACGGGTTTGGTTTTGGAAGGTGGCGCTATGCGCGGGCTTTTTACCTGCGGCGTTCTGGATGTGTTCATGGAGAAGGGCATTGAGGTGGATGGCGCCGTGGGCGTTTCCGCGGGTGCCTGCTTTGGTTGCAATATCAAGTCCCGCCAGCCGGGTCGCGTGCTGCGTTATAACTTGCGGTTTGCGCACGACAAGCGCTATTGCAGTGTTCGTTCGCTGCTTAAAACCGGCAACCTCTACAATGCGGAATTCTGCTACAAGACCATTCCCGATGAGCTGGACTTGTTTGACTATGAGGCATTGAAGAACAACCCCATGGAATTCTATATGGTGGCTACAGACATCAAGACGGGTAAGCCTGTGTACCCGAAGCTGGTGGATGGTTCCCCGAAGGATTTGGAATGGATGCGTGCTTCGGCCTCCATGCCGCTAGTGTCAAAGCCTGTCGCCATCGATGGCGGACTTTATCTGGATGGAGGCATTTCCGATTCCATTCCCCTCCAGTTCTTTGAATCCAAAGGTTATAACCGGAACATTGTCATTTTGACGCAGCCAAGATCATACGTGAAAGGCCCTAATAAGTTGATTGGCTTGATGAAACTCCTTTTGCGGAAATATCCGAATCTGGTTCAGACAATGGCTAATCGCCATATTATGTACAACGAAGAAACCCGCTATGTTTTTGAACAGGAAAAGTTGGGAAATACTTTGGTAATCTGCCCCAATGAAGCGCTGGGAATCAGCCGCACGGAAAAACATGAATCCGAACTGCAGCGCGTTTATGACATGGGTCGCGCTATTGCGTTAGAACGGTTGGAAGAAATCAAGAAGTTTTTGCAGGCATAGAATGACGGCTCCAGTCCTTTCCCTTCGCAATGTTTCGGTGGCTTTCGGCTTTGGCCGCACACCTCGGGAATCCGCGCCCGTGCAGGTGACGGACAAGGTGAGCTTTGATATCTATCCCGGAGAATTCTTTGCGCTGGTAGGGGAGTCGGGTTGCGGCAAGAGCGTTTCCGCCATGAGCATCTTGCGATTGCTTCCTACGCCATCGGCTCGGATTGTGGATGGGGAGATTCTCTTTAATGAAACTGCAGATGGCCGCGGCGAAGAATCTGTCGCGGTTTCTGGCGTGGATCTCGCGAAACTTCCGCTGGAAAAACTGCAGAAAATTCGCGGCTCCCGCATTACCTGCATTTTTCAGGAGCCTATGCAGGCATTGAATCCGGTGGTGCGCATCAAGAAGCAACTGCTGGAAGTCTTCAAGTTTGGCGGATGTTCCGTTCCTGATCCGCTTCAGGAAATTCGCAGAATGCTTTCTTTAGCCGGTTTTTCGGACCCTGACCGCGTTCTGGAATCCTTCCCTCATGAACTTTCAGGCGGTATGTTGCAGCGCATCTGCATCGTGATGGCTCTCCTTCCCAAACCGCGCCTCATTATCGCAGACGAACCTACCACAGCCTTGGATGTGACCGTCCAGGCTCAGGTCCTCGCCGTATTGAAGGACATGGCTGAAAAAACGGGAACGGCGGTCCTTCTCATCACGCACAACATGGGGATTGTCTCGGAATATGCCCACCGCGTCGCGGTCATGTACGCCGGGCGCATTGTGGAAATGGGGCCTGTGGCTGATGTCATCAGCAGTCCGCTACATCCCTACACGCAAGGGCTTCTGGCGGCCATTCCAGAAAGCCATCAGGACATGAAAACGCTGGAATCTATTCCGGGCAGTGTTCCGCAGCCGCGGGATTTTGCCGCCGGTTGCAGGTTTGCCGATCGCTGTAAGGTTTGTGCCGCGGGCTCTGTCGCGCTTCAGGCCAAATGCCACTCCGCGGAAATTCCACCGCAGCTTGGGCCCGGCGCAGTTTCTCCGCCGCAATTAGAGCTTGGCGCTGTCCTTCCGCCCAATGGAGCTGATTCCGCTAGCGATGCTACTCTAGCCGACGATACGCGCACGGTTCACTTTGCCCGTTGCTTCAAAGACGCTCTTTAGAGAATCTTCTTCACTCCGGGAATCATCCGGAACAAATACACGGTAATAAACGCAATCGCAAAAATCACAATCGCTGTTATGGGCGCTGTAATCAGAGGGCTGTAATCCAGTAGGGAAAAATCCAGCCCGTAAAAGCATTTGATGAGTAGCGGATGCACTAGGTAAACGCCCAGCATGCATTTGGAAATGTTGAGAATATGGCGGTTGGTGGTCATCTTGTCGCGGAGTTTTTCGCGAAAAAAACAGAAAATAGCTACGGCTACTAGGAAGGTCATGGGGCGGAAATTTCCGAAGAAGAATTCGTTGGGCTCGTCGCGCAGAATGCTGAAATAGGTGGAGAAATAGAAGGCGATAAACCAGGAAATCAGCGCTGCTCCGTAGAGAATTCGGCGTCCCGTCTTGCCAATTCCAAAATGGGCGATGTAAAATCCCGTCAAATAGAACCCTGCAAAAGTGGTACAGCCTTGAATGCCGATATTTTTGTAGAGTTGAAAGTGGGCTAATTTTAGGAGTAGATGATTAATGGTGGGGAGGGCGAGGCCGAAGGTGAAAAACAGCGCAATCACATAGAGCACCATGCGCCGGCTAGCGTTTGCGGTAAATACCCGCATGGCTGGGGTCAGCGCGTAAAGTCCGGCAAGTGTGTAGAGGAACCACAAGTGGGGCTGGGGATGGGTGAAAAGGAGAATAGGGGTTTTTAGCAAATCCTTGGTGGTGGTTCCGCCGTCTAGAAATTCTCCAATCACGCCGTAAGTAACGACCCAAAATACAAGAAGCATTAAAATGCGGGGGAGATTTCGCGTCAGGATTTTATGGGGCGTGTGGGGATATTTGGGCGAGAGCATGAAAGCTCCGCTAATCATGATGAAAATTCCCACACCATAGCGGACGAGGCTGTTCAAAAAGTTGAGTTGAAAAAATGCCGAGGTGTCAACAGGAACCACATACCATGCGGAAGTGACGGTATGCTGAAAAACTACAGTGAAGGCGGCGATGATGCGGAGCCATTCCGCATAAATCTCACGAGGGCGTTCCATAGCCCCAAAGATAATTATTTCTTCTTGATGTTTCGGAGAATGTAGCCGTGTGCTTTTCGGTTATCCGCAGCCGCCAGGAATCCCTGCTTTCTAGGAAATTCTATTTCCTTCTGGCTTGTCTCAAAAGCGTGAATCAACTCACTGCATTTCATTTTAAGTCCGCGGGCCAAGTTCCACACTTTATAGAAGGAGATGGCCTTCTTGCCGTTCTCCACATAGCCAATATATTGTCTGGAAAGCCCTGATTCCAGTTCTACCTGATGCTGCGTCAAGCCTTTGGATTCTCGGAGGTCGTGGATGAATTCTCCAAAAACTTTTGAGAATTGGGACAACTTTTCTGCATCATCTTTTTTCATGTCCTATTTTTTAGGAATTTTTGACTTGCGTTCGTGCAATCTGTAGTTTGCGTGATTTTTACCTTTGTGTAAAAAGAAACTTGCAAACTACTGTTTGCATTCCATTTCAGGACACTTTTGTCATTCTATCGCATTTTGGTGCGTTCCGTTAGTCTCTTCTGGAGACGTTTGCTACGGCTCCGTCGATGTACAAACTGGCTTGGCAGAGCCTTCGGCTATCTATATTTACGAAAGGATTACTGTGGTTTGAGGAACGGGTCTGTTCCGCATAAAGGAGAATCGATGAAAAAGATGGTTCGTGCAGTTTTGTTTGCCATGATGGCTGTTTTTTCCACGGCGGTTTTTGCTCAGAAAGTCCCGTGCGCTATGCCCGAGAATCTCACGGAGATTGAAGGGGTTTACCAGATTGGCACCTGCGGCGACCTCTACAAGTTTGCCGAGATGGTTAATGGCGGCGAGACTGGCATCAACGGTATGTTGACTGCGGACATCGTGGTGAACGTGGGCGTGCTCACTTCCGACGGAACATTGAGTGGGACCAACTTCACACAGTGGACTCCCATTGGGACGTATGAAATCCCGTATGCAGGAGTTTTTGATGGTGATGGACATACCATCAGCGGGTTGTACTTCAATGATGAAAATGTGAATTACGTGGGCCTGTTCGGGTATAATGGAGGAAATGTCCAGAATGTGGGTGTGGTGGATTCCTATATCAGGGGAGCGGGCACTGTCGGCGGCGTGGTCGGATTAAATGCGGGTGGCACCATCAGCAACGTTTACAACACTGGCGCGGTGAGTGGAGAAGATGATGTTGGTGGCGTGGTCGGGTATAATGAGGGCACCGTCAGCAACGTTTACAATACTGGTGCGGTGAGTGGAGAAGATGATGTTGGCGGCGTGGTCGGACAGAATTTATTTGGCTCCGTCAGCAACGTTTACAACACTGGCGCGGTGAATGGCCAGATCGGAGTCGGCGGCGTGGTCGGAGACAATGGTGGCATCGTCAGCAACGTTTACAACACTGGCGCGGTGAGTGGAAGGGTCGAAGTTGGCGGTGTGGTCGGGAAAAATGGTCACACCGTCAGCAATGTTTACAATGCTTACAACACTGGCGCGGTGAGTGGATGGGACAAAGTCGGTGGCGTGGTCGGATATGTATACTACCATAGCACTGTCGAAAACGCTTATTACAATACGGATTTTTATGCAGGGAGTGCTGTTGGAAAATGTGATGGAGAATGTGAGTATGAAAATGTTGAAGGCAAGACGACTGCCGAACTTGCCAGTACAACGCTGCCTGCGGGATTCTCCAGTGAAATTTGGAAAGCCGGGTCTGGAGAACCTGTTGTGCGCAATGGAAAACTGTTGTTCAAATTACCGGGGCTTAAAAATGTGGGCGCACAGCCGGAAATTGAAAATCCCAGTTTTCAGCCTAATGCAGGAGGCTTTTACGAAATCAGCAATGCCCAGGAACTCAAGTGGTTTGCGCAACTCGTGAACAGTGGTGCTACTAGTATCAACGGCAGGTTGACTGCGGACATCTGTCTGAACGCATGCGGCGAAGGCGAAAGCGTGCTCAAGGCAGATGGGATCTTGAATGGAGACGGTTCCAACTTCACGCAGTGGACCCCGATTGGAACGGCAGAAAAACCATACGCAGGGACTTTTGATGGCAAGGATGCAGAAGGAAATGCTCATGTCATCAGTGGATTGTACTTCAACGATGAAAATGTGGATTACGTGGGCCTGTTCGGGTTCCTGGGCTATGAGGCGAAAGTTCAGAATGTGGGTGTGGTGGATTCGTATATATTGGGGAAGGATGCTGTCGGCGGCGTGGTCGGATTAAATGCGGGTGGCACCATCAGCAACGTTTACAACACAGGCGCGGTGAGTGGAGAAGATGATGTTGGCGGCGTGGTCGGGGATAATGGAGGCGACCTCAGCAACGTTTACAACACAGGCGCGGTGAGTGGAACAGACAGAGTCGGCGGCGTGGCCGGGATTAATGGTGGCACCATCAGCAACGTTTACAACACAGGCGCGGTTAGCGGATATTCCAATGTCGGCGGCGTGGCCGGGACTAATGGTGGCACCATCAGCAACGTTTACAACACAGGCGCGGTTAGCGGATATTCCAATGTCGGCGGCGTGGTCGGGTATAATGAGGGCACCGTCAGCAACGTTTACAACACTGGCGCGGTGAGTGGAACAGACAGAGTCGGTGGCGTGGTCGGGTTTCTATTCATGGGCACCGTCAAAAATGCCTACTACAATACGGATTTTTATGCAGGGAATGCTTTGGGTGAAAATCAGAGTGGAAGTATTGAAAATGTTGATGGTATAACGACTGCCGAACTTATCGCAATTGATTTAGGTCCAGAGTGGGTGGCCGGCAATTTAGCTTACGACAAGACAACAGGAAAATTGACCGCCAGTTTCCCCTATCTAGAAAATCCCGCAGATTTCCAATACAAGATAACGGCTTTGGAGTTCAAGGTTGTTGGCAACGTCATTCAGATTGCGAATGCAGACGACCTCAAGGATTTTGCAAGGCTGGTAAATGAATTTGGCGTGACGGATGTTGATGCTGAACTGACTGCGGACATCTGCCTGAACGCCTGCGGCGAAGGTGAAAGCGTGCTCAAGGCAGACGGGACCTTGAATGGAGACGGTTCCAACTTCATGCAGTGGACTCCCATTGGAACGGCAGAAAAACCATACGCAGGGACGTTTGATGGCATGGATGCCGAAGGGAATGCTCATGTCATCAGCGGGCTGTACTTCAACGATGAAACTGCGGATTCCGTGGGCCTGTTTGGGAGCGTCGGTGAAAATGCGCAAGTCCAGAACGTGGGCGTGGAGGATTCCTATTTCAGGGGAGGCGACTATGTCGGCAGTGTGGTTGGTTTCTGCGAATCTGGCGAAGTCGACAACGTGTACAACACTGGCATTGTGGAAGGTGGAAACTATGTCGGCGGCGTGGCCGGGTATATTGATGCGGGTGTCGTCAGCAACGCGTACAACACTGGCTCCGTGAGCGTGACAGGGAATTATGTCGGTGGCGTGGTTGGGGGTGTTGACAACAAAGGTTCCGTCAGCAATGTGTACAACATGGGTTCCGTGGGTGGAACGAGGTTTACTATCGGCGGCGTAGTCGGCTTCGACTACAGCGTCACTATCAGCAACGCCTACTTCAATACGGATTTCTTTACGGGGAATGCTTTGGGTTCTGGCGAAGATGTTGAAAATGTCGGGGGCAAAACTAGTGCCGAACTTGCTGCTGGAACGGACGTTGTCCTCGATGCAGATTTTTGGGTTGTCGGCGCGGTAAGTGAAAATGTCAAGCGAGATACCCTCTACTACCCATACCTCAAGGTCTTTGGACCGCATAAGTATGAGTTAAGCGATGTGAAGAAGTACGCCATCACGGTTGCCGTAAACGATAAAACCATGGGCTCTGTGACAGGTGCTGGAACGTACGAATACGGCACGGATGTTGAAATCAAAGCTGTTGCAAATGAGGGCTACAAGTTTACCGACTGGGAAGACGACGTGAAGACGGCCGCCCGTACGATTACCGTGACGAAGGCAGAGACTTATACAGCCAATTTTGAGGCCATTTCGAGCAGCTCCAGTGAAGTGGAGAGTAGTTCCAGTGTGGCGGAAAGCAGTTCGTCTGTGGATGAATCCAGTTCCTCTGAAGCTGTTTCCAGTTCCAGCGAAGCGAAGTCTAGTTCTTCTGAAGCAAAGTCCAGCAGTAGCGAAGCAAAGAGCTGTTCCAGCTCTGCAAAGAGTTCTTCGAGTTCCGCGAAGTCTAGTTCTTCTGAAGCGAAGTCTAGCTCCTCCGAGGCAAAGTCCAGCTCCAGCGATGCAAAATCTAGCTCCAGCGAAGCGAAGTCCAGCTCTAGCGACGCAAAATCCAGCAGCAGCCAGAAGGAATCCATCATCGCTCAGGCTCAACTGCCGCAGTTCAGCGTCACCGCCTCCGGAAAGATGGTCTCCATCGCTGGCGCCCGCCCGAACTCCATCGTGAATGTCTTTGACATGCAGGGCAACATGGTGAAGACGGTTGTGGCTACCTCTGCCAACTTCACCTTCGCTCTACCCAGCGCCGGCGTTTACATCGTCAAGAACGGCTATACCGCCAAGCGTGTGAACGTCCGGTAAAGTGCGAACAAAACCTTAAATTTTGATTCGCTTGTTGCGAATTTTTGCGTAAATCCGCAAATTTTCGCAATAGACTTGCCGTTTTTGCTTAAAATCGTGTAATTTTTACCTACAACTCCAAAATTACGCAAAAAATGTGTATATTTAGTCCATGATTCCTCGCGATTTGACCAATTCCCTAAAAATGATGGCCGGGGTCTACCCGATTGTCTCCCTGATTGGCCCACGACAGTCAGGCAAGACGACTTTGGTCAGGGAGAGTTTCCCTGGCTACACCTACGTCAATTTGGAACGCCTTGAAACTCGGAGATTTGCGAAGGAAGACCCTAAGGGATTCTTTGAATCGTATCCGCCCCCCCTGGTTATTGATGAAGTACAAAATTGTCCGGAACTGTTAAGCGAGGTACAGGTGCTGAGCGACAGCCTTAAAAAAAACGGCAGTTTTATCCTAACGGGGAGTCAGCAGCTTTCCCTGATGCAGGGGGTGACCCAGTCCCTTGCCGGGCGAACGGCTTTATTGACGCTGCTGCCGTTGTCGCTGAGGGAGCTTGCGCAGGCGGGTGTCCGTAAAAGTCGCGACGAAAGCATCCTCTGGGGAGGGATGCCCCGAATCTACGACAGCGGCATTGAACCCGGAGTCTATTACAGGGATTATTTCAGTACATACGTGGAACGGGACGTGCGTTCCCTCATGAAAATCAAGGATTTCGACAAGTTTGAAATTTTCGTGAAATTGCTTGCGGGCCGAATTGGGCAAGTATTCAATGCCTCCACCCTGGCGGGCGACGTTGGTGTCTCCAGCAAGACGATTGGCGAGTGGGTTGCTTTGCTTGAAACCTCAAACATCATTTTCAAACTGCGGCCTTGGTTCGGGAATCTTGGCAAGCGACTGGTCAAGTCTCCGAAAATCTATTTTACAGACGTGGGCCTTGCTGCAATGCTTCTTGGAATCGAAAACACGCAACAACTTTCTAGAGACCCGTTGCTTGGGAATTTGTTCGAAAACCTCGTCGTGCTGGAAGTGATGAAATCCGCGTTTAATGAAAACAGGATGATAGAGTTTTTCTACTTCAGAACGGATACCGGCGTAGAAGTCGACCTGCTCTTCAAGGTTGAAAACAGGTGGACGGCGGTGGAGATTAAATCCGCATCTAGTGTTAATTCCGATTACTTCAAGAATATGGATAAACTTGCCAAGTTGCCGGGCTTTGAATCGCTGGACAAGAATCTTGTCTATTCAGGCGAAAACCTGAAGAACTTCAAGGGTGTTCGTTGCTGCAATTTTGAAACCGCCGGTTCTCTGCTTTTAAGGTAATGGGCGCTATTATCTATATTTGAGGCGATAGTTCCCCGCATAAAGGAGAATCGATGAAAAAGATGGTTCGTGCAGTGTTGTTTGCCATGATGGCTGTTTTTTCGACGGCGGTTTTTGCTGAGGATGAAGACCCGTGCGCGATGCCCGCGAATCTCACGGAGATTGAAGGGGTCTATCAGATTGGCACCTGCGGCGACCTCTACAAGTTTGCCGAGATGGTTAATGGCGGCGAGACTGGCATCAACGGCAAGTTGACTGCGGACATCGTGGTGAACGAGGGTGTGCTCACTTCCGACGGAACATTGAGTGGGACCAACTTCAGACAGTGGACGCCGATTGGAACGTCGTCAACTCCATATAAAGGGACTTTTGATGGCAATGCCCATGTCATTAGTGGGTTGTACTTCAGCGATGAAATTGTGGATTACGTGGGCCTGTTCGGGTATATTGGCGATGATGCGAAAGTTCAGAATGTGGGTGTGGTGGATTCCTATATCAGGGGAGAGACCACTGTCGGTGGCGTGGTCGGGTATAATGAGGGCACCGTCAGCAACGTTTACAATACTGGTGCGGTGAGTGGAGAAGATGATGTTGGCGGCGTGGTCGGACAGAATTTATTTGGCTCCGTCAGCAACGTTTACAACACTGGCGCGGTGAATGGCCAGATCGGAGTCGGCGGCGTGGTCGGAGACAATGGTGGCACCGTCAGCAACGTTTACAACACTGGCGCGGTGAGTGGACGGGGCGAAGTCGGCGGCGTGGTCGGGAATAATGGTGGCACCATCAGCAACGTTTACAACACTGGCGCGGTGAGTGGAGATAAACATATTGGCGGTGTGGTCGGGAAAAATGGTCGCACCGTCAGCAACGTTTACAACACTGGCGCGGTGAGTGGAATGTATGGAGTTGGCGGTGTGGTCGGGTTTCTATCCATAGGCACCGTCAAAAATGCCTACTGCAATACGGATTTTTATGCAGGGAGTGCTTTGGGTGAAAATAAGAGTGGAAGTATTGAAAATGTTGATGGCAAGACGACTGCCGAACTTGCCAGTACAACGCTGCCTGCGGGATTCTCCGGTGAAATTTGGAATGCCGGGTCTGGAGAACCTGTTGTGCGCAATGGAAAACTGTTGCTCGAATTACCGGGGCTTAAAGATGTGGGCACGCAGCCGGAAATTGAATATACCGGATTCCAGCCTAATGCAGGAGGCTTTTACGAAATCAGCAATGCCCAGGAACTCAAGTGGTTTGCGCAACTCGTGAACAGTGGTGCTACTAGTATCAACGGCAGGTTGACTGCGGACATCTGTCTGAACGCATGCGGCGAAGGCGAAAGCGTGCTCAAGGCAGATGGGACCTTGAATGGAGACGGTTTCAACTTCACGCAGTGGACTCCGATTGGAACGAAAGAAAAACCATATAAAGGGACTTTTGATGGCAATGGGAAAAGAATCAGCGGGTTGTACTTCAATGATGAAAATGTGAGATACGTGGGCCTGTTCGGGTATATTGGCAATGGTGCAAACGTTCAGAATGTGGGTGTGGTGGATTCCTATATCAGAGGTTGGACATTTGTCGGCGGTGTGGTCGGATATAACGATGGCGACCTTAGCAACGTTTACAACACTGGCGCGGTGAGTGGACAGGGCGAAGTCGGCGGCGTGGTCGGGTGGAATTCTTTTGATGGCACCGTCCGCAATGTGTACAACACTGGCGCGGTGAGTGGTGGATCTTTCGTTGGCGGCGTGGTCGGGCGTAATTGGAGCTTCGTCGGCGAAGTTTACAACACTGGCGCGGTGAGCGGAAATAAATCTGTTGGTGGCGTGGTCGGATATAACAAAGACTTCGTCGAAAACGCTTATTACAATACGGATTTTTATACAGGGAATGCTATTGGAGAAAATGCAAATGAAGCGAATGTTTCTCATGTTGAAGGCAAGACGACTGCCGAACTTATCGCAATTGATTTAGGTCCAGAGTGGGTGGCCGGCAATTTAGCTTACGACAAGAAAACCGGAAAATTGACCGCCAGTTTCCCCTATCTAGAAATTTTCGCAGATTTCCAATACAAGATAACGGCTTTGGAGTTCAAGGTTGTTGACAACGTCATTCAGATTGCGAATGCGGACGACCTCAAGAATTTTGCAAGACTGGTAAGTGAATTTGGCGTGACGGATGTTGATGCGGAACTGACGGCGGACATCTGCGTGAACGCTTGTGGCGAGGGCGAATCCGTGCTCAAGGCTGACGGATCTTTGAATGGTGACGGTTTCAACTTTAAACCGTGGACCCCGATTTTGGCTTATGATGGAACGTTTGATGGCAACGGATATACCATCAGTGGATTGTACTTCAACGATAAAAACGCATTTTACGTGGGCCTGTTCGGGTATATTGGCAATGGTGCATACGTTCAGAATGTGGGTGTGGTGGATTCGTATGTATTTGGAAGGAACATAGTTGGCGGTGTGGTCGGATATAATTTGGGTGGTGCCGTCAGCAACGTTTACAACACTGGCGCGGTGAGTGGAACAGACAGAGTCGGCGGCGTGGTCGGATTAAATGAGGGAGGCACCATTAGCAACGTTTACAACACTGGCGCGGTGAGTGGAACAGACGGAGTCGGCGGCGTGGTCGGATTTAATGCGCGTGGAGGCACCATCAGCAACGCTTATAACACTGGCGCGGTGAGTGGAGAAGATGATGTTGGCGGCGTGGTCGGACATAATGAAGAAGCCTCCGTTGAGAACGTTTATAACACTGGCGCGGTGAGTGGAGAAGATGATGTTGGCGGCGTGGTTGGGAATAATGGTGGCGGCGTGGTCGGATTAAATGAGGGTATCTCCATTAGCAACGCTTATAACACTGGCGCGGTGAGCGGTGGAAGTGTTGTCGGCGGCGTGGTTGGGAATAATCGTGGCGGCGTGGTCGAATTAAATGAAGGAGCCTCCGTTGAGAACGTTTATAACACTGGCGCGGTGAGCGGTGGAAGTGTTGTCGGCGGCGTGGTCGGATTAAATGATGGTAGCACCATTAGCAACGCTTATAACACTGGCGTGGTGAGCGGTGGAAGTGTTGTCGGCGGCGTGGTTGGGAATAATCGTGGCACAGTCGGCAACGCTTATAACACTGGCGCGGTGAGTGGAGAAGATGATGTTGGCGGCGTGGCCGGGATTAACGATAACACAGTCCGCAACGGTTACTACAATACAGACATGCTTTGCGAACATTGCCGTCACCCAATCGAGGGCACCAATGGCAAGACAACTGCCGAACTTGCAGCACTTGATGTAGCGCGGGCGTTTGAAAATTCTGATGGAGTGTGGGTCGCTGGTTATGACTCTATTTCCAATGGTTGGAGGAAATACGCCTTCCCGAGTTTGAAGGGCGTGGGGACTGCTCCGACATTTATCGAACTTGACCCCAATGCGACAGAGGTTGAAATCAGCAATGTTGAAGAACTTCTCAAGTTCGCCGAGCTTGTAAATGCGGGCAATGCTACTCTCAACGCCAAGTTGACGGCAGACATCGTGGTGAACGAGAATGTGCTCAACGATGACGGCACCTTGAATGAGGCTGATACCAGCAAGTTTATCAAGTGGACCCCGATTGGGACAGACGTTAATCCATATATCGGAACGTTCGATGGCCAAGGACACACCGTTAGCGGGCTGTATTTTAATAATGACGAGATGAGCAACGTCGGTTTCTTCGGTGCTGTCGGTAGTGATGGCGAGACAAAGGGCGTTGTGAAGAATGTCGGTGTTGTGGACTCGTACTTCGAGGGGAATTTCTTCGTAGGTGGCGTAGTCGGACTTGTCATGGAAAATGCAAGCGTCAATGCTGTATTCAATACAGGTGCTGTATCGGGGCAAGTCAATGTTGGTGGTGTGGTTGGTGTTAACGGAGGCGGTTTTGTCACTAATGTGTACAACACGGGTTCCGTGAGTGGTGAAATTGAAGATGTCGGTGGTGTTATTGGGCTTAATGTCGGCGAAGCTCGCAATGTGTATAGTGTCGGCCCTGTTAGTGGAAAATTTGCTGTTGGCGGCGTGGTTGGCTTGAATGAAGGTGGCAATGTCGCTAATGCCTACTACAATAGTGAAGTCTTTGAAGGTGATTCTATTGGCGGAGGGAACGGTACATCTGAAAATGTCGAAGGCAAAAACAGTGCAGAACTTGTTGCAGGAACGTCCCTGGAATTGGATACGGCTGTTTGGGTTCTTGGTGGTGTAGGCGTGGGTACGACAAATGACTCTCTCTACTACCCGTATCTCAAGGTCTTTGGCCCACATAAGTATGAGTTAAGCGATGTGAAGAAGTACGCCATCACCGTTGTCGTGAACGATAAGGCCATGGGAACTGTGACAGGTGCTGGCGAGTATGAATATGGCACGAAGGTCGAAATCAAAGCTGTAGCGAATGAGGGCTACAAGTTTACCGACTGGGAAGACGACGTGAAGACGGCCGCCCGTACGATTACCGTGACGAAGGCAGAAACCTATACGGCCAATTTCGAAGCCATTCCGAGCAGCTCCAGTGAAGTGGAGAGTAGTTCAAGTGCAGTAGAAAGTAGTTCTTCTGAAGCGAAGTCCAGCTCCTCCGAGGCAAAGTCCAGCTCCAGCGATGCAAAATCTAGTAGCAGTGAAGCAAAGAGCAGTTCCAGCTCTGCAAAGAGTTCTTCCAGTTCCAGCGAAGCGAAGTCTAGTTCTAGTGAGGCAAAGTCCAGCAGCAGTGAAGCGAAGTCTAGCTCTTCCGAGGCTGAATCTAGTTCTTCTGAAGCAAAGTCCAGCAGCAGCGACGCAAAATCCAGCAGCAGCCAGAAGGAATCCATCATCGCCCAGGCTCAACTGCCGCAGTTCAGCGTCACCGCCTCCGGAAAGATGGTCTCCATCGCTGGCGCCCGCCCGAACTCCATCGTGAACGTCTTTGACATGCAGGGCAACAGGGTGAAGACGGTTGTGGCGACCGCTGCCAACTTCACCTTCGCTCTCCCCAGCGCCGGCGTGTACATCGTCAAGAACGGCTACACCGCCAAGCGTGTGAACGTCCGCTGATTCGCAATCATTTTTCATTAAATCATAACCGAGTTCCCGTGAATGCATGAGAATCCCGGTTTGACGCTGTCCAGCCAGGTTGTACTTTCCGAAAACTGGAGACGTTTGCTATGGCTCCGTCGATGTACAAACTGGCCTTGCAGAGCCTGACAGTGATGTTGTGTTTTCGCCGGTGGAAACATCGGATTTTGCTATATTTGGTGTGCATCTCCACAGAAGGATTCACGTATGAAGAAACTGCTACTCTCCTCCGCGATTCTCGCGACATTTGCCCAGTTCACCGCCTGTGGCGACGACGTTACTGAGGTTACGGAAGTCCATCAAGATGGCATGGCCGTGCTTGATGCGGGCCTGGAACTTTCGAAGCAGAAATGCGATACGTCGAATGTGGGTGAGATGCTGTTTGTGGCGGATTCCAGCGAAGTATTTGTCTGCGATGGAAAGACATGGCAGACGCTCAAGGGCGCTGATGGCAAACCGGGTGAAAATGGCGACAACGGTAACGATGGCACGAGTTGCACGGCAAGTGTGAATAAGGATGGCGATTTTGACCTTGTGTGTGGCGGCAAGAGTGTCGGCACAATCAAGAACGGTGCAAATGGAAAAGATGGCCTTCCTGGCGCAGATGGTGACAACGGCAATGATGGCGAGAGTTGTACGGCAGAGCCTGTGACGAACTCCGCAGGCCTCAAAGGTCTTGAAGTGACTTGCGGCAAAACAGTCGTCGGTACGATTTGGAATGGAGAAAAGGGTGAACCGGGTACAGATGGCGAAGATGGTGACGACGGCGTTGGCTGCTCTGTTAAGGACGAGGGCGACGGCACGGTGACCGTCACCTGTGGCGACGCCGACCCTGTGATTTTGATCAAGGCCGTGTGTGACATGGAACCTTACGACCCTGCAAAGTCGTTCTGCTCTGCTGGCGAAGTCTATGAATTGTGTGATGGAAAAACTTACGACCCCACAAAATCATTCTGTTCAGAAGGCGAAGTCTATGAATTGTGTGATGGAAAAACCTACGACCCTGCAAAGTCGTTCTGTTCTGGTGGCGAAGTCTATGAATTGTGCGATGGAAAAACTTTTGACCCTGCAAAGTCGTTCTGCTCAGATGGCAAACTCTATAGTTGTAATGATGAACCTTACGACCCCACAAAATCGTTCTGCTCTGCTGGCGAAGTCTACGAATTGTGCGATGGAAAAACTTATGACCCCAAAGAACAGTATTGCTTAAAGGTGACTAGGGGTGAAACCGACATATACAGCGTGGAAGCGCTTTTGACGGACGCCCGCGACAATCAGGTTTACAAGACCGTTGAAATTTGCAACGAGGTCGAGTCCTCTTGCCAGACCTGGATGGCTCAGAATTTGAACTACTCCGTGAACCCGGGCAAGCAGAGCTGGTGCTACAGGGATAGCGCAGAATATTGCGAAAAGTACGGTCGCTTATACACCTGGGCGGCAGCTATCGACTCCGTTGCCTTGGCAAATGATTCTGAAAATTCCCAGACCTGCGGATATGATAAGACCTGTACGCTGCCGGCTGTTGTGCAGGGCGTCTGCCCCAGTGGCTGGCACCTGCCTAGTTATGACGAATGGGAGACTTTGTTCTCTGCGGTAGGAGGCTCTAGTAAGGCGGGTACGGCTCTCAAGTCGCAAACTGGCTGGTATTCGCAGACGGGCGATGCTGCCGATAGGGATGCCTACGGCTTTTCTGCTCTCCCTGCAGGCGTCAGGAACAACGGTGGGGTTTACGACAATGCTAGCTCAGCCGCCAACTTCTGGTCTGCCTCTCAGAACGAGGACAATAGCATCAGAGCTTACTTCGTGTTCTTGAGCTTCTACAACGAGAGTGCCAACATGATCGACCTCGAAAAGAACTATGGTCGCTCGGTGCGTTGTCTCAAGGACTAACCCCACAGCGCTCTAGCCCGCACTCGTTCCATTCGGAAACGGTGCCCTAGCAATAAAATCAGGTCTTATAAAAGAACAATCCGGCCTGCTGACAGAGCCGCTTTTCTCGCAAACAGCCTTTGAGACCCCGGTTAAAGGGGGTGCGTTTCTTGTGTGGGGAGGACACCGGAGTTTTCCCTTCTTGGTTCCGGTTTGGAACATCCCGCTTGTCTCTTTTTCGGTGAACGATATTTTGCTATCTTGGTAATAGAAAGGAGACTTTATGCGTAAAAATCTTGGTGCTAAACCTTTTATCTTCCCCCAACCAGTGCTCGTCATTGGTAGTTACAACGATGATGGCTCTGCCAACGCCATGGTGGCGGCTTGGGGTTGTATGGCCGATATGAACAAGGTGGCCATTTATGTGGCGGCAAGTCACAAATCCATGGAGAATATCTTAAAACGGAAGTCTTTCACGGTAGCCATGGCTAATGCGAAAAACGTGGTGGCGGTGGACTATCTTGGCGTGGTTTCTGGTAACAATGTAGTGGGCAAATTTGCCAAGTCTGGCTTTACGGCTGCAAAGAGTGAATTTGTGGATGCCCCTGTGATTGCGGAACTTCCGCTTACATTGGAATGCAAGGTGGAAAGTTACGATGCCGAGGCTGAACTTCTCCTTGGCGAAATCGTGAATGTCAGTGCCGATGAATTTGTACTAGATGAGGCAGGCAAGGTGGATATGACGAAACTTGCCCCTATCTGCTATGACCCTAGCGGTCACGGCTATTTTGCCATCGGAGCAAAAGTTGGTCAGGCCTTTAGTGACGGAAAAAATCTGAAGTAGGAATTTGTATGCAATCTCGTGTAAAGGAAGCGGTTGTTCTTGCTTTAGCCATTCTTGGTCTTGGCGCCTTCATCTACATGGCCATGATTGGCGTGAAGGACCGCGAGCGCATGGTTCAGGTGCGTGGCCTCGCTGAAAGGGAAGTACCTGCAGATTATGTGATTTGGCCCATTGTGTTCCAGGAAATGGGGAATGACCTTTCTATGTTGTACAAAACATTGCAAGAAAAGTCAGAAGTGCTTCAGGAGTTCCTTCTGGATAACGGAATCGCGAAGGAAGAAATCAGCGTTTCTTCTCCGGACATTATAGATACGGACGGAGAAATCTATAGCGAACGTAAATCCCCATACCGCTATAAGGCAACCTACGTTGTGACGGTAGCTACTTCTCAAGTGGATGTGGCTCGCGGCATTATGGAAAAGCAGGGGCAACTTCTGAATCAGGGAATTGCCTTTGTGGATAACGATTACCGCTATCGAAAGATTTTCAGCTTCAATGGGCTGAATTCCATTAAGCCTGCCATGATTGAGGAGGCTACGCGAGACGCCCGTGCTGCTGGCGAAAAGTTCGCCAAGGATTCCGAAAGCAAACTGGGAAAAATCAAGACGGCCACGCAAGGCTTTTTCTCCATCTCTGATCGGGACGAAAATACGCCTTACATCAAGAAAGTCCGTGTAGTGACTAACGTGGAATACTATCTGGAAGACTAGTTTTGGTGCGGTGGTTGCTGACCGCTTGCGTCTATTTTCTATCTTTCCAGTGTTCAAAATTTTAATGTGATTTTTTCACAGGATTTACAACTATGGCAATGCAAGATATGAATGACCAGGTGCAGGCTCGCCTCGCCAAATTGGACAAGTTTAAGGAAATGGGAGTGGAGGCTTATCCCCACAAGTTCAACCGCACTCATGATTCTAAGGTTTTGAAGGAAAATAAGGACGCCCTCATGGCTTCTGGTGAAGCGGTGGCTTTCGCTGGCCGCGTGGTTCGCTTCAATCGCAAGGGCAAAATGTGCTTTATGCACTTGAAGGACCGCTGGGGTCGCTTGCAGGTGGTTTGCGCCCGTGATGAAGTTGGCGAGGAAAACTACGAAATCGTGAAGATGACGGACCTCGGTGACTTCATCGGTGTGAACGGTCACATGTTCGAAACCCAGAGCGGCGAATACTCCGTGCGCGTCACGAAGGTGACAATGCTCAGTAAGGCTGTGCGCCCGCTCCCCGTAGCGAAGGAAAAGATTGATGAGAACGGCAACAAGGTGGTGTTCAACGAATTTGCAGACGTGGATACTCGCTACCGCCAGCGCTATATCGACATGGCCATGAACGATGATGTGAAGGAAGTTTTCATCAAGCGTTCCAAGATTATGCAGGCTATCCGCGAATACCTGCTGGAAAAGGGCTTTATTGAAGTGGAAACTCCGACACTCCAGCCCATTTACGGTGGTGCAAACGCCCGCCCGTTCACGACGCACCATAACGCTTGCGACATGACGCTCTACATGCGCGTGGCTCCGGAACTTTACCTCAAGCGTTGCATTGTTGGTGGTATGGAAAAGGTGTTTGAATTCTCCAAGAACTTCCGCAACGAAGGCATGGATCGCACCCATAGCCCGGAATTCACCGGTCTGGAATTCTACGAAGCCTACGCCGACTACAACGACATGATGGTCCACTTCGAAAA
>JAKSIK010000020.1 GCA_024398835.1 Fibrobacter sp.
TCGTTCAGGCGTATATCCATTAGGAATGAAATAGCCTCTTTTTCTAAATTTCAAATCTTATAGGGGCTCTTTTTGAACCCGAGGAAAACTTAAGTATGATTACGGTTGACAAAGAAACGAGAGAGTTCGAGTTTTATAAGAAGCATGAAGGTGATAAGATCTGGTGGGTTGAGTATTTTGGAATCTGTGGTCTTCAGGCGGTGTCTTTCGACAAAAAAAAGATATTGCACATTTTTGGAGACTATCCAAAAAAATTTTCAAAAGAAGAAAAGGCTTTGTTTGATAAAGAAAATCCATCATGGAAAGAATTGCTCGGCGGTTAAAAAAGTACATCATTTTTTAGTGTTGAAAAATCCAATAAGCTCCCTAAATTTTTGGGAGTCTTTTAATTTTTCATCTTATAGTGGCTCTTTTTGAACCCGAGGAAAACAATATGCCATCCGGATGGAACGGACGGCAAGATTCCAGAAACGGCGAGCCATGGAGCACCTGTGTCCATGTTCCCCGACACAACCTGTCTCTCGACGGGGAGCCTTTCTGGGCGGGACCGCTGTTGTAGCCGTGACCGACATAAGTCGTCCGAGCCTCGAAGCGTTGTGCATTCTGATGAACACCAGAATCACGAACCTGCCGTAGCCCTACAAGGGAGCAATCCTTTTTGTGAGAATGCAAAGCATTTCCATCATCACAGCACAAATATAGCAAATTTTTATCTTATAGGGGCTCTTTTTGAACACAGGGAAAACAACATGCATTATACGGCTAAACTTACCAAAGAAAAAGACGGCGGATTTTCCGTGGAATTTCCAGACATTGAAGGATGTTTTTCAGAAGGAGACTCCCTGGAAGAAGCCTTACTGATGGCCAAAGACGCTCTTGAATTGACTTTAAGGGACGTTTTTGACGGAGAGCCCCTTCCTGCAAGCAAAACTAAACCAAACCATTCAAAAGGCCTGTATTCTATCGACGTGGACCCGGAATTGGCGGTGGCGTTAACGCTCGCGGCATACAGAGGAGCAAAGCCACAAAGTATCGCAGCAAAGGAAATGGGCATGCAGCCCCAGGCATACCAAAGGCTTGAAGATCCTTCCGCAAACCTTTCCGTCAAAATGCTACACCGAATTGCCAACTACATCGGGAAAAAACTTGAAATCTCGTTCAAATGATATGTTGTGCATACTTTCCGTGCATACCGCAATTTGAGCCATATAGTTAGGCGATTTTCTAGATTTTTATAACATTCCGGAAACTAGTGTCATTCCCGAAACGATTCAAGCGGAAATTTGCGAAAAACTGAGCGAACTTTACAAGAACTAAGTCTATTCGGTTGCAAAACTACATAGAATTTGGTACTTTTGCAAAATGACAACAGCCTGCTTTTGTGGTGATTGCAGGCATGGATTTGGTGTCCGTTGTCGCCCCTGGCCGCTAGGCTGGGGGATTTTTTTGCGAGTTATCTATTTTTTTCGTTTTTCAGCATGGATTCCGGTAAGAACCCCTGTTGGTACAATATATTGATAAGGCTTACCATCAGTGGACCACCCGTGAATTTCAAGCAATACTTCCTAGTGCCTTCGGCTACAGGCGCGATGAAACCAGCATCCAGCATACTACGAATATACCTAGACCTGGTGAAAGCATTAGGCCAAACACCAGCCAAGTCTGAGGCTTGGAATACGGGATTTTCTAGCGCCACCAACAAGGCCGAGTAGATGCCCTTCCCCATTACACCCTTGCCTAAGGAATCTTGCAACATGGGTTCCAAAATGGATTTTCTCACATAATTGACATCTGTCAGTTTCTCGGTCTTTTGCAATTCGTCCAAAAGTCCTTTTAACACGAACAAACACCACTGAACCATAGCCTCATTGTTCTTGGCGTCTGCAACCTTCAGCATCTCATAGTACTTGTTGCGATCAGAGCAGAATACCGCCGTAGGATTAAACAGTCTGGACTGCCGAACATCAAAAAGACGTACAATCATGGCATAGGTCAATAGTCTTGCCGTTCTGCCGTTTCCGTTGCGGAAGGGGTGGATCCATACGAACTGGTGATGCACAACAGAAACTTTCAAAAGGTCGTATTGCTGTTCGCATTCCTTATTGATGAACTTTACAAGTTCCCGCATAAATGCGGGGACATCGTCTGCTGCGGGAGGCTCATGGCTAGAACCAGAAATGGAAATGGGAATGTCGCGATAGCAACCTGCATTTGGGTCACCTTCCTGCGTAAGCCCTTCTACGGCCATTTTCTGCAGTTCACAAATAAAATGTTCGTCTATAGGTGCGGTGCTTTCTTCAATAAACTGCAGGGCCTTTTCCAGGTTGCCAATTTCAGCGAATCCCTCCCGTTCCCTGATTTCAGGAGGCAAGTTTTCTTTCGAAACGTAATCTAGAACAGTGGTGTTGTTTCCTTCGATCCGTGAAGAACCAATAGCCTCCAGCAACTGGAAACTACGCTGGAGCTGGAAGAACCATACCCTTGGGGTAGTGCCCGACAGGGCGATACCCCGGAGACGTTCAAGCTTGAAAAGCAGTGTCGTTACAGGAGAGCCAAAACTCACCACAGGCATCATCAGTTCTTCTACAACATCATCCATAACAATTGCTCCATTTCTTTTTCAAGAAAATAGCAAACAATTGCTATAAAACAAGGCTTGAAAATGTAAAATTGTCAAAATTTCATCAAATTCGTGCATTTTCTCAAAGTAAAAAACGTAAAATATTGTAAAAACAATTGCTTTTTCACAAAGAAATAATCAAATATTTTTTGACAAACAATTGACTTACCCCTTAACAAACAATTGACTTTCACACAAAAAAGAATTGACTTTTCTTAAACAAACATTTGACTTTTTGTTTTTTTGAAAAGAGAACAATCTACTCAAGCCCCGCCTACAAAGCGGGGCTTTTTCGTTTACAAGAAAGGCTATGTTCTTTCAAATAGTAGACCTAATATAACTATCTAAAAAACACACCCTATTATAAACTGAGATTTACCTACCTAAAAACTGTATCTTAGATACTTGGTCTAACCTAATTTTTGTTGGGCTAGACCATTTTTTAGTATTTTTTCAGCAAATTCAGCATCTTCGCCAGGTCCCTGTTGTGTTCGGCCTGGTCTACGTGTCTCTCGAAGGAAGGCATCACTTTCTCTCAAACTGGAAATCCTTGACCACGGAATCGAAGTCTGTGGATTCGGATCTTGTAGCCATCACGTGCAGCGGCACCAGCCCGTGTTCGGACATCTCAGGAGATACGTCCACGCCGAACGACACCACATCGATTCTCTTGCAGTCTGCGCCAAATATACAAAGAAAGGACCCTAGGAGTAAGTGCTTTGGGCGCCTTTTTGTGCAAAAATGGTGTGGATCTACAGGAATTTTGGTGCGGATTCGTAGGGTATGTGCTCGTAGAACTCGGTAATCCTGTATGACGAGTCCTGGTATGAGTCCATCTGGCCCCTGCCTCAAACCCCAGAGACAGGATCACAAGGCTCGCTTCCGTTTCCAGGACTCGGGAACCTCCCCCATGAAGGAACCTGCTTCTGCCACACAGCCACGGACATCCAGCTGTTCCGCCGTATCGGGAGTACCCCACACCCAAATCCGTTCACGATATTCCATAGGCAAGGAAAGCAGCCAGCGCTCATAGTCATCGGCGGTTCCGCGACGCTTCTTAAGGATAAGACGAGAAAGCCCCCGCTTAAACATTTCCTCAATATCGTCATATTCACCGGCAAAGTCATCCGGACAGGTGGTCAAGTACAATTTCAGCATAAATTACAAAGTAATACTTTTGTGTTATCGAGGTGAATATTAGAAAAAGTTATATTTCCCATCCGAAAAAAGTACACTTTAAAGGAGGAAAGTGCATGTTCAAGAGAACTCTTGAAATAATGGCAATCTCTAGCCTTCTGGCATCCGCAGCATGGGCAGACCAGAAGGATAACATGAACTTGAAAGTTCACGCCAACGAATGTATCCAGAAACTCACCGTCCTGGCATTGCCCCAATATGCCCCCGAGCAGCACCTTAAGGCAGACTATCAAAATGACAGTCTTGTTATCCATTTCGACGAAAACCACACTGCAGAGGTAAAGGGTATTCTTGAAAAGTGGACGGAAGAATGTTCCGATCTTTTTGACAAGGACGTCTATTCTCCTGGATTTTTCACCAATTCTCCCCTAATGGATATTGTGAAGGCAGAATCCGAGAAGCAGGCAAGACAGAGAACCGAAGCCTTTGGAAATGACAGCCTGACGAAAATCAAGAATGAAGTGGAAGAGATTGCAGGAAACTTCAGTTTTGTATTTCGTTACGGAGTTCTGGAGGCCATCAATATCAACCCGAGAAAAGGCAAGAGATTCCAGTTTGTAAACGATGGCACCGCCTTGATCTGGGGAGGCAACGGAATTCTCCATAGCATTTCCAGAAAAAGCGCTCTTCTCCAGGAAGACTCCATCATCGTCCATTCCGGATATGAAATCAAAGATTTCGTCCGCGATGGCCACGGATTCAAGGAATTTACAAGACCCTGGAGTCAAGTGGTCACCAAGGAAGAATACCCGTCCCTGAACGAATCCGCCAAGAATGGAAAATTCGAATACGATCAGGAAGCGTACTCCGCAATGCCCTGGGGAACAGTTGCCCACAACAAAAAAATTGAGCTGATCGGTACAGTCGGCCTTAATATCGGCTACCTGACAGACAACTACCTGGAAGACAGCAAGGCATTCCGTGACTCCTCCGCAATCATTGAAGGCCTCCTCGAAATGGGCGTCAACTGGGAAGTATCTCTTGGATTAGTCCGTTGTTCCGCCACAAGCGGCACCTGTCTTGGATTTGGCGCAGGCTACGGAGCATACGTTTGGGCGACAGCAGGTAAAGAAAAGGAAAACCGCTGGAGTTATTCTGACGACGATACCGAAGAAGCAGAAACCAAGCTGATTCACGGAGTTAAACTGTTTGGCGAATACTATATGAAGAGCAAAACACCCTATGGTTTTCGCGAAGCTATTACAATTCCGGTCAATGAAAGCATGAAGTACATTGAATCCAAGACTTCCCTGTTTGTGGACTCCGGAATCAGCCGATTTGAACTGGGTCTTGCAATTTCTCCCATCCAGTTCATTCCCGCTTTGTTCTTCAACATTGGTATTAATTTTAATACAAACAGTTTCTAAAACACAAACAAATGAACAATCATCCATTTTTTAATTTAGCAGGAAAGCTTTTAACAGCTTTCCTTCTTTTCTCGTTGTACGGATGTTCCAACATACAAGTGGCCAAGGCATTTACGTTTTTCAGCATTCTTGATGAGCAAGGCAAAGTCATGCCTTACATAGAGCCTCAAGACCAAGAAAACCGCGCACTCATGGGAGATGTGGAAAATTTAAGTGCAGAGCTATTTCATATCGATTCCGCCGGTGCAGAACATCTTAAAGCATCCTTTTTCAAGGTCTGGAACAAGGACAAGGTAGAAACCGAGTGGAACGTGAAGGATTCGCTGGGCAAAGTACTTATCAGCAGAAAGAGTATACTGGATGACGACGGACGTTTGTTACGTAGGGAAGCTTATACGAAAAAGATTTATTCCGTCATCACTAGCTCCCAGAAAAAAGAAGACGGAGGTACCCGCTGGTATTATACCAGGCAGGACACATCCTCAGCGATCTATAAAATCAGTTTTCTCGTAGATGAAACCGGCAAAACACAGGATCTGAGGGTTATTTATCCCTTCGCCCACAAGCTGGAACGAATCTATAACGAACAACACAACATTTCTTCCATCCAGATTGAAGGTCAATACCACGGGAAAGATGCGGTTTCCTTCACATATGATTCTGACGGCAAGAAAGTGAAGGAAAGAAGCGTATCCTACAACGGAAAGCTTTATTCTTACGAGTCCATCCAGCGAAATCAAGACGGAAAAATTGTGGACCTGGTTTATTCCAGCGACATTAGCGACACTCAGGAACATACTCAATACGAATACGGCGAGGACGGTCGAGTTTCCAAAATCATATCTGGAGGATTTACCAAATTCCTGAAATATGAAGACGGAAAGCTAGTTCGTGAAGAATACTACGACTACGCAGGAAATTTACATGCGGTCACCCGCATTACCACTGATGATTTCGGGAATGTTATAGAAAGTGTCTATTCTAGGAAGGATCCTAAAACAAAAGAATTCAAGGAATACCAGAAATACAAGTACCAAATCAGATATTACCAGTAAGACATATTGCAATTTTTTCTATCTTGCGCGCCGTATGAAGAATTTTTACGTTACCACTCCGATTTACTATGTGAATGACGCCCCCCATATCGGGCATTCCTACACCACCGTCCTCGCGGACATTTTGACCCGCTTCCACAAGATTCTCGGCTACCAGACGTTCTTCTTGACGGGTACCGACGAACACGGCCAGAAGGTGCAGCGCGCCGCCGCGAAGCGCGAAGTCACTCCGCAGGAACACGTGGACGAATACTACCACCGCTTTGAAGACCTGTGGAAAAAGATGGGCATCGGGAACGACTTCTTTATCCGCACGACCTTCCCCGAACACAAGGCCTACGTGCAGGAATGCCTGCAGAAGCTCTGGGACAAGGGCGAAATCTACTCGAAGGAATACGAAGGCTGGTACAGCGTGGGCGAAGAACGCTTCTTCAGCGACGACGAACTCGACGAAAACAAGTGCGACCCGATTAGCCACCGCCCGGTGGAATGGCTCAAGGAAAAGAACTACTTCTTCAAGATGAGCGCCTACCAGCAGAAACTCATCGACCACTTGAACGAACATCCGGACTGGATTGTGCCGGACTATCGCCGCAACGAAATTCTCGGATTTTTGCGCCAGCCGCTGAACGACCTCTGCATCAGCCGCCCGAAGGCCCGCCTCAGCTGGGGCATTCCCCTGCCCTTCGACCCGGATTACGTGACCTACGTGTGGTTCGACGCGCTTTTGAACTACGTGAGCGCCTCCACCGCCTTCAAGAAGACTTTTGCCGACGGCACGCCGATTTGGCCCGCCACCTACCACCTAATCGGTAAAGACATTTTGACGACCCACAGCGTTTACTGGCCGACCATGCTCATGGCTTTGGACATTCCGCTCCCGCAGCACATTTTGGCCCACGGCTGGTGGCTCGTGAACGGCGGCGAAAAGATGAGCAAGTCCGCAGGCAACGTGGTGAACCCCATGGACTATATGGAAAAGTACGGCAACGACGCGTTCCGCTACTTCCTCGCCCGCGAAATGGTGGTCGGACAGGATGCGAACTTCACCCACGACGCCTTTGTGCGCCGCATCAACAGCGACCTCGCAAATGATTTGGGCAACGTGCTTAACCGCGTGCACCGTCTGGTGCTCACAAATTTTGAGGGAAAACTGCCCGCGGCTTCCACCATCGGTGAAGCGGAAACCGAGGTTATCACCCTTGCGAAGAAGGTGATTGAAGAAATCCACACGGACCTGCCGCAGGCTCGCCTCTCGCAGTCCATCGAGACCATCATGAGCCTTGTCCGCAGCATCAACCGCTACCTGGAAGTGAAGGCCCCGTGGAAGCTGGCGAAAGACCCTGCCGCCCACGATGAGCTGGCAACGGTCCTCTACATTTCTGCCGAGGCCGTGCGTCTCAGCCTTTGCCTGCTGTGGCCGGTGATTCCGCAGAAGGCGGAAGAAGGCCTCGCCATGATGGGCGCTGCTTTCAAGAGCGCCGACGACCTCACATGGGGTGTTTTGAAGGCGGGAGTTGCCTTCGGCGAAGGTAAGCCGCTTTTCCCGCGCATTGAAGAAGAAGTCAAGAAGCAGGAACAGCAGCCGAAGCCCAAGCAGAACAAGCCGCTTGCTACAGCTGATGTACCTGCCGCCATGGATTTGCGTGTGGCGCAAATCAAGGAAGTCGCAAACCATCCCAACGCCGACAGCCTCTACGTGCTGAAGGTGGATGCTGGCGAAGGCGAACTCCGCACCATTTGCAGTGGACTCAAGGCTAGCTACGAAGCTGCCGAATTGCAGGACAGGAAAATTCTGTTATTCGCAAATCTGAAACCAAGTGCACTCCGTGGCATCATGAGCCAGGGAATGCTCTTTGCTGGCGATTTGGATGCCGCAACTCACAAGTGCCGCCTGGTGGCAGTCCCCGAAGATGCAAAGCCCGGTGACCGCGCCCTGTTCAAGGGAATCGCCCCCAGCGAACCGCGCGAACTCAAGGTGAAGGATTTTGAAAAAATTTCCCTCTCTGCGAAAGGTGGCGCTGTGTTCTGCAATGCAGGCGAAGATTCTGCGGCTATAGCTCTTGAAGTGAATGGCAAGGCCGTGACCTGCGACGTTGCCGACGGCGCCGGCGTGCACTAGTCTAGCCCGGCAAAAAGATCTCCAGAAGCGGTGAAGTCTTTCGCCGCTTTTTTTGACGGTTTCTTTTCCGCGCGCAACTCTTTCGATGCAGTTGCGTTGGCCGAGGCTTCCTTCTTGACACAACCTTTCTTTGCGGCGGATTTTTTCGTTTGAGTTTTCTCTACCGCAATCTCTTGAATTGCAGTTTCCAACTCCTCCGCGCTAGCGGATTCCGTAAATTTGTCCGCGTCCGCCAGCTGTTTTGCCTTGGCGATGGCGTCCTTTGCTAATTTGTCTACAAGTTCATTCCACTTGACGCCGGTGTGTGCCGCCACCTTCTCGAAAGTGACGCGATGCACATAAGGCTTTGAGGCCGCCACATACTGCTTGGCGATGGAACTTTTGGCCTGCCACTCCCCTTTGGCCCAGCGGGCAACGCCCTCGTAGTCGTGACAAATCACAGCCGTTTTATCGTGCTCTTCCAGCCACTTCATGGCCTGATAACTAGCCATGACTTCGCCGTCGATGTTGCGGCTCTCTGCCGGAAACGACGTATGGCCGGATAAGCGGGCGACTTCCACATCATTCTCCACCACCACAAAAGCCCAGCCGGCCTTGTCGAAGGTCGGCGTGAAGGAACCGTCCACATAAATTCGAAGTCCCTTTGGAGTTGGTGCCGAGACACCTTCAATCCACGCTTTGGCCTCCGCCTCCGTGCTAAAGGATTTGAAAAGCACTCCCTTGACACCGTGAGTCAGTTTTTCGCATTCGTCCCAGGTGGTGACGATTTTTCCGCCGTCGGTGCTCTTAATGGCATAAAACTTCTGTTTTGGCATATCGGCAAATTTATATATTTGTAGAAATTTTTGGAGTCCCATTGAAGCCGTCGCCGTATTTCACAGATAGGTTCCGTTATTTTTTTAAGCGATTCGCCAAAGAGCAGTCGCTGTTTAAATGGTTTCTGAAAAAGGCGGGCAACGACTCCGGAGCATTCAGTTTTCCCAACGCACTGAAGGGGCACCCCAAGACACTGGTGTTTTTGCCGAGAGACGGAGCCCACGCCAAGGAATTTTTGCGAGCCATGCCCGCGAAGTGGTTCCAGAATGTGCTGTTTTTCGCACACGAGTCCCAGAACGCGCTTGTCTCCTACTATAAAGGCCATGCCCTCTACTACAGCGATACGGAATGCCGCTTTGGCGAGCCTGTTTTCCAAAATCTGGAGCAGAAGATTCTGGAATTTGCGCCCCAGGTGTGCATTTACTTGGGCGAGGTTTTCTTGCCGAGGCTCTACCTTTGCAAAAAGAGTGGCGCACCATGCCGCATCGGTTTTAGCGTGGAAGCCCTCTACCCCTACCTGAATTTGAGCCTGCAGCGCTCCAGTTCCTCCGAATCCAAAATCATTGCAGATTACTACGAGGTGCAGTGATGCGAGGCGGCACCATCATTACAGAAAGCGGTGGCTATGCAGATTTGCACATGCACACTAAGCTCTCCGACGGGGCGCTTTCCGTAGAGGAACTTCTCGCCCTCTGCAAGCGGAAGGGCCTGCGGTGCATTTCCATCACGGACCACGACAACCTGGATTCCTTCAAGATTGCAGAAGAACCGGCCAAAGAGATTGGACTGGAAATCATACCAGGTATTGAAATCTCCGCCGTGTGGCAAGGGAAGGACATCCACATTCTGGGGTACTTCTGCGACCCTACGAACCTGGCCCTGAACATGGAGCTGGAGGATTTCGCCAAGCAGCGCATCACCCGCGTGAAGGCCATCATCAAAAAGCTGAACGCCCTGGGAATCGACATCACTTTCGAGAAAGTCCATTCCTACTGCAAGGGGAAAGTCATCGGCCGACCCCACATCGCCATGTCCCTGGTGGACGAGGAATACATCGGAAGTTTTTCGGAAGCCTTCACCAAATATCTGGGAGACGGCTGCATCGCCTTTGTAGAAAAGAAGGGGCTCAACCCGCAGCAGACGGTGCGCCTCATTGAAAACGCCGGCGGAATTGCCGTTCTCGCCCACCCCTACAAATCGGGACTCAGCGACGAGTTCATCGAAAACATGGTGGAATGGGGAATCCAGGGAATGGAAACCTACAGCCCGGCACAGAAGGGTGCCGTAGGACGCAAGTACAAGGAAATGGCTCAGCGGTTTGGAATCATTGGCACCGGCGGCTCCGACTTCCATACTGAAACAGGCGCCTACCCTCCCGGCTGCATGAAGATGCCTTACACGGTGGTGCAGGCTCTGAAGGAACGCCGTGAAAAATCCCGCGCAGAATGGTTCTAAGATGCGTTCCCTATTTTTTGTGATTCTGTTCGCGGCCGTCGTCATGGGTTTCGCTCAGCCCTCCGAACCGCTGCAGTACACATTGCCCGCACCTCAGGACAGTGCCTGGGACCCGCCCTCCGGCCCCGATGCCGCAGTTCGGGAGAACGACGCCGGTCGCTTTGGCATTCCCATTCGGGAGATGATGGAGCGGACCTACGATGTTTCTGGCCAGAAGGCGGAATGGGTCCTGGGGACCTCCATTCTCGGGAACCCGCAGCTGAATCCTAACGCCATCGGCATGAGCAGCCTCACCCAGAGATTCCCCACGAAACTTTCCGGCATCTACACCACACGCCTGGGGTATGATCCCTCCACCCTCACCCTCAATGGCGAAAACGGAATCTTGACCGAGGAACGGCACGGCATTCCCGTAGATACGCCCATTACAGATTTGGCCTGGGAACGGGGTGCCTTCAGCGGAAACGCACTCCACCTGCAGTTCAAGCGCATCATCACCGACTCCGTAGCTTTTGACTTCGGGCTTCAAAGCCGCTCCAACAAGGAATCCAAGGAATACGAATACCAGAACGTGACCCATTCCCCCTATTTCTCTATGGGCCGCGACTCCAGCAGCATTCCCTTTGCAGGCCGTAACATCGCCGTGAACACCATGCACATCCAGCCCATGCTCACCTGGCGTTTTGGCGTAGGCAAGGCTTTTTTGAAGATGAACTTCATCAGCATCGAGAACGCAGACAACACTACACACAAAGTCATTTTGGATACACTGGATTTGGCGAAGCGCACCTTCCAGACCAGTCCCTATAATGTTTCCATCGAAGGTCGCACTTATGGCGCAGGCATCGAACTCTATCCCCTCAAAAAGCTCACCGTGGGAACAAGCATCCACTACGGCACCCACGAAATTGAGGAGGATTCCCTCGCCCACCTTTTCCGAGGCACAAAGACCTGGATTGACACTCTGGAAATTGAACACACCGACTCCCTATTCTATGACACCACTCGTGCCTACACCTACGAAACTATTTTCGGCGATGCAATCATCCGCTACGCCACACTACTGAACCCCGCCATTAAATTCCAGTACGAATTTTTGAACACCACGGAAGAGTTCCTCGACGAAGATTTGAAGGACTACAAAGTGGAGCATCTGGAAGACCGGGAACTGGGCTACGGCGAACTTTCGGACACCTTGGGATTTTTCCTCTTCCGCGTGCAGGGTGGCCTACAGCGCAACAGTTCCCTCCTGGATGAAGTGGATTACGCCAAGGCCTATTCCGCTGATGGAACGTTTCTTCTTCCCTATCACCTCCGCTTGAACGGAAGCATCCGCCACGACAACCGTTTCCCCGATGTGACGCAGCTGAAATTCATGGACGCAGGCCGCGTGAGCTTCCCCAACGAGGATTTGAAATACGAGGAACGGGACCGGAAAACCGCCAACATCACCTGGCAGAGCCGCGAAGTCTTTTACGGACTTGGGCTCCGGAAGGAACATGCCAGCAACCTCCTGAAGCAGCGCTGGGTCAAAGGCGAAGGCACCGATTCCACAGACAACGCCATCGAGAAAGCCTTCCAATGGACCAACCTGGATTGGAGTTCTACGTTAGACTGGATGTTCCAAGTGGGATTCCGCCTGGGGAACTGGAAGTTCTATCTGGAGCGTGGGCAAGTTCTTGACCGCGACACCAAACTCATCGACACACCGGAACTCTACTACAAAGGTTCCATCCACTGGCAGAACCGTTTTGTAAAGGACCGCCTGGGCGTAAGTGTGAGAGTGGATTGGCAATGGTTCGGCAACCGCATGGATTGCACCATCAATGAACTGGGGCAGGCTGAACTGGAACCCATGAAGCACTATCTGGCGATGGACTTCGAAGCCCGCATGCAAATTCTCACCTTCGAACTTTACAACCGCATCGAGAACTTCAACCACAGCATCTATATGCCGGAATCGGGCTACACTCCCGAGGGCCTCCGCTTCGCCTACGGAATCGTATGGACCTTCGGGAACTGATTATATTTACACCCGGGATTTGAGGTTTTTATGGAACGTTTTAAACCACGGGACATGTTTGTGGAAGCGGGCTACGGCCCCCACTTTGCAGACCAATTACTGCAGAACGCATTTAGCAAATTATTTGAGGGCGACCCCATCGATGAACGCATTTGTTTTGACGCTAGCGAAGATTTAGCCTACATCATCGACATCGGGCACGACGACATCCGCTCCGAGGGCATGAGCTACGGCATGTTCATCGCCGCCCTCACCGACCGGCCGGAACTTTTCCAGAAGCTCTGGAACTTTACCCGCAAGTATCTCTACAATGCCGAGGGCCCGCACCAGGGTTTCTTCGCATGGGAGGTATCCACCACGGACTTCTCCAAGATGGACCCAGGGGCTGCTCCCGATGGAGAGGAATATTTTGCGGCAGCGCTCCTCATCGCGGCCAAGCGGTTCGGGCGCATCGACTACCGCGAAGCTGCATTAAAACTGCTGGACGACATGAAGAACAAGCCCGCCAATGGCGTTGTGGGTCCCATGTTCGATGTCGGGCGCAAGATGGTGAAGTTCTCCCCCGTTCTCGGTAACGACTATACGGATCCTAGCTACCACACCATCGCCTTCTATCGTTTGTTTGCAGAAGAAACCGGCGATGACTTCTGGCTGGAAGTGGCAAAGCAGAGCATTGTCTACCTGCAGCAGGCCATTCACCCCGAAACAGGGCTCTGCGCCGAATATTCCGAATACGACGGCACGCCGAAATCCACACCCTGGTACCCCGAGAGCCACTGCTTTAGCGGCGACGCCTGGCGCGTGGCCATGAACATGAGTTTGGATTACGCCCTCTTCCGCGGCGATGAAGTGGAAAAAACACTTTGCGAAAAACGGCTCAACTTCTTTGAAAGCCGCCGGCCCTATTTGGCAGACTATGCCATCGACGGAGGCCCATTTCCCAAGGAAGGTCGTGCCGCAACTCCTGGCGTCATCGCCATGAATGCCGCCGCCACCCAGGTGCTTCCCTCTAATGACAAATTAATCGAGCCCTTCGTCAAGGATTTGGCAGCCCTTTCCGTTCCCTTCCGCTTCTGGCGCTACTACGACGGAATGCTCTACATCATCGGCATCCTCGCCACCGCTGGAAAAATCACGTTTTAATGCTGAATGCGGAATGCGGAATGCAGAATGATGAATGATGAATTTTGTCGAGGCGAGGGCAACGGGACTGCTTGCAGGCACACTGCCGAGCCGAAGTCAAAATGAGTGCGAAGCACTAATTACGAATTACGAGATGTTTCAGGCGAGGTATTTCGTCAGAAGCATAACTTTGAATTTTGAATTGTGAATTATGAATTAGTTAAAGGCAAATGCGCGACGGTTCCGCCACAAAATTCGTAAGTTTTTCTTTGATATAATTTTGAATTTTGAATTTTAAATTATAAATTGGTTAGTACTATGAATACAAAGTTCTTGCAATTCGGCCTCGTTGCCGCCATGGCTTTCGCCATTACCGCCTGCGAAGACATTCGGGAAGAAAAATTCCCCAACGGGAACGTCCGTTTCCAAACCACTTATGTAAAGGATAAGAAGGAAGGCTTGGAGAAGGAATTCTACGAAAACGGAACGCTCAAGCGGGAAACTAACTACGTGAACGACCGTCGAGAAGGCGTGAGCAAGGAATACTACAACGATGGAACGCTGCAGGCGGAAATTCCCTACACCGATGGCTACATCACAGGCGACGTAATCCGCTATCACAAAAACGGGAAAGTCGCCTCCAAGGCTCCCTATCAGGAAAACAAGCAGACCGCCTTCGGCGAGGTTTATGACGAGAATGGCGACCCGGCCACAAACGGAAGTTACAAGGACCCGCGCGATGGCTACGCCTACGAATGGATTCGCATCGGAAAGCAACTCTGGACTGCAGAAAACATGAACTTTGCAACTGTGGCAGGCTCCCTCTGCTACCAATGCAATCACTGGGGCCGCCTCTACGATTTCGAGAATGCAAAGAAGGCATGCTTAGATGGATTCCACATGCCCACCAAGGCCGAATGGGAGGAACTCATCGCCTTCGCTGGCAAGGACCCCGCACTGAAATTGAAGGCAGGAATGGGTTGGGACCCTCTCAAGGGAACCAACAACTACGGCAACGGCACCGATGACCTGGGCTTTGGCGCAAAAGCCGGCGGCGCCCACTTCGCAAAAAGTGACGTCCCCATGAAGGAGCGCAAGCTGGATGAAGCGGGCCAGAAAGCCTACTTCTGGACTGCCGAGGGCGAAACTCTGGTGTTCTTCTACGACAAAAACGACGTTGCATTCCAGAAGTTCAATCCGGAATTCGGTGCCAGCCTCCGCTGTATCAAAGATTAGTCGTCAAAAAAAGCAAAAAGGCATACTATTTTTCGTTTCCTTGTAAAATAGTATGTATTTTTGTTAATTTATACAAAATGATTTAACGAAAACCAGCATCGGAATACATACTATTCGCCACTATTTGGTTAAATAGTATGCCCGTCATCGTTTTTGCACAATAAAAATTTTCAACCTACATAAAAAAAGGCATACTATTTTGCTTTTTTTCTTGCAATAGTATGCCTTTTTCGCAAAAATAACGTCGAAACGAGTCTATTACGTCGTGTATTCGGCGTTAATCTTCACATAGCCGTAGCTCAAGTCGCAGGTGAATGCACTTGCGCTTGCGTTACCGATGTTCAGCACCAGCGTTACTTTGTACTCACGCTGACGAACAACATTCTTCAAAGCCACAGCTTCGTCTTCAGAAAGTTGAATGGGACGACCGCCTTCCAACACCTTCACATCGCCGAAGTACAAATCCGTATGTTCGGCAACCATGTTGCAACCGCTACTGCCGGCACTGCTGAGGATTCGGCCCCAGTTGGGGTCTTCGCCAAACATGGCGCACTTGGCCAGGTTGCTCGTGCCAATGAAGCGGGCCATGCGGAGGGCTTCTTCGTGACTTTCCGCCTTCTCGATGCGGAGCTCAATGAGCTTTGTCGCGCCTTCGCCATCGCGGACGATATCCTTGGCGAGAGACTGCATCACCAACATCAAAGCAGCGCGGAATTCGCCCTGTTCGCTGATGCTCAAATCCTCATAGTGAAGACCGCTCATGCCGTTGGCCAAGAGAATGCAGGTATCATTGGTGCTGGTATCGCCATCCACCGTGATGGCATTGAAGGAGTCCGCAATGTCTGCGCGGAATTCCGCAAAGAAGTCGATGGGGAGCGCAATGTCTGTAGTGATGAAGGCAAGCATGGTCGCCATGTTGGGGTGAATCATGCCGCTTCCCTTGCAGGCGCCACCGATGGTCACCACGCCCTTCTCGGTATGGACTTCCACCGCGTGGGATTTGAGGGCCAGGTCCGTGGTGAGAATTGCGCGACCGAATTCCTCGGAAGCATCGGCGTGAAGCTTCTCCACCAGTTTCGGGATGCCAGCCTCAATCTTATCCATGGGCATCAAGTGACCAATCACGCCCGTGCTGCAAACGAGAACACTCTTGGGAGTAAGGCCCAGAGCCTCTTCCGTCATGGTAGCCATGCGTTCGGCATCCTTGTAGCCCTGTTCGCCGGTGCAAGCGTTGGCGTTACCGCTGTTCACCACAACAGCTGTTGCAAAATGAGCGTGTTCCAAAGCGGCCTTGTCGTAAAGAACGGGAGCAGCCTTCACCTTGTTGGTGGTGAACACCGCAAAGCAGCGGGCGGCCTTCTCACTCTTGAGGAGAGCCATGTCCGCATTGCCGCTGGCCTTGATTCCAGCGCAAATACCAGAAGCCGTAAAACCCTTGGGGGAGCAAACTCCGCCCTTATCCAACAAATTGTACATACCATCTCCTAAAAAGATGTTTTTTGCGAACACTCATCCGCAAAGACCGGTTAAAATTTTTACTTTGTAGAGCATGGATAAGATCAAGTTTACACAAGAAGCCTACGACAAGCTCATCAAAGACCTTGAAAATTTAAAAAATGTAGAACGCCCCCGCGTGTTGCAGGAATTGGTTGATGCCCGCGCACAGGGAGATTTGAGTGAAAACGCGGAATACCATGCCGCCAAGGAACGCCTCGCCTCCATCGACAACATCGAACTGCCGAAACTGCAAGACCAATTGGCCCGAGCCGAGGTCGTCGCCTTCGACCCGAACTGCGATTCCATCCGCTTTGGCGCAACCGTCACCCTCACCAACCTGAAGACCAAGAAGAACGTGACCTATATGCTGGTTTCCCCAGAAGAGGCCAACGCCCTGGAAGGCAAAATCAGCTTCAAGAGCCCCATTGGCGCAGCCCTCATGGGCAAGAAGAAGGGCGAACAGGTGGAAGTGACCACCCCCAAGGGCGTGAACAAGTTCGAAGTCGTCGACTTCAAGTAATCTATGATTGTCATCCTCATTGGTGAAGACCAGTTCAGCAAGGATATCCGCATAGACAAGTTCTTGTCTGATGCCCTGGGCGACCGGAAGGATGACCCCATGTCCCGGCAGATTCTGTTTGCCACGGACACCAACATCCCCTCTATTGCGGCAACCGTCATCGAAGCCTGCGATAGCGTCTCCATGTTCTCGCCGGAGCAGGCCGTCGTTGTCCGCAAGGCCGAAGCCATGAAGGCCGACGACACCGCCGCCCTTGCCAAATGGCTCTCCCACGGGCCCAGTTGCAAGCTCCTGCTGGAATTCGAGAAGCTGGACGCCCGCGGCGAACTTTACAAGACGCTGAAGAAAATCGATTGCGAAATCGAGAAGTTCGAGGTGCCCAAGCAGTACAAGATGGCGGAGTGGATTTCATCCGTCATCCCCACCCACTTCAACAAAGCTATCGACCAGGCCGCCAGCCAATACCTGGCCGAAGCCCTCGGAACAGACACCAAGCTAGTTTGCGAGGAAGTGGAAAAAGTGCTCCTCTTCGCGCCCGACTGCAAAAAAATCACGCTGGACCTGGTCCGCACCATGGTGGTGCCCCAGCGCGAAATGATTGCCTTTGAAATCAACGATTCCTTCGGCATGGCAGACGCCAAGGAATACACTCGGCATTTGAACGAGATGCTGAACAACGGCGTGAACGCCATCCAGATTGTGGGCTCTCTCTACCGCTATGCCGTGGATTTGCTGAACTTCCAGGCGCTTCTCGCCCAAGGTATCGCCCCCAACGATGCCGCCTCCAAAATCGGCAAGAACCCCTTCATCTTTGTAACAAAAGGGCGGGCACCTGAATGTGTCCGCCGCTGGCCGAAGCCAATTCTTTGCCGCGTCATTAGACGCCTGGCTGATTTGGATTATGAAATCAAGAGCGGTAAGTGCAGCACTCGCATGAGTCAGGAGCTTGCCCTCGCCGCCCTCGTCATCAGGAATTAGAACCAGCGCCAAATCAAGCCGAAGAGCACCTTGCTCTCGTACTGGGCATCCACATCCAGGTCCTTGTCATAAGCCATATCGAAGCCTGTCTCAAGCGTAATGAACGGAGCGAGGATGATGGAGAGGGTGTTTTCCCACTTGCCGTCAATCTCATCCACACCCTTGAAGTTCACGAAGGCCCACAAGCGGGTGTTGAAAGCTACGATGTCGGAGAGATTGTACTTGAACTCCGTGATGCTTTCCAAGCCCATTTCATCCTTGAATCCCTCCACCTTATCTTCCGTATCCGGATCGTCAGCGAAGCCGTAGCCATCGGAGATGGTCATACGGTTAGCAAAACCGATGCGCTGGGAGAACATGTCGTTAGGAATATAGGCAAGACCAGCCACCTGAGTTTCGTAGGCAGGGTCCATGAAGCTGGAAACGGGCTTCTTGATTTCCTTGCCGTTTTCATCTTCACTGTAGGCGTATCCGCTCATGAACTGGGTTTCAAAGCGGTTGCCGATGTAGGGCTTCAAGACTTCCGTCATGTTGAAGTCCAGTGTGGATTCCCAGAAAATCTTGTCGGAAGACTTGCGCTTGCCAAGGCCGTCGGTCCATGTCTGACCCAGTTCCAAGTCGATGAGGTTACGCCAGTTGGCCACCTTCCACTTACCCTGCACGTCGGCATGGTAACTGACCAACCAGTTGTAGTTGGAGGTTCCGTCCTGCTGCCAGTTGCTGAAGTTGTACCAGTTGTACTTGACACTGGCAACCACGTCGGCAGTCCAGTTTTCCGGAAGAGCGCCTTCGAACATGCCGCCTTCTGCAAAAGCAGCGGAAGCACTGATGAGGGCAGCGCAGCCAATCGCAAACAATGATTTTTTCATTTTGATCCCTTTGATTTTGCCCAAACAGGGGCGTTACGTTGTTTACGCCAAAGATAGCTCTTTTATACAAGGGGTTGGACAATTGGGTTCAAGGTTTCGGGAAAATGTGACGCAAATCCCATTTTTGGGACCGGGGATTGCTATTATTTGGCTAGAATGTTCAACCGCTCGCTAATCGTTTTTATCTTGGCAATGCTGCTCTCCGCGGCGTGTTTCGCTGCAGAATCAAGCGCAAGCCTCGCAAGCGCAAACGATGGGTCGGGCGCAAAAGACAATTCGGGTGCAAAAACCGCGCCAGCCCCTAGCAACTGGCGGTTCGAGGCGGGCTTTGCCGCTGGCGACCCCACGCCCGTGAACATCATCGCGGGCATCGGCTACAAGCCCTTCATCATGCGCGTTCAGGGCATGGGCGTCCACAAAGGGGATAACGACTACTGGTGCGGATTCCGCGGCAGCCTGGGCGTCACATTCTTCCGCGACCTCCCCTTCTCCATGGATTTTGGCGTAGGCGGCGGCTACCAGTTTGCAGAGGCCCCCAACGGCATTCACCAGGCTCTGAATAAAGCCAACGGCGGCATTTTCGTCTACCCCTACAATTACGAAGAATCCGCAGATGTCTCTGCAGAAGTCTGGATTCATTTGTTCGGATTCTTCACCCAGATTGCCTACCCGGTCCACTTCTTCATGGACCATGACACGCCCACCATCATCTGGCGGGCAGGGTATCTGGCGGAGTTTTAGGGTTGCGAATCTGTCTCGGTCACTCGTCGTAATGTCCCTTGCAGGAAATCACGTCGATGACGTCTCCATTGACCCGATAGACTAGGCGATTTGTATCGTCAATCCGGCGACTCCAAAAGCCTGCAAGCCTTCCCTTCAAGGGTTCCGGTTTGCCGATTCCATCCTCGGCACTTCGCTCCACATCTTTCAGAAGTTGATTGATGCGCTTAAGGGTTTTCTTGTCTTGGGACTGCCAGTACACGTAGTCGCTAAAGGCGATTTCAGAAAAAGCTATTTTACTCATCCGCCATAGCCTCCAACTCGTCCATAGTCTTTACGATAACCTTTCCCGCCTTGATGGCGGCGGCACTTTCTTCCAGGAACTTCATGTTGCTTTCGCTATAGAAGGGGTCCGGGAGAGAGATGTCGAAAGGGATGCGGTTTTCTCTGAGAACCGCCTTGACGAACAAGTTGAGGGCGGAGGATGTGGACAGCCCCACCTTTTCGCAGAACTTGTCGAAACGTTCCTTATCCCTGGTTTCGATTCGTGCGGAAATTGTAGAAAGAGCCATAGTCAAACCTCCATTTTCCGACAATGTAATACATTCGCTTGCAATTTGCAAGCCATTTTGACACAATGCAGCTGATTCTGCCATTTTTCCTCCTGTTTTAGAGTGATTTTTGAGTAATTGGTGAATTTTGGATATAATGACGAAACATTCTCTACACAGCGCGTAGGGAATATTCTTTCTATGGTTGATATCAATCAACGCAATTAGATGACTTAAATCAATTTGGGCATATCATCTCCAGTTGAAAAAAAAGAAAAACACCTGAATTTTTCAGGTGTCTGGAGAGTTTCAACGCTCGGGCAGATAATTGAATTTATACGAAATCTGTCAAGAGCAACTTTGTAAAAGATGTGTAAAATTGCGGATGACTTTTTCAAATTTGACTACGAATTCAAATTTGCTTTTCAATGCGCCGACAAATTTATTTGGTACTTCTGCAACCTTCCCTTAAATGGATAACAAGAGCCACTGCAAAAAAATTAATACGTTCCGAGCAGCTGACGGACTTTTTCCATCATGGGCTTGGACTTGGCTCTTGCCTTCTCTTTGCCATAGGCGAGAATCTTGTCGATTTCTTCCGTGTGGTTCAGGAGATAGAAGTACTTTTCGCGAGCGGCGCCCAAGTGTTCTTCCAGCACTGCCTGGAGTTCCTGCTTAGCGTGGCCCCAGCCCATGCCACCAGCGCGATAGCGGGCGGCGAGAGCCTCCGTCTGTTCCGGCGTTGCGAACAACTTATAAAGTTTGAACACGTTGCAGGTATCTGGATCCTTGGGTTCCTCGATGCCCTGAGAGTTCGTGACAATCTTACCAATCTTCTTCTTCAAGGCCTTGCTTTCGAGGAAGATGTCGATGACATTGTCATAGGACTTGCTCATCTTGCGGCCGTCGAGGCCCGGAATGATTCCCGTGGATTCCTGGAACACAGGTTCCGGAACGGTGAACACGTCTTCGCCAAAGTGCTTGTTGAACTTGATGGCGATGTCGCGGGCAAATTCCACATGCTGCTTCTGGTCCTTCCCCACCGGGACGATGTCCGCGTTAAACATCAAAATGTCCGCATCCATGAGGCACGGGTAGCAATAGAGGCCCATGTTCACGTTGGCATCGGCATCTTCGCCGGCGGCAGTGTTGGCTTCCACCTTCGCCTTGTAGGCGTGGGCGCGGTTCATGAAGCCCTTTGGCGTGAAGCAGCTGAGCGCCCAGCTGAGTTCGAAAATTTCGGGAATGTCGCTTTGCTTGTAGAAGAGGCCTTCTTCCGGATTCAAGCCGAGGGCAAGCCAGGTGGCCGCAATCTTGTAGATGTTGGCACGCATTTCAGCGCCGTTCTGCACCGTGGTGAGGGCGTGATAGTCAGCGATGAAATAGACGGTGTCGTAGGTCTTGGAAAGTTCAAGAGCGGGGCGAATTGCGCCCAGATAGTTGCCGAGGTGCGGCGTGCCGGTGGGCTTGATGCCCGTAAGAGAAACTTTTTTCATAAGTTGAAATATAGAAAAACTAATGCTTGCATGAAGTTTCGAACTTTTTGCGAATCTTCTGAAGCACCTCGTCAGACACTCCTAATGATTTTGCCACATTCAAAGCATCTTCCAAGCCCTGCGTTTTTCCCTGCTGAATTCCCTGCTGAATTCCCTGTTGGATTCCCTGCTGGATTCCCTGCTGGATTCCCTGCTGGATGCCTTGTTGGACGCCTTCTTCACGGCCAAGGGCTACACCATCAGCGATGCGAACATCCCATTCATCTTGAGTCACCATTTCCTTAGCCTGCCTTTTCAAAAGTTCATCACTTGCCGAATCGACGCGAATTCGGTCTAGAGCCCGGGCGAAAACAGCCTCCCCAAAATCCGACAAATCCTCACTGCTGCCCGCATTGGCCAGCAAGTAGAGCCACTTGTCCTCATGGGACTTGAACTTCTTGCGAATTTCAACGAACTGCGGCAAATCAACTATAATGTATTTAATTTTGTCAGAAATGGGAAGAGTTCGTCCTTGAGACAACGCATTTTCACTATAGAGAGACCAAGTATCCCGATAATCACCGCTTTTATCAAGCGGATGGAAATTGCAAATCCAGATGGAAATCACTTCCGGGAGTTGATAACGGCGGCGTCTGCGTTCATTCTTGTCTAAAGACTTGAATTTAGGAGAATCATCCATTTTCTGTTTTCCCTTGATGGCAAGGAAGGCGCTATAGAGCAGCACCCGATCCACAAAAAAGGAATGCTTGGCCCGTTGGAGTTCAATATCCAGAAATCGCTCGTCCTCCGTCCAAGCATGGATATCGAAAATCACCGTCTTCGGCTCTGGAATGCGGAACTTCATCGGGTCCTCAAAAGTGTATTCCAAAGTGCTGATGCGTCGCCCCTCCGGGAGGCGGAGGATGCTGTTCAGAAAATCTTTGAGGGCCTCTGGCTCCTCCAGGAAGGCCTTGAACGCCGGATCATAGGTAAGATCCAGGTAGGTTTTCCCCTGAAGAATGACCGGGATTTCGCGTTGCAGCTTTGTGCCTTGAGTCTTTTTGCGTTGGGTGTTTGACATGAGTTCTCCTTTTGAGTTGATTCAGTTTGATGTTCAACTTCCGCCAGGGCATAGTTTGCCTTAACGAAAAACACCTGAATAATTTCAGGTGTTCAGGAGAGTATTCCAACGCTCGGGACAGATAATAGAATTTATATGTAATCTGTCAAGGGTTAGAATGTAAAAAGATTGTAAAAGCAGTAGCATTAAAATCACTTGCCGGGTGGCCTATGCCATTTTGCTTGCATCATTGCTAGTGACTTCCACCTTGCCAGCGAAATAGCTGTAGGCGGCAGGCACGATGAAGAGGGTCATGAAGGTGGCAAAGGTAAGACCGCCCACGATGGCGATGCCCATGGCGACGCGGCTAGGCGTACCCGTGAGAATCAAGGGCACTGCGCCCAATACCGTGGAAAGGCTGGTCATGAGAATTGGGCGGAATCGGCGTTCCGCCGATTGCCTAGCCGCCTCCAACTTGCTACAGCCAGTGCTTGCGGCAATCTGATTTGCAAATTCCACAATCAAAATACCATTCTTCGACACGAGTGCAATCAATAGAATCAACGCAATCTCGCTAAAGATGTTGAGGGTCTGGCCGGTTACATACAAAGTAAACAACGCGCCAGCCAGTGCCAAAGGCACCGTCAACAGTGTCACGAAAGGCGAACGGAAACTTTCAAACTGCCCTGCAAGCACCAGGAAGATGAGTGCGAGCGCCAACAGGAATACCACATACAATCCCGAAGAACTTTCCTCGTACTCCTTGGAAGAACCACTCAAAGTGGTGCTCACATTGGGATAATCCTTCAGCAACTTCTTTGCGATTTTGCGCATCTCTTCCACCCCATCACCAATCGTCTTCCCAGGCACAAGCCCTGCCTGAATGGTAGCGGCACTGAAGCGGTTGTAGCGGCGTAGCGACGGCGATGCGGATTGCTCCTTGTAAGTGATGTAATTATCCAGAGAAACCTTCTCGCCATTCTTGTTGGTCACCGTCAGGAGGGAGAGATTTTCCGGAGTGCCTCGATACTGAAACCCAACGGCACCGATGATATCGTACTGGCGACCATCCTTGTAGTATTCGCCATAAACCTGGTCACTAATGGAAAGCTGCACCGCCTGAGCGATGTCGTTGATGCTCACGCCTTCCTCGTTCGCCTTGTCGCGGAGAATTTCAATGTGAAGTTCCGGCTTGGTGAATTTCAGGTTGCTGTTCACCACGCTGAACACCGGGCTCTTGCTCGCCTCTTCCTCAAACTTCGGCACAATTTCACGGAGGTATTCAATGTTCGGCGCCTGGAGCACGAACTGCACCGGAAGCCCGCCACGCTGGGTACTGATGCTGGCAGGTTCCATCACCATCACACGCAAATCCGGATATTCATTTCCTAAAAGTTGCAGTTGATGGGCAATTTCACTTTGCGGGCGACGCGCCTTTTTATCGTCATTCAAGGAAATGCGAATCATGGAGCCACCACTGCTGCGGGCACCGGCCTGAATTTCCTTGTATTCGTTGGAATCCATTGCGTCCGTCAGTTCTTCCACAAAGGCATCGGCCATGCGACGCGTGCGGGTAAGGCTCACGCCTTCAGGCATGCTAGTGTTCACCATAATCATGCCGGAATCTTCCGTAGGCGCCATCTCGCTACTCATGTTGTTGAAGCAGAAGTAGGCAATTCCTAGGAGCCCAAGCAGAATGGGGAACAAGAGGAAGCGGGCCTTCAAGAATCCATTCAGCAAGCGACTGTAAAGTCTGTTTATCCACTCAAAGAATGGTTCCGTCAACGTGTAGAGTCTGCCCTTCTTCTGGCGTTTCAAAAAACGGGAGCAAAGCATCGGAGAAAGCGTCAATGCCGAAAGGGTGGAAAGGAACACCGTGCCAATCATCACCGCCACGAATTCGCGGAAGAGAAGCCCCGTGGTACCGCCCAAGGCAAGCACCGGCACAAACACCGCCATCAAAACAACAGACGTTGCAATCACCGCAAAGAAGATTTCATTGGTGCCAGCGATAGCCGCTTGTTTCGGGCTCATGCCACCTTCAATCTTCTGGTAGATATTTTCCACAATCACGATGGCATCATCCACCACAAGGCCGATGGCAAGCACCATGGCAAGGAGGGTGAGCACGTTGATACTAAAGCCGCACAAATAGAGGATAAAGAAACTGCCCACCACAGAAACGGGCACCACCACCATGGGAATCACCGTGGTGCGGCCCTCGCGAAGGAAGGCGAAAATAATGGCAATCACTAGGAAGAAGGCGATGAAGATGGTCTCCACCACTTCGCGAATGGAAGCGCGGATGTTGATAGAGGAATCGCGGCCATAGAGCAGTTGCATGCCCTCGGGAAGTTGACGGCGCATGTCCTCCACACGCTTGTAGAACTCGTTGGCGATTTCCACATGGTTACTGCCCGGCTGCGCGACGATGGCAATGGAGATAGTGTTCTTACCATTCCGCTTGAAGCCCGTGCGGACTTCCTTCGGCTCGTAGTGAATGTTCGCCACATCGGCAATATGAATCACCGTGCCATCGGCAGCAGTCTTCACCGCAATACGGCTGAACTTTTCCGGGTCCATGATGCGACCAAGAGTACGGATGGAAAGCACGCCTTCGCTGCCTTCGATGCTACCGCTGGGGAGTTCCAGGTTGCCTTTCTTGAGGGCGGCCGACATCTCCGCGCCAGAGACTCCCATGGCCTGCATCTTGATGGGGTCCAGCCACAAGCGCACCACGGGCTGTTTTTCGCCCCAAAGCATCACTTCGGAAACGCCATCAATAGTCTGCAAGCGTTCCTTCACCTGATTCTTCGCAAATTCGGAGACCTCCATGGCGTCATGAACATCACTCACGAGGCTCGCAATCAAAATGGGGTCGGCATCGGAATCGCTCTTGTTCACCGTAGGCTCGTCCACATCGTCGGGCAGTTTACGGCGCACGCGGCTCACGCGGTCGCGGATTTCGTTGGCGGCCTCTTCCAAATCCATGCCGGTTTCAAACTCGATGCTGATGTAGGAGAATCCATCGGAACTGGTGCTGGTGAGGGCCTTGATGCCCGCGGCACTGTTGATGGAGGCTTCCAAAATTTCCGTCACTTCCGCTTCCACCACGGCAGCGTTTGCTCCGCTATAGGAAGTGCGCACCTGAATGATGGGGTAATCCACGTTGGGATATTCGCGCACGCCCAAAGAGCTTGCGCCAAAGAAGCCCAAGAGGAGAATCACCAAGGCAATCACGGTCATGAAGACCGGGCGCTTGACGGAAAGTTGGGAAATGCTCACTTCCCCACCTCGTAATTCATCTGATGGCGGACTTCCTTAACACGGATGCCAACGCCTGGACGCATGCTCATGAGACCAGAAACCACCACGGAATCGCCTTCATCCAGGCCCTTTGTAACGTCGACCGAAATGGGCGTGCGGAGGGAGGTTTCCACATGCTTGATGGCGGCCTTGCCCTCTTTCACCACAAAGACGTAGGCGCCATCCTTGTCCAGCGTCAAAGCCTCCGAAGGGATGCTCATAACGGGAGCGTTCTGCTCCGAGAGGGTCACGATGACCTTGGCGTACCCGCCGGCCAGAAAATCGCCTTTCTTGTTGTCCAGCTCCACCATGATTTGGCGGGTACGGCTAGATTCCGAGATGGTGGCATCCAGGGCCTTGATTTTGCCCTCGCGCTTAATGTTGCGGTCTTCGTCCAGAATGGTGACCTTGTCGCCCACTTTGACCGAGGCGGCGAACCTCTGGGGGAGCGCGAAAATGGCCTTGAGCTTGTCCACCTCGCTGAGTTCAGCAACGGGGGCCCCAGTGGTGAGCCAGGCGCCCTCGGAAATATTCACGAGACCCAGTTTGCCCGAAAAGGGGGCGCGGATTTCTGTTTTTGCGATTTGCGCCTTGACGAGTTCCAGATTTGCCTGGGCGGATTTGAGCCCGGCCTCTGCGGCTTCCAACTCTTCTTTGGTAGCCCCATCCTTTTCGTAGAGACTCTTTGTGCGATTGTACTTCTGTTCTGCCAGAGATTTATTGGATTCCGACTGTTTTTGTTGCGCTTTCAATTCAGAATCGTCAATTTTTGCCAAAAGGTCGCCTTTGCTAACGTTGGCACCGTCTTTTGCCTTCAATTGCATCAGGCGACCGGATGTTGCCGCCGCCAGGGAAACTCCATTCATAGGCTGGAGGGTTGCCATGGTCTGGTATTCACGGGCCTGCTGGTTTAATGTGGCCACATAGACTTCCACGGCAATCTGACGACCGCCCTGCCGACCACCAGGACCGCCCTTGCCTTTGGCACCCGGACCTCCTGGGCCACCGGGGCCTTTACCTTCCCCATCCCCACCAGAACAAGCCGCTAGGAGCGCGAGGGAAAACAACAAAGTCAAAATCTTCTTCATAACGAGGGTAAATTAGAAAAATTCCTTATCACGTATAGTTAGATGATTATTGATTCCATTCGGTTGCCCAACCCTTTTACTACATTTCAAACCGTTCAAATTTATAATGAAAACGCAGCAGCCATCGCCCACGCGCGAAACTGCGCATTTTATGAGGTAAAAATATGCCGAAACTTCGTTCGCTCAAAACTATGGAAGGCCGCGAAATGGCCGGTGCACGTGCCCTGTGGCACGCAACAGGTACCAAGGTGGAAGACTTTGGCAAGCCGGTAGTTTGCGTTGTCAATAGTTACACCCAGTTCGTCCCGGGCCACGTCCATCTGAAAGATGTAGGCCAGATTGTCGCCCGCGCTATTGAAGCCGCCGGCGGTGTCGCCAAGGAAATGAGCACCATCGCCGTGGACGACGGTATCGCCATGGGTCACGACGGCATGCTCTACAGCCTCCCCAGCCGCGACCTCATCGCCGACTCCACCGAATACATGGCCAACGCCCACCGCGCCGACGCTCTCGTCTGCATCAGTAACTGCGACAAGGTGACTCCGGGCATGCTCATGGCCGCCATGCGCCTGAACATTCCAGCAATCTTCGTTTCCGGTGGCCCGATGGAAGCTGGCCACGTCACGACGAAGGACGGCAAGGACCGCGCCCTCGACCTGATCGACGCCATGATCGATTCCGCAGACAACACCGTCAGTGACGAAGAAGTTGCCGCCATCGAAGCTAACGCCTGCCCCACTTGCGGTTCCTGCTCCGGCATGTTCACCGCAAACTCCATGAACTCTTTGACGGAAGCCCTCGGTCTCAGCCTCCCGGGCAACGGCACCATCGTCGCAACCCACTCCGAACGCAAGAAGTTGTTCGAAGCAGCCGGCAAGCGCATCGTGGAGCTCTGCCACCAGTATTACGACAATAACGACGAAAGCATCCTCCCGCGCAGCATCGCCACGAAGGACGCCTTCGAAAACGCCATGCGTCTCGACATCGCCATGGGCGGTTCCTCCAACACGGTGCTGCACTTGCTCGCCGTTGCCCAGGAAGCCGGCGTCGACTTCACCATGAAGGACATCGACCGCCTCTCCCGCAACACGCCGTGCATCTGCAAGGTGGCACCCACCGTCCACAACATCCATGTGGAAAACGTGAACCGCGCCGGCGGCATCATGGGCATCCTCGGTGAACTGGACCGCATGGGTCTCATCCACAAGGACGTGAAGACCGTACACGCAGCAAGCATGGGCGAAGCCCTCGAAATCAACGACCTTATGCGCGGCAAGGCTAGCGACGAAGTCAAGCAGCGCTACCTCGCAGGCCCCGGTCGCAAGTACAACATCGTCGCCTTCTCGCAGAGTTTCTTCTACGACGGCCACGACCTCGACCGCGCTAACGGTGCCATCCGCGACGGCGCACACGCCTACACCAAGGACGGCGGCCTCGCCGTTCTGTACGGCAACCTCGCCGTGGACGGCTGCATCGTGAAGACTGCTGGCGTCGATGAATCCATCTGGAAGTTCACCGGCCCCGCCGTCGTGTTCGAAAGCCAGGAAGACGCCGTGAACGGCATTCTCGGCAACAAGGTGAAGGCCGGCGACGTTGTCGTCATCCGCTACGAAGGCCCGAAGGGCGGCCCGGGCATGCAGGAAATGCTCTACCCGACCAGCTACCTCAAGAGCCGGCATCTCGGAAAGAGTTGCGCACTCCTCACCGACGGTCGATTCTCCGGCGGTACCAGCGGCCTTTCCATCGGACACGCCTCTCCGGAAGCTGCCAACAAGGGTAACATCGGCCTCGTCCAGACGGGCGACGTCATCGAAATCGACATCCCGAACCGCACCATCAACGTGCAGCTCACCGACGACGAACTCGCCGCACGCCGCAAGGAAATGGAATCCCGCGGTGCCAAGGCTTGGCAGCCGGTCTCCCGCGACCGCGTGGTTTCGAAGGCCCTCCAGGCCTACGCCGCCATGGCCTCCAGCGCAGACAAGGGAGCCGTTCGTGACCTCAGCCTCATCGGCGTGAAGTAATCAACCATCATTTTAAAACATAAGGCGACCGGCATCCACCGGCCGTCTTTTTTCGTGACCGAACAACCATGCAAAAAGACCCGAGCATCGCTCGGGCCTTTCTAAATCCATAATTCTCAATTAGCGAGAATTACTTGCCGCCGAATTCCTTGAGGTAAGCAGGCGTATTCTTGGCGCCGGCCTTCTTCAAATCCTTAATCAAGCGTGTATAGCCTTCGTTCTTAGCCCAGTCCAGCACAGAGTAACCCTGACCGCACTTGATGTTCACGTCCACACCCTTGCTAATGAGGAACATCATGGCATCGTAGTGGCCGCCCTTCACAGTGAGGTGAATGGGGTAATAGCCATCGGCACCGCGAGTTTCAAGCGGAGCGCCAGCAGCAGCCAGAATTTCAAGCATGTCGGCCTTGCCAGTCTTTGCAGCCAAGAGAACTGCGGAGCTCAGATTGTTAACTTCGTAGCCTTCCTTCTTCAACTGGTCGAGGAGGAGATTCACCACTTCCTTATTGCCCATCATCACAGCGTTATCGATGACCGGTTCGCCATTGCTGTTGCGGACATCGGCCTTGGCGCCATGAGCAAAGAGGTAGTTCAACACCATAACGTTGCCCTTGTTAGCGGCAATAGCCACAGCGTTGTTGCCGTTATCAGCGGGAGCGTCAATTTCAAGAGCTGCCTGCAAGAGGAGCGTCATCTTGGCGGTATCGCTATTGACGGCATAGGAAACAAACTGGTTGGGAGTGCAGGCGATTCTCTGCTTCGTCAAATACTTACGGACGGAAGCCGGATCGTTGGGATCCATGGTATCGTTACAGGCTGTGAGGGAAAGAAGGAGACCTGCAGCGCAGAGACCAAGCCATTTTTTCATCATATACAACTCCATAAATTCGGATTTTTCAATTCTAGAAGTAAAATTACACTTTTTTTAGGAAAAATACGCAATTTTTTGAAAAATTTACTTTTTTTTGCCTACTTCCTGATTTTCAACTTATCCCCGATTTTCACCTTGGTGTCCGTCAGCTTATTCCACTTGACAATGTCCTCAATGGTCACCTTGTACTGCCGAGCAATATCCCAGAGGCCCTCGCCTTTTTTCACCACGTGAATCACCTCGTTCACCTGAGCCCCGGTTCCAGAGACCCGAAGTTTTTGCCCAGCATAGATGGCCACCGAGTTTCCCATGCCGTTCAAAGCCTGGATTTCCTCCACGGAGGTACCGAACTTCTTTGCGATATAGGAGAGATTATCCCCCGGTTCCACGATATAGGTCCCGGTTTCTGCAGCCTTCCCCGCCGTTTTAGAGGCTGAGCTAGCCTTTGCGGATTCTGGGTTGGACTTGACGGGATCAACCTTCTTGAGGGGCTTCTTTGGCTGTACATATTCCGGCACCACCAGGGAATCTCCCACAGAAAGCCGCTTTTCAAAGCCGCCATTTGCTTCCATCAATAGCACCACGGGAATCCCCACCGCCTTCGCAATGCTGGCATAGGTTTCCCCGGACTGTACCACATACCGCTCCCCCTTCTTCATGATTTTTGGGGCAGGAGCCGCTTCTGCGGGCTTGAGTTCGGGCTTACTGACAAAGAGGGTATCGCCCGCCTTGATGACCGCGGTTTCGTCCATGGAATTCCAGATGCGGAGGCTTTCCTGAGAAACGCCGAAAAGTCTGGCCACAGAACTCAGATTGTCGCCCAACTTTGCCACATACGTCTTGACGTTCACCGGTTTTTTGCCGGAGGACTTCTTCGGGGTGACCTTGATGGGAATGAGGAGGGACTGCCCTGCCCGAATGCGAGTGCCCTTCATGTCGTTCGCCTGCTGCAACTCCGTCACAGAAATGCCGTACTGCCGGGCAATGACACCCAAACTTTCGCCCCGTTTTACCTTGTGATGGTGCCAGCTGGAGAAGTTATTCTTCTCCATCTTGTCGTAACCCGCCACAAACGCGCTACGGGTACCAACCGGAAGGCGAAGCAGGTAGGAATCCTTGTTGGGAGGTGTGCACCACTTCACCAGTTCCATGTTCAAAGTGCGGAGGGTATCTTCCGGCACCTTCAAGAGTTTAGCCACTTCCTCCAGCGGGAAGGAATCGAAAACAGTCACCGTATCAAATTCCGGCCTGTACTGCCGCTCCACCTTCATGTCGTAATGTTCCGGATAATGGCCCACCACCATGGCCGCCAGAATGCGGGGCACATAGCGCATGGTCTCCTTCGGGAGTTCCAAATCCCAATACGTCACGACCTTGGTAGAATCCCAGGTGGAATCCGCCATCATCTCTTTCACCAAGCGCCTGACGCGGCCCTCACCGCAGTTGTAGGCCGCCATGGCTAAAAGCCAGTCATTAAATTCATCATGCAGCCGCTTCAGGTATTTGAGGGCCGCTTCCGTAGCCATCTCCGGATTGCGACGCATGTCCACCCAGAAATCCACCTCCAGCCCGTAGCGCTTCCCGGTTTCTGGAATGAACTGCCACATGCCAGAAGCCTTCGCCCGGCTGTAGGCCTTCAGCTTAAAGCCCGACTCCACCAAGGCCAGATAAATCAAATCCTTGGGCACCCCCATCTCCTCCATCTTGGCGTAAATGAGGGAGTCGTAGGCAGTCTTCCGGTTGAGGGAACTTTCGGTAAACTTCCGGGCGCCGTTAGTCATGTAATAGATTTCTTGCAGCACGCGATCGTTGAATTCTACGGGGAGCGTAAACTGAGACTTGTCCAAGGTATCCAGAAAATCCTCGATAACCTCCAGCGATGCGCTGTCAGCCGCATTTTCATCCAGGTCATCCACGCCCGTCATAAATCCGTCATTCAGCTGGAAGTTTTCCGCATTCTCCCCCAGGTTCGCCACATTGGGGTATACCTCATCCAAGGCCCGCACAATGCGGAGCGGCATCTGCTTGTTGTAGATGGAATCCTCGTGCAGCGGGGCATTACGAAACAGGGAATCGTACTTTTCCGACACCAACTGTCGGAGGGATTCATCCAGATAATGGCGGGCCAAGAGCCATTCCTGATGGTTCATGGCCTCTAGAGCATACTGATAATAAATCCAGGAAGGGCGCACCGCGATGGAATCATGAACTTTCTCTTTCAACGCCTCCTCGGCATAGGAAAGAGAATCCCCCTCATAAGATACAATCGCCGGAGAATCGACGGTCAGAACCGCCGTTTGTTTAGGAGCGCAAGCTATGAGAAATAGCGATAGAAATAGGGCTCCAACCCAAAAGAGATGCCCATAACGGCAAATCACTGGTCGTAGTCCAAATCCTCGGCGTAATCAGAGAAAATCTGATCATGCTGACCAAAGGTGGGATTGTCGAAATCCACTTCCTTGTCTTCTTCCTCTTCCTCAACTTCTTCGAATTCTTCCTCTTCTTCCGGGAAAGGGGCCGGAGCATCGAGATTATCGCTCTTGGGGCGACGACCGCAATGGTAAGCAAAGCTAAGCATAGTTCCTCACTTCTAGTGTATCACTTTTTCTACCCCAAACCAAATGACCCCACAAAGCACAAAAGCGGCAATGGCAGAAAGCCACGTGATTACCCTGTACAGTTGATACGCTTTTTGCGACTTTCTGTGCCAGGACGGTCTAACAGGTTTAAGGTTCTGTTCCACGAGACGAAATATACACATAATCCTAAAAAAACAACTCTAAAAGTGAAAAAAAATTAAATTTTTGAGAGGTTTATGAAGAAAATTCTCCCCTTTCTCCTATTTGCGGCATTTTTATGCCACGGACAGACCGGTTTTGTCCGCAATGCAGAGGGCATCCGAGTGCCCACTGCCGCCACCATGGGGCAAGGATTTTTCTACCTAGGCGGAAGTTTTGAAACCATCAGCGACGGCGAACCCCTGGCCCTAAAAGGTTCCTTCAACGATGGACTTGGCCACAGCCACGAAATGGAAAGCGACGTTCCCTCCTCCGGCGGAGCGGTGCAACTAGCTTACGGCGCCCTGGATTATTTTGACATCGGCCTCTACCTCCCTGTCTACTACGAGGGAGACATTGAAGAAACTGATTTAGGCGGCATCGGTCTTGGAGATTTACAGATTTCCTTCAAAACCGCTTTGCAAACAGATTTTCCCATCATTCCCGCATTTGCCCTGGAATTTTTCGCCCCCACAGGCGCGCGCAGCATTGGCTTTAGGCCCCGCCATGTCTGGTTCATCGATTCTAGCGACCCCTCCTACGCCTACACTGCCGGAGAATGGGCTATTGCCGCAAACCTGTACCTCACCATCCATTTTTCCAAGATTCTCCACTGGCATAACCATGCCGCCTATTTGAGAAATTTTGGAAATGGAAATAATGCGCTCCTCTACGGCACGGGCTTCGAGCTTTTCCCCAAAAAAATGATATCTGTCATCGTGGAAGCCTCCGGAGAAGCGATTCTACGGAAGAACAACATGGGATCTCATTTCTTAAATGATCCGCTGCGACTCACACCCGGTGTCAGAGTACATCTTCCCAGCAGTTTGGACTTGACTATCGGTGCTGATATTGGATTGGATTTTATCCGCAAGGCCAAAGTGGAGCACGCCACATACGTTACTCGTGACGATGGCGAAAAACAATACCGTTACGCCATTCCTGGAAGTCCTAAAATCGCTATCAACGTCGCCCTCACCAAAACATTTGATTTCAGTTGGAAAGACGCGGACCGTGATGGAGTCTACGATAGGTTGGACATGTGCCCCGGAACCAACTTGGGCATGCAGGTCAACAGTCGTGGATGCCCGGTGGACGAGGACCAGGATGGCGTGCTGAACATCGTGGATGATTGTCCGGGAACTCCCTTTGGCGTATCTGTAGACTACTTCGGTTGCCCTCTGGACGCAGATGGCGACGGAGTTCCCGACTATCTGGATAAATGCGCGGGCACTCCCGAAGGCACCGCAGTAACCGCAAACGGTTGCATGATGGATTCCGATGGTGATGGCATCGACAACAATCACGACAAGTGTCCCATGTCTCGCCCCGGAGAAGCGGTAGATACAGTAGGCTGTGCGCTGGATGCAGACCGAGACGGCATTCCCAATACCGACGACTTGTGCCCGGGAACGCCCGAGGGATTGTCCGTCGATAAGAGCGGCTGCCCTCTGGATGACGATAAAGATGGCGTGCCCAACAACTGGGATTTGTGTCCCGAAAGTGCGCCGGGCGAAATCGTCACCGATAAGGGATGTCCCAAGGATAGCGATGGAGATTTGGTGCCCGACAGTAAGGACGAGTGTCCCGATACTCCCGCAGGTTTCCCCGTAGACCCCAATGGCTGCCCCACAGATAGCGATAAGGATGGAGTACCTGACGCATTGGACAAATGTAGCGGCACCCCCAGGAACGCACCCATTGATTCCATTGGATGTCTTTTGGATACGGACAAGGACGGAGTTCCCGATTATCTAGACAAATGCAGTACACTTCCCGGAATCAAAATCGACAAACAGGGATGCGCCATTGATTCCAAGCAGGATTTACAGGCTATTGCAAAGAGAGTTGCCTTCACTAAGGATAAAAAGCAGTTGACAGAACCTGGCTATGCAGCCATCAACGATGTCATCACCCTCATGCGCGAGGTTGAATTCAAATTAGAAGTCATTGGTAGCGAAAAAGAATGCAACGCCATCGCCGATTATCTGGATATGAAAGGCTTCCGGGATGACAAGATTAAATTCACCATCCAGAACGGAAGCCTACAATTCAAAGCCTTCGACACAGCAGAATAAATTATGAATGCAGAATGCTGAATGAATAATTATATCGGACGAAGTACTGTGTCTAAGACTAATTCCGCATTCTGCATTCTGCATTATGCATTCTATACCGTGATTCCCAACCGTTCTATGGCAATTTTTTTGCCACGCTGAATGTCAGCCTTGCCAGAACCAAGCTTTGGAAGCTCATCCACTTTTACCACATAGCTGGGAAGCATTAAAGGCGGTAGCCCCACCTGCTTCAGCATAGCCTTCATCTCGTCTTCCGAGGGGTCGCCACAATAGACCAGAGCAATCTTTTCACCCTTGCTTCCATCGGGAACCGCAACCGCAAAATGCTCAATGGCATCAAACTGCGCATTCTCAGAAATCTTGAAGTCCACGGCACCGAGGCTCACCATCTCGCCACCCAGTTTTGCAAAGCGACTGTAGCGGTCCACAATGGTGATGAAGCCATCTTCATCGATGTGGCCCTTGTCGCCAGTCTTGTACCAGCGATGTCCATCAATAACCGCAAGCGCCTGCTCCGTACGCACAGGATCCTTCAGGTAGCCCTTCATCACCTGGGTTCCACCAATCAAGATGAGGCCATCTTCACCTAACGGCAATTCTTCCATGGTCTCCGGATCCACCACGCGGAACTGCGTTCCCGGGAGCGGCGCTCCCACTGTGCCGGGCTTGTTGCCCACCTGCACCGTCTTGAAATCATCCATCAAGGTATCGAAAGTGTTCACCGCCGCCACAGGCGTGGTTTCCGTACAGCCAAAGCCCTCAAAGATTTCAATCTTGAACTTGGTGCGGTACAGTGTACGCACATCTTCACGAATCTTTTCTGCACCAGCATACACAAGTCGCAGGTTACCGAACATCAGCGGATGAACATGGCGACTGGTGCCCCACATTCTGAGGAATGTGCCCGTAGACACCATAACGCTCACCTTAAACTGCGCACAAATCCGGCCCACCAACCGCGCATCCGTGGGGTCCGGGCAAGTGGCAATGGGAATGCCCTCCACCAAGCACATCATGGTAGTGATGGAGAAACCGAAGGCATGGAACAGCGGGAGAATCCCCAGGAACACGTCTTCCGGTCCCGGATTCAAGGCGTGAGCGCACTGCTTGATTTCACCCATCAAATTCAAGTGGGTCAGTTCCACCCCCTTGGGTTTTCCTTCGGAACCAGAACTGAAGATGACGGAAGCCACATCGTCCAAATGGACTTTCTTGATGAACCGCAGTTCCAGATACCAGGCCGGCAGGAACATCACCCGGAGGAAGTTGAGAATCAAGGTAGGCTTCTTCAGTTCTTTCGCCAAATCCTCCATGTACAGCACGGAGTAATTCTTCAGGAGCGCATCCATATCGATGCCTTTCTTCTTCAGCTTCTCCACAAACATCTTGGCCGTCACGATGGTCTTCACATCCGCCACCTGGCAGCAGTAATCCATATTTTCGGGCGTGCTGGAATAATTCAAATTAGTGACGGTCTTCCCCACAATGAGGAGTGCCATATTTACAATGATTCCCGGGCCAGAAGGCGGAATCAACACGCCCACACATTTCTGATTCTTGGTTTTGGAATCCAAAAGCCGACTAAAGGCAAGGGATGCAGCTGCCATAGAGAATCCAGACAAATGCTTTCCATCGGGGCTGAACACCACCGGAGCGTTGCGCTTGCGTTTTGCAGTACGAATCCAGCTGTGTGGCAGCGGACGAAGTTGCCGGTCGTAAGCTTCCCAAGCGGTAATGGAAAGATCCTGTACCGCACGCATCACCTGCACGGGGTTTGAATTTTCAGGCATAGGCTTGCCATAGGCGATGGATACCACACGTCCGCCAGAATGAACGATGGACCTGTATCCGGCGCCCGCATTGGAGTAGGAACTGCCCCACAAGCCCTGAATATAGAAGGGAACGATTTTCAGTTTTTCAACACCCGCAATGGCTGCACTGTAATCCAGACGGAAACGGGTCACATTCCCCGTTGGGGAAAGTGCATTTTCCGGGAACATGACCACAGCCTCGCCCCGAAGCAGAGCCTCGTGGGCCTTCTCCATCGCTTCCGCAGGTTTCGCCAAATCCAAATCAATGACCTTCATCTGGGTTAGTAGCAAACGGATATACCACTTTTCATAACTCTGACGGCAAATCACAATGCGCAAGGGCCTGGGGTTGGACATCTGAATCAACGCCCAGTCAATGTACGAAAGGTGGTTTCCCAGCAAAAGCACCGGTCCTTCCCAAGGCACATGCCTAAGTCCCTTCACGATAAACTTGTAGTGCACCGTAAGCATGGTGCGGAGGAGCTGACGCAACATAGTCTGCGGCATGGCCCAGAGCGCCCAAATCGTTCCTGCCAGGCAAACAAATCCCAAAATGAAGAACAAGTTCATCTTGTGGAGGCCAAGGAACTGGAGGGAACCAATGGCCAACACATCAAACACGATAATAGCCACATTCTGAGTGGCATTACTCAAAGCAAGAACGTGGCCAGCCGAACGGGGCTTGGTGTGGTACAAAAGCATGGAGAGCATCGGGAGCATGTAGATGCCCGCACAGAACCCCAGGAGTGCAAAAGCGATGGCATTATAAGGGCGCGGAATCATGGGGATAGCAAAAATCAAAGCCGCAGAACCCGCCGTTCCCAATGGAATGAGGCCCGTTTCAATAAAGGCTTTGGACATCCGCATGGCGTAGGCGCAACCCACAATGAGGCCAAGTGCCGCACCACAAATGGGATACGTCACCAAGCTTCCCTTGAAAATGGCTCCCGAATTGAATTCATCCTGAACCACAAATACCATGAGGAAAATCATGACCCAGAACATGCTGAGGCCGATGATAGCCTGACGCAGGGCACGGTTCCGCCACGCCTTGGAGAACTTACGCCTTGCAAAAAGCAAGTTCCAGTAACGCTTCCAGGGGAACTTCATCTCCTCGTCGTAGGCCCCGATGGGAGGCAAAAGTACTGCAAAGATGATGGAGAGGAAGGAGAGCCCCACAAAGGCATAACAAATGGGGAGCACCGCCTGGATGAGTTCGGCAAAATTCGTCGTAGCGGGAGCGAGTTTCTGGAAAGCGAAAGCGCTTACACCTCCACCAATCAAAAGGGCTACGAAATTAATAATCATCAATAAACCGCTACCAAACGCCAGGTAGCGAACGCCCATCAATTCTTTAAGGTACCCGTAACGGGCCGGAGAATGGAACGCCTGCAGCACATAGAACAAGAGAGAGGCCACCACCACCAGCGGAAAGTTTCCCAAGAAGGCACCAAGAGCGAAAAGTCCTGCCACAGGAAGACTCAAAAGAGAGGTCTTCTGCAGAACGCGTTCTTTAGGATACTTGTCAGAGGCAAAACCCGCAGGCGTCAGCAAGAACACGCAAGGCAACAGATATATCAGATGCAACAGGTAGAACTGCCAGGAGGCCGTAGATGCAAGCCGCATGCGGTTGAACACCATCTCCATGAGACCCATCACCAGAGTAGAGGCGGCTATCTGGGTAAAAGCAAGCCCAAAATAGGGAATAAAACCTTTAATCTTTCGCACACCCCAAAGATAGCCATTGAAAAGCCAAGCGAAAACCGTAATCTTACGAAAAAGTTATTTCGTAAGCGATGAGACTAGAATTTGCGAGTTTTTTGTAAGTTTTTTACCATTCCTTGTAAGTTTTCATGCATCCATAGAGCCCCAATATCTTTTTTATATTGCCATCAAGTATGATTCAAATCGCCAAAAAAGTAGTCTACCTCGCCCTCCTAGGGATTGCAGCATCCTTCGGGCAGAACCTATGCCCCAGGTTTCTGCTGGATAGTGCGATGGTAGTGAACATCGAGGGGCGATTCATCAACATCCAGCATTCCAGAGCAAGCGTAGATATTGAATGGCGGCACCATCCCGAGGCGCTGGACACTTTCTTCGTGAACCTGCCAGACCAGGCGCCCTACAGGTTCATCACCGCGGGCAGTTACCGCTACATGGAGCTTACAGAGCCTAAGGCTAAACGCCAACTGGGCCTGCACCATCTAAAAGAGTACATCGGGAGCACTCCCCTCCGGCTAGACGACATGGAACTTCTCGCCAACGGAAGCTTCCTCTGCAAGGATTCCTCGGACAAGAATCCGAAGGCATTCGCCACCGCATTCTCCAACATGTGGTGGAGCCTTACCGCAGACACGCTCCCTCAGCCTCAGGAAGTCACCATGAAGGGTGCCGGCAAAGAAGTCCGCTCCTTCACCATTGGCAGCTGGAAGGAATTTTCCGGCATCATCCTCCCTACCCTTATCACCCTCAAAAGCGAAAAGTACAGCGGAAGCCTCTGGATTCGCTCCGCCTACCCCGTCAGTGCATTGAAAAAAGACCCCCTGGCGCAGAAAACCAAGGCTTACACTCCAGGGGAATACAAGGGATTATTTGGTAAAGTGACGACTAAAGGGGAAAGAAACATACCCCTGATACTCAAGCTGAACAAGGAACTGCTGGGCGAGTGATCCATCATAGAAACGGTCACGTCCGCGCTTCATGGCGCCAACTTCCAATGTGATGTTTTGAAGGCCCTTGTTCCAGGAGAAATGAGGACCGCCCATCATGGTTCCATAGCTCAAAGCTTCCTTCTCTACAGAGCCACCGCTGCGGAGATAACCCGTACGGTAGTATATGGTCTCCAACATCAAGGCAAAATGCTCCGTCAAGGGAACGCGCCCATAGGTCATCACTTCGATCAAGAAATCACGGCTAAATACGGGAATGTTCCGCTTGTAGTCGTAGCTCTTGCCTGAAAAATCCGTGCTAATATCAGAAAGAATGTAGTGCATGGAAGCGCCCAGAAGGGAGCCCCCTGCAAAAATGTACTCCAGACTCACTCCCATGTCAAACAACTGGGCATAGTCAAAGGTGGCGGCCTCGCTCTGCCATACGTTGTCTGCAATATAGTCCGCATTCCAGGACTCTGCAATGCGGCCCTCCCCGGCCACATCGGCATTCACCATCTCCAAATTGGAGTAGAAGTAAAGGAAGCTTTCGTAAACCACGTTGACTTCCACCTGAGGATTGGTCTTGAAGGGGCGAATTCCAAGTCCGACCTGATACCCCCCATAGAAGGGACTCGCCTCAATGGCAGCTTCCATCTTCAAGTAAGTAGGCGTACGCTCCATAGGGTCGCCGTAACTCAACTCATCCAAAGGTTCCAACCAAGTGTAATGGAGGTTCCCCATCAACTGCGGATACCACTGGCCCCACACGAAAGGAGTGTTTCCGACAAAGCTCCAAGACAAATTTGGCCCATAACGGAAGCCATTCTGCGCACTCTGGTCGAAACCAGCTGCAACAGCCAGATTGGCAACAAAAGCCAGGCTAAACAGAATTTTCGCAAATGTCCTAGAGGTTTGCTTCATTTTCATGTAAAATCTAAAAAATATTCGCACACACCGAGGGATATTTTCTTATTTTGAGGGTAGCAAAATCCAACAGGAGATTTTATGAAACTTTCTCATTTGTGCGTGCTTGGACTCAGCGCCCTCCTCTTCTGGGGCTGTGCCAACCGCTATTCCTCCTCTGTGCTTATCGAGCGCGGCGAAGGTCGCAAGGAATTTGAACGCGAATACTTCGTCACCAAGGAGAGCATGGGTATTGACAAGCACTTGAAAGACGTCTTCAAGCAGGGCTACATCGAAGAAGGCATGACCACCGACATGGTGAACCTTCTCTGGGGACCTCCCGACAATGAAAACGCCGAAGGTACCGTGTGGGAATACAGAACCCGTGAAGGCGAACTCATCGTGAAGCTCTTCTGGAAGAAGCCCGATGTGGCTCGTTTGAAGGGTTATGAAGAGGAGTTGGTGCTGGATAAGATCGAGGGCGACCGCTATGGCGGCTCCGAACCCCCTGCCAACAAGCATTCCAGCAACTATGAGTAATAGGTTACAATGGTAGGTGAGCCGCGTTTGCCCACCTTATTGAAAGGTCGCCCCACAAAGGGCGGCTTTTTTTCTATATTAAGGCCCGTTAAATTTTAACCTCTCAAGGAGTCATTTATGCGTCAGTACATCATTGCTGGTAACTGGAAGATGAACAAGACCGTTAGCGAATCCGTTCAGCTCGCTAAGGACATCGTTGAAGCCGTCAAGGACGTGAAGAAGACCGAAGTGGTCATCGCTCCGACCTACCTCGCCGCCGCCAAGGTTGCCGACGTGATCAAGGGCTCCAACGTGAAGCTCGCCATCCAGGACATCCACTGGAAGGACCAGGGCGCATTCACCGGTAAGGTCTCCGTCGACATGGTCAAGGAAATCGGCGCCGAATACATCATCATCGGCCACTCCGAACAGCGTCAGTACTTCCACGAAACCGAAGAAACCGTGAACCTGAAGGTGAAGAAGACTCTCGCCGCCGGCATCAAGCCCATCATCTGCATTGGCGAAACTCTCGACCAGCGCAACGGTGGCCAGCTCGAAGCCGTTCTTAGCACCCAGGTCAAGGGCGCTTTCGAAGGCGTTTCTGCTGAAGATGCCGCCAAGTGCGTTCTCGCTTACGAACCGGTTTGGGCTATCGGTACTGGTGTTACCGCTACCGACGAACAGGCTCAAGACACTCAGGCATTCGTCCGCTCCGTGGTTAAGGAAATCTACGGCGAAGCTGTTGCAGAAGGCATGCGCATCCAGTACGGTGGCTCCATGAAGGGCGCCAACGCTGCCGGCCTCCTCGCTCAGAAGGATATCGATGGTGGTTTGATTGGTGGTGCGGGTCTCAAGGCCAACACCTTCATGGAAATCATCGCCGCTGCCGAAGCCAAGTAATTTTTCAAATAAGGAATCATTCTTATGCAAACACTCTTTTGGATTGGAATCGTCCTTCACGTGTTCCTGTGCTTCTTCCTCATGTTGCTCGTCCTCATGCAGAACGACAAGATGGGTGGCCTCGCAGGTCTCGGTGGCATGACATCTCAGTCTGCCTTCTCCACCGCTGGTGCAGCAACATTCATCCAGAAGTTGACTCGTGGCGTTGCTGTAGTCTTCTTCATCGTGGTCTTTGCCCTCGGCCTCATCACCGCAAAGCAGGACCAGACTGTTGAAGAATCTGCCATGCAGAAGGCTTCCCGCGAAAGCGCTGCCGAACAGGCTCCTGCCGAAGTTCCGGCATTGCCAACGGAATTCGCTGCACCCGCAGCTGAAGCCCCGGCTGCCCCTGCAGAAATGCCTGCAGCACCCGCCGCAGAATAAGGATTATTCCTGAGGTTTTAACCTCGCGGTCGTGGTGGAATTGGTAGACACGCTAGCTTGAGGTGCTAGTGGGAGCGATCTCATGACAGTTCAAGTCTGTCCGACCGCAGTAAGAAGCCCAGCTGTTAGCTGGGCTTCTTCTTTTGTATGTATAAGGACTATGCGATTTTTTACCGCCATCCTCACGAAGGCGGGGATTTAGAAAATGCGGATTTACAACGCGAGGATTTCTGCTTCGGAAAGACCTGAAATGCGAGCAATTCGATTTTGATCAAGCCCTTCAGCCAACATCTGCTTCGCCATCTTCTTCTTGGCATCCAAGGCTCCCTCATTAAAACCCGTTCTATGGGCAGTACCGATGCGAGTCATGATTTCCGCTTCCGTGACCATACCTTGTGCTACCTCCGAAATGAACAAGTTTGACGACTTTGCAACCAGCATCCGTTCATAGACATCTTTGAGGACCTCGTCCACATCCTGGGGAGTTTCCTTCGCATCCGCCATAGTGGTGAAAAGTTTTAGCCACTCCATCTCCGGAGAGCACTTCCCGTCTGCCTTGAACTTCGTCAGGTCTATCAAAATATACTTCTTTTTCCCATAAATCGGCAAGGCTCCCCTATTGCCGACATCACTTGCCCGATAGAGCCCGATTTCCTCGTGATATGAATTGCAGAACTCCACACTAAAATTGCAGAGCCAAATAGAATATACCGTTGGCATCGTATACGAGTTGCTTTTCTGAGACTCCCTCAAAAGAACTCTATTCATGTCTATCTTCGAGTTAATGGAGAGAAGCGAACCATAAAGTTCCACACGGTCAAGAAAATCTTCGTGACTTGCCCGTTGCATTTCAAGGTCGATGAACTTACCACACTTGGTTTTGGCATGGACATCGAAGCGAACCTGTTCCTCGCCCACACCCGTGTCCAAGGTTACCGTGGGCTTACGTTCCTCCACGCTCACAATTTGAGCTTCATCTTCCAAATGGAGAATTGCATTCAAGAAATGGATGAGGGTTTCCTTCTTGGAGAAGATTTCTTTGAAGACGATGTCGTATGTAGGGTCAAAGAATGTTTTGGAGCGTATTTTTGCCTCCTGCTCCAGGAGTCTTTTGCTTTTGTATGGCATTTTTTCCCATAGGATGAACTTGGCGGACACCCGCCCACAACCTATAAGACGTTTAAATGGCCGAAATTTCACACAGGAAAATGAAAATTTTTCATTTTGCAAACAGATGCTGGCATTTACGACCTATTACAGGCAAGGCCATAACATGCAAGATTACATGGTATTGTGACGAGCCAACCGCCACGTCATTGCGAGGGGCTATGCCACGTGGCAATCCAACGAATTATTAATTACGAATTATGAATGCACGCATTCTGGCGAGGCACTCAGCTTCTAGTTATCCTGGAGACAACGAACAGAGAAGCCGTCGTTCTTATTGAGGTAGTACATGTAGGCATACTCGCTGTCGTAGTACAAGAGCATGCGGCAGGCGCCGAAGCTATTGTACTCGCTAGCAGACCAGAAGTAGGCGTCGTCGCCGGCATCGCGGAAATAGCCATCGTTGTATCTGATGCCCGCAGGGAGCGCGGAGAAGCCGTAGGCGTTGTCATCGTTACCACCATTTTCCCACCCATTCATTGACTTCAACATTTTACCTACATGTTTGTCCCCAACATTGGTAAACAGTAAATTCCATTCCTCCTCACTAGGCAAATGCCAACCACTGGGGCACACCCCCTGAACAACAGTCGACAGCGTGCAAGTTTTGCCATTACCACATTTCTGTGGGTTATTGCTATCATTTGCCAAAGCTACAGAGTCAATGGCGGCAGCCCAGGTGTACAAGCGACCCGTAACATCACAATATTTCTCATTATTGTCATAGCACCAACTTTTACCTTTTAAACTCGGAGTTTGATTGCTATCTGCATAGTTCAAATTCTCCGCCATCCACACTTGATCGCCAATTTTTACCGTTTTATAACTCTTGCCATCTCGGGCATCAATGATAGTGTCATACTCAACTTCTGGATTCAAGTAGGCCTCTTTCGGCAAATCCCAACTCCATTCGTTTCCGTCATACCATTTTTTATTGTAGCACGTGTAACAATGATTTGTTTCATTATCTTCATCGTAGATATTCGCCCTTTCTAGTTGACGCTTAACTGTACATCCGTTAATACTCAACGTATCAAAACCTGTTGTCGACGTTCGCCAAGCACCTTCACTTTCATCAAACACATAAATATTAGAGTTTACAACACTCCCTTTCTTCCACGCACCATCAATGGTATCGTTCCAATGATATGTGTCATATTCAAGAGTAGAGGCTAGTCTCCAAGTTCCTTCATTGCAATAATAATACACCCCTTTTGCAAGTCCGACTGAATCCTGTTGACGAGAGCGACAACCTCCTATCACTGATTCCACCATAGAAGCAGACTCCCAGCCCTTCTCTCCATCTTTATCTGAATCATTAAAGTCACAAACATATATCTTTGTATTTGAAATCCTACCCTGCATCAAATCGCCATCCGTAGCATTTGCACATTCTCCACGAGATTCATAGGTATCGTTATAAACATTTGGCGCAACCATCCATCTATAAGTTGTATCGGCAAGAGTCGCCGTTCCACTACTGCACACGTAGTAAAGATTTCCAATTTTCACACTACTCGTATCCTTATACACAGCAATTTTTCCGTTAGTTGTATTTTTCTTTTCAGCGCATGCTAAACCACCATTTTTCACCATCAAACTATCCAAAATTGTGCCTCGACGCCAATTAGAACCATTAAATACATAGGTGAACGAGGTATTCACAGAACCATTACGAACATCTCCTTCTGTAAATTTCTCACCCCATGTAGCCGTATCTTTTTCTATATCTGTCGCATTTCTCCAGCTCTGAGCATCGCAGATATGCCACACCTTGTCGCTGCCTAAGCCGACAGTATCTTGGCGGAGGGTAGTGCAGCCACGCAATTCCAAAGAGCAGTCGCTATTGTTGCCAGCACGCCATGCCTTTTCTTCAAACACGTAGCAGTTCTTGCCATTAACACTTCCCCACTTGCTGTCGCCATCATTCCCTGCAACCCAGCGGTAGGTGTCCTTCTCGTAGGTAGTCGCACTTCTCCAGCTCTGTGCATCGCAGATATGCCACACCTTGTCGCTGCCTAAACCGACAGTATCTTGGCGGA
>JAKSIK010000021.1 GCA_024398835.1 Fibrobacter sp.
CAAAAAACTTGACGAAATCCTTCGCGTCAAAGAAATACCACTCGCTGTAATTTGTTATGGCGAGGTACTTGATTTCGTGATTTTCCAGACGAATGTATTCCTTCATAAAGTAATACACCAGTTCCTGCAAGGCTTTCACGTTCGCGTGCGCCTCCGAGAACATTTCCGACACGTTGTCCGGAGCCTTCACTTCGATTAGCACGGCAGCCTTCGCGTTGTTATCCTTGCCGTTGAAAATGGCGAGGTCAATGCGGTCCTTGGTATTCACCGCATAGTCGGGGTTGTACAAGGCATTGCTCAAAAACTTGTTGATTAAACCCTTGTGATATTCCTCGGTTTCTCCCGTTTTGCCTTGCGCAGACATGCTCTTGATGCACGCCTTGAAAACGTCCATTTTTTCAAAGGAAACCGGGAGTTTGAGATAAGCGGAATTGACTGCTTTTTTCGGCGAAATAAACTGGATAGGCATGGGATAAATATAAATTAAAGGAATGACAAAAAAGCATTTTGTCAACGAACAAACGCGGGAAAAGGTATAAAAAACACGTCTCTTTTCAAGTTTTTTTATTTTTCGCGTTTTTTTCACAAATTGTCATTTTATGACACTAAACAAATCTAAATTACAGGGAGGCACCAAAAAGGAGTTTCCCATGAAAAGAATCATTCTCGCCATCATCACAATCGCTGCCGTAGCCTTCGCCACGGATTATTACGACCAGTACGGGCATAGCACGGGAAGGTCAAGATAGTACACAAATGTCCATTTGAGCGGAGCTAAGACTGAGCACAAAAACTAAAGCTTACCATCCACACCGTTTTCCAGTGCGGAAATTTTAGATTCCATAACGGTCTTAAAGGATTCGAACAGAGCGATATAACTTGTGTAGACTCGATCCAAGACTGCATTGAAAGCTTCTTCATCGTAAATGTGGGTCGCAGAATTTCGATCTTTCAACATCTGAAGCCAGACGGATTCATCATTCAGAAATCCGTACTTGAAGCCTGCACGTAAAATTTCTCGCGGAGAAACGTTTTCAGAATCCACGATTCCATGAGCACGCATCAATTCCTGAAGCGTTTTCCATGCAAGTTCAAAGGCCAAACCAAACTGACCGATAACCCCTGTCCTATAGATCTCATCTGCAAAAGCTTTTGCCTTTTCAGACTTTTTCAGAACTTCAAAACAATTTTTGAAATTATCAAACTTCTGCATAAAGGCACACTCCTTCACGCTCAATATTCTGCTTCAATTTCTGCGAAACAACGGCTTCCAAGTCCACAACATCAAAAGACAATAGGGAATCCGCTTCATCTTCAAGCATAAACTGGAAATCGGCAACGTTCTTGCCCGACACAGCAAGATCTACATCACTACGCTCCCTATGGGTGCCACGAGCGCGCGACCCGAACAACACAACACGACTCAATTCGCACTTTTTTGCAAATTGAATTATCTGCTGCCGTAATGTTTCGGGAATATTCGCCATACCTTTAATATAACAAAAAGCGGGAATGGCGACAACACCTGCAAGGTCATTATCGGGCAATAAAGTGCCCCATTCTTTTTCTACATTTCAGGCCATGCACGATTCGTGGAATAAAAAATCGGGCGCCAAGCCTCACGGGGTTGCCCGGGTCATCTCCAAACGGGGTTATTGCAGCCGCAGCAAGGCAGAAATGCTGGTGAAGGAAGGCCGCGTCACCCTGAACGGGAAGGCCGTAACCAACCCGGAAGCGCCCACTCTCGAAACCGACAAAATCACCGTTGACGGGAAACCCGTTATTGCAAACAAATTCATCTATTTCATGATGAACAAGCCCCGCGGCTACGTGACTACAGCAAATGACGAAAAGGGTCGCGCAACGGTCATGGACCTTTTCCGCGAACAGTTCGCAAAGATTTTCCCAGGGGAACCCGTGCCCCACATTTCACCAGTTGGACGATTGGATGCCGCCAGCGAAGGCTTGCTGCTATTCACCAACGACACCGAATGGGCGAATCTTACACTTACCGCCCACACGAAGGTTTACCGCGTGCAGGTTGCAGGCCACCCGACTGCGGAACACCTGGCGCAAATGGAGAAAGGCTTCAACGTTCCGCCACGGGTTTTCGGAGAGCCCGAGGAATTCATGCATGCGGTTTCTGCAAAACTCCACAGCGAAGGAGAAAAGAACTGCTGGCTGGAAATCGTCCTCGATGAAGGCAGGAATCGCGAAATCCGCCGGATGCTCGCCCACTTGGGTTATGAAGTGCTACGGCTCGTGCGCATCAAATTTGCGGGCTATGAACTTGGGGACTTGAAGAGCGGCGAAATCCGCGAACTTAAAGTGGCGACGCGAACTTAAAATTGCGCCGCGAGTTTAAACAGCGACGCGAAAAACAACGCCACGAATTTAAAGCTGCGCCAAGAAACTGAGAACGGCGACTAATGGGGCATTCCAGTTGATTGCGGTTTCATTGCTGGCAAAAGAACAGCGCTCATCCGTATAAGCGAAGCCAGGCAGTTCCCCGGGATAATGCGGGAAGCGGTGCATATCCTGACGGTCGTTGTTGATGCCGCCCACAACCAGACCCGGGATGGGTTCCTCGATGCCATCGGAATGAGACATGCGGTGGTGCGGGAACTTGGGAGAACTCCAGGCGGCGCCAGTGACAAAGCACTTGTTTACCGGATTCTTCCCGTAGATAAAGTCCAGCATCTGTGCGGCACAATTCGTGAGAGATGCAGATGGCGCCCAAGTATTCACCAGAAGAAGCGTGAGGGCATGATTTGCAATCTCCCCATTGGAGCCCCAGACAAACTTGCGGACTGCAATTCCGTAGGCATCTTCTGCGGAAAGTTCCAGAATCTGCTTGGCGATATTTTCGAGATTTTGCCGAGCAATTTTCTGCAAATCCATATCAAAATTCTGAAGCGCAAGAGCAATCCATCCAAAATTCTGCGTGTCGCGCCAGGAAAGTCCCAAGAAAGCGGGATTCGCTTCCATATCCTTCAGCAACTGCTTGCGCAACCCAGACGCATCCAGCGTCGCGGAGGTTTGCGTTTCGCGATAGAGCATGGCGCGGGCCCAGAAGAACTCATCGTCGTAATGTTCATCGCCATAGCCGCCGCTGCCTTCGGTATTGTGCGGATACGTGACATCCGGATTGGCAACGGCCCACTGGTAGGCTCGCTCCGCAGCCTTGAGGCACTGGGCGGCAAAAGAGGGATAAACGCGAGCGAATACGTGATGGGCCTGGGCAAGAGCACCTGCAAAATTCAGCGTGGAGGTGGTGGACTTGCCGAGAATCTGACGCTTCTGATTGGCATCGGACTGCGCCGGCGAAACAAAACCGTCCCAGCGGATGGGAGAAACCTTGAAGAAAACGCCGCCATCGGTATCTTGCATGCGGAGGAAGAATTCCAGTTCGAAACGAAGCTCTTCCAGAAGATTCGCGCGGAAGGAGCCTGCATCAAAAAAGCTGTCGTTCCCAGAAGCCTTGAGTTTATCGGAGGCAAATTCCGCTGCCGTAAGAAGCGTACCAACGGACACTCCACCATTTACGATGTACTTGCCGTAATCGCCAGCATCGTACCAGCCACCGTGAGCATTCCAGAAACCTTCCCGATTCATGGACGGATGAAATGCGATGTGGTCATCCAGATGGGAAGCAGGACGAGCCCACTTCCCCGCCCTATCTGGCGTGAGTTCCACACCAGAGCGCTGGTAGTAAAAGGACTTCAGCGTGGAGGCCAGTTCCCGATGGAGCCAGTTTTCCGCAATCTCAAAAGAATGGCTTTCCATTTTCAGAAGGCCATCAATCTCCACATAAATCTTATAAGTTCCGGGTTGTCTAAAATCAGAGAAATCACCTTCGTAAATCGTCTCGGCGGTATATTCGCAGAAGCTTTTAGATGTCAGTATTCCGAAATAGCCTCCACTGCCAACCCCATCCCTTATCTCAAAATGAAGTTCTCGCAAACTTGAGACATCACCTGTCACCGCAAAAAGGAAATGCTTGGGCCCTTGGGGAGCGTAGCCCACATGGTTATGGCGAATCTCAAAATTCATGACACCAAGGATAAAATTTTACGGGGTGGGCTGAAGGTTGTTTTTCGCAAAATCCGTGCACAAATGAAACCACATTAGATATATTTCGGCTTGATGAAGACTCCTGAGCTGTTACTCCCCGTTGGAACCCGCGAAATGCTCTACGCCGCCATCCACAATGGCGCCGACGCGGTGTATTACGGAGTGCCCCACTGGAACGCCCGGGGCCGCACGGAGGATTTCAGTTTTGAGGATGTGCGGGAGATGATCGAGTACGCTCGGGTGAGAGGCGTAAAGACGTTTCTCGCCATGAACATCCTGGTTTTCGAGCGGGAGATTCAGGAATTGCCCGAGTTTCTGGAGCAAATCATCGCCCTCAAGCCCGACGCCTTCATCATTCAGGACGTTGGCCTCGCACGGCTCATCCGCGCCATCGCTCCGGAACAAGAGATTCACGCCAGCACTCAGATGACACTTGCCAGCGCAGAGGCCGTCAATCTGGCGGGTTCCCTCGGGTTCAAGCGGGCGGTACTTGCGCGAGAACTCTCCCTCAAGCAGATTGCCGCCATCAAGGAAGCCACTCCGCTGGAGTTGGAGGTTTTCATTCACGGGGCCCTCTGCGTCAGCTATTCCGGCCAGTGCCTCACCAGCGAGAATTTTGGCGGAAGGAGCGCCAACCGCGGGCAATGCGCCCAAAGTTGTAGGCTCCCTTACCGCATTTTTGTAGACGGAAAGGAATACACACAAACTAACGCCCAATATCTTTTTAGCCCTCACGATTTATGTGCGCTCCCTGTTCTCGATGAATTAAAAGAAATCGGCGTGGATTCCTTGAAAGTGGAAGGGCGGTTGAAAAGTCCGGAGTATGTGGCAGCGGTCTCCAAAGCCTACCGGAAAGTGCTGGGCAATTCAGAATTCAAAATTCAAAATTCAAAATTCGCTCAAAATAGTGCATCAGATTTCTCGCAGAAAACAGCCGCGAATTTTTCGCCAGAATTAACTGCCGCGAATTTTTCGCAGAAAACAGCCGCAAATTTTTCGCAGGAATTAACTGCCGCCGACAAGGAACCGCTGGAAGTGCTCTTCAGCCGAGGCCTTACCACAGGCTGGCTGGAAGGCGTTGACCACCAGAAACTGGTAGACGGCACCTTCAGCAATCATCACGGCGAATTCTTGGGCACAGTATCAAAAATTGACAATCACCGCATTTTTGTGAAATGGGAAGGAACACCCTCTACCCCAAGGCTTGGTGACGGCATTCTTTTTGAAAGTCCGGAATTCGAGGTAAGCATTGGCGGGCGCTTATACAATGTGGGAATCCAAGTCAACGGATTCTGGCTGGATATGGGCCGTGATTTCAACCTGCGAAAAGTCTCCTACGGCATGAAAGCCTACCGCAACGACTCCCCCGCCCTAGAAAAAGAACTGCACCGCACCTTCACGGAACGGGAATTTTCCAAGCACTTGCCCATTGACATGGTGCTGTTCGGAAAGATTGGCGAAAAACTGAAGTTATCAATTTTTGACAACTGCGAAAACAAAGTCCAGGTAGAAAGCGAATGCGTTCTTGAGGCCTCACGGACCGTCGCCAATAACGAGAGTAATTCCATCGATAAAATTGCGCAAAAGGAACTCTCCGCTCTTAGCGCTACTGCCTATCAATTGAATTCCCTAGACGTACAGGTTGACAAGACCGCTTTTGTTCCCGGAAAAATTCTCCGCATCTTGAAGCAAAGCGCCATCGCAAAATTGGACGAGATTCGCTGTTCATGGAAGCCTTTGAATCCAAACGCAGAAGCCGGCAGAGATTTGTTGAGCTCTGTCCGTCCAGCCGTAAAAACATGCGCGAGCCAAGCCTCCTCCATTTCCGTGCTGGTGCGCCGCCCAGAGCAGATCGAGGCCCTGCAAGGTTTGGACATCGATAATGTGATTATGGATTTTGACTGGGGCGTAAAATACGACGAAAGTCTGGAGCAGATTCGCCAATACGGTTTCAAAGCCGGCATGGCGACCCTCCGCATTCACAAACCTGGAGAAAACCACTATCTGAAAAACATCCTCCGTTTGGCACCCGACTTTGCATTGGTCCGCAGCCTCGGTGCACTCGCGATTTTGAAAGACAACGGGATTCCCCTTGTGGGCGATTACAGCCTTAACGCGGCAAACAGTCTCAGCTATGACTGGCTTTTAAATCTAGGTCTAAAAACGCTTCACCCATCTTGGGATTTAAACAGCACTCAACTTTTTGATTTGCTACAAAACATCGACGGAAGCCGCTTGGAGCTAAGTCTGCATCAATACATGCCAGCCTTCCATTCCGAATACTGCGCCTTCGCTAGAGCGCTCACTTCTGGCAGGCACTTCCCTGAATGCGGTAAAATTTGCACGCAGCATAAAGTGGAAATTTTGGACCACAAAGGGGAGCGTCACTTCTTGCAGAGCGATGCGGAATGCAGAAATACGCTCTTCGTTGGGAAACCTCAATCGGCCCTGAAACTGCTGCCGCAATTAAAAGCCGCAGGCGTTGCCCACTACCGCATAGAACTTCTGGATGAAGAGCCCGACGTAGTGCGCCGGAAAGTGCAAATCTACACCGCCGCCATCCGCGGGAAACTGGATATCGAAAGCGCCAGTCGTCAAGCTGGCGTCGAAGAGAAATATGGTCTGAGCGAAGGTCAACTTTTTAACGAAAGCACCTGGCAAGACCGCAAGAAGGCTTAATTGCCGCGGCTGCACGTGCATCCGACCCTTTGTGGCGAAAGCCCATCAAAATCGGCGGCGCCCCATTAGTGGCATTCCATCAACGCCCCATTAGTGGCGGCGGGTCGTGAGAATTCGGCCGTTATGCTCCACAGAAATAATGAAGGGCGTATTCCAGAGATTACGCGGAATCTGGAACTGTGCATTTGTCTCCGTAAAGCTTTGGGCGAACAGCAGATTACCCGTCATGCTGAAGAACAGCACCCGCTTGCGACCTTGCTGCGGCACGTAAACGGAAAACTCGTTTCGTAGCATATGAATTTGCGCCAATCCAGCGATATCCCCGGGACGCAACGCCATGTCATATTGGTCACTGCTTGAAAATTCATATGCAGAACTCATGTAGAATGCATAATGTTTCTTTTTTTCTGCACTCGAACTAGATTCATCTGCATTAGAGCTAGAAGTTTCTTCATAAGCACTCGAAGAAGATTCGCCTCCCACGAAGGAATCTTCAATTTCGCTAGAGGACGATCTTTCTTCAAAGCTACTAGAGCTAGACTCGCCACAAGATGTCTCTACCCACCAGTATGCATCATTTGCATTTTCAGTAATCCACTGAGGTGAAGGACTTCTCGCAGAATTCAATGTATAACAAGTTCCCGTAGCCATGGATTGAAGACCAGCATTATAACAATGTTGATCGTAATCACCCTTTCCATTTACAAACTTAATACAATTACCCGATGTTGCGATAGAAGAACTCGACTTTGCAGAAGAACTGGATTTCGCGGAGCTAGACGAGGACTTCGCGGAACTTGAAGATTTAGCAGAGGAGCTGCTCTTTGCACTGCTAGATGACGATTTTACAGAACTACTGGACTTGGCAAAGCTAGACGAGGACTTGGCAGAACTGGAGCTGGACTTCACGGAGCTTGACGAAGATTTCGCAGAACTGCTGGACTTGGCAGAACTAGAGCTGGACTTCGCAGAGGAACTAGATGCAACTGAAGAACTAGATGTGCCTCCAGGAATTGTAAATGTGACGTATGTCGTATCTGAAGATTCCTTTATATCCGTAAGCGAAAAACCAGCTTTCGTTCCATCATAGAATGTAAAGTCATCAAACGACGTCACCTTGCTAGAACCCGGGAATGGATCTTTTGAAGTTGTAGAATGTGCCGTGGTCGGAACCGCTTCTATTAAGTCAACATGTTGATGTTCTCCCGAGCCCACTGTATTTATTTTTTTGTTAGTCCAGGCAGAAGCAACATAGTCCACATGATAGATCAGCATGCCTGATTTCACCTGCGCCACATCCCAACTGCGATGGGTTCTATACTCCAATAGGAAGAACTCATCACTTTTCGTGGGATGCGTCACCTGATAAGCATAATTGCTATCAACACGATTCAATCGAACTTCACCCCTAGCAGTCAATTCTGTTGGATTCATCCAACCTAGAGACATTTTTTCAAAGGAGGAGTAGAACGGAGGAGCACAATTGGAAACCTTATCACTATTTGTTGGACAATTGTAGTTTCCCTGATCCATAACAGACCAAGATCCCAAAGTCTTTGTGACATTCGTATTGTTAAGATCGTACAAGTCAGGAAGTCCCAACACATGACTAAATTCATGAACGAATGTTCCTATTCCACCGATTACACTCGTAGAATTATTTGACTTATACGCCTTTCCATCAATTTCATTGGCGCAAGCGTAACGAGAAGCCCTGATGTTTGAAGACATTTGTATTGATGGATAAAAACTCCATGCGTGAGGCCAAATAGCGTCCGCCACTCCCGAATTATTGGAACCCACACCCGCATAAATAAAGAAAATGAAATCAATGGACCCATCCCCATCGTTATCATATTTGGAAAAATCAATCCCTCCCTGCTTCTTCAAGGCCTCCATTGTCTGTTTGAAAGCTGTACGTGCCCCCTCATACTTGGGAGACGACGAACCGCTTGCTAGCGGAGAGTTAGGCCCATAGTAGTTTCTTGAACTATCCAACGTTACGGGTCCTTTCACATCAAAGTGGGGTCTGAAAGTCCCCATAGAATTATCTTTAAAATACTTGCGGACGCTTCCCATATTGAAATACTTGGAATATGTACCCTCAGCATTCATGTACTCGTCATACAACGCTCTAGAATCATCATTTTTGAACTTCACATCCGAGAACTGGACCAAGACGACCAACCCCGTAATGGAATCCTTTTTGACAAGATTATTGATAGCTGGCAACGCCTGTGGACCATAGGCATAAAATTTCGTCTTCTTTGCAAATTCAGGGACTTCGTAAGGGTCCATCTGCATTGCAGGTGTTTTTTCCCGTAACGCATTCACCACATTCTGGCGATTCAGTTTGCTCAAAAAAACTTGCTCAATTTCTGTACGGTTTTCTGGACTACGGACATAATAGCCGGAGGGGTTCCCTTCCTCATCCAGATAGGTGTAATACCCCTGAACCGCCTTGCCGATGACGAATCCATCTTCCGTTTCTTCAAAATTAAAGAATTCATCACCCCAAGTGTAGGCTTCGAATTGGGAACCATCTGGCTGAGTGATTGTATAAGCGTCGGGGGAAGCAGGCATTGCATTAGCACCTGCAATAAAAATGACTACGGCACAAAACAATTTTAGCAAGTTCTTTTTCACATCTAAAATCTATATAAAATCCATTAAATAAGTGCAAATCAAACTTACAAAACGTTTTTTACGAACATTTTTTCAAATCGTAAGGCACCCTTTTTGTTATATTGCCGCAAAAAAGAGGAATTTTATGAAAATCGCCGATAAGACCGTTGTCCAGATGCACTACACCCTGACCTCCGACGAAGGAAAGGTCATTGACTCCTCCGCAGGTCGCGAGCCTCTGCAGTACATCCAGGGAGCCCACATGATTGTGGTGGGGCTTGAAAAGGCAATGGCGGGCCATGACGTTGGCGACAAGTTCGACGTGAAGGTCATTCCCAGCGAAGGCTATGGCGAATACGACGAAAAGATGACCCAGGAAGTTCCTCTCAATGTTTTCCAGGGTGTGGAAAAGGTTGAAGTGGGCATGCAGTTCTACGCTCAGACTCCTGCCGGCCCCATGCCACTCCGCATCAAGTCCGTTGGCGAAAAGACCGCGGTCATCGATGCCAACCATGAACTGGCCGGCAAGAATCTAAACTTCGCCATAGAGGTGGTCAGCGTTCGCGAAGCAACCGAAGACGAAATGAAGCCTTTCGAGCACCACTGCTGCTGTGGCAAAGGCGACGGAGAATGCGGTTGCGGTGGTCACGGCGATGGCGAGTGCGGCTGTGGTGGCGAAGGCCACAAAGAAAACTGCGATGGAAAGGGCGGCTGCGGCTGCCCCAACCACGACAAACACCATCAGAACTAATCCAGAAAAGAGAAAGCCTTGAGAAAAAACTCAAGGCTCTTTTTTTAGAGTTGGGCTTCGCCGAGGCCGCGACCAAAGGGATGACCGCTCACCATAAGAATGGGTGGCATCTGGATGCGTTTTGCAAGGGCAATCCCGCGATAGCGTCGATGCCACTGCTTCATGTCGGCGATAGCGGCTTCCTCGGTTGCAAATTTCTGTTTGAAGTAAGCGGGATCTGCTCCCAAGGTTTTGCAGAAGTTTTCCGCGCCGGATTTGAGCAACTGGATGGATTCTTCCAGAGAATGATTTCCTTCAATCCAGTAGGCAAACAGGCGGTCATGATATGGATAGAGAATGGGATCGCCCTTCCCCTCATCTACATTCATGGCCTCGCTGAGTTCTGCACTGGCAGGGATATCGATGCTCGCCTGAGGAATTATTTCGCAGTTCTTATTGAAATCTCGGGCCAAGGCGTAGACCTGTGTTTTCCAGAGGTCGCCCAATGCAGCCATGATGCCGCAGGTATCGCCATAGAGCGTGCAGTAGCCTACGATAGCCTCACTCTTGTTGCCATTGCAGGTAATGCCGCCACCCACCACAGAAGCAATGGTTGCTAGGACTGAGGCCGAGCGGGTACGGGCTTGCAGATTTTCGTAGTTGATACCATCCACCTTCATGGGCGTATCATTACGAACAAATTCACATTTTCCCAGAGAATCGCAAACGGCATTCAGCATTTCAGAAATGGGCGCCACCATGTAAGGCGTTCCCAAATTATCCGCCAAATCCCGAGCCGCATTCTTCGTGGTATCGGAATTGAAACGAGTGGGCATATTGATGAGGAAAACATTCTCCTTTCCCAGGGCCTCTACATAGAGGGCGGCACTAACGGCACTGTCGATTCCACCGCTCGCACCGATAACCACACGCTTGATGCCCATGCGCTTGGCGTTTTCCCGAAGCATGAAAACAAGCGCTTTGCGGATTTCAGAAATTTTCATGTCCGCGGAGGACTTCGCCAAATCTGTTGCCGGCGCAGTCACTGCCGAATCCGTCCCCGACACAGCCAGGTTCGTTGCCGAAACCGTCGCAGTTGTCGAAAGTACCTTCCAGCCATCCGTTGTCAATTCCAGCAGTGCTTCCGCGGCCTCAAACTTTGGCAATGCGAGAACAACCGCGCCATCTTTATTGAGAGCGAGGCTACCACCCTCCATGGCATAGATGAACTTTCCCGTATTCTGCGTTCCTACCGCATTCACATAGAGAATGGATTTTTTCTCATTCTCCGCCATAGCCTGCAAATCCGCCTTCAAAAGAGCAGCACGGCCGGAAACAAAAGACAAGGAAGACAAGCGAACAATCAAATTCTCACTGCGAAAATCCGAAGCCAAGGAGCCATCCTTCGCAAAGAAGGCCTTGTTGACCACACAACCCGATTCATCCTGAATCACATTGCCAAACAAGATGTCAATGCCGTCTGCAAGAGCCGCCACTTTTTCTCCAAAGGCGACAGCGGTATCTACAAAACTCTGCTCCGCCCAGAGGTCTCCCACCATGGAGCCCGTCAGTGCAAATTCAGGAAACACCATCAAATCGGCGCCCGCCGCTTTTCCGCGAGCAATCGCCGCAGCCATGGTCTCAAAGTTGACATCCGGCTTTCCCGGCTCCACCTTCATCTGAACAGCAAAAATCTTCATACATGAACCTTCATTTTCGCAAAATATAGAACCAAAAAACAGCCGCGGTTTATTCCGTCAACTTCAGGGTGTCAAATACCAAGTAGGGCGAATGCCCAAAGCCTTTTCATCCGCATCCAAATCCGCCGCAGGGACATTCCGGCCCACCACGAGGGCGCTATCGATGCCCGCAAAAGCAGCCCCCATCACATCCGTGCCCAAGGTGTCCCCAATCATGAGAATGCGGGAATTAGCAGGAACCGATTCCTTGATACGGTTGAAAATTTCCGGAAACGGTTTGCCGAGGTAATAGGTGTCGGGCCCCGCTGCGAGCCTCAACTGCTCCGACAATGCGCCCGAAACAGGACTTCTAGTTCCATCAATATTGGGGGCCCAGGCGTCCGAATTCAATACAAAGAGGTGGGCCCCAGGACGTTTTAGAATTTCGAGGGCGTGAGCGAAGGTTTCCTCGGTCGCCACGTTAGAAGAAATTGCCACAATGGGCTCCCGAGGGTTCTCTACGGCTTCTATGCCGCAAGCGTGAAGCACATTCACACCCGAGGGACGCCCGAGGTAGTAGGCCTGCGAAAAGGCTTTGGCCGGAGAATTGCGGCGGAGTTTCTCCAGAAGTTTCTGCAGCAAACTGCCCGAGGAAATCGTCTCTGCGGCAGTGAAGTCGAAGCCCCGTTTTGCGGCATCTTCCGCTAATGCAGAATCCACGTTTGATGCGGCATTGGTAATCAGGCGAAGTTGCTTCCCCGCCGCCCGCAATTTACGGTACCATTCCAATGCCCCTTCATAGAGGAAATCTCCCCGATTGTAAAGCGTTCCAAAGCCATCAAAACAGAACACGTCATACCAACCCATTATATCTTCAAGATGGACTTGGCGAGGATTCTGCTGCGGCAAATCAAGAGGCGCGGCACAAGACTCCGCAATGAGTTCTTTGTACCGCAAATAGATGGATTGTTCCAGCGCATCCATCGGGAACTACCTGCGGATAACGCCGAAGACTTTCATGGAGGAGCTGGAATTAGAGCCTGAACGGAACACGACCTTTCCATCGTATTCCACATAAGCAATTAGACTTACAATATAAGCTCCAGAATTCACCTGTCGATGACTGGCATCCATGAAATTCCATTTGAGTGAAAGCCGCGCAGCCTTGTTGTCAAAACGCGGATCATCTCCCTTCACGACGGCCTTTGTCCCCACCACATAAGTTCCCAGATTGGTATAAATTCGAACGTTATATGAAATTTTTAGTTTGGATGGATTGATGGGTTCATTCTCCGGCATATCCAATGCATCGCGGAGGGCGTTTTCAAATTCCTCCCCCATGACATCCATCGAGATTTCCCAAGAAGTATCAGCATTTACCACCTGCTCTAAGGGCTGAAATGTCAGTTGGAATATTGCTTCCGCTGCAGGAGCCGATTTCGAAATATCCTTCACCATAGAGGGTACGTTTATTTCAAAAGGATAAAATCCAGTAAGAGGATAGAATCTGGAATTAGCTAAAACCAGAACGCCATTGGTATCACTTGCGCATTGGGGCAAAAATCGGATAGAGTCCCTTGTGGTCGGATGCATGTTTAAAGGGACATTCTGGGAAAATTCCACCACGGAGCCTTTTCTCCAGGGATCCCAATGAACCATGGAAGGCCTCAAAGAATGTACAGAGCCATCCTTCGCGCTTTTCATTTCTAAGAAGGATTCACAACCTTCCACAACAGTAACGGGTTCGGTCCAGTGTACGCGAAGGGAATCCGTACCCGCGCCACGAAAGCTTTTCAATCGAGCATCCGTAATGAAAGGAGCCATCTGATCTCCCATGGATATGGGATATACTGTTTTGTCTGCCAAATAAAGATTCACATTTCCATAACTGGATTTCGAATATTCGAGCGCACCCAAAGAAGTAAGCGCAAGGAATCCTTTCTGCAACGATGTCAAATCAACAATCAAAATGCGAAAGTTAGCCTCGTCTAACTTTATGCGATTCTTAGGAACATTGTAGTGTACGGATACCCCTGCAGTATCTATCCAGTCAAAAGTGAGGCTATCCACCATCTGCTTGAGATATTCTTCCGAAAGATTTCCGAGAAATTGGATGGAAATGCAATCCATCTGGCCATTGCCATCTTTGTCCCAGAAAAAATTCTGTTTGGTGCTTGGAGGAATGGGACTCTGGATAAATGCAGCAAACGTTGCGCTTACCAGAAACGCAATCGTTAACAACAATTTCAATCCAAAGTTTCTCATGTTCATCCTTATCCTTAAACCACGCAGGTTCTGGGCATCCCGTCTGCGCCGGTCCTAAGCATCACTCCGCAAAATCCCGTAATCGCGACCTTCCACGGGAATCACCAGCTGGAGTTTGGAGAGGGTGTCCACATGCTTTTCAAAGACGGACTTGAAATCCTCCCCCAGTTCCTCGTCGAAGTCGTCTTCCAGATTGTAAGAGACGTAACTTCCGTCGGGGAAAATGGAGATGCAGCAATCCCAGGTGATGTCGCCGTCCTGAGGTTCCTCGTCGTCATCGCGGTCCTTGCTTTCCAGCATCAGCATGGGCTGCGGCGCAGGAATGGCTTCCGCGTGACCGTTCTCGAAAATGAAGTAGTTCCGACTAATGAGTTCATGTTCCAGCGCCATGGTGCTGGGGACGCGCTCAAACTCGCTACGGAGCCTGCGGATGTTGCCCAAATCGTCCTCGTACGGGTCCTGAAAATCCTCCGGAAGCACAATCTGGTAGTAGTCGAATTTTTTACCGCTTGCCGCAAAATTATCCACCCAAGACTTGGGCGGTTCCGGGCGCACCGTCAAGAAATCCTCAAAGGCATCCAGAATGTCGTTCAGGCGAGACTCCCAAGGCGCAGATTTCTGGTTCTTGATGAGTTCCATGAAATTCTTGATGCGTTCCTCGCCGGGAATGTCGGAAAGGTTTTCGCTTGGCAAATCCTTCGGATCAAATTCACTCATTACCACATCTCCTCGGTCTTTACGGTAAGGCTCATGGCAATGTCCTTCTCGTAATAGGCCGGTTCATTGATAAAAATAGGATAAACCATATCGCGGCCATCGGCTTCGCCCTCGTACAAGACATCTTTGCCGTCGAATGTACGGAAGACCTTGTCGCCCTTACGGAGTGGACTATAATCCCTCCCGTTCAAATCGGGATGAATCATGGCCGTTATGGGTCCGCATGGCCAATCCTTGGGGTACCCCAAATCCCGAAGTTGGGTGTACACATCCACCTTGATGGCCGGGCGTTTTTGAAGTTCACCCCGATTCCATTCCTCCGCCAGTTCCAAATAGCGCTTCACCAACTTTTCGGAGCGTTCAAAAATGGCCGCATTCAAAGTTCCGTGCTGCTGCGGGCCGATTTCAATGCACACATCCGCCTTGGCAACTGTTCCAAAATAGGGAGATTCGCTCCGTTCTTCGGGCTGGTAGTAAATCCAGGCGTCTTCAAACTCCTGAATCAGCACCGCAGAAGCCTTCATGGTGAACGGGTCCCGGGTGGAAAGGATGAGGCAAAGACCCATGTTGGAGCCCGTGTTGTGAATGTCCAGCAAAAGGTCCGTGCGGGTATTTTCGCCCTTGGGGCCATAAATTCTATTCAACTCACGAGCGCGACGAAATTCGTACTGCTCCGGTTCAGCGGAAACATCCAGGCATGTCTGCGAAAAGGCGCGATTCAAATCGTGATCACGATAACGGCGGTTGAGGCGAATGGCCTCCGGATTGCTGAGCACAAGCTCCACATTTGCGCTTGGGCAAAGATCTTTATAGCAGTCGGGATTATCCATCCACTTCTGCACCAGGCGCACGCCTGTACGCTCGTTCCCATGCGTACCCCCAGCAACCACAATGTTTTTGATAAAACTCATGAAATGCATTATAGCAAAAATCTACTGTAGCGGCACACCCTCTGCATGGTACTTGCACTTGTTTCGCTGCAGGAATTTTTGTTCTGCTATGGGTTGGAAATAGGAGGAACATTTTTCTTCGTAAGGGGATTCCACTTCATTATGGGCTAGCGAAGAAATGCCTCCTACACCAAGCCCAACCACGGCACCAACGCCGGCAAGAGTGCCTTCAATAATGAGAAAATCCTTGGCGAATGTATTTAAGGCAAGGCTCCAAAAAGCTACCACCGGGAACACATAGCCAGCAAATGAAGCCGCCAATGTGACCGGCCAAAAAATCATGCGGTTTCGGCTAAATGTGGAATTGTTCTTTATGCTATTGGATTTGCAAACCAGAATGCTATCCCGCGGAACGGCGAAATACTCTACCGAGTCCTTGAAGTAATAGCCCGGAAACCAGACACTGTTGGCAACGGAATCATAGCAGAAGGATTCTGAACGGAACAAAATGCTGCCGCCAGCCACATTGCGTTCAAAGACCAACTCATTTTCAGATTTCATCATGGGAGTGCTTACCGCCGTACGGTAAGTGGAGATGGTAAAATCGTTGGGCTCTTCCTGAAGACTATGAACCACCGTAGGGTTTGTGCAACCTACGAATAGAAATAGCAAGATCAAAAGTAAGATGTAGCGCATGTAGTAAATATAAATTATTCTCAATTCATCTTCCATCCGCGATAACATTCCGTCTAAAAATTCTAACTTTATCGCACGATGAACCTCGATTTCAACAGACGCCTTTCCATCGCACCGATGCTGGACTGCACCGACCGCCACGAGCGGTACTTTTTGCGGCTGTTGTCCAAGCACATTCTGCTCTACAGCGAGATGGTGACCTGCAATGCGCTATTGCACACCAATCCCGAGCAATTTCTCGGCCATCAGGAATTTGAATACCCGGCGGTGCTGCAACTGGGCGGAAGCAATCCCGAGGATTTGGCGAAGTGCGCCAAGATGGTGGAAGCCTTCGGCTTTCAGGAAGTAAACCTGAATTGCGGATGCCCTTCCGACCGCGTGCAGAACGGAAACTTCGGCGCTTGCCTCATGAAGGATAAGCACCTGGTGGCAGACTGCGTGCGGGCCATGATTGAGGCCGTGAAGATTCCCGTTTCCGTCAAGTGCCGCATTGGCGTCGACGAATTCGACAGCTGGGAATTCTTTGAAGATTTCATCCAAACCATCGCCGAGGCTGGCTGCAAAGTCTTCATCATCCACGCGAGAAAAGCCTGGCTGAAAGGACTCTCGCCCAAAGAAAATCGTGAAGTTCCGCCCCTGCACTACGACTTTGTTCATCGTCTGAAAAAGGATATGACTTCGCTAAACATCAGCATCAATGGTGGCATCAAAAGTTTGGATCAGGCGCTGCGCCACCTGAACGGAGACCCCACTTCTGCAGCCACGGGCATGGCTCTGGATGGCGTGATGGTAGGGCGCGAAGCTTACGAAAACCCCTGGTTTTTGCATGATGCGGATGCGCGGATTTTTGGCGACACGGAGCCGCCGCGATTTGCAAGCCGCAAAGCCGTTCTGGAAGCCTACCTCCCCTATGTGGAAATGGAAACCAGCAAAGGTACGCCAGCTACCATTCTCGTCCATCATTTGTATGGATTGTTCGCCGGTCTCCCCGGTGCCCGCAAGTTCAGGCAGATGCTAAGCGATGGGGCCCCACGCGCAAAGGACGCCGCAGCCTTAATCCGCGAAGCCATGAACCTGGTGCAGGAATAAGACCGAACTTGGTTTGAGTTTATTTTTCCCAACTCAATATGGGGAAACCGTTATTTAGTCCTGAATCATAGACAAAGTCTTCACCGAGCAGTTTTGCAAACTCATTAGACTTCATTTCTTTTGATGATTTTGGCGTTGCAACCCCACCGCCATCATTGAGACCAAAAGGTTCCTGCTCGCCTTGTTCAAGATAGTAGTAATCTGCCATAGTGGTATTGTAGTTATGTCCAATCATTAAACCTACAAGTGAATCCCCATCTACTTTGCCAATGCTGTATGCAGAACTTGTGACACCTTCTTTGTTGTAACTAAAAATGCCTCCTACATAATCTTCACCTAAAATATTTCCAGTATTATAGAGAGATACCGATGTTACATAGGAAGCCGAACCTACAATACCAGCCGTTCCATATTCACCAACAACATCTGCGACATTTCCTGCAGAAGATATACTTCCATAGCAAACCATACCAAGTACTCCTCCCACATAATTTTCTCCCGTTACAGAGCCGCCATTATACATGTTTAAAATTTTTCCACATTGATATGACCCTAATTTTGAACAACTATACGAAGCTTCATTATAAAATGAACTTACATAAGGATTTCCACCACAAAAACCCGAAACACCTCCAACAAAATGAACACCTTTTATATTGGCATAATTTCTTAGATTTTTCAAATCATTTTTATCAGTACTTCCTATTCCACCAATAACACCTCCGACATAATCATTTCCATCAACAATCGCTTTGTTTACCGCGCCATCTAGAGTAACATGCGATGCACAGCCTACAACACCACCCACATTTTTATTTCCCATAACAAAGCCTTCATTCACGACATTCCGAATTACAGAATTTTCTCTGTAATCCTTTTGTGATGAATTTCCTAAAACCCCGCCAACACATTCATCAATTCCATTAACGGAAGCAGAATTTTGCACATTTTCAACCATTCCCACACTATAGCCCACTACGCCAGCCGTATTTTTTCCTCCACTCACCCAGGAATCTTTCACAATCAAATTCTGCACAGTTCCGCTTACATTGCCAAACAACCCATTGTGCGTGCTCGTAGTATTGATAAACATTCCACTTACAGTATGATTGTTTCCATCAAAATTCCCCGTAAACGTCACGCTAGAATTTCCTATGGGAGTCCACTTATGAAGTTTCGTTGAATCGGCGACAAGAGCCCCTTTTTCGTCAATCAAAGAACCTTTGTTCAATAAAATATCGGCACCCAACTTAAAATACTTTTCATCGTACTCCGATTCTTTTGCGCCAACAACAAATGACAGATGGGCCAACTGCTCTGCCGTTAGAATGATGTACGGGCTAAGTTTTGTTCCCGTGCCACATGCAAACGCTTTTGCAGTTGTTCCATCCCATGGTTGACCGGGAGTCCCAACACAATCATCTCCATAATCTTCTTCAACACTACTAGAAGAAACTTCATCCGAAGCATCTCCCTTCGATTTGCCAGAACTGCTATCTGCACTAATATCGTCTTCATCATCCGCGGAAGACGAGGATGTCTGTGAACAAGCCATAAAACAGGTTGCCAAAGACATAGTCAAAAGAGATGCGAGAAACTTATTCCAAATCATAGGATCTCCTTACACCACTATAAACTACATAAATTTTTATGAAAGTCAACCCTATTCAATCTCAATCTTCAAATCCACGCCGGGGAAGCTTCCCTTAGGATTATTCACCAGCGGGTATAGAAGGCGACGCACGGGATTCAAATCATTTGTCTTCAAATAGAGTTTTGTCCAATGCACATTCTGGACCACGGCAATGAAGGCGTCAACGGGGCCCAAAACCAGCAGGTTCTTTTCTGAGCGGCAAATCCGCTCCACTTCCGCCACCGCTTTTTTCAGGAGCGATTCGTCCTTACTCCCCATGGAGATGGAAACCAGCTTGCAGAAGGGCGGATAGAAGGCATCCCTGCGTTCATCCATTTCCCGCTCCGCAAACCCCGCAAAATCATGATGAATGGCAAACTGCATTACCGGCTCGTTTGGATTCAGCGTCTGAATCAAGACGTGGCCACCGCCCTCTGCACGGCCCGCGCGTCCCGCGGTCTGGCTCAGGAGTTGAAAGAGCCGTTCACCGCCGCGAAAATCCGGAATGCCAAGCCCGCTATCTGCACCCACAACGCCAACCAAGTGTACCCCGGGGAAGTCATGTCCCTTGGCTACCATTTGCGTCCCGAGCAAAATGTTGTATTCCCGATTGCGGAAGGATTCCAGAATTTTTTCGATAGAGCCCACGTTCTGTGTGGTGTCGCGATCCATGCGGATTACTTTTGCGTTAGGCACCCATTCCTGAATTTCCTCTTCCAGCTTTTCGATGGCACCGCCCACAAACTCGAAGGTTTCGGCCCCGCAACTGAAGCAGGGCGAATTTACAGGATACAAGAGATTACAGTAATGACAAAGTAACGCCTTGTGCTGTTTATGATAAACTAAGGGGACGTGGCAATGTTTGCAGTAAAGCGTTTCGCCGCAGGCACTGCAGACGCGAATCTTGGAATAGCCGCGGCGATTCATGAGGATGATGGCCTGATGACCGCCCGCGATACACTGCGTGAGAGCATCCCGAAGGTCGGGAGACATGAGGATTCCCTGCTGCTGACGGACCTTCCCCATATCCACGATGTTCACCTGCGGAAGTTCCACCGCGGTGGCACGCTTTTTCAGGGTGAGATATTTGAGGTGACCCTCTTTTGCGTTGTGGAAAGTTTCAAGGCAAGGCGTTGCCGACCCGAGAATCACCAGAGCGCCGTACTTGTGAGCCAAGTGATAAGCCAGCTCCCGCGTATGATAGCGAGGTGCAGGGTCCTGCTGTTTAAAGGAACTGTCATGCTCTTCATCCAGAATCACAACATCAAAATCAAAAGGCGCGAGAATGGCACTGCGGGTGCCGAGAACAACCTGAGCCTCCCCTGCCAAAACCGAAACATACGCCGCCCGTTTTTTCGGGGCAGAAAGTGCCGAATGGAGCACCTGGACGGGAACCTGCAGAAAATCTTCAAAACGTTTCGCGGTCTGGGGCGTGAGGCCGATTTCGGGCACAAGAATCAACACCTTCCTCCCTTGCTTCAAAGCAGCGAGGGCAAGTTCCTGATAGACCCGGGTCTTGCCAGAACCAGTGACTCCATGCAAAAGCGCGCCTCTGAAACCAGACTTCGGGAGTTCTTCAACCAAGGCATCCAAAGCAGTCTGCTGCTCATCCGTAAGCGGCGGAACCTCTGGCCGCCCGACCCTCGTCTCGACAAAATTCTGCATTCCGCATTCTGCATTCAGCATTTCGCATTCTGCATTCTGCATTCTGCATTCTGCATTAGCCACCGCATCCAAATACTTCTCGAAATCCGCGGGCCAGAACACATCCAGAGCCTTCATGGGTGTGCTGATGTAGTAGCGGGCCACCCATTCCAGCGCCTCCATGTAGCGTTCGGAAAAAACATAGCCCGACGCATGAGGATAAACGCACCGCACATCGAATGCAGGCCGTTCCACCAACTTCGCCACCACAGCCAGCATAGGCTTTTTTCGGGTGGCAAACTGCACCCACACCACGCTCCCGCGACGAATCTCCACGTCCTCTGGCAAATCCTCGGGGATACCATAGGTAAACACCGACGGTGCCTGGGGAATGTACACCTCGCAAAACCGGCTAAGACTTTGGGCCTTGCACCTGGTTTTGACGGCTTCTGGAGCCTCCGTTTTTGGAATTCGCTTCGCCATTACCCCCAAAAGATAGGTAATTAGGCCCACAAATAAGCAGAAAACGCCATTATTTCTGACCTTCTTTAAAACTTTTTAGTTAGATTATGTTATAACGGGTCTGAAGGGGCTCGTCTACCCTATGGAGTTATTATGAGCTTATTGGATGCATTTAAACCGAAATGGCAAAATTCCAACCCTGAAAAGCGACTGGAGGCCGTTGAAGAGATGGCCATTCAGGAACAGAGCACCTTGGAACGCATCGCCCTTTCCGATGATGATAGTGGTGTAAGATCTGCTGCAGTGAAAAAACTTTCCCTGATTGCAAGTCTCGCCCAGATTTCTAAAAACGATAGTGAAGCCAGCGTTCGTCGTTTGGCCGAAACCCGCTACTTTGAAGAAGTCGCCAAGAAGCTCAAGGAATTTCGTGAAGCCGCCAATCCAGAAGTTCTCGCCTTCGTGAACGAGATGAAGGACACGCGCTATGCCGAAGATTTGCTGAAGAACATGCCCAATTCCGAACTCCGCATGGAGTTGGTGAAGAAGATTGGCAAGATGAATCTTCTCACTCTCGCCGCAAACAGGGACGCTAAGGAAGAGATTGCGAAAATTGCCGTGGAACGCATCGAGTCGGAGACTCTCCTCGCCGACATCGCCAAAAACTCCAAGCACACCTCTGTCCGCAAGATTGCCGCTGAGAAAATCCGCGCGCAAAAAGAAGTCGATGATGGCGGAAAGAAAGCAGCCATTCTCCTCATGAGCAAGCGGGAAGCACTTATCCAGCAGGCGCACCACCTGGCCGCCCAAAAGGAACCTCTCGGCGTGAAGGCTCAATTTGAGGCCTTGATGAAGGAAGCCTCCGAACTTGGCATGGGTCCTGTGCAAAAAGAATTGGAAGATATCTACGCCAGTTTTGTGAAGTTCTGCAACGAAGCCGACGCAGCCCGCATTGCCGCCGAAAAGGCCGCTACCGAAAAGGCCGCCATGAAGGCTCACATGGTGGAACTCTTAGACGAACTGGAATCAGTGATTAATGAAGGCAAAGTGGATGTTCAGGCTGACCGCGTGAACGCCATTATTGCAGAATGGACGGAGAAGAAGCCTCAGATGGACGCTCCCGAAATCAGACGCTTCAACCAGATGTTCTTCAAGGTCCAGGACATGAAGAAGCCCGAACCGGAAGTGCCTGCCGAAGCAAGTGCAGAAGCCACCGAAAGCAATGCTTCTCGTGCCGCCCTCTTGGAACGCTTGCAGGCTCTAGCCGACACAGACGCTAACGAAACCACAGGCAAGCATCTCCACTTCATTGTCCGCGACTGGGAAAAACTGCCCTTGCTGGAAGGTGAAGACCCGGAACTCCAGACCTACAACACCCTCCGTAATAAACTCGGCGAGAAGATTGCAGAATTCAATGCCAACGCCGACAAGATTTTTGAAGAAAAATCTGAAAAGTTGAAGAAACTCATCGAGAAGGTGAAAGGCTTTGACGAGAACGAGGACTTCAAGGAACTGAGCCTCAAGTTGAAGAATATTTTCCAGGAATGGAAGAACATCGTCGGCGAACAGAAATTCAAGTTCCACGATTTGTGGCTGGAATACAAGGCCGCCACGGAACGCTTCCAGGAAATGCGCCAATGGCAGTCCTGGCACAACGAAAACGACCGCGCCACGCTCTTGGAAGAAATGGAAGCTTTGTCCAAGGAAGCCGGAAGTCAGGAAGTGCTGGACAAACTCCGCGAAATTTCCAACAAGTGGAAGAACATCGGCCCCACCTCCCCTGCCAAGTTCAACGAATTCAAAGAAAAGTTCCAGGCCCTGTTTGAACAAATCAAGCAGAACTGTGCACCCTTCATTGAAGAACGCGCCGCCGAACGGGTGAAGAACCTGGCCGACAAGGAAGCGCTCTGCCAAAAGGTGGAAGAACTGGTGGCCAACGCAGAAATCTTCTGGAAGGACAAGTACAAAACCATGCAAGAAATCCAGGAATCCTGGAAGAACATCGGCATGGTACCCAAGGAAAATTTGAACGCCCTTATGGACCGCTTCAAGGCAGCAACCAACGCCTTCTATGCCCAGCATAAGGAAAGCATCAAGCAGGAAGACGAAAACCGCGAAGCCAACTACGAAAAGAAGGTGAAACTTTGCGAAGAGGCTGAGGCATTGAAGGATTCCAGCGACTGGAACGCAACCTCCAACAAGTTAAAGCAACTTCAAGATGCCTGGAAGGCCGCTGGCCCCGTTCCCAAGAGCAAGTCCGAAGACATCTGGACAAGGTTCCGCACCGCATGTGACGCCTTCTTCGAGAAGAAGCGCGCCCACTTTGAGGAACTGGATGCAAGCAAGCAGGAAAATCTCACGAAGAAGACCGCCCTCTGCGAAAAGTTGGAAGCTCTGGATGCAACGGCAGCCTCTGCTGAACTTGTGGAAGCCGTCAAGAATATCAGTGCGGAATGGAAAGCCGTCGGCATGGTGCCCAAGGAATCCGTCGAGACAATCAACGACCGCTTTAACGGAAAAATCAATCAGCTTCTCTCCCGCTGTGCAGAAGTGGATGCAGACCTCCGCGCCAAACTGGAAGAGGTGAAGGCGAAGAAGGCCGAGATGATTGAGAAGGTGAAGCAGTTTGCCGAAAGTGCCGGAAGCAATCAGCTGGCCGATGCCGTTCGCGACCTCCAGAAGGAATGGCGTGAACTGGGATCTTGCGGCATGGACGAACAGGAAATCTACAAGAGCTTCCGCGAAGCTTGCGATGACTTCTTTACCCGCCGTCGCGACCAGTTGGACATTCAGGAACAGGCCCGCCAGAACAACCTGCAAAAGAAGGTTCTCCTCTGCGAACAGGCCGAAGACCTGCTGACGGATTTGAATGAAGCTACGGTTGGTGGCGCCATGAACAAGGTGAAGCACCTCCGCCGCCTCTGGAAAGAGGTTGGCGCAGTACCGCGTGAACACTCCGACAAGGTGTGGAAGCGCTTCAATGCCGCCTGCGATCAGGTATTCGCCTTCGGTCGCAAGGACGAGCCTGCAGAAGTCGCACCGGCTGCAAACGAAGCTGCAGCAAGTGAAGCAACAACTGCCGCAAGCGAGCCCGCTCCGGAAAATCCAGCATAAGCGGAAAACATCAGATTTAAAAGGATGGCCGACCGGTCATCCTTTTTTTATTTTTGCACCATCATGAAATTTCCGCCATGGACCAGCGTTGAAGAAGCCGCTCGCCTGCTAAGGCAGGGCGAAGTGGTCGCCATTCCCACAGAAACGGTCTATGGACTAGCCGGGAACGCCTTCGAGCCCAAAGCACTGGCAAAAATCTTTGCAGCAAAGGAGCGGCCCACATTCGACCCGCTCATCGTACATATCTCGGATATTTCCCAGATGGCAGACATCGCCAAAGACATACCCGAGGAAGCCTACCAGTTGGCAGAAGCCTTCTGGCCCGGGCCCCTCACCATGATTCTCCCGAAAAAAGATTGCATTCCGGATTTGTGCACCAGCGGACTCCCCTCTGTTGCAGTGCGGTTCCCTAGCCACCCCGTAGCGCAAGCCATCATCAACGCTTCCGGGCTACCTCTAGCGGCCCCCAGCGCAAACCTCTTCAAGCATGTGAGCCCCACCACTGCAGAACATGTGGCAGCACAGCTTAGCGACCGCATCGCAGGCATTGTAGACGGCGGCCCTTGCCAGGTTGGCGTGGAAAGTTCCATCGTCTCTTTAACGGGAGATGTCCCAACGGTACTCCGCCCGGGAGCCATCACGCCCGAAATGGTGAAAAAGGTTTTAGGGCGTGTCGCCATCAAGGAATCCACCTCCAAGCCTGGAGAAGCCATGCAGGCTCCCGGGCAGTGCGATACCCACTACCGCCCGCAGGTTCCGCTCTACTTCGGCGAAGTTCCCGCAAATGCCGTACTCCCCGAAAACACCGTACGTATCGCCTTCGGGAATTATCAGGGTGTGATTCCTGCGGCAGTTAATTTATCCGTAACCGGAGATATGATGGAAGCCACCGCCAAATTGTATGCCTACATGCACGATTTGGACGACCCAAAATACGATTTGATTTTGGTGGACCCCATTCCCAACCAAGGCATCGGGATGGCGCTGAACGACCGTCTGAAGCGGGCCTCCATCAAAACTCTACCCTAAATCCGCGACCCGCGGTGAAATCAACTCTTGCGGACAAAAAAATCCCCGGTTTTGAAACCGAGGACTTTTTAAACCTTTCAAGATAAGGTGCGCACGAGGCGCAGCTTATTACTTGTTGAGTTCGTACTGAGCAACGAGGTTGCCCTGTTCGTCGAGAGCGCGAACAACGTCAGCGTCGCGTTCGAGAGTGAGGTTAGCCTTTTCGCCAGCAGCAGTGGTGAGTTCCACAGACATGGTGCCATCAGCGTTCTTCACAGCAGCGATGGAGTTGCCCTGAGCGTCCTGTTCGAAGTAGCTGTCGCCACCAGCGAGAGGATTGGAGCCAGTCCAGAATTCAACAGTGTTGAGAACGAGACCGTCGATGAGGCCAAGGCAGATGCCGTAGATACCGAAGATCATCAGGAAGAAGTGAACGATGGAGTTGAGCCACTTGTTACCAAGGGTTCCGTTCCAGTCGTGGAGCTTGTTGAAGCAAGCGTTGCTGCCATAGCAGCCGGTGAGAGTGATCATGCCAGCGCAAACGAGAGCGGCGATACCTTTTTTCATTTTAATACTCCTTAAGGATTGAGTTGTTTTACAACGCCATAAATATAAATAAAAATACGCTTTTTGGTTGAAACAAATAAAAAATATGCTCTCGTCATATGACAATTATCACAATTTCAGCAAAAGTCCCAGTAAAGCAAGTTTTGTCGTTTCGTATGGCATGGTTTTGTCGAACCAGAGGATAAAGTCTCGGGTTCGAGACCTGTCCGGTTATAAAAATTAGAGGACCCAGGCTTTGCCTAGGTCCTCTAATTTTAGAGCGGGAAAAGGGTTTGTTGCCTTGCAGTCCCCGCTACGCGGCTGCAAGCCAACCCTACGGGCTTGACGCTCGCAAGCTCGCATCAAGCGCAAAATTGTTCAAATTCGCACTTCGTGCATTTTGAACGTTTTGCAAACCCTCTTCTCGGGTTCGAGACCTTGCCGAATGTAAAAACAAAGGACGGCATAAAACCGTCCTTTGTTTTTAGAGCGGGAAAAGGGTCTCGAACCCTCGACATCGACCTTGGGAAGGTCGCGCTCTACCAACTGAGCTACTCCCGCGATTTGTGCCAAATTTAATAAAAATGCCCCTTTTGTAAAGGGATTCAACCCGACCTCGACATATATTAGCTACCATTACACCATGATTTCCCCCATTTCCCATAGAATTTCCTTTGCTGTGTTAGCCCTTCTGCTGGCAGCCCCGTTGATGCTCCATGCCGAAGAACAATCCACCTGGGATAAATTCGTGAACTGGTTCAAGCCAAGCCCCTCCATCGAAGGCGAAGGCCCTCTCTACGATGAACTGAAGGCCCTGGAAGAAAAGATTGACCAGACGGAGGCAAGATATTCCAGAGAACGGCGCCCAGGGAACAAGGCCCGACTCAAAAAAGAAATGGAAGATCTGCGCAAGCAGCGCGAAGAACTTGTAAAGAAAATCGAAGCCGAGGAAAAAGCGAAAAAGGACGCCGACAAAAAGGCAACGAACAGCCCAACCTCTAGTTCGTTTGCAAAAATTCAATTCAGTTCCGCCGCAACCCTTGCCTCAAGTGCTTCAACAAAAGCGGATTCCGCCGCGTCTGTACCAGCCTGCAAGCCAGACACCGTCTTCGTCCGAGATACAGTCCTCGTTCATGACACGCTTTATGTGATTGTGGCCGACAAACCAAAAACCGATGTCCCCAGCACCGACTCCACAAAGGCCAGCGCAGCCGACAGCACTAAGGTAAATCCAGACTAGGTTGAAAACTAGGTTTCGTCAAACCAGCGCTGAAGAATGATGGCAGCGGCGGCGCAGTCAATCACCGCCTTGTTTTTCTGCTTCTTTTTTTTGCTCCAGTGGCTGGTATCCTGCTGCGCCTGAACGCTGGAGTAGGATTCATCCTGCGTATGGATTTTCATACCCGGGAATCGCAGTGCCAAATCCTTGATGAAAGCCTCCACCACAACGTTCTTGCCGTCCTTACGGCCATCGGGATGATACGGCATCCCTACCACAAACTCATCAATCTTGTTGATTTTCACAAGCTGGTCCAAGCGCTCGAAGAGATTCGTGGTCTTCTGGTCGATAGTCTCCCGAGGGAAGGCCATGCGAATCTCGGAGTCCCCAAAGGCGACCCCGACCCGATGCTCTCCATAGTCCAGTGCCAGATAGTTCATAACGTCATCTGCCAACCCATTATAGGCCGCTTTCGATGAATTCCTTCCTGAAAGTTCCGTTGCCGAGCAGGATGTCAATGGGCAACTTGTGGAACTCGTATTCGTAGGGGGGCAGCTTCCAGGCGAAGTCCTTCGGGTACTTGTGGAAGATGTACTGCAACAGTTTTACCGCCATGTCGAAACTGCGGAAGGTGTTCCGGTCCGTCACGTGAATCTGTGCGCCGCCGCAAATCTGGCCCGCGCCCTTGTGGAACGTGGGCTGGAAATAGTTTTCGCGGAAATACACGCCAGGAAGTTTCAAGCCGTTCATGTATTTGCAAAGGTCAACAGCGTCAATGAAAGGAGCGCCAAAAATTTCGAACGGACGCGTTGTGCCGCGGCCTTCGCTCACATTGGTTGCTTCAAAAAGGCACATACCCGGATAGACAATTGCGGTGTCGAGTGTCGGCATGTTGGGGCTTGGCAAAATCCACGGGAGGCCCGTTTCGTCGTACCACATTTCACGCTTGTAACCATCCATGTGCATCACGTAGAGTTCGCTCTTGGGGAAGCATTCTGCCTTGAACTGTTCAGCCAGTTCACCAATGGTCTTGGCATGGCGCGTGCGGATGCTGTGTAGCCCCACAAAACTGGTGTAGTTCAAGTCCAGTACAGGGCCTTCCTCGTCCACGCAGTTGATGGGGTTCGGGCGGTCCACAACCACCACGGGAATGCCGAGTTTTTCGCAGGCCTTCATCACCAAGTACAGAGTCCAGATGAAGGTGTAGTAACGGGCGCCCACGTCCTGTAAATCAACCAGCATCACATCCACATGGCTAAGCATTTCCGCCGTAGGTTCACGGTGCTCTCCATACAAACTATAAACCGGAATATGAAGTTCGGGGTCCTCGTAGCCTTCCCACTCAATCATGTTGTCCTGGGTGTGTCCCTTGATGCCGTGCTGGGGGCCAAAGAGGGCGCTGAGCTTGAACAGCTTTCCGTCGTACTCCTTCAACAAATCCAGGGTGTAGCGGAGGTCGGCACAAACAGAGGCCGGGTGGAGAACGGCGCCGAGGCGCTTACCGCGCAAATTAGCAGGGAAAGACTTTTCAAAATGGGATAGAGCGAGTGTGACCATAGTGCCCTAAAGATAGTTTAAGATAGACGAAATGGCTCAAAAAATGCCCCTAAAACCCAATTTTCCAAAAATTGACACAAAAGTGACATTTTTCTTTTTTATTTTTGCCAACGTGAAATAAAAAAAAAAAAAAGGATAAGATTATGGCTTATTTGAACAAAGTGATGCTCATTGGCAATATTGGTAAGGACCCTGAAGTACGCATGAGCCAGACCGGTGGTCGCAAGCGTATTTCCTTCTCTCTCGCCACATCTCGCCGCTACAAGGACAACAACGGCGAACAGAAGGAACAAACCGACTGGCACAACATCGTTGGCTGGGGCAAGATTGCCGACATCATCGAACAGCTTGGCGTCCGCAAGGGCATGTGCCTCTATGTGGAAGGCACCCTCACCAACCGCAGCTGGACAGACCAATCCGGTCAGAAGCGCTACGCTACCGAAGTGAACATGGACACCTTCCAACTTCTCACTCCCCGTGGCGGCCAGGGTGGTTCTCCCTCCTACGGTCAGGGCGGCAACTCCTACGGCCAGAACAGCTACAGCCAGAACCAGAATTCCGCTCCCGCCTACGACGCACCCATGCCCGAAGGCGACGACGACCTCCCGTTCTAATGAACTGTTCTAACGAACGGTCCTAATAAACAGATCCCGTGAATTCGGAAATAGCTCAAATTGCGTTGATGTTCGTGCTCCCCTTGGGAGTCACGTTCATCCTCATACTCCAATCCGCAGCTGCGGAATACCGCTCCCAGAAAATTACCGGAGCCCTACTCTCTCTGATTGTGATTGGATTGGACGCAGTGTTCTATTTCCTGAAGAATACCGTCATCGCCTACAATAATGACGGAGGCCTGCTCCTCACTTTTGCAAGCCTCTTCTTCCTCGCAATCCTCTATGCGGTCCGCAGTGACGATGGTGCCGGGAAGTTCGCCAACATTCTGTTTGCCATTCTCATGGTTGCAGCTATTGCAGGCATCTCCTACTGGGAGCGTCCGACCCTCGTCATCAAGACGGGCTACTCTCCCGAAGAGATTGCAGAACAGAACGCCAAATACCAGGACTACATCACCTCCTTCCAGAATGGTGAAGGCGGTAAATGGGTTCCGGCCCCCGGTTCAGAGAAATCCAATCTGAATGTGGGCTCTGGCACTGCAGCCAAGCCCTCCGGCACGATGTCAGCTACCGCCCAGGGCCGTCTGGAACGCTACATCGAGGAATCCGGCAAGGTCATCGAGAAGATGATTTCTATTACGGAATCCATCCAGAGTTTCGCTCCTCTCGCCCAAGGCATCGACGAAGCCGGCCGCGAAGCTAGAAGCAGCCAGGCTCTCGCCATTAGCAATAGTGCAGCCTCCCTCAACAAGCGAGCCCTCGGGCTGTTCCACCCCCATGAATCTTCTGAAGCCCACAAGGTCTTGATTCAAGCCTCCGAAAGCCTGCGGCTGGCGGCTTATTCCCTATATAACTACACTCTGCAAGAAGGCGCAGACGAGCAGGAGGCTCAAATGAAGCTATCCCGCAGTCAAATCAGCCAGATGCAGGTGAACATCCAGATTTTCCGGAAGAACATCGAAAGTCTCCAGAACAATTATCAACAACCCTCAACTGAAAACGAACAATAAAGGTTAAATCTATGATTCGTAATGTCGCAATCATGGGCGCCACTGGCGCAGTCGGTCAAGAACTTCTTACTATCCTCGAACAGCGGAATTTCCCTCTGCAGAACCTGAAGCTTCTCGCTTCGGAACGCAGCGTGGGCCGCGAATACAAATTCAAGGGCGAAACCCTCAAAGTGGAACTCACTTGCCCCGAAGCCTTTAAGGGCGTTGACCTGGTGCTTTCTTCCGCAGGCGCCAGCGTCTCTAAGGAATTCGCACCCATCGCCGTAGATGCAGGTGCAGTTGTCGTGGACAACACCAGCTTCTTCCGCATGGACCCGAATGTTCCTCTTGTAGTTCCCGAAGTGAACCCGGAAGACATCAAGCTCCACAAGGGCATCATCGCGAACCCCAACTGCACGACCATCATGATGGTTGTGGCCCTGAAGCCTCTCAACGACATTTCCAAAATCAAGCGCATCCATGTGGCTACCTACCAGAGCGCAAGCGGCGCCGGTGCTACAGGCATGGCTGAACTCAAGCAGCAGTACCAAGAAATCGTAGAAGGCAAGCCCGTGACCGTGAAGAAGTTCGCCCACCAGCTGGCCTACAACCTCATTCCGCACATTGATGTATTCACCGACAACGACTACACCAAGGAAGAAATGAAGATGTACAACGAGACCCGCAAGATTATGCACTCCGACGTGAGCTGCTCCGCTACTTGCGTGCGCGTTTCCGCTCTTCGCTGCCACTCCGAAGCTCTCTGGATTGAAACCGAGAAGCCCATCAGCGTGGAAGAAGCCCGTGCCGCCATCAAGGCTGGCGAAGGCCTCCAGTTGTTTGATGATCCTGCCAACAACGGCTACCCCATGCCTCTTGACCTCATGGGCAAAGACGATGTGTATGTGGGCCGTATCCGCAAGGACCTGGCCAACGAAAACGGTCTCAACTTCTGGCTCGTCGGCGACCAAATCCGCAAGGGTGCCGCCCTCAACGCCGTGCAGATTGCAGAGCGCCTCTAAATCGGGCATCGCAGCCAAACATCGCAGCCCAAGCGTCGCGACCACGGCAAACGCAGTTCGCCAGTAGACATGACCGAGGCGCCAGTCCTTGGGCGAAGCCAACAGCTAAAAAACACACCATTACAAAAGAAGCTTCCAACAGGAAGTTTCTTTTGTATATGTATTCAAAAAATTTGTAGCGGTACTAAAATTCCCAAATGCTGTTGGGGAGCTTCCCTATATCCCGAAAATCCAGCTTTCCGCCGGAATTTGAGGATTGGACGTTCACGAGCCGGGCAAGAGGCTTCCCTGCCCTCTCGATGACAACCTCTTCCTGCTGGAGTGATACCTGGTTCAGGAGGGAGCCAAAGTTCTGGCGGGCTTCCATTGCGGTGACGATTTTCGCCATACTATTTTGCCTCCGCTGGGGATTCGGCGGGTGCACTGCCGGCAGCCACACCATCAGTAGCGCCTGACGTTGCTTCAGGAGCCGGCTCCAGGAGGGCCTTGTCCTGAATCACCAAATCCACACGACGGTTCTTCTGGCGACCTTCCTTCGTCTTGTTGTCGGCAATAGGCATGGTCATACCAAGTCCCTTTGCCGTGAGGCGAGAAGCATCAATGCCCTGTTCCACCAGGAAGTCCTTCACATTATTGGCACGCTGTTCCGAAAGTTTCATATTGTGTTCTTCAGAACCTGTATTGTCCGTATTTCCTTCAATGGAAACATTGAACTGCTGGTATACCGTCAAAATGCCTGCCACTTTTGCAAGACTGGTTTTCAAATCCTGCTTCAGAGTTGCCTTGTCCACATCAAAGAGGATGTCGGACATAGAGAGAATAATACCGCGGGCATCCTTCGACACCTGAATCAGCTTGGACTGAAGTTCATTCAGCTTGTCCATGGCCTCTTTCTGGCGCTGTTCCGCCTTGGCGCGTTCCTCAGCCAAAGCCTTCCGTTCTTCTTCCAGCTGCTTCTGAAGTTCTGCCTCGTGGGCCTTCAGTTCCGCTTCACGGGCTTTCAGCGAATCTTCACGTGCAGCGGCAGCTTTCAACGCGGCCTCGCGCTCCTGAGCCTCCGCCTGGAATTTTTCACGATCCTGCTGCATTTCTGCCTGCAAGCGCTCTTCCTGAGCCTTCATAGCCTCACTGGTCTCTGCCAAGCGAGCCTTTTCAGCAGCCAAATCTGCAGCCAAATTGGACATTTTTCCGCTACGTGCATTGGCAATTTCTTCCTGAATCGCTTCGATGGAGCGGTTGGTAGCATTTCGCTTTTCCCAATTTTCCGCAATCTTGTTGCGATGTTCCTGCACTTCGGACTGAGAGCGGATGATTTGCACATAGAGGGCGCATTCCGCCGCAAGCCCCTGGGCCTTCACTGAAATGGGATCTGCAGCCACAGCATTCTTCAAATCAAACGCCTTCCCCTGTGCCTCCAGCAAAGTGAGTTTTGCATCCAAAGCATTCTTAGGAATATTCTTCTCCACCGCTGCGAGGGAGTCGGAGCACATATCATAAAGAGAGGGAATCTTCTGCGATTTAGCGTTATCCGCAGCAAAAGTGGCACTTGCAGCCAGCAAAGCGAGAGCCGTAACATGCAATGTTTTCATTATTTGCCCTCCTTGCCTTCGTTATCCAAGATATTCTGATAAAGAATTTTGCGTTCCACGTCGTTACGCAAATCCTCTTCTAGGCGAGCATCTTCCTTCTGCAAGGAATCCTTTTCCGCATTGATAAGGGCCAAGCGATATTCCAAAACGCTGAGCGAAGCTGCATTGGCAGCCTCCTGCTGCTTTTTAGCGGCCTTATAGGCGTTGGCTGAATCCAAATGGGCAGCGGCAGCCTGAGTAGAGGCGGAATCCAGACCAGCATCGGTAGCGATGGCCTTTGAACTTTCCGCCTGCATCATGGAACGGTCCATAGCCTGCTGCGTGGTTGCACAGCCCACAAGGGCAAAACCAGCCAGGCCAATCATTAAATGTGTAAACTTCATATCGACTCCTTGGGTCTCTATTCGTTACCACCCATCCAACCAAATAAAATAAAAAAATTATTTTTGAAATGACAAATCTTTTTTAAAGTGTGATATGGAACAAGAAATCCGCTCCTATTCGGTCAAAAGTTACCTGACCTCCATCAAAAACAAGCTCAGCGAAACGCCTGCTGTGTGGGTTCATGGGGTCATCACACAAATCGTAGAGAAACCAAAAATCGTCTACATCACTATCGCGGATTTCGAGGAAGGCGACGTAAAGCCCATCGCCACCATCAGCCTCAGCTGTTTTACCGGGAAATACATTGCCATAAGAGCCAAAACAGAAAATGCTCCCAAGCCCTTCGCTCTCAAGGAACAGATGAAGGTCTGTTTCCAGATAAAGGCGGACGTCTATATTCCAGCCGGCAAGTTGCAGGGCCAGATTCTGGACGTAGACCCCATCTACACTTTGGGGGAACTTGCCATCACCAAGAGTGCCATTCTCAAGAAGCTGGCTGTGGAAGGCCTTCTGGAAAAGAACAAACAGTTGGAACTTGCAAAAGTTCCTCTCCGAGTGGGGCTCATCACTGGCGAGACCACCGCCGCCTACAAGGATTTCACCACAAGACTAGAAGCCTCTCCCTTCAAGTTCCAGATAGTGACGGCCTACGCCAAGATGCAAGGGAATGAAACGGAAGCAAGCGTTCTGGAGGCGCTGGAAAAACTCCGTGAGGATTGCGGCATCGATGTGGTGTGCATTGTCCGCGGTGGAGGTTCAAAAACCGACTTGAACTATTTCGATAGCGAAGCCTTGTGCAGAGCGGTAGCAAACTTCCCTCTCCCTGTCTTTACGGGCATCGGGCACGAAATTGACAAGAGCCTTCTGGACGAGGTGGCTTACCTTTCCTGCATCACGCCTACGGATTGCGCCAAGCGGCTTGTGGAGCGAGTAGAAGAAAGTTGGAATGAAATGCTCTTTACCGCCCGTAAAATTGCAGAACGTTCCAAATCCACACTTGTGGAGAACAACAGAAAACTTTCCCAAATGGGAAATGACCTTCAGCGGGAAGTTCTTTTCCGCGTGGAAAAAGAAAAGAATCGCCACTCCATGATGGCAGCATCTCTGCAAAAAAACACGCAATTTATTTTCAAGGCAGAGGATTCACGGATTTCCCGAAACGAGGAAGGTTTGCGTCAAGGTTCCCGAAAAATACTGGACCTGGCCAAGAGCAAATTCACTTTGCTGGAGGTTCGGACAAAGAATGCGGACCCACAAACCGCTATCAACAAAGGCTTCACCCTCACACTGGATAGTCAGGGAAAGTTCATCCGTAATGCAAAAGACCTGAAATCCGGAGACATCCTGACGACCCGTTTCAAGGACGGAAGCGTTTCTTCTATTGTCAAGTAAGGCTAGCGGCTATAGAACTCGGCGATTTTCTTCACCAGAGAATCCATAGATGTTTCGTCAGATGTAATGGTTTCAAAACCGTTCTTGCGAGCAGTAGCTTCGGTTAAACGGCCAATGCAGAAGGCCAGTTTCGGGATTCCCGCATCATCAGCAGCATCTTCTAGGGCATTCTCATCGCTGGCCTTGGTATTCGCCACGAAAGCCTCTACCGCGCTGGAACTGGCAAAGACTACAGCATCTGCCACACTAATTGCTTCACGCTTCCACGCAGGAATACCCTTCGCAGGCAGCGTTTCATACACAATCCACCGAGTTGCAGCAGGCAATAACTTCAGGAGCGTCTCGTCCGCCAAATTCCCCTGCAACAGAAGGATTCTGTCAGGCATAATTTCTGCGCAAGAAACTTTCTCCGCCAGCAGTTTTCCCAGACCTTCGCCGGTATGATCCTCCGGAACATAATCGCACAGGATGCCATATTCCAGAAGTTTTTTCTCGGTAATCTTCCCTACGCTCGCGATTTTCTTCCCCGCCAAAATACGAACATCCAAATTTTGATGGCGAAGTGCCGTAAAGAAGTGTTCCACGCCATTGGCACTGGTAAACGCAAGCACATCAAAATTTTTGAGATTTGCAAAATCAGCCGAAGCCATCGCTGCAAGCCCACGCGTCTCAATCATGGGAGTCTCAATGACTTCGGCACCCAAGGCCGTCAATCGGGAGGTAATTCCGCTGGACTGTTTTGCGCTACGGGTCACCACCAGACGCTTTCCACTCAAGGGAAGATTCTGCTTCCAAGCCAGGCTCTTGCCCAACTCCACAACGCCACCCATGATGGTAATGGCGGGAGCTGTCACATTTTCGCGAATAATAGTCTCCCCCGCAGTTTCAAGGGTCGCCATCACGGTGCGCTGGAAAGGTGTAGTTCCTTTTTCAATAAAAGCCAGAGGAGTTTTGGGATCTTTACCACATTCCATCAAATGACGAGCAATGGAATCCATATTGGCGATTCCCATGAGGAAGATGAGAGTTCCCGGGCACTTGGCAAGCGCCGAAAAATCCAAACCCGCAACCGAAGATAGATTGCTTCGGTCGCTTTGCTCCCTCGCAATGACGTCCTCTGTACAACTTTCATCAACACTTAATTCTGAATTGTGAATTGTGAATTCAGAATTGCCCTTCCCACTATCATTCAATTTTGAATTTTGAATTGTGAATTGTGAATTGTCCCTCTCATGTCCCGTCACAATGTGGAAACTTGTAGCAATTCCCCGATGGCTTACAGGAATTCCCGCGTATGCAGGCACTGCAATGGCAGAAGTCACTCCTGGCACAACTTCATATTCCACGCCGGCAGTCTTCAACTCCAGAGCCTCTTCTCCACCGCGACCAAATACAAAAGGGTCACCCCCTTTAAGGCGTGCGATTACACCATCTGGATGTTCTTTTGCAAATTGAACTAGAAGCTTGTTGATTTCAGACTGCTTCACCTTATGATGAGTCGGCATCTTCCCCACATCCACCATCTGGGCGTTTGCATTGCAAAATGCAAGAATAGAAGGAGAAACCAAACGGTCATAGACCACCACGTCTGCAGATTCCAGAATGGATTTCCCGCGCAGGGTGAGAAGCCCCGGATTCCCGGGACCCGCTCCAATGAGATAGACTTTACCAACGTCTTGAGACATTTTAAATTACTTCAAGCCCAAAATTTTAGACGTTCCCGTCATATCCAGGATTTCCTTAACCATTGGTTGGATATTGACGATAGAGAATTTATCGTTTTTCCCGAAGCGCATTCGAGTAGTAAGAATGGCACGAATGCCTGCCGAAGAAAGATAGGGAACCTGAGCGAGGTCCAGAACCAATTCAGAAACGCCTTCCAACGAACCGATGGCCTCTTCTACCTTAGGAGCGGTGACAGCATCCATTTCACCACTAATCTGTACCAACATTTTTCCGTTTTCATTCTTCTTCAATACTTCCATCATTTCCTCACTAAAAATTACTTCTTTATCACTAGAACCGTAATATCGTCTGCCTGGGGAACTCCTGCCGCAAAGGAATCTACCGCCTTCACGATTTCATCGCAAAATTCCGCCGAGGATTTGTCTTCCATATCATGGATTTTCGTTTCCAAACGTTTTTCGCCAAAGAAATCGCGGGAAGAATTACGGGCCTCCGTCACTCCATCTGTATAAAGGAACAGGGAATCTCCGGCCTTAAATTCCATTCGGGAAGAAGCATATTTCAACTCTTCCGCACTTCCCATCAAACATCCGCAAGCATCACTAATCCGTTCGACACTTCCATCCTTATGCTTGATAAAGGGTGGATTATGGCCCGCGGAAATGTATTCCAGAATTCCCGTAGATTCGTCATAGATTCCCATCCAGGCCGTCAAAAACATCATGGCTTCATTATGACGGCACAGCCGATTATTCACCTCGTATGCAATCTCTTCCAGATTGTCGCAATGTTCTGCGATGGAACGAAATTCCATCTTAGAGCGCATCATAAACAGAGAAGCCGGAATTCCCTTTCCACTCACGTCTGCAATCAAGAAGAACAAGCGACCGGGCATCACTTCAAAGAAATCGTAAAAATCTCCACCAACTTCCCGAGCCTCGCGAATCACCGCATGAATATCGCAGGCCACAGAAGGCAAGGCATAAGGCAAGGCAGAGCGCTGGATAGAAGCCGCCAACTTCATCTCCTGCTTAATTCTTTCCTCATCCTTCTTGTTCATTTCCGCAATGAGAGCGCGCTGACGATACGCCTTGCCAGAGACAAAGGAAAGAACCAACCACAGAAAAGCAAGAATGATAGTCATCAGCACCATGGAAAGATCCCGCTGATATTGTTCCGCAGAATATGCCTGCGTCACTGTTGACGATGCGACCTCCTGAGCCGCAAGTTCCATGGAATACCAACCCAAGCCCACCAAAACAAATATCAGCAAGGTAACGAGAGCAAGCCTTACATTTTCCCGCATATTTTGCTTAACGCGGAATATAAACGAGGAAACAGCAACAATAAAGGCTGTACAGCCACACTGCAGGGGAAGAGCATACATCACAATGGCAAAACTCTGGGAAAGATTTACCCCCACCAGAAGCACCATCTCCATGTGCATGATTTCCGCAATAAAAGCCATCATCCCCGCAGCCATAAAGCCGGGGCGTTTTTTTACAAAAATGAATTTGCGGACACCGATAGCAACGAATGTGGCAAATAAGGTGGCAAGAGAACTTTCAATCCAGTTTGCCGTACCTGCAGAGCCGCAAATTCCAACTATGGCACGACCCACTGCCGTCAGCGCACCGGCGATAAAAGCAGGCCAGGAGCCAACATAAAAAGCGAGAAGAATAGCGGGCGTATCGCGAACACTTACGAGGGAACCTGTTTCCGGAACCACAACGCTGAAACACGTCGTAAGAACAATGCCGATAACACCGCCCACAATACCAAACAGAATTGTTTTAAAAAGTCTGCTCATCCAAATTCACCTACAAGCCTAGCACCTTGGAGACCGTCAGAACATTTTGCCCATTCTTATACTCGTAGGACATTTCATCCACCATATTCCGCACAAAGTGAATTCCCAGGCCACCTATTTCCAGTTCTGTACCCGGTTTAGGCTCCTCCACTTTTAATGGGTTAAATGGATTACCACTATCAATAAAATGCAACTGGATGTAATTATTGGTCATTCGACAAACGACTTCCAAATTACCATCTTTTCCATCGTAGGCATAATCTACAATGTTGGCGCAAAGCTCATCCAAAACAACATCTATGGTGCGGCGATCATCTTCAGAACACTTTTCCGCTTCCATCATCGCATTCACACCATCCATGATGGTCTGAATATTTTCCGTTTTTGCAGGCACCTTAAATATCTGACTGTTGAAGAACGGCTCCACGTTGCACTGCAACGCAAGAACCGTCGTATCATCAAAGGGTTCCGTTTCCTTGGTGAACTTTTTAATGGAATCCACCAAGCCATCACACAATTCCTGAGGCGAGCCATGTTTTTCTCGAACGACACGAACAATGCCATCCAAATCAAAGGATTCCCCGGCCTTATTGAGGGCATCTGTCGCGCCATCCGTATAAAGGAGCAACATATCTCCCTTTTCCATCTTGAAGGGATAACTCTTTGGTTCAATATCCTTGAACATTCCTAGGAATACCTGCGGCTCGTTTTCAAGAATGCGGACTCCTCCATCCGCATGCTTCAATATGGGAGGCAGATGGCCGGAATTGACAAACTTGCCATAACCCGTGTGGATATTCACGGCCCCCAGCCAAACCGTCACAAACATGTCGTTATCATTATTCTGTAGCAGGAACTTATTGGCAAGGGACGTAGCCTCTTCCAAGGTGTGCGCGCTCTGCAACGCAAAACGGATGGATTTTTTTGCAGCCATCATGAACATGGCAGCGGGAATACCCTTATCGGAGACGTCAGCCATAATGATGACAAGAGTATCCTTATTCATCATGAAATAGTCATAGAAGTCGCCTGCAACTTCCTTGGCAGGAGTCATGGCCGCCTTCAAGGAAAATTCCCCATTGAGAGTCTTGAATTCAGCCGGCGGAAGGGCTCCGCTCTGAATTTTGGCGGCAAGAGCAATTTCTGATTCCATGGAAGAGATTGTCTTGGCGGAATCGGCGAGATTCTGCACCAGATTCCATCCGTTTCTGGCCACGTTGACGCAAATAAAGCCCGCCAAAAGGAACGCAAACGTTATGGGCAAGACCTCGTACAAATAAACTTCACCAGGTAAACGCCAGATGGCAATCCCCATATAGGAGTGGTATTCTTTAAAGAAAACGCTATACTTTTCGAGTAAAACACTTGCCGTACAAGTAAGCACATAACTGAACCACGAAATGATAGCCACCCACTTGGCAAAAGACTTGTTGTAATAGCGGGTGCTAATGAAAACGGGTATCAGGGTAACAAAGGAATAGGTGGCGTAGAACAAAAGTCTGTTGACTGAAATCGCTGCAATAACGGCCGATATCAAAAACCACTTCACCCACGGGCCATCAAAGCCGTGTTTGCGGACAATAACATAGCTCAGGAGAAGAAAAACGCCCTCTATGACAATAAGCACCCTGGAAAATAACGAACCCACATCATAAATTCCAAGAACACCCACAAAGGCTACACAAGCGCAGAAAAGACCCATAAGAAGCATCACATAGCCAACCAACACGTTGCTGGTATGTTCGTTCTTACGGAACATCTCCGCCATCAGCGGAGATAAAACTTCTTCTTTAGACTTATCGCTCATCTAGTAACCAAAGCGGACAGTACTACTTGAGATCAAAAAACTTCTGCAGGCCGGAAAGGCGAAAAACTTCCTTCACCGAGGCATTGGCATTCAAGAGATTCATCGGGCGACCGTTCATCTTCTTATAGGTAGCCACCATTACGCGGAGCCCCTTGGAAGAAATGAAATCAACGGCACCAAGGTCAATGGACAGGGACTGAATGGAGTCCGTCAGTTCCTTTTCCAAATGGGCTTCCAATTCTCCGGAAGTCATAGAATCCAGACGACCATCCAGAACAATGCTCAGGTTTCCTTCTTCAACTTTAGAATCAATTTTCATAATAAACCTCTACCCCAAATATACCTTTAAAATTTTTGCCGTCGACAAAACAAAAAAAGAAAGACCCCGTTTTCACGGAGCGCACAAGAAAACCCCGCTCAAAAGAGCGGGGTTCCTTAGAATCAACTTCTAGGATAAAATGCTAGCGATGCTAGCGTTTTATTAGCCCTTGTAGTTGGTGATAACGCGAGCCATTTCGCAAACCTTGTTGCTGTAGCCCCATTCGTTATCGTACCAAGAGCAAACCTTCACGAAGGTCGGGTCAAGCTGGATACCGGCCTTGGCGTCGAAGATAGAAGTGCAAGCGCAGTTGCGGAAGTCGGTGGAAACAACGGCGTCTTCGGTATAACCGAGAATGCCCTTGAGTTCGCCTTCAGAAGCTTCCTTCATAGCAGCGCAGATTGCTGCGTATGCGGCGTCCTTATCGGCAGCCGGAGCGTTCTTGAGTTCAGCAGTCAGGTCAACGAAGGACACGTCAGAGGTAGGAACGCGGAGGGACATACCAGTGAGCTTGCCGTTGAGTTCAGGAAGAACCTTACCCACAGCCTTTGCAGCACCAGTGGAGGAAGGAATGATGTTTTCGAGAATGCCACGGCCACCGCGCCAATCCTTCTTGGAAGGACCGTCAACAGTCTTCTGAGTAGCAGTTGCAGCATGAACGGTGGTCATGAGGCCACGGACAATGCCGAACTTTTCGTTAAGAACCTTGGAAATCGGAGCCAAGCAGTTGGTGGTGC